>JAOPWC010000161.1 GCA_025965895.1 Mycobacterium sp.
GTCGACGGCGGGGGTCGCACGTTGACCATCCAGCAGTGGGACACGTTCCTGAACGGGGTGTATCCGCTGGACCGCAACCGGCTGACCCGGCGAACATCAACCTGGACCAGACGCAGGTCATCGTTCCTGGGCAACGGCCCCGGCATCCAGGAGGTCGCGACGTTCTCCACCGACGTCACCGGGCCGGACGGCGGTGTCGCCGTGTCAAACGCCCACGGCACCGTGACCGGCGCCGCCGGTGGGGTGTTGCTGCGCCCGTTCGCCCGGCTGATCTCCAAGGCCGGTGACAGCGTCACGACTTACGGCGAAGCCTGGAACATGAATTAACTCTTCCCCCGATCGGGGCCGACGTACCGTTAGAGTTGGTGCCGATGAGCCGACCTGCGCCGCCTGCGCTTACCGTTCGGACCGACGGATCGCAGCGCACCTTCGCGCCAGGCCACGACGTGGTCATCGGACGCGACCTGCGTGCTGACGTACGCCTCGCGCACCCGTTGGTGTCCCGCGCACATGTCGTGCTGCGGTTCGACCATGGTCGATGGGTGGCGATCGACAACGGCAGCCTCAACGGCATCTTCGTCGACCACCGGCGGGTGCCGTCGGTGGACATCCGCGACGGGCAGACCATCCACGTCGGCAACCCGGACGGCCCGCGACTGACGTTCGAGGTAGGCCGCAACACCGGATCGGTCGGGCGGCCCCCGCAGACGACAGCGGTACCGGTCGCGCAGCCGCAGGGCAGTTCCTGGCAGACCGCGGCGCCGTCGATGTCGTCGCGGCCGATGTACCCGCCGAGCACGTCGCCGCCGCGGCCGGCCAGCGCGCCATACCCGGTGTCCCAGCCGAACTATCAGGCGCCCACCCAGATGGGTCCGGTGGCAGGCCGCGGCGCCAGCGAGACCTCCAACATCGCGACCAGCATGATGAGGATCCTGCGTGGCGGCGGCGGTGGCGCGGCCGCGCGCGCGGCCGGCTCGGTCACCATCGGGCGCGCGACCGACAACGACATCGTGATTCCGGATGTGCTGGCGTCCCGTCACCACGCCACGTTGGTGCCGACGCCGAACGGCCTCGAGATCCAAGACAACCGCAGCATCAACGGCACGTTCGTCAACGGCAACAGGGTCGACCACGCACTGCTGCGCGAGGGCGACGTGATCACGATCGGCAACGTCGACCTGGTTTTCACCGGTGGCACGCTGGTCCGTCGCACCGAGACCGAAGCCGCGACGCGCACCGGCGGCCTGGAGGTCCGGGGAATCACCCTGATCATCGAGCACGGCCGCACGCTGCTCGACAACATCTCGTTCGCCGCGCGCCCGGGCACACTCACCGCGGTGATCGGGCCTTCGGGTGCCGGCAAGTCGACACTCGCGAAGGTCATCGTCGGTGCGACACGCCCGACCCGCGGGAAGGTTTTGTTCGAGGGCCACGACATCCACGCCGAGTACGCGTCGCTGCGAAGCCGCATCGGGATGGTGCCGCAGGATGACGTCGTGCACCGGCAGCTCACCGTGAACCAGGCGCTTGGATACGCCGCTGAGCTGCGACTGCCACCGGACACCACCAAGGAAGACCGCAATCTGGTCGTCGCTCAGGTGCTCGAGGAACTCGAAATGACCCGGCATGCAGACACCCGGGTCGACAAGTTGTCCGGCGGCCAGCGCAAACGCGCGTCGGTTGCGATGGAGTTGCTCACCGGGCCGTCGCTGCTGATCCTCGACGAGCCGACCTCGGGGCTGGACCCCGCGCTGGACCGGCAGGTGATGACGATGTTGCGCCAGCTGGCCGACGCCGGTCGCGTCGTGGTGGTGGTGACGCATTCGCTGACCTACCTCGACGTCTGTGACCAGGTGCTGTTGCTGGCGCCCGGCGGCAAGACCGCGTTCGCCGGGGCGCCCGGTGAAATCGGCCGGTCCATGGGCACCACCAACTGGGCCGACATCTTTTCCACGGTGGGCGCCGACCCCGAGGAGGCGAACCGACGGTTCCTGGCGCAGACCGGACCGCCGCCGCCACCGCCGGAGACCGAGAAGCCGTCCGATCTGGGCAAGCCGGTGCAGACGTACCTGCGGCGGCAGTTCTCCACGGTCGCTCGCCGCCAGATCAGGCTCCTCGTGTCTGATCGGGGCTACTTCATTTTCCTGGCGCTGCTGCCGTTCATCTTGGGCGTGCTCTCGCTGGCTGTTCCCGGTGGTACCGGGTTCGGCCCTCCCAATCCGCTCGGCGACTCACGCAACGAACCAGGCATGATCCTGGTTCTGCTCAACATCGGCGCGATATTCATGGGCACCGCGCTGACAATCCGGGACCTGGTCGGCGAGCGCCCCATTTTCCGGCGGGAGCAGGCTGTCGGATTGTCGACGACGGCGTACCTGTTGGCCAAGATCTGCGTCTACTGCTTCGCGGCAGTCGTGCAAGCCGCGATCATGGTGGCAATCGTGGTAGCCGGTAAGGGTGCGCCGACGCGGGGCGCGGTGATCCTGGGCAGCCCCAGCATCGAGCTGTTCGTGGATGTCGCGGCAACATGCGTGGCCTCCGCGATCCTCGGCTTGGCGCTGTCGGCGTTGGCACGCTCCAACGAGCAGATCATGCCGCTGCTCGTGGTGTCGATCATGTCGCAGTTGGTGTTTTCCGGTGGAATGATCCCTGTGACGCACCGGCTTCTGCTGGATCAACTGTCCTGGATCACACCGGCCCGATGGGGTTTCGCCGCCTCGGCATCAACCGTTGACCTGATCACGGTGGTGCCTCCGCCGGTGACACCCGCAGACACACATTGGAAGCATCAGCCGTCGTCGTGGCTGTTCGACATCGGCCTGCTCGCTGTGCTGAGCGTCATCTACTCCCTCTTCGTGCGGTGGCGGATCCGGCTCAAAGGCAGCTGACGCGTCAGCCCCCCAATCAGCGGCGCAATCAGCGGCGCATCGGGGTGAGCTGCTGCAGCGCGTACTCCGTGATCGCGATCAACGCCTCCTTGGCCGCGCCACGCTCGCGCGCGTCGACCGTGATCACCGGGACACCGGGCGACAATGAAAGCGCCTTGCGCACCTCGTCTGTCGGATACCGCGGCGCGCTGTCGAATTCGTTGATCGCGATCAAGAACGGCAGTCTCCTGGCCTCGAAGAAGTCGACCGCGGCGAAGCTGTCCTGCAGCCGGCGGCAGTCGACCAGGATGATCGCGCCGATCGCCCCGCGAACCAGGTCGTCCCACATGAACCAGAAGCGCCGCTGACCCGGCGTGCCAAACAGGTAGAGAACAAGGTCGTCGTCGGCGAGGGTGATCCGGCCGAAGTCCATCGCGACCGTGGTGGTCGTCTTTTCCGGCGTGTCTTCGAGCATGTCGACGCCCTCGGACGCGTCGGTCAGGATCGCCTCGGTGCGCAGCGGCATGATTTCCGAGACCGCCCCGACAAACGTGGTCTTCCCGACCCCGAATCCGCCCGCGATGACGATCTTCGTTGACGCTGCTGCGTGCGTCTCAGAGTGCGCGTAGGCCACGCAGCGTCCTTCCTATCAACTCGCGGCGTTCCTCGAGCGTTGAACTCTCGTCAAGTGTATGGAGCACCCGCAAATACCCTTGGGTCACCAAGTCGCCCACCAGGACACGGGCCACCCCGAGTGGCAGGCCCGACCGCGCCGCGATTTCGGCGACCGACGGCCGGGTGACACACAGCTCCACGATCTCCCCTCTCACGTCGTTGGGCAGCCAACGGTGAGCGCGCGCGGACTCCAACGCCTCGATCGACGCCTCCAGCGGGAGAACCACGCTCGAGTCCGTCCGGCCGGCCGTGAGAGTGTACGGCCGGACAAGTTTGGGCTCATTCGCCGGTGCCGGCGACTCGGGTGCGTCCATCGCGGCTCACGAGGGCTTCACGAGGGCTGAGGAGCTCGTCGGGACGACCTCACCACACCACCGACCCGCTCGACGAGGATGGCCATCTCGTAGCCGACCTGCCCGATGTCGCATGACGTCGCGGCCAACGTGGCCAGGTGCGAGCCGTCGCCCACCCGCATCAGAAGCAGGTAGCCGTTCTCCATCTCGACCACCGACTGCAGCACGTGGCCGCCGTCGAAAAGCTGCGCCGCACCGGACGACAGGCTGGCCAGACCCGAGCTCACCGCGGCCAGCTGGTCCGCGCGCTCAGCCGGAATGTGCTCGCTCGCTGCCACCAGCAGGCCGTCTGCGGACACCAGCACGGCGTGCGACACGCCCGGCACATCCCGGGCGAAAGCCGACACCAGCCAATCCAGGGACGTGTGGTGAGCAGATCGTGACGGGTAAGTCATTGGCTATCCATCTCCGGGCCGGTTTCTCGGGCATGGGACCGTCCGGCCCGTACACCGCCCCAATGGTTGGACAGCGAGGAGCGGACGGCGTCGGGGTCTCGTCGAATCGATTCTCCGGCGGCCGATCCTACCCCGTTCTCGTCGTCCGGCCCGTTGTCGTCGTCCGGCTTGCGGTGTGCGGCGCCGTTCGGACGGCCCGGCACCAGCCTGGCACCCGGCTCGCGCATCGGCAGCCCGTGGTCGGTGTGCGCGTTGACCGGCGCCTGCTCAGCCTGTTCGGCCGCGGCCCAGCCGCTGTCCCAGACCGACTCCCAGGACTGCAGCGGTTCCAGCAGGGTGCGCGGGTCGATCAGCCATTCGGACACCATCCGCTGGTAGATCACGTCGGTGTCGTCGGAGCGCTGGGGCTCGGACGGCGCATTGCCGTTGGTCGGCTGAGGCCGCGGCGAGAAGAACGCCGAGGTGTCCGCGGGAGCGCGCGTCTCGGCGGCCCGCGCCGGCCCGTGCGTCTGCGGCTCGTCGACCGCTGGCCTGTCGACGGCGTGCTCGGGCGTGGACTCCGGGGTGCCGAAGATTCCGCTCGCCCCCGGGCTGCGCCGGGGCAGCGACGAGCTCGGGATGTCCGCCCGAGACGATCCATTGCGGTGCTGGCCGCCCAACGCCCCGGCGTCGTGAATCGACGCAAGGCCGTCCACGTCGTCGCCCCCGGGCCCCACAGCGCGTGCCCGGCGGGCTTCCGGGACCGAGTCCTCGCCGAGGTCTTCCCGGTCGGGCCAGCCAGGCCCCGCCGCCGACGCGATCAACTCCGCGGGCACGAAGAGTCCCGCCGTCGTGCCCGAGCGGGGTTCGCCGACCACCGAGCTGCGCAGCCGCACCACGAGCCCGTACTGCTGCGCCAACCTGCCGACCACGAACAGCCCCATGTGGCGAGCGGTGTACGGCGTCACCTCGCCACCGGATTCCAGGCGCATGTTCGCCATCCGCAGGTCGCCCTCGTTCATGCCCAGGCCCGTGTCGCTGACCTCGATGACCAGGCCCCGGTTTCCGGTATGCACCGCGCTGACTCGTACCGGCGACGTGGGCGGCGAGTAGCGCAACGCGTTGTCGATCAGCTCCGCGAGCAGCTGGACGATGTCGCCCGCGACCGAACCGACCAGCGAACTGCGCGGAACGGTGGCGGTGACGACCCGCTGGTAGTCCTCCACCTCGGACGCGGCCGCGTTGATGACCGCCGAGACGGGAACAGGCTCCGCCTGTTCGCGCCGGATGTTCGCGCCGGCCAGCACCAGCAGGTTGGTGCCATTACGGCGCATCCGCGTGGCGAGGTGGTCGAGCTTGAACAGGCTGTCGAGCCGCTGCGGGTCGTCCTCGTCGCGTTCGAGGCTGTCGATCAGCGACAACTGCTGGTCCACGAGAGAACGGCTGCGCCGCGACAGGGTCTCGAACATGTCGCTGACCTGCATCCGCAGCCGGGCCTGCTCGCCGGCCATCATCACGGCCTGCTCATGCAGCTCGTCAACCGCGTGTGCCACCTGGCCGATTTCTTCCGAGCTGTACACCGGGAGCGGCTGCACAGGCGGCAGCTCGTCGCCGGCCCGCACCGTTTCGATTTCAGCCGGCAGGTCCTCATGGGCGACCTTCAGCGCCCCGTCCCGCAACCGCCGCAGCGGTCTCACCAGCGACCGGGCCACCAGCAGGACCAGCACCAAGGCCGCGATGAGCGCCGCGGCGACGATCGCCGCATCCCGGATGGCGGCCGTGCGGGCGGAGTTCGCCCGGTCTTCCACCGCCTTGGTCAGCGACGAGGTGTTGTCGTTGATGATGCCTGCAGCGATCTTGTCGGTGGTCTGCAGCGACTGAAGCAGCTGCGGGTTACCGGGCAGAACAGTCGCCGGGTCCGACACCATCGCCATGCGCCCGACCATCTGCTGCTGCAGCTTCTGGGCATCAGGTGAGCCGACGCCCAGGATCTGGCTCATGCCGAACAGCGTCGACGGCTCGGTACCCGCCAACGTCATCATCGACGCGCGCAACTGCGGGTCGGGCAGGTCACCACCCTTGTTGACCAGCAACTGCTGCATCAGCATCTGCCCGCGGGCGCCGACGGCGCGGCTGACGCCCTGCCCCTGGGCACGGATCTTCTGGTCGTCCAGCCGGACCGAGCCGTCGATCGCGCCTTCGGCGGTCAGCAGGATCGGCGCGTAGGTGGTGACCTCGTCACGCAGCGCGATGCTGTTGGACTGGACCTTGTCCAGCAGGGCCGGCCCGGCGTTGAGCAGCGTAGTCACCCCCGAATGGACGTCGGAGGCCACATTGGTGCCGGCCAGCTGCCGCTGCAGATCCGACCTGCTCTTGTCGAACGTGCTGCGCGCGGCTTGCACGTCGGTACCGGTGGAGTTGGCCAGCAGCGCGTCGTCGAGCGCTGACATGTAGCTTTCGATGGGTTTGACCATGTCGGCACGGTTGGCGGCGAGCCTGAGGTCAGAGGCCTGCGTGACGCTGTTGTGAACCCGCAAACCGCCGAACGCGACGGCCAGGGCGATCGGCATCAGCACGATCGCAAAAACTTTCCAGCGGACAGACCAGTTCGACGGGGACCATCGCGACGGGCGGTCGGCAGCCGGGGCCTCCGGTGGTTCCACCTCGTCGATGGGCTCCTCCGGCAGCGTCGGCTGCGCGAACATGGTCATCGGGCCGCGGCCCTACTACCGACCGGCGATGCTACCGGTGATGCGAATTGTTGAATTAGCGCGTCGTCCATGAACTTTCCTGCTGATTCGACCACTGGGTCGGGCGGGGCGATAAACGCCTGGCAATTCGACGAGTATGCCAGCCATTGCACCAGGGCACCACCAATTCTTACTGAACAGACAGACTTCGCGGGGCCCGCGCCGTTCGCCGTGAAGTGTAGCTGAGCAAATTCCGCGAGCCTCAGCTGCCATGCTTTGAAGAATGTTCCGGGTGATGTTTTACTCCCCGCGCATCGCACCCAACACAGGGAACGCGATCCGGATGGTGGCCGCAACGGGCTGCGAATTGCACCTAGTCGAGCCTCTGGGCTTCGACCTGTCGGAGCCCAAGTTGCGCCGGGCCGGGCTGGACTACCACGACCTCGCGTCGGTCACCATCCACCGGTCGTTGCCCGCCGCGTGGCAGGCGCTGGCGCCCGCGCGCGTCTTCGCGTTCACCGCGCACGCGGAATCATCGTTCGCCGAGCTGACGTACCGGCCCGGTGACGTGTTGTTGTTCGGGCCGGAACCGACCGGGCTGGACCCCACGACGTTGTCCGACCCGCATATCACCGCGCGGGTGCGGATCCCGATGCTGGCCGGGCGCCGCTCGCTGAACCTGTCGAACGCCGCAGCGGTCGCAGTCTACGAGGCGTGGCGCCAGCACGGCTTCAGCGGGGCGGTTTGAGGAACTACCAGTGGTTCCAGTGGGTGATCTTCTCGACGGGCACCCGGGTGGCCGGACGGAAGTCGGTGCCCTTCGTGTAGGCGATCGGGAACAGGCCGCCCTGGCTGTACTCCTCGTAGGGGATGCCGAGGATCTCGGCGACCTTGCGTTCGCCGTCGCCGACCAGATGCAGCGTCGTCCACGTCGAGCCGAGCCCGCGGGACCGGAGCGCCAGCAGGAAGCTCCAGGCGGCCGGGAACAGCGAGGCCCAGAACGACGCACTCAACCCGCGCGGCGCATCGTCGACGCGCCCTTGCAGGCACGGGATGAGCATGACGGGGACCTCGTGCAGGTGGTCAGCGAGGTACCTCGCGGATTCGCTGACCAACTCCATCCGCTCGGTGCGGACATCGCCTTCGCCGTAATCGGACTTGGGCTGGTTCAGGTACGGCAGGGCATTGCCCCGGTAGACGTCCGCGATCGCCTTCTTTGTGCCTGGGTCGTCGACGAACACCCACTGCCAGCGCTGGGCGTTGGAACCGGTGGGCGCCTGGATCGCCAGCTCGAGACATTCCTTGAGCACTTCCCGCGGCACCGGCTTCTCGAGGTCGAGGCGCTTTCGCACCGAGCGGGTGGTGGTCAGCACCTCGTCCACGGTCAGGTTCAGGTTCATGTCGAGAGACTACATTTGCCACTATGACAGTCGAACTCCCCCAAGAGGTTTCCGGCAGGCTCGAATCCGACCACTACGGGTGGCTCACCACGGTGGCGAAGTCCGGGCAGCCGGTGCCGCGTCTGGTGTGGTTCTACTTCGACGGCAGCGCGCTGAGCGTGTACAGCCAGCCCAATGCCGCGAAGATCCGCCACATCGAGAACCATCCGCTGGTCAGCCTGAACCTGGACTCCGACGGCAACGGCAACAGCGTCGTCGGGATCGGCGGACCCGCCACCGTCGACGACGTCGACGTGGATCCGCGCACCGACGAGGGGTACTGGGCGAAGTACCACGAGGACGCCGAGCAGTTCGGCCTGACCGAGTCGATCGCCTCCTTCAGCACCCGGGTCACGATCAGCATCGACCGGGTGTGGACGACCCCGCCGGCTGAATAGTCAGCCGGATAGTCATCTGAAGTCACGCGAGCGCGAGCCGACCGCCAGCTGTATGCGGCCAAGCCGCTCGGCCACCACGGTGACCGCACCGGTGGCGTTCTGCAGCTGACCCCGGATCAGCATCGCCGGTGCGGTCTGCGCCACCCGGCGATGTCGTGCCCACACCCCCGGCATACACAGCACGTTGACCATGCCGGTCTCGTCTTCGAGGTTCAAGAACGTCACCCCGCCGGCTGTCCCCGGCCGCTGTCGGTGCGTCACCGCGCCGGCGATCAGCACCCTTGTGCCGTCCGGGACGGCCAAAAGCTTGTCTGCCGGAATCACGCCGATCGCGTCGAGGTCCTCGCGCAGGAACTGGGTGGGGTAGCTGTCCGGGGAGATGCCGGTGGCCCACACGTCGGCCGCGGCCAGCTCCAGCTCCGTCATCCCGGGCAGCGCGGGGATGTGCGATGACGACCCCACACCGGGCAGCCGGTCTGGGCGCTGCGTGGCTGCCGCGCCTGCGGCCCACAGCGCCTCGCGGCGGCTTATCGAAAAGCAGTTCAGCGCGCCTGCGGTGGCCAGCGCCTCCGTCTGCGGCACGGACAGCTGCAAACGCGACGTCAGGTCGAGCAGAGACGCGAACGGGCCGTTGGCATTTCGTTCATCGACGAACTGCTGGGCAAGATCGTCGCCGATATGGCGGACACTGCCCAGGCCCAGCCGCACCTCGGTGCCTTCATTCTCCAGCGTTGCGTAGGAGAGGCTGGCGTTGACGTCTGGCCCGTGCACGGTGACGCCGTGGCGGCGCGCGTCGGCCACCAGTGACTGGGGCGAGTAGAAACCCATCGGCTGCGCCCGCAGCAGCGCCGCGCAGAACGCCGCCGGGTGATGCAGCTTGAACCACGACGAGTAGAAAACCAGCGACGCGAAACTCAGCGCGTGGCTTTCCGGGAACCCGAAGTTGGCGAACGCCTCCAGCTTCTCGTAGATCCGGTCGGCCACGTCGCCGGTGATGCCGTGGCGCTCGCGCATGCCGTCGTAGAACCGGCCCCGCAATCCTCGCATCCGCTCCGTGGACCGCTTGGATCCCATCGCGCGGCGCAACTGATCGGCCTCGGCGGCGGTGAAACCGGCGCAGTCGACCGCCAACTGCATCAGCTGCTCCTGAAAAAGCGGCACCCCCAGCGTCTTTCGCAACGCCGACTCCATCGACGGATGCTCGTAGGTCACCGGGTCCAGGCCGTTGCGCCGCCGGATGTACGGGTGCACCGAGCCGCCCTGGATCGGGCCGGGGCGGATCAACGCCACCTCCACCACCAGATCGTAGAAGATCCGCGGTCGTAGCCGGGGCAGCGTGGCCATCTGGGCGCGTGACTCCACCTGGAACACCCCGACGGAGTCAGCCCGTTGCAGCATCTCGTACACCGCGGGTTCGGAGAGGTCGAGCTTGGCCAGGTCCACCTCGATACCCTTGTGTTCCGCGACGAGGTCAATGGCGTAGTGCAGCGCCGACAACATGCCAAGGCCGAGCAGATCGAATTTCACCAAACCGATTGCGGCGCAATCGTCTTTGTCCCACTGCAGCACGCTGCGGTTTTCCATCCGCGCCCATTCCACGGGGCACACGTCGGCGATCGGGCGGTCGCAGATCACCATGCCACCCGAGTGGATGCCCATGTGCCGCGGCATATTGCTGACCTGCAGCGCCAGGTCGATCACCTGCTCGGGGATGTCCTCGACGTCGGGAGAATCGGCCAGGCCGTTCCATCGGCTGATCTGCTTGCTCCAGGCGTCCTGCTGGCCCTGTGAGAAGCCGAGCGCCCGGGCCATGTCGCGCACCGCGCTGCGACCGCGGTAGGTGATGACGTTGGCCACCTGGGCGGCGTAGTCACGGCCGTAGCGGTCGTAGACGTACTGGATGACGTTCTCGCGCAGGTCGGATTCGATGTCGATGTCGATGTCGGGCGGCCCGTCGCGTTCCGGCGAGAGGAACCGCTCGAACAGCAACTCGTTGGCGACCGGGTCCACCGCGGTAACGCCGAGCGCGTAGCAGACTGCCGAGTTGGCCGCCGATCCCCGACCCTGACACAGGATGCCGTTCTCCCTGCAGAACCGGGTGATGTCGTGCACCACCAGGAAGTAGCCCGGAAACTGCAGCCGGGCAATGACTTCGAGTTCGCGCTCGATCTGGGCGTATGCCCGCGGCGCCCGCTCCGGAGGGCCGTACCGCTCGCGTGCGCCGGTCATCGCCAGGCGCCGCAGCCAGCTGTCCTCGGTGTGCCCGTCGGGGACGTCGAACGGCGGCAGCCGCGGCGCGATGAGCTCCAGCCCGAACGCGCACTGCTCACCCAACTCGGCCGCGGCGGTCACGACCTCCGGACAGTGCGCGAACAGCCGCGCCATCTCCGCACCCGAGCGCAGGTGCGACCCGCCCAGCGGCGCCAGCCACCCGGCCGCTTCGTCGAGCGACTGCCGGGCCCGTATCGCGCCCAGCGCCATCACAAGCCGGCCGCGCGACGGTTCGGCGAAATGTGCCGCGGTGGTCGCGACGACGCCGACCCCGAAGCGTGTGGCGAGTGCGGCCAGCGCGGCGTTGCGCTCGTCGTCGAGCGGGTGACCGTGGTAGGTCAGCTCGATGCTGATCCGGTCCCGGCCGAACCGGTCCACCAGGTCGGCCAGCGCCTTGGCGGCCGCATCCGGGCCGCCGTCCAAAAGTGCTTGGCGCACATGGCCTTTGCGGCATCCGGTCAGGATGTGCCAGTGTCCACCCGCCGCTTCGGTCAGCGCGTCGTAGTCGTAGCGCGGTTTGCCTTTCTCTCCGCCGGTCAGGTGCGCGGCGGCCAGCTGACGCGACAGCCGGCGGTAGCCCTCCGTCCCACGGGCCAGCACCAGCAGGTGCGGCCCGGGCGGATCGGGCTCTTCGGTTCTGGCGCCCGTGCCCAGCGACAGCTCGGCGCCGAAAACCGTGCGCATGTCCAGCTCCTTGGCCGCTTCGGCGAAGCGGACCACCCCGTACAGGCCGTCGTGGTCGGTCAGCGCAATCGCACGCAGGTCCAGCCGCGCCGCCTCCTCGACCAGTTCCTCGGGGGTGCCGGCCCCGTCGAGGAAGCTGTACCCCGAATGCGCGTGCAGTTCGGCGTACGGGACGTCTGACCCCGCCCGCTGGAGGTCGGGGGGCAGGTATGCCCCGCGCTTGCGTGAGAAGGCCGGGCTGTCGCCGCCGTCGATCGGCGGGTCAGTGAGAGGCATGCCGGCCCGGCGGGGCTTGCCGTCGAGCACTCGCTCGATCTCTCCCCAGCTCGACGGCCCGGTGAACCAGCTCACCGACACAGTGTATCGAACCTATGTTCGAAACAAAACGGTGTTCGACACAAAACCCCGGGTGCCGACCATGTCCCAAGCGACGACGACCACACCAGGGCGGGCATCCCCGTCGCCTGGGAAGTGGCGGCCTGATCCCGGCAGGACACGATGTTTCGACTCGCTATCGACCGCCACACCGAGGACGAGCAGGACGACGCCGACTGCGCCGTGGTGTCGCTGCAGGGAAGCCAATTTATTGGCGCGCTATCCGATCCCACGGTGTGCGGCTGCAGCAACTCGCCGAAAGCGGCGCCCCCGAGCCGATCTCACCGCATTTCTCACCGAATACATCGACGACATGCGCGGCGACCGGGTCAACCATTCGACGTCAACGGCCCAGGGCGGGCCGTCGGCGACGCCTGCGGCGCCCCTCGCGACGCCGCTTTACCAAAGTTTGTGTCAGACAGCCAGAATTGAGCAGGGTGGATTCACCAGGTCCTTGACGCGCACCCCCGGGCGCAGGCCACTGCGCTGGGTGATTACCCGCCTCCGCGGCGCGGGCAGATTCGTCCCGAAGACGTCGCGGCGCCCGCAGTCGCTACTCGACAGAGGAGCTAGAGATACTCCAGCGGGCACACCTCAGAAATTCGGCCAGCGCATCGGTCAGCGTGCGTGCCGCTAACAGGCGCGATGATTCGAGTGTCTGGTCGGTGATTCCAGCGTCTCGACAAGGGGAACGGAGTAGCGTTCAAACCTTATGAACCGCAAGAAGTTGTCGGCTGGTGCGATGTTCGCTACAGCAGCCGTAGTGGGTGGGGCGACGCTGGCGGCTCAGCCCTCGGTCGCGCACGCCGACGAGGTTGCCTATCTCGTGAACGTCACGGTGAGGCCGGGCTACAACTTTGCTAACGCAGAGCAGGCGCTCGCCTACGGTAGGGGCATCTGCGGGAAGATCACCGACGGCGAGGGCTACCCTCAACTCATGAGCGATGTCAAAGCTGACTTTGACACCCCCGATGAATACCAGGCGTCGTACCTGATTAGCCAGTCGGCTCAGGAACTCTGCCCAAACCTTATCTGGCAGTTGCGGAACTCGGCGGCGCACTACCGGCCACCGGAGCCACAGCCGCCGATATTTCCGCAGTGTCCCCCGGGCCAGAAATACTGGCCAGCCTGTCAGTGAGTTTGCAGAGACCTATGACGGCTTGCTGCCGAGCCATGGGTGGTTGTCAACGACGTCAACGAACAGCTCCTGATTGCCGACGGGGTGAGGCCCAAAGGCCTGGACGACGGCCGCTGGCACGACCCGCCCGTCGGCTGGACGCCGGGCATGCACCGCCACTCAGGTGATGGCCGGGGTGGCGAACCAGAATCCCAGGATGATGCAGGCCACCACGAAGGGCCAGGCCTCGAACGCGATGCGCACCGGGATCGGCGCGTATCGCAGCTCCATGAAGTCCAGCATCACGTACCTGACTTTCACCGCAGCGATCACGAAGATCCCGACCACGGCGACCACGGGGCTGAACAGATTCTTGGACAGCCCCCACGTCGTCACGCAGGTCAACACGACCAAGCCCAGCCACACCGTGGTGACCCGCTCACGCAGCACCGACATCAGGCCGCCTTCATTAGGTAGAGCAAGGGGAACAGCACGATCCACAACAGGTCGACCAGGTGCCAAAACGAGGCCACGGATTCCGGCACCGCCCGGCGCGAGCTGCTGTAAGCACCGCGCAACGACCTGACCCACAAGAACGCCAAGAGGCTGGTGCCCAGCAGAACGTGTGCGAGGTGGATTCCGGTCAGGGTGAAGTACCACATGTAGAAGGGGTTGGTTCCCGGCGTGAGGCCGTGGGCGAACTTCTGGAAGTACTCGATCGACTTGGACACCACGAACATCAGTCCGGTGAGCACTCCGCCGAGCAGGTAGCGCGGCACTCGGTCGATGAGGTCACGCTTGAGCGCCTGGATGGCAAGGGCGACCGACCAGGAGCTGGTCAGCAGGATCAGCGTGTCGATGCCGCCCAGGTTCATGTTGAGCGTGTGCCGGGAGGCCTCGAACAGCGCCGGGTTTTTGAGCCGATCCTGCATGAATGTCAGGAACAGGATCGCAAAGATGACCGAGTCCGCGCCGATGAAGACCCAGACGCCGTCCACACCGGGAAGGCGTCGGGGCTTCACACGGTCGGCGGTAACGACCCCCACGCCGACAGACTAAGCGTTGAGGCGCGCCGCTGCCTCATCCTCGGCCCGGAGCCGGGGGATGGCCTTGATGATGAAGTAGGACAGACCCGGGATCCAGAAGAACCAGGTGAAGAACGCGATCCAGAAGCTGACCACGCCGTTGAAGGCCAGCGGCCCGGTGTAGACGAACGGGATGGCACTGACCACGAAGAACGACAAGATGGTGATCCAGCCCCACCAGCTGACGGCGTCCGGAACCAGCTTCTTTTCCCGCTTGTCACGCATGAACACGATGCTGGCGCCGGCGATCTGCCACGAGGTGACGAAGTACGCCAAGTCGATCAGGAGCCAGCCAAACCAGTAGAGCGTGTGCGCCATGCCGGGGTTGATGTTGTCGATCTCATGTGCGGCGGTAAGCCAGATAGCGCAAGCCGTCATGATCGGCGCACAGGTAATGGTGCCACCCAACATTTCGAGCTTGGACCACAGGCCGCCGGAACCCTCGATGCGTTCCATCACCCGGGACACGGCCACGCTCCAAACCATGTAGCAGGCGGTCAGCGTGAGGCAGACGCTCATCCCGATCATGATCGGCAGCCTGAGGTTCTTGTAGTGGTCCCAGACCGCTTGCGGCTCCGCCCAGGCCGGGAACGGGGAGATGTTGCGCGCCAACAGGCCCCATAGGCAGAAGAACGCGACCAGGAAGACCGGGCCCATCCACGCCATGACCTTCCACGACGTGTAGTCGGTCGGGTACGGCGACAAGTCACGCGCGGGGGCCGAGGTGCCAGGTTCGGCGTGTGTTGCCATCGACTTGCTCCCTATTCATGGAGTACCAGGGGAACCGACAATCGAATTCCCCTCACGACTTCTAAGACACTGTCATCCTCACCGACGCGACTCTGGCAGGCTTCCCCCGAACGAGCGAC
Organism: Mycobacterium sp.; assembly: GCA_025965895.1. Taxonomy (GTDB): domain Bacteria; phylum Actinomycetota; class Actinomycetes; order Mycobacteriales; family Mycobacteriaceae; genus Mycobacterium. The sequence goes on from JAOPWC010000161.1 coordinate 15,198, forward strand.
TTTTCGCTCTCCCCTTCGGGGACCCCCACGAGAATGTTAGAAACCGGCCCCGTGGACCTCGTGGCCGGGCTTCTCGGCCGCGAGGCCGTGGTACGCGCCTTCGGGCGTTGCGCCGTGGTTGATGACAGCGTCGACTTCACGAGCGATCGGCATCGAAAGGCCGTAGTTCTCGGCGAACTCCATGATGACGCTGGAGGCCTTGACGCCCTCGGCAACCTGATTCATCGACGCGATGATCTCGTCGATCGGCTTGCCAGCGCCGAGCTGCTCGCCGACATGCCGATTGCGGCTGCGCTGGCTGGTGCAGGTGACGATGAGATCGCCCATGCCGGCCAGCCCGGCGAAGGTGTCGCGGTGCCCGCCCGCCGCCTCGCCCATCTTGGACATCTCGCGCACCGCGCGGGACATCACCATCGCGCGCGTGTTTTCGCCGATGCCGAGTGAGTAGCCCATGCCGACCGCGATGGCGTAGACATTCTTCAGCGCGCCCGCCATTTCAACGCCGACGACATCGTCGGTCGTGTACGTCCGAAATCGCCTGGTGCGGAAGAGCTCGGCAAGATTAGCGGCCAGATGCTGGTCGGGCATGGCCAGCACAGCCGCGGCCGCATAACCCTCCGCCACCTCGCGGGCGATGTTCGGCCCGGCCAGGATGCCCGCCGGGTGCCCGGGAAGTACTTCGTCGACGATCTGGCTCATCCGCATGTTCGTGCCCTGTTCGAGACCCTTGACGAGCGACACCACCGGCACCCACGGGCGCAGCTCACTGGCTAGCTCTGTCAGCACGTTGCGGAAACCGTGCGATGGCACACCCATGACGACGACGTCGGCGCGATCGGCCGCCTCGGCGAAGTCCGTGGTGGCGCGCAGCGTGGTGCTCAGCTCGACGTCCTTGCCGAGATAGCGACTGTTGCGGTGGTTCTCGTTTACGTCTTTCGCCGTCTCCTGCGATCGCACCCACTGCAATGTGGGGCCGCGGCGGGCGCAGATGGACGCGATTGTGGTGCCCCAGGAGCCCCCGCCGAGGACGACGACGTGGGGTTGGCGCTGAGCAGGTGTCATGCCCACCACGCCGTGGTATTCGCAGTAGCGGGATTCGCCCTTGTTTTCACTACGACGCCTGCCCTTCGTAGAACACCCTCAGACGTCGCCATCCTCGTCGACACGACCGGCGCAGGCTTCCCCCGAACGGGGCACCTTTTCCTCTCCTCCTCGGGGCATGCGCCGATTAGGCGGGCGCGTGCGAACCGAATCGGGTCAAACAGGGACCGCGGAAAGCGGGTCGTCAGGCTGACCTGTCACTGAAAGCACTGTCTGCCACAGGTAGCCGTTGGTGTCGACCTTCTTCCGGGACGAGACCGCCATCGGAATCGGTACATGAGTCAACCGGCGTCGCCAGGAACCGATGACAGTGTCGGTCTTACCCGACATGCCGGCATGAACGGCCGCGTGACCCAATCGCAGGCAGAAGTTGGCGTCCCGAGCGTTGGCCGGCAAGCTGCGGATCATGTAGCTTGGATCGATGTATTTGAGGCTTATCGAAATCCCTTGAGCCCGAAACGCTTCCGGGATCTTGTCTCTTAAAAACGCGCCAATATCGCCATGGCGACGATTCCCTGAAGCATCCCACTCCGCTGCCTCGGCCAACAGGTTTTGACCAGCTCCTTCTGCCACGACTATCACCACGTAACCGTCTCGTTGGATGCGCTGTCTGGCCGCCTGCACTACCCCGTCGATGCTGAACGCAACTTCTGGGATTAGGCATAAGCCGATCTGGGTATCGGCTAATGTCGCGAAGCTCGCGATGAACCCGGAGTCGCGACCCATCAGCTTCACCAGACCGATACCGGACCGGTGGCACGACGCCTCCACATATGCCGCGCGCGTCGCCTGCCGTGCCGCCTCGACGGCGGTGTCGAATCCGAAAGACATGTCGATGTAAGAGATGTCGTTGTCAATGGTTTTCGGTACACCCACCACGGCGATCTTCAGCTCCCGTCGCCCTATCTCCTCGACGATGGCATGCGCACCGCGTAGCGTTCCGTCGCCCCCTATGGCGAACAACACTCGAATTCCCAGCCGCTCGAGCGTGTCAACCATCTCATCGACCGGTTGCGGACCGCGGGACGAGCCCAGGACTGTACCGCCCACTTCGTGGATTTGACCTACTCGGCGGGTGGTCAATTCGATCGGTTTCAGTGCGGTGCGTTCAACTAAACCCTCGTAACCAAACCGGAAGCCATAAATCGTTGCAACGCCGTACTTTTCGTGAAGACAGAAGACGATAGAGCGGATGACATCATTCAAGCCAGGACAGAGCCCGCCACACGTGACGATTCCGCACCTGAGGGCGCTGGAGTCGAAGTAGATGCTCTCCCGCGGCCCCGCCAGCTCGAAGGCAGGCGGATCGACGCCGGCTCGCATCTGCTCGTGCAGCTCATCGATATCGGCGCGGAACAAGAGTGGTTTCGATGTGTCCATGAAACGGGTTGCGCGCAAGGGTGAGGCGATCTTGCATTCGCCCAGACTGTCGGTTCTGAAATCTGGCGGCACTTGTGTCATCTCGCGTGTGCCCCTCGTGACTTGTGAGACGTCGCCATCCTCGCCGACGCGGTCGACGCATGCTTCCCCCGAAAGAGCGCCTTTTGCTCCCCACCTCGGGGCAGGCCCCGGGCCAGCCCGGCGGGTCACGGCCGTGCTGCCGCAGTTATTCGCCCACGGCGGCGTCGCGGACTACGATCGCCTCGCGCTCGTCGGATTCGGCCAATGCGTCGGCGTAGCTGTGGACGTGCCGGCGCATGCGCCGTCCGGCAGCTGTGGCGTCGCGACCGCGGATCGCAGCCGTGACCGCACGGTGTGCCTGGCTTGTCACCGCCCGAACCTGATTGTCGACGAAGGCTGCGTTCTCGGTGCCTGCATAGATGGCCTGCGATAGCGCGATCATGAAGCCGATCAGGAGCTCGTTGTTACTGGCTACCGCGACACCCACATGCCAGTCCAGGTTGGCCTGCAGAAACTGCGCGAGATCGGCATCTGGGTCGGCGATCGCCTCGTTGGCCCGGTCGAGTTCGGCGAGGTCCTCGTCGGTGCGGTTGCGGGCGGCAAGCTCGGCGCAGAATGGCTCCAGGGCCTTCCTGGTCTCCATCAGATCGACAAGTTTGATGCGCCTGCCGCGGATGAGTATGCTCACCGAGTTTGCCATCGACTTCGTGGTGGGCCGCTGTACGAATGCGCCGCCGGCACGCCCGGCTTTGACCCGAACGAGGTTTTGCACCTCGAGGATGCGCAGCGCTTCGCGCACTGTGGCCCGACTCATCTGCGTCTGTTTAACCAGCTCACGCTCCGCCGGCAGCGGGGAACCCTCGGCGAGTTCGCCATTGAGGATCCGCTCGCGAAGCTCGCTTGCAAGCACGTCAGACGCCTTGGGGACGACGAACGGGCTGAGCCTGATGTGGGATCGCGACGGTGTGGTCACGGCATCCGCTGCTTCCATCACGTGCCCCTCATGGTTTATGGTCAGACCTAAAATATCATTAATTTCATTCGGCCGATACCGCTCTACAGGTACCCCGCCGGCTAGCAGGAGAAACACTGATGCGATGGGAGCTCTCCGAAGAACAGGAGCTGTTCACCACCTCGCTGCGCGAGTGGTTGGCTGAACGCGCTGGCTCGGCAGCGGTCCGCGGCTGGTTGGACGCCGGCGATCATTCCAGCTTCGAACGGCTTTTCGTCGGCGAGGGCTGGTCCGGGGTTGGATTTGACGAGGAGCTCGGCGGCCAGGGCGGCGGCCTGCTGGAGCTCGCGCTGACAGCGCGGGAACTGGGCCGCGCGGCGGCTCGATCGGCCGGCTGGCTGCAATCGGCGATTGTCGTCCCGGCACTGGCCGACGAGCCGGCGTTGATGCGCGAGAATTTGGACTCCGGCGAGGTCACCGCATTGGCGGTCAGGGCGGACCGCATCCCAGCAGCGGCTCCGTCGGTGCAGAGCTCCGCCGATCGACTTCGCGGACGGATACCGTGTGTACTAGGCGCCGCTCGCTCACGGCGATTGCTGGTGCCCGTGCCCGACGGCGAGGCCACGCTGCTGTGGTTAGTGGACAGCGCTGACGCGGGTGTCGGGATTCACACACGCCCGCTACTGGACCGCTCGCGCGATGTCGCCGACGTCGTACTTGACGACGTCGCGGCACGCCGGGTCGAGATAGACGCGGCCGCGACAATCGGCGAAATCGCCACCCGGGCAGCGGTTCTGGCCGCCGCAGACGCTCTGGGCGCATCGGAGCGGATGCTCCAACTGGCCGTCGACTACAGCAAGCAGCGCCAGCAGTTCGGTCGGCCGATCGGGTCATTCCAGGCGGTCAAACACGCCGCTGCCCAGATGCTGGTCACCGTGGAGTCCGCGATGTCCATCGTCTGCTACGCGGCACAATCGGCCGAAGAAGGTTTGCCCGATCGCGCGATCCACGCGGCTGTTGCCAAGGCGCAGGTGACCGGCGGCGGCGCCGCACTGGCCGATAGCGCGCTGACCCTGCACGGCGCGATCGGCTACACCTGGGAGCACGATCTGCACCTGTTCTACAAGCGGGCCAAACTCGACCGCGTGTTGTTCGGCACACCGGAGGCATGGAACGAGCGCATCGCGGACGCATTGCCGCTACTGCCCGCCACGGCATGACCGCGTGAGTGACCGGTGCCTCAACTAGTGACCTTTCTTTTTGGTCTGTCCATTAGTATGATTAGAGCTTAGAACGATTATCCAGCACTCCGTCGGACGGACAGCATTGTGGACTTCCAGTTGAGCGATGATCAGCAGACGATCCGCGCTGCGGTCGCTGAACTGGCAGCCAAGTTCGACGACCACTACTGGCTGACCAAGGATCAACGGCACGAGTTTCCGACAGAGTTCTATGACGCGTTCGCCGAAGGAGGCTGGCTAGGCATCACCACGCCCGAGGAATACGGAGGTCACGGGTTCGGCATCACCGAGGCCTCCATCCTGCTGGAGGAGGTCGCGGCCAGCGGCGGCGGAATGAACGCCGCAAGCTCGATGCACATGTCGATATTCGGCATGCACCCCGTGATCGTGCACGGGTCCGAGGAACTCAAGTCCCGCACACTGCCCCGCATCGTGACCGGTGACCTCCATGTGTGTTTCGGTGTCACCGAGCCGGGCGCGGGACTGGACACCACCAAGATCACCACCTTCGCCCGGCGCGACGGCGGTCACTACGTCGTCAGCGGACGCAAGGTGTGGATCTCCAAGGCGCTCGAATCGGAGAAGGTGCTGCTGTTGACCCGCACCACGAAGTTCGAGGACGCGGCCCGCAAGACCGACGGCCTCACCCTTTTCCTGACCGACCTTGATCGCAGCAAGATCGACATTCGCCCGATCCCCAAGATGGGCCGAAACGCGGTCAGCTCCAACGAACTGTTCATCGACAACCTTGAGGTTCCGGTCGAGGACCGTGTCGGCGAGGAAGGCGAGGGTTTCCGCTACATCCTCGACGGGCTGAACCCCGAGCGCTGTCTCATCGCCGCCGAGGCGCTGGGCATTGGGCGCGTCGCGCTGCGCGCCGCCGTGCGCTACGGCAACGAGCGTGAGGTGTTCGGCCGCCCGATCGGAATGAACCAGGGGCTGCAGTTTCCGTTGGCCGACTCGTTAGCCCGCCTGGACGCCGGTGAGCTGATGCTGCGTAAGGCCACCTGGCTCTACGACAATGGCAAACCCTGTGCGCGCGAAGCCAATAGCGCCAAGTACCTGTGCGCCGACGCGGCGTTCGATGCAGCTGACCGCGCGCTGCAAACACACGGCGGGATGGGGTACTCGGAGGAATACCACGTAGCGCGGTACTTCCGGGAAGCCAGGCTGACACGCATCGCGCCGATCAGCCAGGAAATGGTGCTCAACTACCTAGGCGAGCACGTGCTGGGCCTGCCGAGGAGCTACTGATGACGCAGCAGCGTGACGTTTTCCGGCTCGACAAGCGCTCCGCGCTGGTGACCGGTGCGGGCAGCGGTGTCGGCGAGGCGATTGCCCGTGCCTTCTCCGCGGCCGGGGCCGCCGTGCTCGTGACCGATATCGACAAGGACGCCGCGGTGGCCACCGCGGAATCGATCAGCGCCGCCGGCGGTACTGCGCAGCCGTTCGTCCTTGATGTGCGTGACTCGGCGGGTGCGACCGAAGCCGCCGCGGCGGCTGCCGACCTGGGCGGAGGCGAACTGCACATCCTCGTCAACAACGCCGGTGCCATCGCGCCGGCGATGTTCGCGGACCTGTCGGAAGAGAACTTCCGGCGCATCGTCGACATCCACCTCGTGGGCAGCTTCGTCTGCAGCCAGGCGGCGCTGCACCACCTGCCGTGCGATGGCACCGGGCGCATTATCAACGTCACATCCGCGGCGGGCATCACCGGGACGATCGGCCAGGCGAACTATGGGGCCGCCAAGGCCGGTATTATCGGCTTGACGAAGTCGCTGGCCCGCGAGCTGGCGCGCCGATCCATCACCGTTAACGCCGTCGCGCCGCTGGCTGCCACCGCGATGACCGCAAACATTCGGAGCAACGAAAAGCTGGCCGCCAGAACTCTGGCCCGGATTCCGTTGGGGCGATGGGCCCTTCCGGACGAGATCGCGCCGACGTTCGTCTTCCTGGCCTCGGACGCCGCGTCCTACATCACCGGGCAGGTACTGCCCGTTGACGGCGGGACGGTGATCTGATGCGCCACACCGTGACCGGGCCGTTCGCGTCGACGGGCCGCGAGGTCTACATCGTCGAGGCCGTCCGCACCCCGATCGGCAAATCGCATCCCGAACGCGGGTGGTACCGCGATATCCATCCCAATGCGATGCTGGCCGCCTGCTATACCGAGCTGATCACACGCACGGGAATAGAGTCAGCGGTGGTCGAAGATCTGGTGATCGGCTGCACCGCCCCGTTCGGTGAGCAGTCCCGCAACATCGGCCGCAACGCCTGGCTACAGGCCGGCTATCCGCCCGAGGTACCGGCCACCACGCTGGACCGCCGGTGCGGCTCCGCGCAGACCGCGGTGGAAATGGCGGCGGCGCTGGTCGCCTCCGGCACGCACGATGTCGTGATCGCCGGCGGCGTGGAGCACATGGGCCACGTTCCCATCGACTCACCCGGCAAGGTCTCCGAATTGTATGGCGATCCCTGGCCGGCCGAGCTGCGCGACCGCTATGCCTTTGTGCACCAGGGTGAAAGCGCCGAGCTGATCGCCGACCGCTGGCGGCTGGATCGTGAGGAGATGGACGCGTTCGCCGCGCGGTCGCACCACAACGCCGCCAAGGCCATCGCCGACGGCCGGTTCGTCGCCGAGATGGTGCCGATGACACTCGACGGCCAAATCCGCTACGCCGACCAGTGCGTGCGGCCGGACACCACCACGGAGACTTTGGCCAACCTCAAACCGGTGTTCCGCAAGGAGGGCGGGCGCATCACCGCCGGGTCGTCGTCGCCGATCAGCGACGGCGCCGCCGCGGTGCTGCTGTGCTCCGGGGACGCTGCGCGTCGGCTGGGTTTGCGGCCGCGTGCGCGCGTCGTCGACCAGACCACCGTCGGTGTCGACCCGATCATCATGCTCACCGGGCCGATCCCTGCCACCCAGAAGTTATTGCAGCGCAACGACCTCAGCATCGACGACATCGACCTATTCGAGGTCAACGAGGCTTTCTCCTCGGTGGTGCTGGCCTGGCAGCGCGAGCTGCGCCCCGACGTCGACCGCGTGAACGTCAACGGCGGCGCGATCGCGCTGGGCCACGCCGTCGGCTCGACCGGGGCCAGGCTGATCGCCACCCTGATCCCCGAACTCGAACGCCGTGACGCCGACCTGGGACTGGCGACCATGTGCTGTGGCGGCGGTCTGGGGACGGGAACGCTCATCCAGCGAGTACCGGCGTGATCGATTTCGGCAAGTTCTTGACGGCTGGCGCCGGCGTCTGGTGGGGCCAGGCCGCCGCCGAGCCGCGTCCCCTGGTCGACGCGCTGATCGAGCAGAGCGCACAGATCGGCCCGTTACGGGTTTTCACCGGGCTGAGCTGGAACGACCAGCTCGCGGTCAGCATGCCCGACGCCGTGTCGATGGTTTCCTACGGCGGGCTTGGCGAGCTGCGCGAGCTGAGCAAATCGGGGCGACTCGATGTGGTGCCCTGCCACTACTCCGCGCTGCCGCGCATGTTCGCCGAACGCCGTCTTCCGTGCGATGTCGGCTTGGTGCAGGTGTCACCGCCCGACGCTGACGGCATGTGCTCGCTGGGCGTCGGCGTCGACTATGTCGCCGATGCCATCCCGCACACGCCGGTGCTGATCGCTGAGATCAACGCCCAGATGCCGGCCACATTGGGAACGGCGCGGATACCGGCCGATCGCTTCGCCGCCACCATCGCCACTGACCGCGCGCTGCCCGAGGACACCGTGCGGGCGCCCAGCGCCGCCGACCGTGTCATCGCCAACCGGATCGCTGAGCTCATCGACGACGGCGACACCGTTCAGCTCGGGGTCGGGTCGTTGGGGTCCGCGATCATCGACGCCCTCGCCGGTCACGAGGACCTGGGCGTCCACACCGGAATGATCACCGACGGCCTGCTGCGGCTGATCGATAAAGGTGTGGCTACCGGCGCCCGTAAGGAGATCGACACCGGCCTGGCTGTCGTCGGCACGGCGCTGGGATCGGCCGAGCTTTACCGGCGGGTGGCCGACCTGCCCGTGCGCTTCCTGCCTACGAGCTATACCCACGCCCCGCAGGTACTTTCGCACCTGCGCTCGCTGGTTTCGGTCAACTTCGCCGTCGAGGTCGATCTGAGTGGCCAGGTCGGCGCCGAGGTAAGCCGCGGGGTGTATGTCGGTGCCGTCGGCGGCCAGGTGGATTTCGCCAGGGCCGCGGCGCTGACTGGCAAGCGCTCCATCATCGCGCTGCGGGCGACCTCGCGCGGCGCGTCGACGATCAAGCCAGCGCTCGAAGGCGGGGTCGTCACCACCGCGCGCTCCGACGTCGACATCGTCGTGACCGAATACGGCGTCGCGCATCTGCGCGGGTGCAGCCTCAGTGAGCGGGCACGCAGATTGCGCGCAATCGCCGCCCCGGAGTTCCGGCACCAGCTCAACCACGAAGGGAGCACATTGTGAGTGAAGTGCCCGCGCACGTCGACATCCGCGAGGTGGGCCCGCGCGACGGCTTCCAGAACGAACCTGAAACCATCGCCACCGCCGACAAAATCGACCTGATCAACCGGCTGGCCCATACCGGGCTGCGTCGCATCGAAATCGCCAGTTTCGTGCGACCCGACGTCATCCCGCAGCTGTCCGACGGCGTCGAGGTGCTGCGCGGCATCGATGTGCCCGATCACGTTTCGCTGATGGTGCTGGTGCCCAACAGCAAGGGACTCGACAACGCACTGAAGGTGCGCGAGACGTTTTCCGAGGTCGCGATTTTCGTCAGCGCGTCGGAGACACACAACAAGAAGAACGTGAACCGGACCATCGCCGAGTCGATGGCCGACAACGAGATCATCGCCAAGCGCATCGTTGCCGAAGGCCTACGCTGCGCTGCTGTCATCGCGACGTCCTACGGTTGCCCTTTCGAAGGAAAAGTGCCGATGAAACGCGTGCTCGACATCGCCGAGCAGTTCGCGGCGGCGGGCGCCACCGAGGTCGGGTTCGGCGACACCACGGGAATGGCCAACCCTGCCTATGTCGGCGAGTTCTTCACCGCCGCCATCGAACGGCTGCCCGGGGTCGAGGTGACCGCGCACTTCCACAACACCCGCGGCCAGGGGTTGGCCAACGCCTTCGCCGCTCTGCAGGTCGGCTGCACCAGCTTCGAGTCGAGCTTCGGTGAACTCGGCGGCTGCCCGGTGCCGGCCGGGTCCACCGGAAACATCGCCTCGGAGGACCTGATCGGCATGTTCGAGGAGATGGGCGTGTCCACCGGGGTGTCGCTGCCCGCGATGATCGACGCCGCCCGCGCAGCACAGAGCGTGCTCGGCCGCAAACTCACCAGTCACTCCATCGTCGCCGGTCCGATCGATTGGGCGCCGGACCCGGACGTTTCGTCCTGCTGCTAGCGATACCACTAACCATTGCAAGGAGATACGTGATGAGCCACCGCGTCGCATTCGTCACCGGCGGAGCCCAAGGCATCGGCCAGGGCATTTCGGAAACCCTCGGCGCCAACGGGTTTCGGGTCGCTGTCGCCGACCTCAACTTGGAGGCGGCGGAAGCCACCGCCGAGCGCATCGTCGAGGCCGGCGGCGAAGCGATCGCCGTGCACGTCGATGTGACCGACACCGAGTCGGTACGCGGTGCGGTCAAGACTGTCGCCGCCGAGCTCGGGGACATCGAGATTGTGGTGAACAATGCCGGCTGGGACGACTTCATGCCGTTCCTGAAAACCTCAGAGGACTTCTGGGACAAGATCCTTGACATAAACTTTAAGGGCGCGCTACGGGTCTGCCACGCGGTTGTCCCCGGCATGGTGGAGCGCGAATTCGGACGGGTGATCAACATCGGTTCGGATGCCGGCCGCGTGGGCTCGTCGCTCGAGGCGCTCTACTCAGGCGCCAAGGGCGGCATTATCGCGTTCACCAAGACCCTCGCCCGCGAAGTGGCGACCAAGGGCGTCACCGTCAACACCGTTTGCCCCGGTCCGACCGACACTCCGGCGCTGCGCAAGTTCGCCGACAGTTCCGGCCAGGATGCCGACAAGGTGATCGGCGGGATGACCCGGTCGGTGCCGATGAAGCGGCTGGCCCAGCCGTCGGACATCGCCGCCGCGGTCGCCTTCTTCGCATCGGATGCCGCCGAGTACATCACCGGCCAAACACTGTCCGTCAGCGGTGGACTGACGATGGCATGAGCCAACACCCCACCCGCACAAGGAGATTCTGTTGACAGAAACATCAACACGCCCGCCAGTGACGTGGAAACAGGATGGGGCCATCATCGAGGTCGTGTTAGACGGACCCCCCGCCAACGCATTGGGGCCTGAAATCGTCAAGGGTCTATACGCCGCGATGGACTTCGCCGAGTTAGCCCGCGCCAAGGTGCTGCTGGTGACCTCCTCGGTCAGGGGCTTTTTCGCGGCCGGCGCCGACATCAAGCACATGTCGACGGTCGACGCGGCGTCGTTCCGGGAGTACGGCGACGCGCTACGCGGCGCACTTGAACGCCTCGCTGCCCTGCCCCTTGTCTCCGTGGCCGTCATCGAAGGGCTCGCCCTGGGAGGCGGCCTCGAGTTGGCGATGGCGTGCACAATGCGTGTCGCCGCACCGGAGGCACGGCTCGGTCTGCCCGAAGTCAAACTCGGTCTGATTCCCGGTGCCGGCGGCACTCAACGATTGCCCCGTTTGGTGGGGCGCGGCCGCGCATTGGACCTCATGCTCACCGGGCGCCAGGTCGACGCCGACGAAGCGTACTGGATCGGGCTGATCGACCGCCTCGCCGAACCGGGGGAAACCGTCCGGGCGGCGGCGTGGCAACTGGCCGATGGGCTGGCCGCGGCGTCCACAGCCGCTCAAGTGGCCGTGGTGCGTACCGTCGATGCCGCCTACGACCGACCCATTCATGAAGGCTTGCGCTACGAGGTCGAACATGTACAAGAACTGTTCGAGCGGGGTGAAGCGATGGAAGGTCTCCGCGCGTTCATCGACAAGCGCGATCCCGAATTTGTCTGATTCGCCGGCGTCAAACGAACTCGAAGATAGCGAACGATCGGAGGTTGTTCATGATTGATCTCGAACGGTGTTATGAGACATTGCTTCTCGAGTGGCCCGCGGACGGTGTGGTCCAGGTGACGTTGAACCGGCCCGACCGGTTCAACGCGATGACGGTGACCATGTTCGACGAACTCGAATCGGTCGCGCGCGCGATCGGGGACGACCGCGACATACGGGTAGTAGTCCTGACGGGTGCAGGCAAGGCTTTCTGCGCGGGCTACGACCTCGACGAAGCCGAGGAACTGGCCTCGTTGTCGGCCATGGGCATGCTGGATCGTCAGGAGCGCGCCGCCCGCGGCCTCAGCGCCATACGGGCGGTACCGGTACCGGTGATCGCCGCCGTGAACGGCCCCGCCGCCGGCGGCGGCATGTCGCTCACCCTGATGGCCGACATCCGGCTCGGATCGCCTGCGGCGAAGTTCAATGCCGCGTTCGTACGGATCGGGCTGTCGGCGGGCGACCTGGGCGCCTCCTGGCTACTGCCGCGCCTAATCGGTCCGTCGGCCGCCGCGGAAATCGGTTTCACGGGCCGCATCGTCGAGGCTGATGAGGCAGAACGGCTCGGCCTGCTCAACCGGGTGACGGGTGCTACCGACCTGCTCGACCAAACACTGGCCATGGCGGGTCAGATCTGCGCCAACTCCCCCGGCGGCATCCGGATATCCAAACGGGCATTGCAGGCCAACATGGAAGTCACCTCCTTCGCGGCGGCGCTCGAACTTGAAAACCGCGGGCAGGCATTGCTGACCCGATGTGACGACATGACCGAGGCGCTGCAAGCCTTCAAAGCCAAGCGGCCACCGCACTTCTCCGGGCGGTGAGCATGAGCACTGCCACATCGCACTGGAATCGGGTGTCGCGGCGCCCATTGGACGACGTCCTGGGCGAGCTGCGCAGGGCATGCACCCTGACCTTCGACGAACATCAGCGCGGCATCGTCGTGATGTCAGTGAACCGCCCACATCGGGCAAATTCGCAAACGGTCGAGATGTTCGGTGACATCGCTTGGGCCACAGCGATGTTGCGCAACGCACCGGTGCGGGCGTTGATCATAACCGGGGCGGGAGGAAAGGCTTTCTGCACCGGCTTCGACCTAGACGAAGTCGACGTCCTCACCCGGATGTCGGTGTCGGACTTCACAGATCTCGTTGAGACAGCCGCGTCCGGATCCACCGGGCTGCGCGCTCTGCCGTACCCGGTAATCGCCGCGGTGAGCGGCCCGGCGGCCGGCGGCGGTCTGTCACTTGCGCTCGCCGCCGACATCCGGATCGCCGACCACACCGCCAGTTTCAGCGCCGGGTTCGTGCGGGTCGGGCTGTCCATCGGCGAGCTCGGAACATCATGGAATCTGGTCCGGCTGATCGGACCGGGCCGGGCGGCGGAGCTGGCGTTCACCGGACGCACAGTGCGGGCCGTCGAAGCACAGCGAATTGGACTGGCCGACCGGCTTACCGAGACGGGCAGCGCGCTGGACGCAGCGTTCGAGTTGGCCGAAACCATCGCGGAAAACTCCGACGACAGCACGAGATCCACCAAGAACGCGTTGATCCGCAACTTCGAGAACAACTCTTTCCGGGCCGCCCTGGAAATTGATACCCGCGGGCAGACGCTAGCGGTGCAGGTGCCGACGACTCGCAGCGCGCTGGTGAAGCCGCAGGGCGAAGCGCGGTGACCGCCGCCGGGCAGCTGCGCAGCGGGCTCGGCCCCGCTGACGATCTCCGGCACCGGCCGGTGGCGGGGGAACGAACACGCGACAGCCTGTTCTGGGAGTTGATCATGCCGGAGGAAGAACTCGGCGTGCAGGTCTACCTCTACCTCACCGGCAGCGGAAAGGCCGGCTACAACGTCTGCGTATGGGGCCCCGAAGAGCGACCCTTGGCGCTGCACCTTCACCAGGGGCAGGTACCCGACCACACCGACCTTGACGAATTCTCATTTGACGGACTGACCCTGACACAGCCGCACCTGCGCAAGACCTGCCTGATGACCTATGACCGCGAAGGCGTGCGGATCGAATTCGCATTCAGCGGCATTCATGAGGCGTTCAGCTACCGCGGCAACCCGGACGGCCTGCCGTCGTGGTTCGCGGTGAACCGGATCGAGCAGACCGGACGGGTGCGCGGTGGGCTCCAGGTTGCGGGCCGCCGCATCGAATGGGACCGAATGGGGCATCGCGACCACTCGTGGGGAGTTCGCGATTGGGGCGTGCCGCAGCATTGGAAGTGGTTCGTCGCCTACACCGAATCGGGCCGGGCAGTCAATGGATGGATCTGGATCGCCAAGGGCGAATGGGGTTTTGCTGGTTACGTCGTGCGCGACGGGGTGACCTACCCGGTTCGACACATCGACCACCACGCTGAATACGGTGAACAGATGCGCCAGCGTCGGCTGCGCGCGACACTGACCGACATCACCGGTGCGCAAACCGAGCTGGACCTCGACGTGTTCGGGGTTATCGAACTGCCCACCCATGACAGGCTTCAGACCGTGATCAGGGAAGGGGCCTGCCGGGCTGTCATTGACGGCGAGCAAGGCGCGGGGCAGTTCGAAACACATTGGCAGGGAAGCTATCTGGACTATCTGTCGACACGGGACACCTGATGTGGACTTGGTCTGGTGCGGAGCTCGAAAGGCTGGGTCACTTCCTGGCTGAACGTGACTTGTGCCGCCCGACCGTGACCGTCGAGGCGATCGGCGACGGCCATTCCAACCTGACGTTCTCGGTGTCGGACGGCCAGTCGCGGGTCGTCGTTCGCCGCCCGCCACCGCCGCCGCTGCCGACGGGTGCTCATGATGTGCTGCGCGAGGCGTGGCTGCTGAGGGCGCTGTCTCAGACTCGTGTTCCGGCGCCCCGCGTGTTGGCCACCGTGGCCGCCGGCGAGCTCCTCGACGTCCCGATCGTCGTGATGGAGTTCGTCGATGGGACCGTCATCACCGAGTCAACGCCGGCGGCGAGGAATGACACACGGCTGCGCCGGCGCATCGGGGAATCACTGGTGGACACCCTTGCCGCGTTGCACAGCGTGGCGTGGCGCGAGGTGGGACTCAGCGATTTCGGCAGGCCGGACGGGTTCAACGCCCGGCAGTTGCGGCGGATGCGGTCACTGGTGGCGGTTGACGGGGTAGTACCGCGGGCATTCGCTCCGCTGGACGACTGGCTGCACGCGCACGTGCCGGCCCAATCCGCAACATCGGTCGTCCACAACGACTTTCGCATCGGCAACATGATCGTCGACATAAGAACCGGGTGCGTTGCCGCGGTGTTGGACTGGGAACTCGCCACCATCGGGGACCCGCTCGCCGACATGGGTTATCTGTTCGCCTCATACCCGGTACAGGGTGAGCCGCTGGTTCCGACTTCCGCGATGGGTACCGCGGTACTGGAGCCCGGCTACCCTGGACGCGCTGAGCTGCTCGATCGATACGCCGAGCGGACGGGGGCCGATGTGTCGCGAGTGAATTGGTATGCCACGCTGGCGATGTACAAACTCGCCGCGCTCTACGAATACAGCCGCAGACGGTTCGAGGATGGGGTCGGCGACCCGTACTATGCCGATCCGGGGTTAGTGAGCTCTTTCCTGGCAGCCGGCGAACGGCTGGCGGCCGAAGACCCAGCGCTGACCTGATTCCGTCGAAGCGCACGTTACGCAGGACTCTACTTTGTACTGTCGCTGCGAAACGTCGATCGCGGCGCGATGACTGCCCTCACACAGACCGCTGTGCCCTCGCGGCGGCGGAGGCGGCCGTGCTGCGCTCACGGGCTTCGGCCCAGTCTTGATCGGTCATCGCGGTAAGCCCGGCGAAGGTGTTCGGCCCGGCCAGCCGCTGGCCACCGTCCATCGCAATGGTCTCCCCGGTCAAGTAATCGCAGGCGTCGGAGAACGCGAAGATGGTCAGGTTGGCCAGCTCCTCAATGGTTCCGCAGCGACCAAGCGGGATCTGATCCACCTGCGTTGCTCCGACAGAACTCTTGTCTGTCGGATTGAGCATCTCCCATGCGTAGTCGGTCGGAATAGGGCCGGGTGCAAGCGCATTCACCCTGATGCCGTATCGCCCCCACTCCACTGCCAGCGACATCGTCATCGCGTGTACCGCCGCCTTGGCCATGGCCGACGGGACCACGAAGGCCGACCCCGTCCACACCCATGTGGTCAGGTTCGACAGCACAGTGCCGGGCAGGCCTGCAGCGATCCACCGCCTGCCCACCGCGACCGTGGTGTTGAACGACCCGGTCATCACGGTCGACGTCACCGCTTCGAAGGCCCGCTGGCTCAGGCCTGCGGTGGGGGCGATGAAGTTCGCCGCGGCGTTGTTGAGGAGTCCCGTGAGGGGCCCATGCCGCTCCCAGATGTGCGCAACCGCGGCGTCGACGGCCGATGAATCACGCACGTCGACGGTCTGGTAATGCGCCGCATTGGATCGGCCGTCGGAAACCTTCTCGGCAGCCTCGGCCAGCACCGCTTCTCGCCGCCCCCACATGTGCACTTCGGCGCCGTGTTTCACCAGCCGCGCAGCCACCCCGCGGCCCAGACCCGTTCCGCCGCCGGTAATGAGGATCCGCTTATCCGACAGCAGATCGGGTGCGAAGATTTCACGCTGCGTTTCGTGCACGGCCGCATTCCCTTCTCGCCGGTCGGACTTTGGCCTTACCATATTAAAGATCGGATGTTATCGTAGCACCGTGCCACCGGTCGATCACGAACTAAATCTCACTATGCAGGCGATCCTGACCGACCTCAGCTGGGGGCTGACCGCGGTGCTCCTGGTGATCGCGATCCGGATGGGTGTGCGCGAGCGCACGCCGTTCTATGCCCTCATGGTGTTGGCCGCCGGGGTTGGCGCCTTCGCCGAGCCGCTCTACGACGTGGCGATGGTGTTGTACTTCTACTCCACCCCGGGCATGTGGACGCATTTCACCGCATTCGACATCCCGCAGCCCATCTGGACGCACAGCGGTTATGTGGTGCTGTACGCCGCCCCGGCGATCTATATCGCGCGCCAGATCGACCGGGGCAGGATGACCCGCCGCGCGCTGTTCGGGTGGGCCGGCATCGCGCTGCTTGAATCGGCCGTGTTCGAGATCGTCGGCATCAACGGCGGCCTCTACAGTTACTGGGGGCCGCATGTATTCCGGATCTTCCAGTACCCGTTGGTGATTGGTGTGCTCGAAGCAGCTCAGGTGATCTGCTTCGCGGTCGCGGCATCGCAGCTGCGTGCCCGCAGCATTGGTCAGTGGCAACTGCTCGGGCTGTTCGTGCTGTTCCCGTGCACATTCTTCGGCGCCAACTTCGGCGCGGGATGGCCGACAATTATCGCTTTGCATCTCAAGCACACCTCGACCCCAGTTATCGCGGCGGCAGCGGTGGTGAGCGTTGGCCTCGCGGTGTTGCTGGTACGGATGTGCACCTCATTCCTGCCGCAGGGACCAGCCGGCGATGGCGAGGACCTTCCGGGCCTCTCCGCGACAAAGCACACGCAGCCGGTTTCCGGCAAGGCAGGCCGGGGTCCCGAACAGCGGTGACACGATCGCCCGTAACGCCTACCCGATCTAAGGAGGTTGTCAATGTCCGTATCGACGTCCGGATCGACGTCCACCAATATTCGCCACGCCTTCTTCGTCCTTGCCGGCGTCGTGGCGCTGGTATTGACCTGGCCTCACGCATTTCAGTGGATGGCCGCCGGTGGGAACATCCTCAACCCGGTCGCGTTCTTCGGCGACGCGATGGCGCCTGGTGGCACCGCCGCGTTCCTCAGCATCGACATGGCTATCGCCTGGCTCGTGTTCATGGTGTGGGTCGTGTTCGACAGCAAGCGGATCGGACTGGGGTACAAATGGGGCTGGATCTTCGTGGCATTGTCTTACATCGGTGTATCGATGGCGTTCCCTGTATATCTCGTCACTCGTGAGCGGTATCTCGAGAAGCACGCTCGGACCGACGAATTGACCAAATACCAGAGCTGACGAAAGACCTCTGGCCGCATTCTTCGCTCAAGACCGCGACCTCGCAGCGTTGATGTCCTCCTGGTCCGCTTCATGGGCGGCGAACGCGGCGTCGGTGCGTGTTATGGAAAACGGGTGACGGAACCGCCGTTATCCCCACCAGCCCCTCCGCTGCACCGATTCGTTGATTCCGCGGTCCCCTACCTGTCGCTGGTCCAGGACGCGATCATCTCTTGCGATCGCGCAGCAGCCGACAGACGTCTTCAATGCAGAACGTCAATACGTGGCCCCGGTCATCCGGAATTCCCGGCTACCGCACCCCGGCTGCCAACGAGGTCCCGAATGACGACGTCAACAGGGTTGGTTGAGTCGGCACCTCGCGACATGCAACCGCGCTACCCCCAGTTCAGAGCCGCCAATGAGGCAACGACCTCGACCGCACGAAGCCTTCGTGCGAGAATGGCCGGCGCACTGCCGAGCCATCGCGCGTGACGCCGGCCGAGACTCAACTCACGGCGATCGACACTTCTTACCGTAATTACGCCAGCCTCGCGCGCCGGAATTGCAGCTAACTGCAAGCGGCAATGGGCGCCAGCGCTGACGACCGAATCGCCGCGTGCGGCGAGTCTGAAGTGATGGACGACATCACCGCGACAGACTGCCTTGTCAGCACCTTCCAGCTCGGCGGACTGCGGGCCCCGCGGGATGTCGTCAGTAACTACGCAGACCTACCGCTGCTGGGACGGCGCCCATGTCAGCTCGTGACCGCCGCGCCGTTGGCCCCGGAAATGGCGGATTCCTTGGAGCCTTGCGTGTGCGGACACCCGTCACACCCAGGCAGAGAGTGTAACGGCGGTTGTGGCTGCACCACATTCGAGCCGGATGAAGGAAGGGGATGGGTGCGGGTTAACTATATTTTCAAGGCCACCTCAATACACCCACAGGGACCCTACCCGTTTGGAAAGGCTAGCTGACGGTACCTGAGAGATGGATGGCTAGGGTGAGGGCGATCAGCGCCATCGGGTTGATCGGTCCTGGGTGGCTATGGCGTGGGGTGTCATGCGGCGAGGGCGCTGATCCTGACGAGCAGGCGCAGGCGCTCTAAACCGTTGACGTCTCAGCCATACTCAACACGAAGTCCCGAACGCTTTCTGACGTCGTCGGGTCGGCTGAACCGAACTCCGCGACCGCGGTGTCCTTCGCGAGGCGGAGCATCGACGGTACCTCGTCGATGAGCAACCGGCTAAGTCCAAGCGCGGCACAGGTTCTCAATGCTGACGCTAAGACGCGCTGCGCTTTGCCGGTGTCGCCGGATACGGCCAGGCACAGCGCGTACTGAAGCGTGGCCTGAAGGTGTGCACGGGGGCGATCGCGTTGATCAACGTGGTCAAGACGGGCGTGCGCGCGGTCGCAGGCCGCGCTGAGCACTGACGGCCGTCGGTCGAGGAGGAGGACCCTGATTTGTGCGTCCTCCTTGAGTTCGGCTGTCACATCGCCGATTCCGTCGAGTGCTTGTGCACCTTGACTCATCACACGGTTAACGAGCGACTCGTCGACCCCTTCGTTTGACAGCGCGGCCAATCGGACCTGTTCATATAGCAGGCGCGCCTCGAGTCGCGGAAGTTGCAGCTCCCTGGCGATCTCCAGGCCTTCGGCAAGTCGGCGGTCGGCGGCCGTCTTGTCACCGCGGGTGATTTTCAGGCGCGCCCCGGTGCCGAATGCCGCAAGCATGAAGTCTACGATTCCGCCCTCGGCGCCGAGTTCGTAGGCGTCGTCGAGCAATCGCTCCGCCTCGTCGAGTTGGCCGTGTTCGTAGAGAAGCTCTCCCAACAATGATCCGGCGAGTTTCGCGACGTATGTTGGGCGCCCGGATGGCAGCAGCGCGATTCGCCTCGCGTGCCGCAGGTGCGCCTCGGCGCCGGCAACGTCGAGCTGCTCGTTCTCGGCAATCGCGGCAAAACAATATCCGTAACTAACGCTCAGGGTTCCGGAGATCCGCCGATGGTATTGGCGTCCCCACCTCTGCCAGCGAAGCGCGTCACCGAAGTCCGCGACTCGAAGCGCACCAAATGAGGCGAGGTCGGCTGCGCGGCAGAGAATCCAGGGGCGAAGCGTGTTCGCCCTCTCGACGCAAGCCGCAACGGCGGCCTGAGTGGAGGTGTCTGTGCGGTCCTGGAAAGCGGCGATTACTGCGCGAATCAAATCCATTTCGGCGCGCAGGTCGCCAGCTTCGTCAGCCGGAACCGAATCAAGGCCGACCTCAGCCAGCCGAAGCGCGTCCTCGACCGCCGCCAGGCGATGAAGTACGACGTTGGCCCAAGCAAGGTCGACCTGCAGCCTGGGACGGTCATCGGCATGTTGCGCCGGCAGCTTGGCCGCAAGCCCGATCAAGGTGCTCATCTGGGACTGTTCGTTCAGATCCGGCGCCGCGTGCTCGACGGCATCGACGGCCTGCGGGGCGTCGCCGGCGAGGATCAGGTGATCGACGGCCTGGCTGAGCATCTGGTGTTCGATAAACCACTGGGCAGCTCTGCGGTGTAGCCGCGGTATGCGATCTTCTGCGTCGCGCTCCAGGCGATGCAGAAGGTACTCGGCGAAAAGGTGATGGTATTGAAACCACGATCCTTCGGGGTCGGTCCTGCGTAGAAAGAGGTCGCGCGTTTCGATTTCTTCAAGGACGCTTCGGCTACGGCGGTTATCGGTGAGCGCGGTGGCCAATCCGCTGCAGATCTGCTTGGGGATGGAGGTGGACAGCAGGAAATCGAGTAGGTCCGGTTCAAGACTGTCCAGGACGTTCGATGCCAAATACTCGCCTATTGCCTTGTCCCGCCCGGATAGACGCTCGATGAGCGCGGCCGGATCGGCGTGCTCACGCAGCGACAACGACGCCAACTGTAAGGCGGCGGCCCATCCGTCTGTCGACTCCTCGAGTTGCGCCACGTCGGCGGTCGTGAGGTCGAGGCCGCCCTGATCGACCAGCAGCGCCTGGGATTCGGCCCTGTCAAACTTGAGAAGCGACGCGTCGATTTCGACGAGCTCACCCTGAACTCGTAGCGTGCTGAGTGGCAGTCCGGCGCCGGCCCGGCTCGCGACGATCAGATGTAGGTGATGGCAACTATTCTCAAGCAGATAGCCGAGAGCGCTCCGGGTGTCGGAATTGTCCACCCGATGCCAGTCGTCGATTACCAGCGCGAGAGCTTGTTTGGTGGAATGCAGGCAATCGATCAGCGCATTGAGGACATATTGTTGCGTATTTTCTAAACGCCCTTCGAATTCTTGCTGTAGCGTGTCGGCGAGGTCTGGCATGGTGCGCCGGATCGCCTCAATCAGGTGGGCAAGAAACCAGACCGGGTTGTTGTCGTCGCTATCGATGGCCAACCATGCGGTCTTCAGGCCCTGTCCGGTAAGGGTTTCCACCCACTGCGCGGCCAGGGTGCTCTTGCCGTAGCCCGCGGGCGCATGGATCAGCACGAGCTTTGGTCTTCGCTCCGAGCTGAGGCGGTCGAGGATTTGTCGCCTCGCCACCGTCGGGCGATTGAACGTCGGCGGCCGGAATCGCGTCGGGGGGCTCGGGGGGTAGTTCGCGCGCTGGGCACGCCCCGACCGGTCCGACCGTAACCCCAGGGCCACCGAATGCCCGATCGCTTCTGACACCGGGGTGCCGGCGTGACCCGACGATTCATCGGCGTCGGTCGGCGGTGCCGGTAACTCCAGCGGAGCCTCGGCGATAGTGAGCCCGACGTGGGCGCCGGCAGCTCTGAGAACCTCACCAAACTCTGCGGCAGAACTCGGGCGGTGCGTGGGATCGGTATTCAACCCGAGCTCCAACGCCGAGCAGACGGGGTCTGGGACGCCTTTCGCGCGGAGATCGGGCACGGGGCCCGCGATCACCCGGCGAGCAAATGCAATGGGATTCTCGTCTGATCGGAACGGAAATGGCGGGTCGCCGCTAAGCAGGGTGAAGACCGTGGCCGCCAGACTGTAGACGTCCGCGGCTGGCGAGGGGGCTTGGCCTTCGAATAGCTCCGGCGCGACGTAAGGCGGGGATCCGACGATGATATTCGCGGCGGTCACGCCGCTACCCGTGATGCGCGCGATGCCGAAATCGCTGAGTTGCGGTTCACCGTAGGTAGTGAGCAGGACGTTGGAGGGCTTGACATCACGATGAAGAACACCGGCACGGTGAGCGGTTTCCAGAGCGCCCGCCAATCGGACCCCGACCGTCAACGCCTCACCGACTGCGAGCGGTCCATGACCCTTGAGCCACGAATCCAACGTGTTCCGACTGTGGTAGGGCATGACGATGTACGGACGTCCGGTGAAGGTTAGGCCGCTGTGCAGCACGGGCACGATGTTCGGGTGGCCCGAGACCCGCCCCATGGCGCGCTGCTCGCGTTCGAATTGTTCGAGGTCGACGTCGTCCTGATCGGAACTGAGCACCTTGATCGCGACGACGCGGTCGAGTGAGGGCTCGTCACAGCGATACACCACTCCGAACCCGCCGCGCCCCACCGGCTCTGCGTCGTGGTAGCCCTCTGCTTCGAGCTCGGCGACGATTCCCGAAGCAAGCCTGCGTTGAGTGTCGTCGGGATTGGCCACCGCTATTCCACCCACATCCGCGTTGCATTGGCTGGGCGGATCTGATCCGACCGACGATCCGTCTGAATCGCTGCCAACGTTCCCATCACCGATGCCTTCGCCGCAGCTGTTCACCCTACTCCCGCCCACCGGGCGGCCATGGCCTTATTCGGGCGGAAGGGCCGGCGGCGGGTACGCGCCTCGCAGGATCCACGGGAACCAGTCGATGCCGTACTCGATCTCGTCGCTGGCGTCGTAGTCGGGGCTGGGATCGAGGGGAACATTTTCCTGCAGGACCACCGGAGACGGAAGCCCCACATTCGATCCAAGCGGTGTGCTCTCGACTGGTCGCTCAGGCTGCCCGTACACGGCCACCACGACGGTGCGATCGAGACTGTTTTCCGACCACACCCCGATTTGGGTGTTGGCGCAGTTGGACATGATGGCGAAATACGCGGGGTTGTAATACCACTGATTGATCAGCTCAACGCCGCTGATTGCCAGCGCTGGATTGATCCCCACTGTTTCCGCCACCCGACCGCGGTAGCCGGCTGCGTTGGCGCGAGCTTGTGCGGTGGACCCGTCCGATCCGTTGTCGCCGTCGAGATTTCGGTTGCTCAGCATATCCTTGGCTTGCCACTCGGCGGCGAGTCGCAGCTGCGGATTGATCTTGACGTCGTTGGTGCAGCCGGCCTGGTGCTGCATCGTGTAAACGTTGGCGACCACGCCGTCGTTCAGTCGCTTGTTGTTCGGTATGAGCGTGTTGTTGTCGTTGTCGGCATGTGCAGCAGGCGCGCCCAGTAGCGCGGTGCCGCCGGCGGCGACTACCAAGGCGGGCAGGGTCAGCAGTCGATACTGCATGTCGATCTCCTTCTTGTCAGATCGCGCCGGGCGGCGCCCGTTAGTGGGCTGGGGAGTTCGCAACTGCAAGGCTTGATACCCCGGTGCGCGAAGAACAGCCGAGCCGGTGACTTTGCCGGCGTGCGTTGGAGCAGGGATCGGCGCCGCATGGCCAGGCTCAGATCGGGTCGAATTGAGAGATCAGCCACCGGCCGTCGACCTTGTCGAGGGTGACCCGAACGCTGGACGCGGTGCTGGTCGGCGCGTCCTGACCGACGATGACGGTCTGGTTCACAAACAGCAGGACGACGGCGTGGTTCGCGGTGGCGGACGTCGACGCCGCGGCCGGGACGGTGGCCACGGCAGATATCTGTTTCTGCTTTGCTCCTGGGATCACCACGTCACGGGTCAGCGACGCGTAGGCGTTCAGGAACGTTCCGGTCAGTCGGCTCTTCGCGACCCCAAGGTCCTTCTCCACGGTGTCGGGCCGATACGACAGCAGCGCGACCGTGCCGTCCATGGCGGCGTGCACGGATTCCGCGTGAGCTGCCTGAGCCTCGCGGACGGTGGCGTCCTGCCACTTCAGATAGCCCGCAGCCGATGCGAGCAGGAGCGCCAAGCCCGGCAGTAACCCGTAGGCGATCGCCCGTGACCACTGGATGCGACGCCTCGCGCTTGTCGGCTCGTCATCGCGGTCCGGCCCGTCGGCGGTTGCTGGTTGCACCGGCTCGGCAGCTGTTTCGTCCACCAGCTCGGTATCTGCCGGGTCCTGGGCACGGCGGGACATCGGCCATCTCATGGCACAAACTCCACGTTGGAGACTTTGGCCTGGTCGCCGGCTCTCTGCACCGAGATGCGCATCCGCCAGGCGTGCGGATCCGGCTGCGGTGCACCGGCATTCGAAGTCTTGACGGTCACCGCCACCAGTACCTGGGCGCTACCCGCCGTCTGCGACTCCAGTCCGGCCTCGGTTACCGTGCCGGCTGTGGTCGATCTGGACTGCTTGACCAGTTGGATGAACGGCTGCGACCGCTTGGCGAAATCGTCGTAGAACTCCCCCGTGGCCCCGTCCAGAATGCGCTGGACGTCGGCGTCAGCCCTCTGCCAGTCAATCGTCGTGAGGTTCAGCGCGCCCTGCCTCGCCGCCTGGACTAACTGACCTCGTTGCGCTTGTGGCTGATGCGCCTGGTGGGCACGAAGTCCGAACCATCCGACCAGCGCCCCTAACGCAACGACGACGGCCAGGCCGAGCAGCGTGGCGCACCGCGGCGCCGGCATGGGTTTCGTGGAGGGTGGGGCCGGGCCGCCATCTGCATCGTCGACAGCGGATTCGGCAGCGCAGTCCTCGCCGTCCGCCTTGTCTTCGTCTACGGGCAGTGCCGTCAGCTTCCTGGCGGCAGGATCAGCGATTGCCACGTCTTCTCCTTTGGTGCGGTTTGGGAAAGATCGGATTGCGTGTACGTACGCCCGTCCGGCCCGACGTAGGTGCCGGTGGCGGGGTCGTACGCGGCGGCGGCTATCGGCAGCGGCGCGGGGGCGGGCGCACCCCGCGCTGCCGGCGGCGACCCGGGCGGCAGCTGCGGAATGTCCTGACCAGACTCGGTGGCGTTAGGGTCGCCTTTCCAGTTGTAGCCCTCGTTGAGCGGCACATACTGCTCGTCGCTTTCGCACAACTTCACGGTCGGTGCGCGCTTACCAGGCACGCTCTCGCACGGGGTGTTGCGGGCGCCGCGCACATTGACTGGCGAGTCCTGCGAAACCCTGCAGTACAGGGCGCCGGCCGGGCGGTTCGGGTAGTCCTCGAAGGTGGGCACCCGGTGCTGCTGGGCCGGCAAAAACCCGGTGGTGCAAGGCACCGGCACATTGAGGTTGAGGTTGAAGCTCAGGTACTGGCCCCTGTAGTCCTGCTTGGTGTTCGCATTCGCCACCAGGCCGGCCGATTCGGCGGAGACGACCTGGGGCAGCAGCACGAGAAGCTGTTCGATGTCGCCTTGGTAGGTCAGGGCGACCTGACCGACGCTAACCAGGTTAGCGAACAAAAGCGGCAGGGTCGGTTGCAGCCGCTCGATGAGCTGGCGTACCTCACCGGCCGCCGGCCCCGCGTTGACGATGCCGACGACTGCCGGGTCGTGGGTCTGCAACTCAGTGGTCACGGTCGCCAGATGCGACGCCCACCCCTGAATCGCATCCGACGTGTTGGTCTGCGAATCCAGCACCGGCTGCGATTGGTCGATCAGCGCGGTCAGCGGGTCGAGATTCTTGCGCGCCTCGATCGACAGGTCGGTTGACGCGTTCACTATGCGGGTGAGTTCCGGCCCTAGCCCGCCCACAGCGGTGTAGGACTCGTCGATGACGGTCTTGACATTGTCCCGCGGCACTGCCAGCAGGCCGGTGTTGACGGCGCTGAGCACAGAGTTGATGTCGGGCGGCACGGTGGAGTCGGACATCGGAATCACGTCGCCGTCCTTGAGCGGCGGTGATGTGCCGTTGCGGGGCAGCAGCTCGACGTACTGCTCGCCGATCGCGGATTGGCTGTGCACCTGCGCGACGAGATCCGACGGGATGTGGATGCCGGGTTTCAGCGACAGCACGGCTTCGACGCCCGTGTCGGTCAAGTGGACGGAGTGCACCAGGCCCACTTCGGTGCCGCGATAGGTGACGTTGCTGTTGCTGTACAGCCCACCGGTTTGCGGCAGTTCCAGCTTGACCGTGTAGCGGCCGACGCCGAAAAGGTTGGCCGGCAGTTTCATGAAGTGCAGCGACATCAACGCCAGCGCGACAATCGCGATGACGGTGAAGATGGCCAGCTGGATCTTGATCCGTCTGTTTAGATGCATCTAAGGCCCCTGGTCCCAGCGGTACGGGATGGTCAGCGGATTGCCCGGGTTGAACGGGCCGCCCGCGGTGCACGGGCTGGGGAATTGGCCGATGGTGCGGCCCCACTGCAGCTCCAGTTCGGTCAGGTCGCACTCCCACTTGCTGCCGGTAAATATTCCCGCGTCGATGCGGCTCAGCGTGAGATCGACGATCGCCGTCAGGTTGGCGTAGTCACCGCGTTGCCATTTCTCGATGGTTTCGTTCGGAAAGGGGAAGGTGGGAATCAAGCTGAGCGATCGCGTCAGGCTGGGGCCGGCGTTGGCGAGCGACTGCAGCACCGGTCCTACTTCCCTCAGCTCCTTGACCAGGTTCTCTTTGGTTTGGTTGACCGTATCGACGGTGAGAGCGCTGAATTTGCCAAGCTGATCGACGGCCTCGACGAGGTTGTCGCGCTCGCTGTTGAGCACCGCCAGCGCGTCGGGGAGGGTCCGAAGTGCCCGGTCCACCACGGGCTGCTGCGCGGCGAACTGCCCGACCAGGTTGTTCAGGCTGTCGGCGGCCGCGATGATGTCACCCTTCTGGTCGTTGAGGTATGCGGTGAATTTGTCGAGTTGCCCGATCAGGCTTCGCACGTCGTCCTCGCGGCCCCGGAACGCCGTGCTAAACGCCGCAGTGATGTCCTGTATCTGTCCCAGTCCGCCGCCGTTGAGCACCAACGACAGCGCCGCCAGCGTCTGCTCGACCGTCGGATAGGCACCACTGTGCGACAACGGAATCAGTGAGCCGTTGTGCAACGTGCCTTGCCGTGGGGCAGCTGTCGGAGGCGCCAGCTCGACGTGCAACGAACCAAGGATGGTGGTCTGGCCGAGCTTGGCGGTCGAGTTGGCGGGAAGGTCGACATCGCCATTGAGCCGCATGGTCAGCAACGCGTGCCAGCCCTCGCGTTCGATTTTCGTCACCGTGCCGACCGTCACGTCTGCAACCCGCACCCGGGCGTTTTGTTGAAGGTTGACAACATCGGACATTTGCGCCTTGACCACGAAGGAGCCCGGGCCTCTGCCCTGGGTGCCGGGCAGCGGCACAGAATTCAGGCCGTGCCAGCCGCAGCCGGACACCGCGGCGAAGACCGCGACCATCACCAGATACACCGCTGCACGGCGTCGGCGGCTCGGCATCATGAGCCACCTGCGGGCGGCGCCATCATCCCGGGCAGGCCGGCCGCCGGGTTGGTCGGGACCGTCGCGGCGGGCGACGCATCCGCACCCGGTGCTTCAGCGGCCAGTGGGGCACCCGTGGCCGGCGGACCCGTGGGCGCCGCCGGAGGCGCCTCCGCCGCCAGCGGCGCGGGCGCGGGGCTCGCCGCGGGCGCGGGCCCTGGCGGAACGTAGTCGGGCCGCATCCAGTCCTCGCTGTAGGTGACCTCGTTCGGCCGGGCCTGTGGGCCAACAAAGAAGTCCTCGCCAAGCGGGGGGAAGTTCCACTGGCGGTTCTTCACGATCGGCGCCAGGTACTGCACGCACAGTTTTGCCGCTTGCCGCCCCCCCAGACGGGAGGCGGCCTGCACCGCACCGCAGAGGAAGGCGATCGGGTTGGCGAAGTTGGTGACGGCCAGCGCGCCGGTCAGCGACCCATTGGCAGGTTCATAGATGTTGTCGAAGTTCCCGATGGTCGTCGGGGCGATATGCAGCGTCTGCTTGATGTCATCGAGGCTGTCAACCACTGCCTTGGTGATCGACGCGAGCTTGTCGGACGTCGTGCCCAGCGCCTCGCGGTTGTCTGCGGCGAAGCTCTGCACGTCACCGACCACCGCGTTGAGGTCCTCTGCCGCCTGACCGACCTTGCTGGGGTCGTCGGACAGCAGCGACGTCACCGCGGCGAGGTTGCGGTTGAGCTGCTCGAGCAGATCCGCGCTGTCGTGCAGCGCCGACACCAGGGTCGACAGATTCTTGAACGTGGCGAAGATGTCTTTGCTGTGGTCGCCGAGCGCGGACAACGCCTGCGACAATTTGATGACGGTGTCGCGGATGTTGGCGCCTTGCCCGCGCAGATTGTCGGCGGTGGTGTTGATCAATGCGCCCAGCGTGCTCACGCCGCCTGGCTTCGTCGGCTGCAGCAGTTCAGTTAGCCGCTGAAGCTGCGCCCGGACGTCATCCCACTCGACGGGCACCGCCGTGCGATCCTTCGGGATAACGGCGCCGTCCCTCATCGCAGGCCCGCCCGTATAGACGGGCGTGAGCTGGACAGCCCGACCCGTAACCAGCTGCGGAGACAGGATCGCGGCCTTCGCGTCGGCAGGCACTTTGTACTTGCCATCGAACCAGAATGAAACCTTGGCCCGGTCGGGCTGCGGTTCGATCCTGTCGACCTTGCCCACCGGCACGCCCAGGATGCGCACGTCGTCGCCGCGGAAAAGCCCGGTGCTGTTGTCGAAGTAGGCGACCACCCTCGTTCGGGCGACCTGACCGGCGGCGCGCACCGCGACGAAAACCGACGCGACCAGCACCACCACGAGAACGGCTGCCAGGACGACACGGGCGTTTCGCAGCCTCGTCATTACGGCTGACCTCCCGACGGCGGCACCTCACCCGGTGCCGGCACGTAGACCGGCGACGGTGTCGGTTCCGGTATGGACTGCAGCTCGGGCGGCGACGGTGCCGGCGGGCCAGGCGGCGGGCCGCCGGGCGGCGGGGCGGGAGGTGGTTGGCGGTAGGGGTAGCAGCCAGCCACGGGCAGCACGCACCCACCACGGTCGCCCGGGTTGCCGGTAATTGCGTCGGGAACGTTCAGCCTCGGCTCGCCTCCCTGGCCGGTCCGCGGGTACGGCACCGGCAGGGCCGGGGTCGCGGGCTGGCCGGTCTGCGGTTCGGTGAGCTGCGACGGCAGCAACGTGGCCGGGTCCAATCCCAGATCGGAGAATGCGGCATCGACGAACGGCTGGATGAACTGGCCCGGGAACAGGTTCACCACGTACGCACTGAAGAACGGACCCGAGGCGACCGATTCGCCGAGCGACATCGCGTAGTCGTTGAGCCGTTTGATCGCCTCCTGCACGCGCTCCTTGCGGTTGTCGACGATCGCCAGCACCCCATTGAGCTTGTCCAGGGCCGGTCGCAGTTGCTGCCGGTTTTCGGCGATGAATCCCTTGAGTTGCTGTGACACCGCCGAAATGTTGGACCAGATCTGATCCAGCGCGCTGCTTTGCGTACGCAGTTGCGCCAGCAGCGCATTGGTGTCCCTCACCAAGCTGACCACCTGGTCGGTGCGCTTGGCCAGCACTCCAGTCGCCTTGGCCGCGTTGTCGAGCAGGGCCCGGAGGTGGGCATCGCGCTCGTTGAGGGTCTCAGAAAACCGCGCCACCCCTTGCACCGCGTTCTTCAGATCTGGCGGGGTATTGGAAAAGGTTTGCGCCAGGGTGGCCAACGAGTCCGAGAGCTGGGCGGTGTTCAGCCCGCTGATCGTGGTGGACAAGTCGCCAAGGGCATCGGGCAGCTGATAGGGCGACACTGTCCGATCGATCGGGATGGCGCCGGCGAGCTGGCCCTCACCCCGCGGTAAGACATCGAGGATCTTGGTGCCGAGAAGGCTCTTCGTCTTGATCGCGGCCTCGGTGCGGTCCCCCAGGTGGATGCTCTTGTCGATGCGGAACTTGACCAGGACACGAGGCCCGTCCAGTGCGATACCGGACACCTTTCCCACGGGGTATCCGGAGACTTCCACGCCGGCACCATTGAACAACCCACCGGCGTCGGCGAAGTAGGCCGAGTAGTCGTTGCCCTGGCCGAGGAAGGGCAGCTTCTGGTAGTTCAGCGCGGCAAGCGCGATCGCAACGACTGCTGCAACGCCGACGGCGCCGATGATCGTTGGGTTGCGCTCAGTGAACGGTTTCATTTCGGCGTGCACCGCCCACTGGGCTGGCCGGCGACCTTGACGTACACCGGCTGGCCGCCTTTTCCGTTGAGCTTGAGCACGACATCGCACAGGTAAAAGCTGAAGAAGTCGCCGTACATCCCCTGCCGGGCCAGGGCCCGGTACTTGTCCGGCAGCTGATTGAGCAGATTGTCGAGGTAGTCGTGGTCGGCCACCGCGATGCCCGCGGTCCGGTCGGTTTCGTGAACCACGTTCTGGAACGGCTCCCGGGCCCGCGAGAGCAGGTCGGCGACCGAACCGGCAGCCGCGTTGGTGTAGGCCACCGCGTTGGAGATGTCGCTCCTACGTGCCGCCAACCCCTGGACCAGCTGCGACAACGACGTCACTGCTTTGTCCAGCCGGTCGCTTTGGCCGCCCAGCGACCCCAACACCACGTTGAGGTTGTCGATGACCTGCCCGATCAATAGATCGCGGTCGGCCAACGTGTTCGTCACCGCCGCCGCCTGGTCCAGAAACGACCCGACACTGGGCCCCTGGCCCTGTAACGCCTGTATCAGCTGTCCGCTCAGCTCGTTGACCTGGCCCGGGTCCAGCGCACGAAACAGCGGCCGGAAGCCGCCGAGCAGCGCATCCAGGTCCAACGCGGGCTCCGTGTGCGACACCGGAATGGTTTGACCGGGCTTGAGCGGAGTGAGCGGTCCGGCGCCTTCCTCCAAGGCCAGGAAGCGTCCACCGACCAGGTTGTCATAGCGGATCGCTGCCCGGTTTCCCTCGGTGAGGATGACGGAATTGTCGGTGGAGAATTCGACCCGCACCGTCGCGTCCCGGTTGATGGAGATTTTCTTGACCTGGCCGACCTCGACCCCGGCGATCCGGACGAAGTTGCCGGTCTTCAGGCCCGACACGTTGGTGAACTCGGCGGCGTAGGTCTCGCCTTGGCCGAACCGAAAATTCGCGAAAATCGTCAGCAGCGCGAACGTGCCGAGCAGGCACAACGTTAGAAAGATGGCCAGGCGCCAGGCGGCGCCCCTGACGTTACCCACGCTGCCCTCCTATCTCCTGCTTGCGTCGATCGTCGCTGGTCACGGTGGGGTCTGGCCATTCTGATCG
The DNA here is from genome assembly GCA_025965895.1 of Mycobacterium sp. GTDB lineage: Bacteria > Actinomycetota > Actinomycetes > Mycobacteriales > Mycobacteriaceae > Mycobacterium. The sequence goes on from JAOPWC010000161.1 coordinate 46,080, forward strand.
GGCTGTGCCGGCCCCGGGCCGGGCGCTGCCGGCGGCACGCCAGGCCATAGCGGCACCCCGCCCGGGCCGTACAGCTGCGCGCCGTAGGGCGGCGCCCCGGGATAGGGCACCGGCCCGACCGCCGGCCCGGGGATGCACTGTCTGATGCTCGGCGGCTGCGGGACGGCCCTGGTCACCGGGAAGAAGTCGTTCCAGCAGGGGTGCCCGATGCCGGAGTTAGGCCGGATATCCGTGCCGGTTCCCCAACCAGTGTTGGTGACGAGCTGTCGCACCGGGAAGTTCTTCGTAGGGTCGGGCAATGACCCACACCCGGGCTTTCCGCCGGGTCCACCCTTGGCCGCGACAATAGGAAGGTTGTCGGGATACACGTAGGGGTCGTTGCCCAGCAAGAGGGCGACATCCAGTTGGGTCGTCCGGCCGTCCGCCCCGCCCCACACCGAATAACCACCGTTGTTGAGGAACCACGTCGCGCCCTGCAGCAAACACGTGTACTCGGGGCTGTAGTTGAGCAGCAGATTCGTCGTCGGCTCGAGAATGTTGACGGATCCGACGAGGTTGTCTCTACTCGTGGCAAGCAGGTTGGTCCCTGCCTTCGAGAAGCCGATGACGTTGAGCAGCAAGTTGTCCAGCGCCGTCGACTGATTCACCACTGTGGTACTGGTGGTGCTGGCGGCGTTCAGGACCGTCAGGATGTTCTGCGCGGCCGCGCTGTAGGTGTCGTTGAAGTTCTTGAACGAACGCCAGTCCTGGCGGATGGTGTCGTTGCGGGCGTTGAGCGCCAGCAACACCTGGTTGAGATCGGTGGTCGCCTCGCCTATCCGTTCACCGTGCCCGCGCACTGAATCGGCCACTGCGGTCAACACCGCGTTCAGTTTCGCCGGATCGACCACGTTGAGCAGGTCGACGAGGTTTTCGAAGACGGTGTTGACCTCGGTGGTGACATTCGTGGAATACAGCACCGCGCCCGCGGCCAGCCGCACGCGACTCGGGTTCTTCGGAGGAACGAAGTCGACGAACTTGGCGCCGAACGCCGTGGTGGCCTGGATCTGTGCCTGCACGTTGGCTGGGATGTAGCGGATCTGATCGGGGTCGATCTGAAGACTCAAGCTGACCGTGTTCTTGCCACCGTTGATCTGGCTGACCCGGCCGACCTGTACGCCGCGCAGTTTGACCTTGGCGTTGGTTTCCAGCACCAGACCCGAGCGATCCGATGTCAGTGTCACCGGCACGTAGGACCTGAACGTTCCGGCGAACAGCGCCGTCGTCACGTACAGGAACACACCGACCGCGACGAACAGAATCAGAGTCCACCACCCGGGGTGGATGCGGTTTTCTCCCTTCCTTGCTTCCATGCCGTTACCCCGCCAGGTTGAAGTGGCCGGACTGCCCGTAGACGGCGAGCGAAATCAACGCGATCTCAACCGCCGCGATCACCATCGAGGTGCGCACCGCTCGACCCACGGCCTCGCCGACCCCGGCCGGGCCCCCGCTCGCGGTGAACCCGTAGAAGGTATGCACGAGCATGATGACGAGCGTCATCGCTACGCACTGGAAGAACGACCAGATCAGGTCGGTGGGATTGAGGAAGGTGTTGAAGTAATGGTCGTAGACACCGGACCCCTGCCCGTAGATGGCGGTGGTGCCGGCGCGCGCTGCCAGGAAGGCCATCATGACTGCCACGCAGTACAGCGGGATCACCACGATCACCCCGGCGATGACCCGGGTGGACGCCAGGTAGGTGATGCTGCGAATCCCGATCACCTCAAGCGCGTCGATCTCCTCGTTGATCCGCATCGCACCAAGCTGAGCGGTGGCGCCGGCGCCGATGGTCGCCGACAGGGCGACGGAAGTGGTTCCCGGCACGATAAGCCGGACATTGAAGAACGCCGACGCGAACCCCGTCAGGGCTTCCACACCGACGGACGCCAACTGGTTGTAGCCCTGAACCGCCACCAAGGCGCCGGTGGTGACGGTGAGGAAGCCGACGATCGCGACGGTGCCGCCGACCACTGCGAGCGCCCCGGAACCCAACCCCATCTGCGCGATCAGCCGGAGCACCTCGGGGCGGTAGTTGATGAGGGCATCGGGAATCGATGCGAGTGTCCTGGTGTAGAACTGCATTTGCGTTCCGACCCGCAGCCACTCCCGGACCACGCTTTTCCTCGCGCGTCGGAGGCGCATGTATGGCTTGCTGGGGACGGCTTGGGTCATCGGTTCACCTCATTGCACCGTGAACTGGATGCCGACGGCGGTCACGATGACGTTGATCGCGAACAGCACCATGAAGGTGAACACCACGGTCTCGTTGACCGCGTTGCCGACGCCGGCCGGCCCACCGCCGACCGAGATGCCCTTGTAGCAGGCGATCAAGCCTGCCGCCATCCCGAATAGCGTCGCCTTGACCAGCGAGACAATGACGTCGGCCATGCCGGTGAGCGTCGTCAGACCCTGGACGAACGCGCCCGCCGCGACATGCTGGACATAGACGCAGAAGAAGAACGCGCCGGTAAGCCCGACCATGATCACTGTCGCGGACAGGGCCAAGGCCACCGTGGTAGCGGCCAGGACCCGGGGAACCACCAGCGTTTGGATGGGGTTGATGCCCATCACCCGCAGCGCATCGATTTCGTCGCGGATGGTCCGCGCCCCCAGATCCGCGCACATGGCAGTGGCGCCCGCGCCCGAGACCACCAGCACCGTGACAATCGGGCCGATCTGGTTCACGGTGCCGATCGCGGCGCCGGTACCGGAGAAATCCGACGCACCGAATTCGGTCAGCAGAACGTTGAACGTGAACACCAGCAGGACCGAGTACGGCATCGTCAACATCAGCGCCGGCAAGACCGACACCCGTGCCACGAACCAGCTCTGGAGTATGTATTCCTTCCAGGCGAACGGCGGCTTGAACATGACCACGAAGGTGTCCAGCGCCATCGCAAAGAAGCCGCCCGTCGCGCGAAGCGGCTTGCCGCCCAGGGACATCGCTGTCACAGCCTGCACCCCCCCGACGCGGGGAGCTGGAAGCGCCGCCAGCTCACCCGTGAACGTTCGCCACGTACCGGCCGCCGGCCGATGAGTGAACTCCGCCGCCGCCGGGAGGGCAGGCGATCGGTTCCCCCCCAGCCTCGACAGGGATCGTTTGGCTTGGCAGCAAGCCGTTGTGTCGGTCGCATGGTGTTACAGATGATGCGACCAGTAATGCTGATCCGCAGCCGTATTCTGATGATTGTTACAATTTTTATTCTGCTCGTGCGAATGTCGCCGGCCTCGTGGGCGCGCACCCGACCGCGCTGCCCCGGGCACGGGCATGCTGCCAGGGTGGCTACGCCCCCCGTCGCCCCCAGCTGCAGATAGTCACCACCAGCGGACGGCATGGCGGGAACGGTATCCAGCGATCAACATGGTGGCTGCTCCACCAAGAGGGATAATGTGTCCCTCGTCGGAGTCACTTTCGAGTGGGCCGGCGGTGGGTTTGCTGATCACCGACGGCCGCACGCCGTAGCGCGGGTGGCGTTGGCGCAGCGCCTTTTTGACGGCTGCGTCAAGCAACGATATGGCGGGGGGTACCTAGTCCGACTCACCGATCGCGGTATTCAATCACCAAGTCGTTTGGTGCACAAGAGTTTTCTCGCGCCCGCAGATCGACACGCCGAATCTTGCCAGAGATCGTCTTGGGTAGCTCCGCGAATTCGATCCGCCGGATGCGCTGGTAAGGCGCAAGGTTGCGGTGGGCATGGTCGACGATTGCGTCGGCGGTCGCCCGATCGGGTGCCCACCCCGCCGCCAAGCTGATGTGCGCAACCGCCGGATGCTCGATGAGCACGCTTTCCAGTTCGAACGGGGAAATCTTGTCGTCGGACGCCTTGAACACGTCGTCGGTGCGGCCAACGTAAGTGATGTAGCCGTCGGCATCGCGGCTGGCCACATCCCCGGTGTGGTAGCGGCCGGCCCCGGTGACCACCTCGTCGCGATCGTCGTCGCCGAGATAGCCGGTCATGAGGTTCACCCGTCACGGATCCAGTCGCAGGCAGATCTCCCCCTCGCCGGCCGGCTGCCCGCTGAGGGGGTCGACGATCTCGACCGCAACACCGGGCAGCTGCCGCCCCATCGAACCGGGCTTGACCGGCGAGCCGGGGGTTTTGCCGATCAACGCCGTGGTCTCGGTCTGCCCGAACCCGTCGCGGATGGTCAGGCCCCGGCGCTTCTGTACATGCGCGATCACCTCCGGGTTCGGCGGCTCACCCGCGCCGACCGCCTCCCGCAACACAGTGGGCCCGGCACCCAGGTCGGCCTGAATGAGCATGCGCCACACCGTCGGCGGCGCGCACAGCGAGGTGACACCGGCCTGATGCAGCATCGTCAGGAAGCGGGTTGCGTCGACGCGGGTGTATGTGTAGCTGTACACAGGATCGTCGATTCGGCGATCCACGGCGCGAAGAACGAACTCCAGGCGTGCTTGGCCCGTCTCGGTGAGCTGATGTTGAGGTGGACGTCACCCGGGCGCAATCCGAGGAAGTACCGCAATCCGAGGAAGTACATTGTCGACAGTTGCCCGACGGGGTAGGACACGGTTCGTATGCTCCACGAGTTTGGGCCGGCGAGTGGTGCCGGAGGTGAAGTAGATCAGCATCGGGTCGTCCGCGCCGGTCTGGGTGGCGGGCCGTGACGGCAGGGCCACCGTGTCGGCCAGCCGGTAGGGGCGCCACGGAGCCGGCGCTCGCCGATTGCGATGCCATCGAAATACCCAGGGATATCAGCGGCGCGACGCCTGCTGCCGACAGTGATGTGACGAGCCGATTCGATCGCGCGGCCATCTCGGCGAAGGAGTAGGAGCGATCGGTCCCGTCCTTACCAATGATGCGCAACGCGGTAGGCTTCTCGGCCGGTTGTTCGGTCCATCGGTCCGGACTCCCCACATCCGTTCATCTGGGAAACTTGCGGTGACTGCGCCACTACAGAGCCGAAGGCGACTCGAAGGAGGCCGCGTGCAACGTCGCGATCCTGCGCTCCGGTCCTCTCGGGCTGAGCGCGTCGCGGCCGACCTGGAACACGAGATCCTCAGTGCCCGCCTGCCGGTCGGGGCCCACCTCGGGCGCCGCTCGGAGATCATGGACCGGTTCGGCATCAGCCCGACGGTGATGAACGAGACACTGCGCATCCTGCGCGATCGCGACCTGGTCACGGTTCGGCCCGGACCGGGCGGCGGAATTACGGTGGCCAGCGCGCCCCCGCAAGTCCGTCTGGGCGCGCTGGATTTGTGGTTTCAGCCTTCCACCCCACATCCCCTGGACCTGTTTGAAGCCCGGTTGTACCTCGAGTTCGGCCTGACCAAGGCGGCGTTCGAGCGGGCGACCAGCGACGATATCGCCGCAATGCGGTCGGCGATGGTTACGCTGCGGGGCAGCACCGATGCCCAGGAGTTCTTCGACGCCGTGCTGGCGTTTCACGGCGTCGTCGCGGCCGCCGCGCACATCCCCGTCCTGGAGGGCATGCACCAGCTCATCGTCACCAGCATCAAGGCTGTGCTTTCCCGGGTGGTGTTTGTCCGCCACCACGAGCAGCAGCTGGCCAGGAGTCTTGAGGTCCATGACGACATCGTGGCCGCCATCGCACTTCACGATCAGGCCTCGTTCGTCGATGCCATTAACCGCCACGATCAAGACCTGATCCGCGCCGACGACCCGGACCGCATGCCGATCACTCCGCAGCGCCTCTGACCGGACGTCACTGATAGGCGCGCAGCTGGCTTCCATAGTCGGATCAGTCCTGCCCGCACGCTGGTACTTCTACCACTTCCGGGGTGTGACCCACAACATTGTGCATGCACATCTTGAATTGTGCATCCACAATAGCTATCTTGGACGGAACTCACCGTCCAACGTCTTGCACGGAGTACGACCATCGACGCTCACCGACCCGCCCGCACAGGGCTCGTCGATCTCCACACCCACGCCATCGACGGCGATCTGCCGGATCTGCGGCAGGCTTATCCACCGGACCGCTGGCCCACCGTCGATCGCACCAGCGAGACCGACGCGCACCTGATGTTCGGCGGGGTTCCCTACCGCCAAATCGATCACCGGTGTTGGTCACCAGATGCCCGGCTCGTTGACATGGACCGTGAAGGCGTTGCCGTGCAAGTGCTTTCGCCGATTCCGGTGACATTCTGCTACCAGGCGTCGGCGGCCGGGACGGCCGAACTCGCGTGGGCTCAAAACGAGTTCTTCGCCCGGATCACCCGCCAGCACCCAACCCGCTTCGGTGCGCTGGGCGCCGTCGCCCTGCAGGACCCCGACCGGGCCGTCGACGAGATGCGCCGGTGCATGCGCCATCGGGGATTCCTCGGCGTCGAGATCGGCGCGCAGGTCGGCGGTACCGAGCTGGCCGACCCGAGTCTGGACCGGTTCTTCGCCGTCGCGCATGAACTTGGCGCCCTGGTTCTGGTCCATCCCAGTGACCAGGACCTGTCCCCCCGAGTGACCGGACTCGGACTCGGCTTCGGCGCGGGCATGCCCATCGAAACAGCACTGGCCGCCGCGGCGCTGATCGCCGGCGGCGCACTCTCCCGCCGACCCGAGGTGCGGATATGCCTGGCGCACGGTGGCGGTACGCTGCCGGCAATCATCGGCCGGCTCGACAAAGCGGCGATCATGGCGGGCATCGCCGCCGACTCGCCCGACCTGCCGAGCCGCCTGGCTGGCCGGTTGTGGTGCGACTCACTGACATACAACCGTCAGGCGCTGAGCGCAGCGGTCCGGGTCTTCGGCCGCGACCACGTCGTCCTCGGATCGGACTACCCCTTCCCGGCGATGCCCGAACCGATCGACGACATCGTGGTCGACCTGCCCGCCGACCTGCGTCGCAGGATCTGCCGCACCAATCTGGAGGAATGCTATGGCGCACTTTTTGGGGCTGGGGCTGACCCACTATCCGCTGCTGGCCGGCACCGACGATCACATGGCGGACCTGTTGCGCTGGACGCTGGCTGATCCCGACATTCCCGCCGAGGCGAAGGATCCGGGGAACTGGCCGGCGCCGATGCGCGCCGAATGGGGCAGCGACGGCGGTGTGGCGTCCGCGGCGCATCATCGAAAGCTGCTGATGGAGAACCTGTCTCGCTGCCGCGAGGCCCTTGATGAGTTCGCCCCCGACGTCGTGGTGGTGTGGGGTGACGACCAGTACGAGAACTTCCGTGAAGAGGTCGTCCCGCCGTTCTGCGTGCTCGCCTACGACGATGTCGACGTCAACCCCTTCGAGCTGATGACCCGCCGCGGCAGTCCTAATGCCTGGGGATTGCCCGATGACACCACCATCACCCTGCACGGCGACGCCGACGGGGCCCGCCGGCTCGCCGACGGCCTAATCGGCCGGGGATTCGACGTCGCCTATTCCTACCGGAAGCGCAGCGACGCACCGTTTCCGCACGCGATCGTCAACACCCAGCTGTTTCTGGACTACCCCAACGCCGGGTCGCGCTTCGAGTACCGGATCATCCCGATCACGGTGAACTGCTACGGGCAGCATGCGATCGCCCGCAGGGGCGGCCTGGCGCGGTTCGCCGCGATAGCCGACGAACGGCTCGACCCGTCGGGGCCGACGCCCGCCCGCTGCTTCGCGCTGGGCCGCGCGGTCGCACAGTCGTTCCGCGACACCGACTTGCGTGTGGCGCTGGTGGCGTCGTCGAGTTGGTCACACGCGTTCCTGACCGACAAGACCTGGCACATCACCCCCGACACCGCCGCCGACCGCCGGTTGTATCAGCTGTTCGTCGACCGCGACTACCCGACGTGGCAGGCCACCCCCAGCCGCGACATCGTTGATTCCGGTCAGCACGAGGTGCTCAACTGGTTCTGCCTGACCGGAGCGGTCGACGAACTCGGCTTAGACCTTGAGTGGTCAGAGCTCGTCACCACCGATGTCTTCAACTCCAACAAATGTTTTGCCGTGTTCACGGAAGGAGGCCGGCGATGACGACGTCGATCGTGGCGGAGCACACCATCGATGCCGGAGGCATCGAAACCAGCTACCTCGAAGCCGGTTCCGGCGAACCGGTCATCATGCTGCACGGCTCGGGCCCCGGTGTCTCGGCACTCGCCAACTGGCAGCACAACATACCGACCCTGTCGCAACGGTTCCACGTGCTCGCCCCGGACCTGGTCGGCTTCGGCGCCACCGAGCGGCCCTATGACGTCGTCTACTCGCTGCGGACCTGGACCGACCATATCTGGGCGTTCCTCGACGCACACGACATTCAGAAGACCGCGGTCGTCGGCAATTCGCTGGGTGGTCGCATCGCCCTGCAGATGGCCACCGACCGACCGAACCGGATCACCAAGATGGTGCTGATGGGCGCACCGGGTGTCGGCATGTACCTCACCGGCGGCCTTGCCGCGCTGCGTGCCTATCAGCCGTCTCACGACGCGATGCGCGATCTGTTGCGCAACTACTTCGCGGTTGATCCGACGATGATCACCGACGAACTCGTCGCGATCCGCTACCAGGCCAGCATCGCCCACGGCGCCTACGAGGCATACCGCACCATGTTCTTCGATCCGCGGCACGCCGGATCCGAACTCGCCATCACCGAAAACGAGGTCCGCGCCATCACCACACCGACGTTGCTCATCCACGGCCGGGAGGACAGGGTCGTACCGATGCACGTCTCCGTCACGATGCTGGGGCTGTTGCCCCACGCCGACCTGCATGTGTTCAGCGCATGCGGACATTGGACCCAGATCGAGCGCGCCGACGAGTTCTCCGCGCTGGTCTCCGAGTACCTGGCCCGGCCATGAGCACCGGTATCGAGGCCTGGCGGCCCCAAGAAGCCGAAGTGGTAGCGCAGCTGCCGATCGTCGACGACGACCCCGTGACCCAACGGTTCCGGGTGCACCGCTCGGCGATGACCTCACCACTCGTCCACCGGGCCGAGATCGAGCGAATCTTCGCCACGTCGTGGCTGTATGTCGGCCACGAATCGGAAATCCCCAATCCCGGTGACTTCGTCCGGCGGCCCGTCTGCGGGCGGCCGGTCTTCATGGTCCGCGGGGTGAAAACCGGCAACGTCAACGTGTTCCACAACACCTGCACGCACCGCGGTGCGCTGGTATGCCGGCAGGACTCCGGCAATTCCAAAGTGTTCCAATGCTTCTACCATGCGTGGACCTTCGACTCCGAAGGACAGCTCAAGGGCGTGCCCGGCCGGGACGCCTACGCCGGCGGTGTGAACCTAGACGAGTTGGGGCTTAAGCGGGTAGCGCGCGTGGAGTCCTACCGTGGCTTCGTGTTCGCCAGCTTCGACCCCGGCATCGTCGATCTGCCCACCTATCTCGGCGGCGCCAAGGACTACATCGATCTCGTCATCGACGGCTGCGGCGGGTCGGTCGAGATAGTCCGCGGCACCAACCAGTACAGCTTCGGCGCCAACTGGAAGCTGTTGGTGGAGAACAGCATCGACGGCTACCATGCGGAGTCCACCCACGACACCTACTTCAAGTACCTGGTGTCGATCGGCACCGACCTACGCGGCGGTGTCAGCGGCCGGGCGGTCGACCTCGGCAACGGTCACGCCGTCATCGAGTACAGCTCACCGTGGGGTCGTCCGGTCGCCAAATGGGAGCCGCTGTTCGGTGAGGACGCCCGCACCGAAATAGACCGGCTGCGAGAGGATCTGGCCGCCCGCCACGGCGAGGAGCGTGCGCATACGATGGCCGAGGTGAACCGCAATCTACTGATCTACCCGAACCTGATCATCAACGACATCATGGCGGTGACCGTGCGCACCGTCTATCCGCCCGCGCCCGACGCCGTGGACGTCACCGCGTGGGAACTGGCGCCCGTGAACGAGGTGCCTTCCCTGCGCCAGCGGCGGCTCGACAGCTTCTTGACGTTCCTGGGCCCGGGCGGGTTCGCCACTCCCGACGACCTGGAGGCGTTGGAGTCCTGCCAGCACGGCTTCGCCAGCGGCGGGGTGGAGTGGAACGACATCTCCCGCGGCATGGGTCGCTCTCCGATGGCCAACGACGAGGAACAGATGCGTGCGTTCTGGCGGCGCTGGCAGCACCAGATGGGCGCCGCGGCGGACCTGGCGGATGCCCAATGACCGCGACGGCGCCGCAACGGCAGCAGGCAGGGGGCAGGGGGCGCGTCGAGGACTTCCTGTACGCCGAGGCGGCATTGCTGGACGCGTGGCAACTCGACGATTGGCTGCTGCTGTTCGACGAGGACGCCAAATACGAAGTGCCGTGCAACGACGCGGTCGACGGCGACCCGGCGCATGACCTGCTGCTCATCGACGACAACTACACGCGCCTGGCGGCCAGAGTCGAGCGACTCAACAGCCGGCGCGCCCACCGCGAGTACCCGCATTCCCGCACCAACCACCAGGTGTTCAACGTGCGGGTAGAGGACGCGTCGCGCGACGAGATATCGGTAACCGCCTCGTTCACGGTATGGCGGTTCCGTGCGGGACGGTCGAGTTGCTATGTCGGCCGGTACCGCTACCGGCTGCGGCGAAGCGACGGCGGTTTCCGGATCGCCTGCAAGAGGGCGGAACTGGACATGACGGACCTGCGTTCCGTCGGCGACGTGGCAATCATCCTGTGAGCGGCGCACTGAGCGGGCGGACCGCGGTCGTCACCGGCGCCGCCTCGGGTATCGGCCTGGGCATCACCACCCGACTGATCGCCGACGGCGCCGCGGTTTTCGCGGCGACCCGCAGCAAGGAAGACCTGGAGCGGGTGGACGAGCAGGCGGCGATCGCCGGCGGCTTCGTCGGTGAACTCCACGATCCCGGCGTGGCCGACGACCTGGTCGCTGCGGCGGTCGGGACGCTCGGCCATGTCGATGTTCTGGTCAACAACGCCGGCGGCGGGGTGATCGGCCCCACGCTGGAGCACACCGAGGAGTCGCTGCGAGCCACCGTCGACAACAACCTGTGGACCACGATCTACTGCGTGCGAGCGGTTCTGCCGCACATGGTGGCTCGCGGCCACGGCCGCATCGTCAACATCGGCGCCGATTCGGTGCGCACCGGGCTGATGGATCACGCAATGTACAACGCCGCAAAAGGTGGCGTGCACGCGATGGTCACCGGCCTGGCCCGCGAATTCGCCACGGCCGGGATCACGGCCAACACCGTGGCGCCATGCTACGTGCGCACACCGGAACTGGTGAAGCTGCTCGAATCCGGCCAGGCGCCAGCACGTCTTGAGCGTGTCGTCGAACAGGGAACGGCCATCGTGCCGCTCGGACGCCCAGGCGACCCTTCCGAGGTCGCGGCGGTGGTTTCCTTCCTCGCCGCCGAGGACAGCCGATTCATCACCGGACAAACGATTTACGTCAACGGCGGCAGCAGCATGGGGTGAAGCCCTGACATCTCACAATTCGAAGGGTCCAAATGACCCTCACCTCAACTGGTCTGCGCTAGGCCGCGGACCGGCTGAGCAAAGTCACCGCCGCCGAGATCGACGAAATCGGTTTGGTCGCGATCTCTTTCGCTAAGGTGACCCATGACGCGCAGCAAGGTCGCCGTCATCGGCTCGGGGCAATATCGGCTCGGACCTGATGATCAAGGTGCTGCGGTTGTCGGACCGTCTCGAAATGGCTGCGATGGTCGGGCATCGATCCGGACTCCGACGGGTTGCGCCGGGCGCAGCGTCTCGGCGTGCCGACCACCGCTCACGGTGTGCGCGGCCTGCTGGACATGCCGGACTTCGACGACATCGCGGTGGTGTTCGACGCGACGTCGGTCCACGCATCTCGACAACACGCGGCTGCTCACGCCGCACGGTAAGAAACTCGTCGACCTCAGCGGCCTTGGACTCCTCTGCAGAATTGAGTTCCGCTGGTCGATCGTGGCCGAAACGGCGCGACCGCAACTCCCTTGTGAGGCCGGGACATCACCGGCTGTCGCGGCGGGTAGGTGCGTAAAGGGTGTGCCACACGATGCCGGCGTAGGCGTCAGCCAAGCGCTCCTGGCTCGATCCCGACTCTGCGCGCACCATTCGGTGCAGGCCGCGTTCGGCCATCCATTGCAGCCAGTACGCGGTTTCCGCTGCGGGCAACGAGGGGTCGACGAATCCGTCGGCCTGACCGGTTTCGATGTGCGCCCGCAGCCCGTCGATGTAGCGGCGCATCGCCTCGTCGACGGCCTCGCGCACGCCGTGGTCGGTGCCGATGGCCTCGTGGGTAGCGGCCATCAGCTCGGGGTGTGCACGGTAGGCGTCCATGATCTGTTCCAGCGCCGCGCGAACGTCGTCTTTGGTCGCGGTGCCGTCCAGCGACCACCACGTTTGCGCCGCGTCGAGGATGACTTGCGTGAACTCGGCGTACCAGGTGCGCAGCAGGTTGGATTTGTCCACGAAATACGCATAGAACGTCGAGCGCGAGATTCCGGCCTCGGCCACCACGCTGGCGACGCTGACGTCCGCGTACGTCGTTCCTGACCGTAGGTGCTGTTCCACGATCGACAGCACTTGCGCACGCAGCGCATCGCGGCGCGCCTGGCCGTGTTTCTGGGCGGTATCCGCGGTGGTCATGCGCTCACGCTACGGGGTCAGAAGGACGTCCTCTGGCGGGCGAGGATGTCCCTGGCGATCACGCGTTTCTGGATTTCGGCTGTTCCGTCGGCGACGAGGTAGGCCATGACGTCGCGGAAGCGCTGTTGCAGCGGGAACTCGGTGGAGTAGCCGAGGTTGCCGTGGATTCTCATCGCGGCTTCGATCGCGTCCTTGGCGATCGTGGGCGGCCACCACTTGCTCATCGAGGCCAGTGAGGTGTGGGGCTTGCCCTGTTCACGCAGCCACAGCGCGCGGTAGCACACCCAGCGTGCCGCTTCGAGGTAGGTGGCGTGCTCGGCGAGGGGGAAGGAGACCCCTTGGTTGTCGGCGATGGGTCTACCGAACGCGTGCCGCTGTGTCGCGTAGATGGCGGCCTCGTCGAGGCTGGCCTGAGCGGCTCCGAGGCACAGTAGCCCGAGTGCGGCGCGGCTGAAGTCGAAGTGGCTCATCACGGCCTGGAATCCCCTGCCGGGTTCGCCGATCAGGTGTGAGGTCGGGACAAACACGTCGTCGAGGTGGATCGACCCCCACCCCAGCGGCAGGCAGCCCATGCCGGGCATGTGGTGCACGCTGACCTTGTCCGCGTCGAGGGGTACCAGATAGCAGCTGACTCCGGCCGAGCCGGTGGTGCCCGGCTCACGTGCGTAGACCAGCGCGGCGGAGGAATGCATGGCCCAGGAAATCGCGGTCTTCTCCCCCGCCAGCGTCCACCCGTCCTTGACTGGTCGCGCCACGGTGGTCATCGCCCGGGCGTCGGAGCCCGAGCTTGGTTCGGTCAGGGCGATCGCGACGTTTTCCCGGCCTTCGATCATCGCCGGCAGATAGCGCTGTTGGACTTCTTCGGTCCCCTGCATCAACTGCGACCCGATGAGTCCGACCTGCACGGGCGCGGAGGCGACGTTCACATCTCCGTAGGCGAGGGTCTCGGTGGCAAGCCCGAGCGTCACCGGATCCTCGGCTCCGGTGCCGCCGTACTGCTCCGGCAGACCGATTCCCAGCACGCCGAGCTCGCCGAGCTGGCGCAGGATGTCGAACGGAAACTCGGTGGACGCGGCGCGGTCACGGTAACCCGGGAGCAGGACCTTGCGGGAGAAATCGACAAGGGTCTTCTGGAATGCGGTCTGCTCAGAAGTGAACGCGAACGAAATCATTCTGGTGCCTCCCTATGGTGCGGTGGCGGCGAAACCGTTAATGGCGGTGAGGTATTCGTCAACGATCTTGTCGGCGACTTCCCTAGCGGTCTCGATCCGATCGATCTGGCCGACACCCTGGCCGGCTCCGAAGATGTTTGAACTCACCAATCCCAGGTCCATTTCGGCGACTCTACACCTACGTCTGGACTTACGTCCAGACGCACGTACACCGCGCTTTCGGGCACTGCCCTCGCCCCGGCGAACCCGGGCTTGACGGCTTCGGTCTGACCATTTTAATGTTTAGTCATGATGCCGATCGCGTCCATCCGGCCGCGCGGACGCCACACACCGGGCGGGACCCCGTAATGACGCCCGACAGGTTCTCCTACCGGTCTGTGGACGGCACGCAACTCTCCGGCTATTGCTGGGCCACTGACGAAGGGCAGACCGGCGCCGGCGCCGTCGTGCTCGTCCACGGCATGGGTGAGCACCTGCGGCGATACGACCATGTTGCCGAGGCGCTCACAGCCCGGGGTTATGCGGTGTACGGACATGACCACCGAGGACACGGCGCCTCACTGGCCGCCGGCGACGAACCAGGCCAGCTCGGACTCAATGGGTGGTCGGCGCTGGTCGACGACCTCAGTTTGGTGATTGCGCAAGCGAAATCAGGGCATCCTGGCCTGCCGGTTGTGATGGTCGCCCACAGCATGGGTTCGTTTGCGGTGCAACAGTTTCTGCTGGATCACGGCTCCGACATCGACGGGGTTGCCTTCACCGGGACCGCGGCCCTCGACCTTCTCGAACCGGCCTTGGACCTGTCCGCCGATCTGGACCTGTCCGCCTTCAATGCCCCGTTCCAGCCGGCGCGGACGGATTTCGACTGGCTCTCCCGCGACGAGTCGATTGTCGACGCGTATCTCGCCGATCCGCTGTGCGGCTTCGGCATCGACGCCGCGTCGGCGCAAGACATGTTCGCGGGCGCCAGGCGATTCGCCGACCCCGCTGAGGCAGCGCGCACGCCCCACGACCTGCCGCTGTACGTGGCGGTGGGATCGAAGGACCCGGTCAACGCCCAACTCGCTCTGCTGTGGGCGCTGGTGGACCGCTACCGCGCCGCGGGTCTCACTGATGTCACGGTTCGCGTCTACGACGGCGGCCGGCACGAGATCCTCAACGAGATCAACCGCGCAGAGGTGATTGAGGACCTTCTCCAGTGGCTACAGCGGGTATCAGCGCTTCCCGCGGCAAGGATGAACCCATGACTGGCGACACCCGGGCCGACGGATCCACGCCGAAGGATCTCAGCGCATCCTCCGCTCTGATCGTGGGGGGCACCGCCGGCATCGGGCTTGCCTCAGCCCGCGCACTCGCCGCGGCCGGCGTAACCCGGATCGTCGTCGTCGGCCGCAACGCCGAACGCGGCGAGCTGGCCGCGAAGTCGATCGCCGAACTCGGTGCGGCCGCGCGCTTCGTCGCAGGTGACGCCGCCGATCCCACGTCCGCGGCGGCTGTCGCGGCAGAGGCGGATCAGATCCTGTCCGGCATCGACATCCTGATGTGCACCACCGCCGCCGACGTCAGGCCTGACCTGTTCACCGACATCCCGACGACCGATATCAGCCGCATACTCACCCAATTGGCCGTGCCGTCAATGCACATGGCCAGCGTCGTGCTGCCGGGCATGCGCAGCCGCCGAGGCGGTGTCATCGTGAACGTGGCATCCGACGCGGCCAAAACCGCCACGCCAGGTGAAGCGGTCATCGGCGCCGCCAAGGCCGCCATCGTGATGTTCACCCGGACGATCGCAATCGAAGAGAAGCGCTACGGTATCCGCGCCAACGCGCTGACGCCGTCGCTGGTCTACGGCACCGCTTCGACCGAACGCATCACGGCGGACGGGTTCAGCGGCAAACTGTTCGCGCGCGCAGCCAAACAAGCTCAACTCGGCGTGCCGACCGCCGACGACATCGCAGCGCTGACGGTGTTTTTGTGCAGCCCCGCGGCCGCGCGGTTGACCGGTCAGGCAATCAGTGTCAACGGCGGGATCTCCGCGGCCTAACATCCCTCGGCTGCGAACAGCTGGTCGCCCGACGTCACCCGCTGTGCCGCAGAGACCCGGTTCTGGCCTCCATGTAGAGGGCGATCGCCTCCGACCGGTTGATGGCGCCGATCTTGCGAAGGATCCGCTTCACGTGCGTCTTGACAGTTTCGACAGTGATCACAAGTTCGTCGGCGATCTCGGCGTTCGAGGCCCCAAGGACCAGCCTCTCGAACACTTCGCGTTCACGGTCCGAGAGCGTGGCGGCCAACGCTGAATCCGGCGCTATGGCCGGGGGCTCGACACGATCCTTGTATTCCACATCAAGGCCGATCGCTGCCGCGGCGATGCGGTCCGCTTGCTCGGTCAGCCGCGCAGCCGCGCGCGCAATGGAAGTCCGCTGTTGCTGCACCCGTTCGGTATTCAGCATCCGCTCATGAAGCACCGAATAGGCAGAGGCGAACGTGTCCAGCACGTCGATGTCACGGCCGGAGACGCCGTCGCCACCGCGACTGACGTGAAGAAGGGCGACCACCCACGACTCCGCGATGACCGGGGCGACCAGGTAGTTCCCCGAGCCGAGCAGCTCCCGGTAGCCAGGCGAGGCGGGCACGTCGGACTCATTGGTCCGGATGGTCTCGCGCCGACGAATACAGTCCCGTTCGGCCATGCATTCACGACGCGCGATGACAGTGGGGCCGCCAATGCCACGGCCGGATTCCTCGACGATGAATCCGTCGTCGACGACGAGGGACAGGAACGCGCGGTCGAAGCCAAGCGCGTCACACAATTCGGTACAGCCTTGGCGGCCCAGCCCCTGTAGCGAGCCCGCCCTCTTCATGCGACGGATGCCGTCGGTCAATGAACGCACCACATCGGCGCACTGACCCGCTCTCATCTCACGGGCTTCTACCTGAGCCTGAAGGAACGCGGCAAGGGTACTGGGCCCGATCGGTGACACCGGGTAGTCGCGGACGGCGCTTTCGCCCACTCGATCGGTGGTTGCGGCTGACATCGCAATGGCATCGTCGAGGTCTGTCGCATCGCTCGAGCGGGCCAGACCAAATGCGCCACACAGCTGTTGGTCGAGATCGTTGAGACTGGCCACCATCTCGACGGTGTTCATCACGACTCCCCGGCCTGCGCGGTTGCGATGCCGGCATAGACGGCCACCGCCGCTGCCCTACTGGACGTATTGAGCTTCCTGGCAATGTGTTTGAGATGGGACTTCACCGTCCCTTCCGAGATCACCAGGCACCGCGCGATCTGGCTATTGGTGGCCCCGGTCGCCACATACGACATGATTTCTCGTTCGCGGGCGGTCAGCGAAGGCACCGCGGGTTGATCGCCGCGGTAGTAGACATCGTGTCGCTGACCCGCGGTGGCGCCTGGCGGCGACCACCCCGCAGATCGGACTGACCGCTTGATCAGTTCCTCTACGTGGGCGCACAGATTGCCTACTGCGACGCGTTGTTGCGCTGCCTTCTCTTCGAGCACCGCGCTCTCGAACGCCACGGCAAGACACTCGGCAAAGGCCTCCAACTGGTCGAGATGGTCGGCCGTCACGATTCCGTCGGGTTCCGGACGGTCGGCGTGCAGCATCCCAATCGCCCTGCCCTGAACAGTGATAGGGGCGGCAACATAGCCAAAGCAGCCGGAGACATCGACGATTTCCTTGAATGTGCGCTTGTCGTCCCTCGGAGAGGGCACAAGCACTCCGCACCGCTTACGGATGAGTTCTGTCTCCAGAGGAGCATCCGCCAATTGGATGTGGGCGCCGGCTACGAATTCGCGGAACGGCCGGGATTGAGGATCGGCCGCTTCGTCTTCGATGTGGAGATGCTGAGGCAGCCACACAGAACCCCGCACGATGGAGATCATGGTGCGCCCGAAACCGAACTCGCGGCTCAGCACCACCGGCGCCGCCTGGAACATCTCGCGTGGTGACAGCCCCTGAAGGTGCCGCTGTGCGTTACGGATCTCCGTCAGACACCGCGCCCGCCGAGACAGGTCGTGATCGAGCAGTTCACATTGCAATTTCAGGATCGAGATCAGCAGTTCGGCAGTTGCCGCGGACTCATCCGTCGAATCGGGTGATAGCGCCAGCCGCTCCTCGAGGCGATGCCTCAGGTCGTCCAGCCGGCACCGCAGCGCGGTCTGCGCAAACTCGGGAAGCGGCAAGCCCAGATGGTCGGCGGCGGCGGCAACGGCCGCCTCGGCACGCTCCACCACGGGCAGATCTTCTGCGCTGGTGGCTATGGCTACATGCTGAACCATCACCACTCCTTCCGGCCCGTCATCCTCGGCCAACCCAATCAACGGTCATACCATTGGACCAAATGGTAGCGCAGGAGTTACCCATGTCACAATGGATCGCGCAGATCTTCACGCCAGCGTCAATTTGGCAATGGCCTGCTTCCTTTTTGTGCCCCGGCCTTGTGCCCCGCCGTACCAGAATGGTCTAATGGTCAGGCCATACAGGAGGTATCCGGAATGCAGGCTGTGGTAATGCGCGAGTTCGGCAGCGCCGCGGTGTTGCGTCCAGAAGAATTTCCCGACCCCCCCGCACGTCCCGGCTGGGTTACCGTGGCGCTCCGCGCCAGCGCGCTGAACTGGCATGACGTCCTGGTGCGTCAGGGTCGCTACGGTTCGCCGCTGCCGCACATCATCGGCGCCGACGGCGCCGGTGTGCGCACCGACACCGGAGAAGAAGTGGTGGTGCTGCCATCGCTGAACTGGGGCGACCGCGATGACGCACCGAGCAGCCGCTGGGAGATTCTGGGCGACCATACCCCGGGCACCTACGCCGAGTTGGTCAGCGTGCCGGCCGACTGCCTGGCCGCCAAGCCCGCCGGGCTGAGCTGGGCCGAGGCTGCGGCGCTTCCGCTGGTGGGGGTGACGACGTACCGGGCGCTGTTCGTCCGCGGACGGCTGCGCTCAGGTGAATCGATGCTGGTGGTCGGCGCCGGCGGCGGGATCGCCACCATGGCGGTCGCCCTGGCGGTCGCCGCCGGAGTGGGCATCACGGTGACCTCTTCGTCCCCCGACACGATCGAACGCGCCGTGTCCGCAGGCGCCCTTGGCGGCGTGCTGCACAACGAGACGGGATGGCTTGAGCGCGCCCGTGAGATGTCGCCAGACAACGCTGGGTTCGACCTTGTCCTCGACCCCGTGGGTCGCTGGAGCGAATCCGTCCGCGCGCTGCGGCCCGGCGGCCGACTCGTCGTACTCGGCGCCAACGCCGCAGAGACCGCAAAAATGGACATCCGCAGCTTCTATTTCGGCCAGTTCGATCTGCTCGGAACCACTATGGGCAGTAGCAGGGACTTCGCCGGCCTGCTCAAGATGATCGATCGGTGCTCCGTGCGGGCGCCGGTGATCGACAGCGAGTTCCCATTGGATCGCGCCGCCGAAGCACACGAACACCTGCAGTGCGCACGCACATTCGGCAAATGCGTACTCAAGAACCACTAGGAAATCCGCGTGGCAGCGTCACCTGAACTGGTCACCTACCGGCTCGAAATTGCCGACTCCGACGCCGACGCCTTCGCGGCGTACGTGACGCTGAACGACCCCGAGCGGCGGAACGCCTTATCCGACGCACTCCTGGATCAGCTGATCGAACTGCTGCAACGTGCGGCCTCCGACCCGCGAGCGAGGGTCATCGTGCTGACGTCGTCGCACCCGCGGATCTTCTCCTCGGGAGGCAACCTCGACGCGTTCGCCGACGATCGCGCGACGATCGCCAAGTACGCCGGCCTTGCGCGGTTTCCCACCCTGTATCGCACACTCACAGCGATCGACAAGCCGATCGTTTGCGCTGCGAACGGGGACGTTCTCGCCGGCGCACTAGGTATCGCGTTGGCCTGTGACCTCGTCATCGCCAAGGAGTCGATCCGGCTGGGCTGTCCGGAGATCAACGTCGGCGCCTTTCCGTTCATGATCTCGGCATTGATCTTCCGGGCCACCGGACGGCTGGTCGCCAATGAGCTCATGATGACCGGCCGGCTGATCAGCGCCGCTGAGGCGGCCGCATCGGGCCTGGTCAACAAGGTGGTGCCCGACGCTGAGTTCGACGACGCCCTGCGCCGGTGGGTCGCCGACATCGCGTCCAAATCACCGTTGCTGCTCGGCATGGGTAAACGGGCGTTGGCGGCGACCCGAGACCTGCCGTTGGAATCGGCGCTGGACTACCTGCAGGCTCAGCTCGCCTTGGCGTTCACCACCGACGATCTGGCCGAAGGGGTGTTGGCGTTCAAGGAAAAGCGCTCCGCCCGGTGGCGCAACTCGTGAACGCCCGACGATCGTTATGTCGAATCCTTGCCGTTTCGGTCTGACCATTCTATTATTCCTATGATTGTGGCCTCTGGGGCGCGCCCCCAGGAGGGCGGATCCCGAGAACCGAGGAATAGCGCGATGAAGCCGAGCCCCCGCACCGACCGCTACAGCCCGCAGGAAATCGACCGTTACTACGGTGCAGGTCTGTGGTCCACCGACACGTTTCACGACCTCCTGGTCCGGCGCGTCCGAAAGAACCCCGACAAGGTGTTCGCGACCGACGGAACGCGATCGATGACCTTCCGCGAGCTCCTCGACGCTGGCCAACGGCTGGCCGTCGGTCTGCACCGGCAAGGCCTGAGACGCGGCGACACCGCCGCCGTGCAGTTGCCCAACTGGGTTGAGTTCATCCAGGCGCTGGCCGCGTTGTCGCGACTTGGCGTCGTCATGGTCCCGATCATGCCGATCTATCGGCGTGAAGACGTCAGCTATGTGCTGTCCAACGCCGGGGTACGGACGGTTTTCACTCCGGCACACTTCAACAAGTTCGGCTATCTAGATATGTATCTCGATCTGCGCCGAGATCATCCGGACCTGACGATCGTCGTTGCCCGGCCCGACAGCGCCGCCGAAGACGTCGCCGATGTGTTCACCTTGGACGAGCTGGAAGCCGATACCGACGACGACAGCGCCGAACAGGAGCTGGACTCCCCACCCGACCCAGATGAGCCGTTCGTCATCGTCTACACCTCCGGAACCACATCGCGGCCAAAGGGGTGCGTGCACACGTTCAACACCTACTGTGCGGGGTCGCGTGCGCTGGTCGGGCCATTCGACTACACCGAGGCCGATGTCCAGTTCGGTCCCTCCCCCATCGCCCACACCACCGGGTTGGTCACCAGCGTGCTGCTGCCCTTGCTGAACGGCGCGTCGACACACGTGATGGCTAAGTGGGATCCGGCCCGCGGCATTGACGAGATTCAGCGCTTCGGCTGCACGGCGGCGGTGACCGCACCGACCTTCCTGCACACGCTGTTGTCCGAGTACGACGCCGAGCGCCACGACCTGTCCACGTTGCGGTTGTGGACATGTGCGGGTGCACCGATGCCCGCCGCGGTCGCCGAGCGGGCCAGCGCAACGCTTCCCAACATCAAGGTGCTCAGCCTGTACGGGCGCAGCGAAAACCTGGTCACCACCAGTTGTTCAGTGACGGACGACGTGTCGCGCGCCCTGTCCTCCGACGGCAAGGCGATGCCGGGTGCGGAGGTCAAGATCGTCGATGCCGAGGGGAATGAGGTGCCTCGCGGCGCTGAGGGTGACATCGCCTACCGCGGGCCTGCCCACATGATCGAATATCTCGCCAACCCCGAGGAAACCGCGGCTCTATTCACCAAGGACGGCTTTTCCAAGTCCGGGGATCTGGGGGTGATGACCGAGGACGGATACGTCCGGGTAACCGGCCGGACCAAGGACATCGTCATTCGCGGTGGGATGAACATCAGCGTGCGCGAGATCGAGGAGCATCTGGCCCACCATCCTGCGTTGCAGGCGTTCTCGGTGGTGGGCATGCCCGACGAGCGGCTCGGTGAGCGGGTGTGCTGCTTCGTGGTCACCGCGTCCGGACACGACAGCCCGACCGTCGAGGACCTGCGCGAGTTCCTGCTCCAGCGAGGCATGCCGATCCAAAAGACACCCGAGCGCGTCGTCGCCGTCGACGCCCTGCCGATGACGGCAACCGGCAAGGTACTCAAACACGAGTTGCGCAAAGACATCGAACGACGCCTCGACGAGGAAGCCGCACGGGCCAGGGAAGTTGCGGGCGCCAGCTGATGGAACTGAAAGACAGTCCCGCCGAGGCGGAGTTTCGCGCCAAGGCACGCGGGTGGCTGCAGGACACGTTGCCGCGGCTCGGCGGACCCGAACCCGCACGCCTGGAGGACAAGCTCGACTTCTGCCGCACCTGGCAGCGGCTGCTTTACGACGCCGGGTATGCCGGGCTGTCGTGGCCGAAGCAGTACGGTGGCGGCGGCGCGGACGCGAAGCTGCGTGCGGTCTTCAATGAGGAACTCGATCGGGCCGGCGCGCCAGAGCGGCTCAACATCGTCGGCGAGGACTTCGCGGGGCCCACCATCATCGAGTTCGGCACCCACCAGCAACAGCAGCGCTATCTGCGGCCCATCCTCACCGGTGAGGAAATCTGGTGCCAGTTGTTCTCCGAGCCGGAGGCGGGCTCCGACCTGGCCTCGTTGCGCACCACCGCCACCAGGGTGGATGGCGGATGGCGCATCCAGGGCCAGAAGATCTGGACCAGCCGCGCCCAACTGGCGGCGCACGCGATCCTGCTCGCCCGCACCGGTGGGGGACCCCGGCATCACGGGATCACGTATTTCCTGCTCGCCATGGACAGCCCCGGCGTTGAAATCCGCCCCTTGGCACACATGCTGGGCGAGTCCGAATTCAACGAGGTGTTCCTCGACGGGGTGTTCATTCCCGATGGCGGCGTGCTCGGCGAAGTCGACGGCGGCTGGCGGGTCGCGATGGGCACCCTGGCGTTCGAGCGGGTCGCCATTGCCACCGGCCGGGTGAACACCACCGGCGCAGTCAACGATCTGATCCACCAGATCGCGCGCCGCACGACCGACGACGGCACCCCACTGGGCGCCGATCCGATGGTCCGGCAACGGATCGCCGACCTGTACGGGCGCGCACTCGTGCACTACCTGATCGGGCAGAGGGTGATCACGGGGGCTGCCGGCGACGGACCGCCGGGCCCGGTGACCTCGATCGGGAAGCTGTTCTTCTGCCCGCTGGTGGAGGACATCGCCGATTTCGGGCTGGAACTCGACGAGATGGGGGGACAGTTCGCCCTGGCCGAGAAGTGTGCCGCCGACTCGTCGCAGGCCGACGGCCAGCGGTGGCTGCGGTTGGCGTATCAGGCTCGCGGCACTGCCATCGCCGGCGGCTCGACGTTCATCCAGCGCAACATCGTCGCCGAGCGCATTCTCGGCATGCCCAAGAACTGAGGTCTCCGTGACGGGCTACGAGTGGAATCCATCCACCGACTACATCGAGCAGGCCAATGTCACGCGGCTGGCCCGCGCTTACGGCCTGGCCGGCATCGACGAGCTGCGGGCGCGCTCGGTCGCCGACCCGGCGTGGTACTGGGACGCGGTCGCCACCGACCTCGGTCTGCGGTTCCGCACGCCCTACCGCCGGGTGTTGGATCTGCACAACGGAATTGAACATCCCGACTGGTTCGTCGACGCCACGTTGAACATCGTCGATTCCTGCCTGCTGCGCTGGCGCGACGAAGCCCCCGACCGCATCGCCGTGGTCCACGAGGACGAAGCCGGTCGGATCCGTGAGCTCTCGTTCAACCAACTGGCCACCGAAGTCGCCCGCGCCGCCAAGGGGCTGCAAGAGTTGGGGATCGGTGCCGGCGACGTTGTCGCGATCTACCTGCCGATGATCCCCGAGGCGGTCGTCGCGTGCTACGCGGTGGCCGTGCTCGGGGCGATCCTGGTGCCGCTGTTCTCCGGTTTCGCTTCGGCGGCGATCGCCTCCCGGCTCGCCGACGCCGAGGCCAAGGCGGTGATCGTGGCCGACGTCACCACCCGGCGCGGGCGCGCGCTACCGCTCGTGCCCCAGCTTGGTGCGGCGCTGGCGCACTGCCCCACCGTGCGGCACGTGGTCGTGGTGCCCAATGGCCCTGAACATGCACTCGGCGGTCCCCCCGAATACGTTGGCGCGCAGATGGTTTTGTGGTCCCAGCTGACCTACCGCGATGCCCCGTTGGCGCCCGTCGAACGTGACGCTATGCATCCGCTGCTGCTGGCATACACGTCCGGCACCACCGGCAAACCCAAGGGGGCGGTGCACACCCATGCGGGATTTCTGGTGAAGACCGCGAGCGAGGTCGCCTACTCGTTCGACGTCAAACCCGGCGGAGTGTTCAGCTGGGTCACCGACATGGGCTGGATCATGGGTCCGCTCTCGGTGTTCGGCACCCACGCCAACGGGGCGACACTCCTGCTGTACGAGGGCTCACCCGACAGACCCGACAACAACCGGCTCTGGCGTCTCGTCGAGCGCCATCGAGTCACCATGCTGGGCGTGTCGCCCACCCTGGTGCGCTCACTGCGGTCCAATGAGACCAGGTTCATGCCCATCGCGGACCTGTCGTCGGTGCACGTGCTCGGCTCGACCGGTGAACCCTGGGACCCCGAGTCCTACGAATGGCTGGCCCGCGATCTTTTCGGCGGACGCGTCCCGGTGATCAACTTCTCCGGAGGCACCGAGGTCGGCGGTTCGTTCCTCGCGCCCTATCCGGTCGAACCGATCCGCAGCTGCTCGCTCGGCGGCCCGTCGCTCGGGATGGACGTCGACGTCGTCGACGAGACCGGTCGATCCGTGCGGGGCCAGGTCGGCGAGCTGGTGTGCCGCCAGCCGTGGCCGTCGATGACGCGCGGCATCTGGAACGACGAGGAGCGCTACCTTCAGGCGTACTGGTCCCACCTGCCGGGCATCTGGACGCACGGTGACTTCGCGATGGTCGACGGCGACGGTCAGTGGTTCATTCTCGGGCGTTCCGACGACGTCATGAACGTGGCCGGGAAGCGGCTGGCGCCCGCCGAAGTGGAATCGGTGATGGTTACCCACCCACGAGTTGCCGAGGCGGCCGTCGTCGGTGTGCCCGATACTGTCAAAGGTGAGGCGGTGTGGGCATTTTGGGTCGCACGATCCGACGGTGAAACCGACACGATCGATCCCGAGACCGCCGAGCAGATCGGGGCTGACCTAGCCGCACTGGTCGGGCGTGCACTGGGTAAACCGTTCACGCCGTCGCGGGTGTGGCGGGTGGCCGCGCTACCCAAGACGCGATCGGCCAAGATCATGCGCCGAGCGATCCGGGCCGCTGCCCTCGGCATCGACCCCGGGGACCTGTCCGGCGCCGAGAACCCCGATGCTGTGGCCGAGATCCGCCAAATCGTCATGGCGCAGGTGGCACCGCTTGACGTCTAGGTGACCTGCTCAGCCGTCGACGCTGATTTCGTCACGCTGGTCTGTAACCAGTACGGCCTTGGCGTAGGCGTGGACATGGCGACGCATGCGGCGGCCGGCCGCGTCCGCGTCCCGGCTGCGGATGGCGTTGGTGATCGACCGGTGTGCGCGCTGGGTGACGGCGCGTACGGTGTTGTCGACGAACGCTGCGTTGTCGGTTCCGGTGTAGATCGCATGCGATAGCGCGGTCATGAAGCCGATCAACAACTCGTTGTGACTGGCCATGGCCACACCCACGTGCCAGTCGAGATTGGCCTGCAAAAACGCGGTCAAGTCGGCGTCTGGGTTGGCGATGTCGTCGTTCGCCCGGTCGAGCACCGCCAGGTCGTCATCGGTGCGCTTGCGGGCGGCCAACTCGGCGCAAAAAGGCTCCAGCGCCTCACGGGTCTCCATCAGATCGGCAAGCTTGATCTTCTGACCGCGGATCAGCATGGTCACCGAGTTGGCCATCGACTTTGTCGTCGGACGCTGGACGAATGCGCCGCCGGCCCGGCCGGTCCTGACCCGGACCAGGTTCTGCACCTCCAGGATGCGCAACGCCTCTCGCACCGTTGCCCGGCTCATTTGTGTTTGCTTGACGAGCTCGCGCTCCGCCGGAAGCGCAGTCCCTTCCGCCAGCTCACCGTTGAGGATCCGCTCGCGCAGTTCGCGCGCCAACACGTCGGACGCCTTGGGCACATCCACCGGTTTGAGCAAGACACTCGATCGGGTCGGCACCGACGGCTCGGCTGGTTCCATCGGCACTCCCCTATCTAATCGGCCTAACCTTAAGACCGAATTTACCCGACCGTTAATGCCCGCCCGCGTATGCAGAGGTCAGCGCGGCTCGTTGGCGATCACACCGGCAGCAAATCTTGAGTCGATGCCGACGCGAC
This sequence comes from Mycobacterium sp., assembly GCA_025965895.1. Taxonomy (GTDB): domain Bacteria; phylum Actinomycetota; class Actinomycetes; order Mycobacteriales; family Mycobacteriaceae; genus Mycobacterium. The sequence continues at coordinate 72,025 of JAOPWC010000161.1, forward strand.
TTGAACGATTATGAATCGAGCGCCTGACGGACCGAATGGTGGCCGTCGGATCGCCGCCGGGAGACATCACAGATTCTGGTGGCTTCTCCAGACGAATGTCCGATCAAAGCATGTCCGGGTTCAACCGTGGTCTTCTCGTTCTAGGTCGCGTTCGACGTCGGACTCGCCGAACAACTCGTCACCTGCGGTGTGGTCATGATCTCCAGGCTCAGCCGGTTTCGACCTCTCCCACTTCGAATCTATATACAGCAGGACCAGACCTACCACGCACAAGCCAGCGCACGCCCAGGCGATGAAGCTGCTATCTAACCCGTTGACACCAAAGGTGCCGTATCTGGGGTAACCAGGCGCGGGAGTACCAATGACCAGCGCGGCGCTCAACCCAGCGATGCTCACTATCAGCAGGACGACGACAGCAATGAGCATCCTGCGCCTTTCCCTCACTACGAGCAGCCATGGACTGGTCAGAAGCCGAGTTTACCGCGCAGCTCGGGGGCTTATTGGATCAACTCTCAAAAGATCATCCGGGCGATAACCTCGGCCACCGCGGCCGGCTTATCCGAGCCGTCAAGCTCTAGCGTCTGCAGCACGGTCAGGTCGACGGTCGTGTCGTTGACCTTGGTGGCGTCGACAAGTTCGGATCGCAGACGGATGCGGCTGCCCGCCGGAACCGGCGCCAGGAACCGAACCCTGTTGAGCCCGTAGTTGATGCCCATCCTCGCGTTTTCGAAACGGTAATTGTCCTTGCTCAATGCGGGAACAAGGGACAGCGTCAAGAAGCCATGCGCGATCGTTGTGCGATAAGGACTTTCGTTACGGGCACGCTCGACGTCGACGTGGATCCACTGATTATCGCCGGTGGCGTCGGCGAACGCATTCATGCGTTCCTGATCGACAGCGAACCACCGGGAAACGCCGAGCTCTTGGCCGACGGCCTCAACGGCCTCCTCGATCGATGAAATGACTCGCACTGGTCACCTTTCTCGTGCGCCCGGAGCGGGGGCGCCGGCTCATCGCGTTGGCCATGAGGTTGCCGAGAATCGAACCGGACCCGCCGAGAATCATTCCCGCGACAATCATCGCAGTGTTGTTCAGCACGAAACCGACTGCCGCAGACAACAATCCGCCCAGGGCGCTCAGTAGGCAAGTGACAAGGCGCACCAGCGACACGCCGGGTTCGCCGGCTCCCGATCCGCGCCGTTCAGCCGTGAACATCGCGGTGGACAGCCGTCTCAGTTGCCGCGGTAGGCGGCGAATTCGGGCGCGCGCTTCTCGTTGAACGCACTCACGCCCTCCCGCGCTTCCGGTGTCTCGCCGAAAAGCTTCAGGCTGGAATAAGCCATCTGACCGACCGCCGCAAATTGTTCGGTGTCGGTGTTGAACGACTGCTTCAGAATCTTCAACGCCGTCGGTGAGAGCTGCAGAATCTCGTCCGCCCACGCCCGCACCTCCGACTTGAGTTGATCTGCCGGTACCACTTTGTTGACCAATCCCCACTCGGCTGCCTGCTGTGCGGAGTATTTGCGGCACAAGAACCAGATCTCGCGGGCGCGCTTCTCCCCCACCACCCGCGCCAGGTAGCCGGTGCCGAATCCGGCGTCAAACGACCCGACGCGCGGACCGTTCTGGCCGAACAGCGCGGTGTCGGCGGCAATGGTCAGATCGCAGAGCACGTGGAGAACGTGGCCGCCACCGATCGCGAACCCGTTCACCGCGGCAATCACCGGCTTTGGCACGTCGCGGATGACACGATGCAATGTATCCACCTCGAACAGACCGGTTTCAGACGGCCCGTAATCGCCCGTCTCCGCGCGCTGCTTCTGGTCCCCGCCGGTGCAGAACGCCTTGTCTCCGGCCCCGGTCAGGCAGATCACGCCTACCTCCGAGCTGCCCCACGCTAATTTAAAGGCCCGGATCAGCTCGTCGAGGGTTCGCGCCCGAAATGCGTTGTAACGCTCGGGCCTGTTGATGGTGATCCAGGCCAGGCCATTGTCGACCTCATAGGAAATGTCGGTGAACTCCGTCATCAGTCGCCTCTCCATTGAAAGCTGAGCCACTCCGCAATTATGGTCTTACCATATTACCAAAAGGTGGTTGCAGACAAACACCGGATTGCCACGGCGTGCGTCACACCGGCATGAAATCCCGACGCATTCGGGCCAGGTCACCGATCGACCTCTGCAGGTCATCAAGCTCAGCGACGAGGGCTGCCCGGCGATGCGCAATATCGTCCGCTGAGCCCTCCGGGTCGAGCAGAGCGCGGTGCCGCGCCATCTTCAATGCGGCGCTGAACATCTCCCCCGACACCGACTCCTCGGTGATGCAGTGCTGCAACGACCATTGCCGGCCCAGGCGAAGACACCTCTTGAGCAGTTCCTGTTCGTCGGCGCCGGGACTGACACCGAGATTGACCAGTTCCTCGGCCACCACCCGGTAGGCGTCGATGAATGGTCTGAGCACGAGATGAGCCACCAACAGGTCACTTTCATTCAGACTGCGCGCGGCCTCTTCTATGTCCAGCGGTGCGCTCGGGTCATGGCTACGTCCGGTCATGATCGCGAACTCACGCCACAATTCGTCGGCGAACTCGCCGCGGCCGGCGAAGAAGAAATCGAACTTGAGGAGTTCGCGAACCGCCAGCGCCTTCTCCCAGCCTGTGCGCTTGGTGGCTCCCGGTGTCTGCACGATCGCCAACAAGGCCAGCTCGGCGATCGCTCTCATCACCAGAACGTGGATCGCGCTGTTGCGGTAGACCGCAACGATCAGATGCTGGTCGTCGCCGATGCCCCATACCGTCGTCGGCCCCTCGGAGTAGCAGGTCAACACACCGGAGCCGACCAAGTCGTGCAGCGTCTGCGACACCGTCGCACGGTCGGTGAGGTCGGCGCCGCCAGCGACGGGCCAGCCCCGGGCGGCCACATAGCGCGCGAGCGGCGCGACGGTGGCGCACACTTCGTCGAGGGTCAGGGCACGGTCCTCGCCGAGCATCGCGACGCACACGGCGGCCGTCGCAGTCACCGGCGTGGTCTGGTTGAGCCGGTGGCAGATTTCCAGCGCGATGCGTTCGACCACCTGCCGGTCGGTCAAGCCCTCGGCGCGCAACGCGACGATCCGATCATAGAGCGGCACTGGCGATCCGAAGTTGATGTAGATGCGTCCCAGGCGATGCCGCAGGCCGCGGACGTAACTGAACAGCCAGCGCACGTTCTCTGGCCTCTTGGGAAGCCCACGCGACTCCTCGACCATCAGTTTGACTTCGTGTAGCGGCAGCTGGTCGAACAGGATCGAGACCGGGACGGCGAGAGTCTGCACCGAGCGGACGGATTCGACCGCGTCGGTCACATACCGCAGCAACCCGTATCGCGGTGGCCGGAGTTTGCCGGTCCGTGTCCGGCCACCCTCGATCGACCACACCAGGTTACGGTGGCTGGCCACCATCCGGCCCACGACGGCGCGCAGGGCCAGCCGGTAGGCCGGTATGTCCCCCGTCGCGCGCCGCACCGGGATGAACCCGTTTCGTCGGGCCAATGTGCCCAGCGGAAAAAAATTGAGGTTCGCGCCGGCCAGCCCGAACGTCGGCGCGATGCCTCCCTGGACAAGGCGTGGCGGAAATGAGAACTGATCCAGGTAGGAACGGTGCGCGATCAAGAAAATCAAGGCGTGGTCGCGGTCGAGTGCCCGCAGCTCGGCCAGGTCGTCGTCGTCGATGACGACCTGGAATCCGCGGACCATCCACGCGGAAAGCGCGTGCCAGGCGCGCACGACCGGAGGAACGTGGGCGACCGCCATCTCGCGCACGTAGGCGGCAGCCTCCGCCTGTACATCGGCCACATCGCGGCCCAACTGTAACGCCAATTGCGCTGTGGCGCTGAGAAATTCGTCGGAGTCGAGTAACGACAGCGTGGCGTCGGATCCGTCCGGTCGCAGCAGCCGGGCGAGACGATCCGACAGTATCGTCATGTCCGCGCCGCCGCCGATGCCTCCGCGATCGCCGCCGACCACTGTTTCCCGGCAACGGCTCCCGGCCAGTCGTCGAGTGTGTCGATGTATAGCTGGCGCATTCGCGGCACCCACTCATCGAGATCGCCCTTGGTCCAGTTGGCGGTCGGAACCGGTTCGTGGACAACGACTTCGATGGTGCCCTCTTGGGCAACCCTGGCGTTGCGCCACATGATTTCGCCGGCATTGCGGATGACAATCGGGACGATCGGAACCCCTGCGTCGCGGGCCAAATGAAAGCCGCCTTTCTTGAACGCCCCGATCCGCGGACTCAGTGACCGGGTGCCCTCGGGCGACATGACGATCGAAACCCCGGCACGTAGCTTTTCCACCGCGGGCTGCATGGCCGAGATGGCCTTCGAGGTGTTGGAGCGGTCCACGAAGGCGACGTCGGCCAGCGTGAGCAGCTGCCCGAGCACCGGTATCTGCTTCACCTCGGCCTTGGCCACCACGGTAAAGCCGCGCTGCACGACTCGTGAGGTGACCAGCGCGTCGATCAGCGTGCTCTGATGGTTGATGAAGAACACAGCGGGTCGACGCGTGGTGTGCTGCTCGCCGATGACCGCCACCCGGATGTTTCCCAATTGCCCACCGACACGGCCGAACAGGGAGGTGGCCAAGTCCACCCCGCCGCGACGGTCGTAGGTCAACACCGCGGCGGCCGCGCCCATGCCCGCCGCCGCGGCGAAGCTGCCGAATATCGCCGACGTGCGGGCCAGAGCCATCGGATGGAATAGGCTCCGTTTGGACGGGAACCGCACGACCTGCCATCGGCGCTCACGGGCATGGCGGGCCAGGGTTGGCGCAGGGTTGACTGGGTGCGGGAATCCGACCGCATCGAGCATCGGCACGTCCTCATCGCCATTGGCGTACGCGTGGCAGTTCTTCAGCGGGATGCGTTTCGCTTTGGCGAATTCCCGGATCGCGGCTAGCTTGCCTTCCCCCCACGGCGTTCGTCCAACGATGCCACCCGTGAGCACACCATGTTCGGTCTCAAGTTCTGTGCACAAAACATGGTCGATTCCCAGTTCCCGGGCCATGGGCTCCACCTGCATGCGCGTCGCAGATGTCGCGATGACAACGGTGTGGCCCTTGTTTTGGTGCGCGCGCACCAGCCGCCATGTGCCATGGAAGAGCGCACCGGCGATCTCCTGGGCGAACAGCTGTTCTCCGAGTTCCATCAGCTCGTCGTCGGTACGGCCCACCCAGCCCCGGATTCCCTGCAGCATCAGGTCTTTGAACGCGGCTTCGTCGAGCGGGCCGCCGAGCACAGCGCGCATTGTCCGGACAAACTCGTCGGGTCCCAACTCAAAGTTGCGAGCGCGGTGCGCGATGAGCGCGTTGGCCGAATATCCCTGGATCAGGGTTCCGTCGAAGTCGAAGAACGCCGCTACCTTGTGGCCGGCGGGTCCAGCCTTGATGTCGGCAATGACGTCTTCGACCGCGATCACCTGCGTTGTGGCACCGGTCATTTTCCCTCTTGTCATCGCTGGGCCGGGGCCGACCACATGCCCGGCCCTGACACCGCGCACGCGTGTGCGGGGTGGGCGCACTCACGCGGTGCCGGAGCGGGTGGCTTGTGGCGGTCGTGTTGGCTCCGGCCACTCCACTATGAAGAGTTGAACTGGCCGGGCCAAGAGTGTCCGGGACGAGATACCTCTGCTGCGGGAGTGAGAACTGCCCGATGTGGTGACGCGGTGGCGCGGGAAGGTCGGTCACACTCGCAGCACAGGGGTCGGCTCAGCCGACTCCGGCATTGGATCGTCGTGTCCGCTGGTCGGTGCGGGCGTTTCGAGCACCGGGCCGAACGCCACAGAATAGAAAAGGGGCACTAGATGCAAATCTCAGCCGCGGTCGTGCAGGAGGTGGGCGCGCGGTTCACGCTCACCGACGTCGACCTTCAAGAGCCAGCACCCGATGAAGTGGTGGTGCAGATCGCCGGAGCCGGCATCTGCCACACAGACGTCGCGGTCAAGGAAGGGCACCTGCCGTTTCCGCTGCCAGGCGTCCTAGGCCATGAGGGCAGCGGAACCGTGGTGGAACTCGGTGCCGACGTCACGACGCTCGCGGTCGGTGATCAGGTCGCAATCAGCTTCAACAGTTGCGGCGCGTGCCCCCATTGTGCGAAGGGCGAACCGGCGTACTGCCACAACTTCCTCGAATACAACTTCGGCGGGGTGCGCACCGATGGATCCTGCGGGTTAGCCTCTGCCGGAACCAAATTGGGGGGCAACTTCTTCGGCCAGTCGTCGTTGGCGACGCACGCGCTGGCTCACGAACGCAACGCGGTCAAGCTACCGCCGGGCGCCCCGGTCCAGGTCGCCGGGCCGCTTGGCTGCGGCATCCAGACCGGGGCCGGCGCGGTGATGAACTCACTCGACGTCCAGCCTGGATCGGCGGTGGTCATCACCGGCGCGGGGGCGGTGGGGCTGTCGGCCGTGATGGCCGCCGTGGTGCGTGAGGCCGCGTCGATCATCGCAATCGACCTACACGAGAGCAGGCGGGTCCTCGCCACCGAGCTCGGCGCCACCCACGCCATCGACCCGCAGGCCGGTCCACTCGCCGAACAGATCCGGAAGATCGCTCCGGCAGGCGCCGATTACGCCGTCGACACCACCGCGGTGACTCCCGTCGTGGAACAGCTGCTTGCCTCCCTGGGGATGCGCGGCACACTCGGATTAATCGGCGTGCCCGCCGATCCGGAGGCTGTCTTTTCGGTGGGGCTGTTCCAGTCGCCCCTACTGGGGTTGACGATCCGGGGCATTGTCGAAGGCGACGCCGACCCGCAAACGTTCATTCCCTACCTGCTCGATCTCCATAACCAGGGAAAGTTCCCGTTCGACAAGCTGATCACCACGATGCCGCTGGCCCAGATCAACGAGGCGGTGGAGGCCCAGCACCGCGGCGAGGTCCTCAAGGCCGTGCTCACACCCTGATCTCACGTCGGACGACATCCATGACGAACAACCCGCGCCGACGAACAACCACCGTGGCCACGGCGCTCCTGGCCGGCGGCGCCGTGGCCGCGGTGGCTATGCTCGCTCGGCGGAAGCGCCAGAGGCCGCGCGCCGTAATCGCCCCGCTGGAGCTGACCCCGCTTCACCGCGCCGGAACGGGTTCACCGCTGCTGCTGCTGCACGGGGTCGGCGCCATCTGGCGGGCCTGGTCGCCGGTCCTGCCGTTTGTCGAGCCGCTCCATGACGTTATCGTTCCCACCCTGGCGGGCCACGGAGGCGGGCCGACACTAGATTCGCAGGTTGCGCCGTCGATTCAGGCCTTGAGTGACAACATCGAGGACGAGCTCGACCGGTTGGGCCTGCAGAAAGTGCACATCGCCGGTAACTCCCTCGGCGGGTGGGTCGGAATCGAGCTCGCGCGCCGCGGCCGGGCTCTGTCACTAGTGTTGTTCAGTCCCGCAGGGGCCTGGCGGTCACAGCGCGCCATCAATTTACGGGCAACCGGGATACGGCTCTCCCTCGGCGCGCTTGGTCGCTACGCGTCCCGCGCCGACGCCATCGCCGCCAGTTCCCTGCTGCGCTGGTCTCTGTTGGCCGCACAGGTCGCCCACCCTAATCGGGTACCACCGGAGGCGTTGGCGGCCTACATCCGGGCCGGCGGTGCGGCGCCCGTCGTCGCGCCACTGCTGCGGGAACTCCCGCTTCGCCAGGTGCAACCACTCCCGGTCGATCGTGACTACCCCGTCCGGTTGGTCTGGGGCGACCGTGACCGGGTGCTGCCGTTCGACGGTTTCGGTGCAGCGATGCTCGAACGGATACCCGGGGCGGAGCTGATCCGCCTTCAGGGCGTCGGGCACGTTCCGATGTCCGACGACCCCGCAGGGGTAGCCGAACTGATCCTTCAGGTAACCACGGCCGTCGACGGCGCGGCGGTGTCGACCGAGAGAGCTGATCGCAATGCCTAGTACCGACGACGACGCGCTTGCCTCATGGGGTGGTGGGCCCGACCTCAGCGCGTGGGAAACGCTGATGTGGCGCACCGATGGAGACCACCGCACCCGCTCTACCGGGGTAATGATCGAGTTGCTCGACACCGAGCCGGACTGGGATCGGCTAGTGGCCGCCCACGACCGGTTCACACAGAGGGTCCCGCGGCTGCGGGAACGCGTCGTCGAGCCACCGCTGCCCCTCGTTCCGCCGGCATGGTCTCCGGACCCGCATTTCGACCTGAATTATCACCTGCAACGGGTGCGGCTGCCGGGTGACGGATCGATGGCCGAGCTGCACGCCCTGGCGGCCCAGTTCGCCGCGCGCCCGTTGGATCCCGAGCGTCCCGTGTGGGAGGCCCTGCTCGTGCTCGGCGTCACCGGCGGCCGGGCCGCCTACCTGTTCAAACCGCATCACAGTCTGAGTGACGGGATCGGCCTGCTGCAATTGTTGGACCTGGCCCACGGGCACAGTCGGGAACCCGGACCGGCCCCCGATACGCCGCTGCCTAAGCCTCGACGCCGGGAGTCGCCCGAGGGTCTGTTGGTAAACCGCATCGCCGCCAGGGTTGTCAGAACGCCCGCGGGTGCGGTGCGCGAAGCGCTCTCCGCCGCCGGCCGCTTCGCCGGCGACCCGATCGGAACGACGACCGACGCGGTTCAGTTTGCGATGTCGCTGCGGCGAGTGCTGACGCCGCCGGATACACCGCACTCGCCGGCGCTGACCGGGGGCGGATCCGGTTATCGGCTGGACACCTTCGACGTTTCGTTCGACGACCTGAAAGCCGCAGGAAAGGCCGCCGGGGGCTCGGTCAACGACGTATTCCTGGCCGGTGTGCTCGGTGGGGTTCGGCGTTATCACGAAAAGCTGTCCCTCACAGTCAATTCCATGCCGGTGGCGATACCGGTCAGCCTTCGCACCGACGCTGATCCGATGGGAGCCAACAAATTTGCCGGTGCAAGGTTCGTGGCGCCGGTGGGTGAACCGGATCCCGCGTCGCGGATCGCCGCCATTCACCGCTTCATCGCCGACGCGCGCATGGAGCCCGCGCTCGGATTTCTCGATCTCATCGCACCGGTGCTGAGCCGCCTGCCAGGGATTCTGCTCACCCGCATCGCCGGTGGCATGACCGGCCTCTCCGACCTGCAGGCCTCCAACCTCGGGGCGATCGGTCGTCCGCTGTACCTGGCGGGTGCGCGGGTGACGCGCATCTACCCGATGGGTCCCCGGCCCGGAATCCCAGTCATGGTGGCGATGTTGACCTACGACGGAACCTGTTGCATCGCGGTCAACTTCGACCCCGAAGCCATCGCCGACGCCGCGGCGTTCTCGACGTGCCTCCGCGAAGGTTTTGCGGAAGTGACCACCCTCGCGGGCAGCGACTGAGCTTCGCAACCGGTGTCCCTACTTGACCTCGATCTTTACCCCTAAAGCGGGAGCAATCACCCCCCGTCATGGTGACGCGCGCAGTAGCGTTTCGCGGTGGACTTGAGGCACCAGCACCCTCGCCACGAGTTCTCGTCGGCGAGGGATACATAGGGGCATCAATACCGCAGAAAGAGGACGTCCATGACGACCGCCGAGCACACCGAAGCAGCCATCATTCCCGACGAGATCGCGCGGCAGATCGTGCTCCCCGAGGGCCACGGCGACCTCGCCGCGCTGCATGAGGCCTATAAGTGGGTGCGCAACAACGCGCCGCTGGCCAAGGCCGTCGTTGAGGGCTACGACCCCCTCTGGCTGGTCAGCAAGCACGCCGACCTGCAGGAGGTCGAGAGTCAACCGCAGATCTTCAGCGCAGGCGGCGGCCCGGAACACCCCGGCGCGAACAACCCGATCCTGCAGAACCAGGCCGGCGACGGGTTCATGAAGAGCCTGCTCGGCGGCAGCCTGCGCATTATGGACGCCCTGCCGTACATGGACCCGCCCGAGCACACCGAAATCAAGTTCGTTACCAGCGACTGGTTCCGGCCCACCCAGCTCCAGAAATGGACAGACCAGATCCGCGGCCTCGCCCTAGCCTCCATCGAGAAGCTGGAGAAGCTCTCCGCAATCGGCGAGATCGACCTCCTCGACGACTGGGCCCTGGGCTTCCCGCTGCACGTGATGATGACGCTGTTCGGGGTGCCGCCGGAGGACGAGCCGAAGATGATGAAGCTCACCCAGGAGTTCTTCGGCACTGCCGATCCCGAACATCAGCGCGAAGACGTCGAGGAGCTGGCGCCCGAGGCGATGGCCCAACAGTTCGCGGCCACCTTCCAGGACTTCTGCGCCTACTTCGACGTGCTGGCCGAAGACCGCCGCGCCAATCCCCGCGACGACCTCGCCACCATCGTCGCCACCGCCAAGGGATCCGACGGTGAGTACCTACCGAAGTCCTACTCCTACGGCTATTACATGGCCATCGCCACCGCCGG
>JAOPWC010000163.1 GCA_025965895.1 Mycobacterium sp.
ACCGTCCTCACCACGACGCCACCGCTGCTGCAGGCGATCGCCCGCGACGACGACCTGGTCGACGTGATCAACGACAAGGTTCTCCGCATCCAAGGCGGCGGGGCACATTTCGATGAGGACACCCGCGGGATATTGCGAGAAATCTTTCCGAATGCGAAAGTGCGCAACATCTACGGCAGCACGATGATCCTGGGTGGGGCGCAGACCCGTGAGGGGCTGTCTGAAGACGACCCTGTCATTCACGACGCGCATAGTCCCTACATCACTTTTTCGGTGATCGATCCGGAGACTGGCCGGCCGGTGCCCTATGGCGAGCGCGGTCAGGTGGTGATGAACCACATCAGCAAGACCATGTTTTTGCCCAACAACCTGGAACGCGACACCGCGATCCGGGTGCCGGGCCCCGACGGTCAGGTGGGCGATTCGGTCAGTGAGGTCAAGCCGGTCCAGACGTTCGGCGGCCAGGCCGTCATCGAAGGGGTGTACTGATTATGACTGTCCTCCAAGCAGCAAGTGACACAGAGGGTTTGGTCGCGATCGACGCGCTCGGGCCGGCCGGTGAATACCGGACGCGCAACCGCGAGGTGATCACCGACACCGCCGGCGTACCGATGGCCGAGCTCAGCATTGTCCCCCCGTTGTATGTGACCCGCACCATCGGCGCGCAGCGCAAGGTGCGCCCGCTGCCGGTAGCAGAGCGCGAGGCCGCATTGGCCAAAACCGCTGAGATATTTGCCAACTCGATGATCACCGGGCTCACCTTCGACCACTACGTGCAGCTGGCCAGCCGGGTGTCGGGGCTGCCGATCGCCGTCACCCGCGCGGGCGCCCAGGGGGTGGCCGATGCGCTCGCCACGGCATTCGATTCAGTACGGCCGGCCCAGCCCGCAGGCGCTGTCTTCGACTGGCGCGAGGAGCGCACCCGCACCGGATGTGCGGTGTGGGCGCGCCGCGGAGCGGTGTTCGCCGTGCACGCATCGGGAAACCACCCGGGAGTACACGGTCTGTGGCCGCAGGCGCTGGCTTTGGGGTATCGGGTGGCGATCCGCCCGTCGCGCCGGGAACCGTTCACCGGACACCGGCTCATCCAGGCGCTGCGCGCGGCGGGGTTCCGCAACGAGGACGTGGTGTATCTGCCCACCGATTACGCCGGGGCCGACGAAATCATCCGGGCAGCCGATTTGGCCATGGTCTACGGCGGCCAAAACGTGGCGGACAAGTACGCCCACGATCCGACGGTCTTCGTCAACGGACCCGGCCGCACCAAGATTCTGATCACCGCCGAACAGGACTGGCGCGAGTTCCTCGACGTCATCGTCGACTCGATCGCCAACCTGGGCGGCATGGCGTGCGTCAACGCCACCGCAGTGCTGTATGAGGGCGACCCCGCCCCGCTGGCGCGGGCGATAGCCGAGCGGCTGTCGACGATCACCCCGCTGCCCAATTCCGACGAAAAAGCGATCCTGCCCACCCAGCCGATCAACAAGGCGCAGGCATTAGCAACGTATCTGGCAGCCAAGGCCGCGGGTGCCACGCCGGTGCTGGGTGCCGATCAGGTGGTCGCCGACCTCGGCGACGGATACGCTGCGCTGCGCCCGGTGGTGCACCTGCTGGCCAAGCCCGATACCGAGACGCTCAACATCGAGCTGGCCTTCCCCTGCGTGTGGGTCTCGCCCTGGTCACGCAGCGACGGGATCGAACCGCTGCGGCATTCGCTGGTGCTCAACGCCATCACCACCGACGAAGACCTGATCGACGACCTGGTCAACGAGCCGACCGTCACCAACGTGTATCGCGGGCATCACCCCACCTACGAAATGACACCCGAAATCCCCCACGACGGCTACCTCGCCGACTTCCTGATGCGCAACAAAGGCTTCATCCGCGACTGAATGGGTACGGCGACGACATCTGCAATTCGTCCTGTGACACCGACCTCGACCAGCCTCCTGACGCCGACGGCGACATGTTGTGAGCGCGGTTGCCAGTTGGCCGCGGCGGTTGATGGATATCAGCGGCGATGGCATGGGCGCGCTGGTGCACCAACTGCACGAGGCAGTACAGAGCGCACCCGCCGTCAAAGGAATGCAGGCCCTCATGGAGCTGGACCGGCCTATTGGATCAGTTCTTCCGCGACGGTGGACGGGTCAAAAGGCCAGCAGACAAACACGGCTGGCCGCCGGGCCCCGGCGCCACCGGTATTAGCAAAGGAGCACACGAATGACTACCCCATCCAATAGTCGCAATGTTGCCGACGTGATCGCGAGTCATCGGTTGTCCGGGATGACGTTCGAAGCGGGCGGGGTTGGCAGCTTCGTTGTCGAGAGAGGCGACGGCGCACCGGTGGTGTGTCTGCACGGCGTGCCTGCCAGTTCGTTCCTCTACCGCAAGGTGCTCACCGAGCTGGCCACCCGGGGGCTGCGCGGCGTTGCCTTCGACTTCCCCGGTCTCGGATTGGCAGAGCGGCCCAGCGATTTCGACTACTCCTGGAGCGGCCTGGCCCGATGGACCGGCCAAGCGATCGACGCACTCGGGATCGATCGCTGCCATCTCGTGGTACACGACATCGGCGGCCCAATCGGTTTCGAATGGGCCATCACTCATCCCGAGCGGGTCTCCTCGCTGACCGTGCTCAATTCGCCGGTCGACGTCGCCGTGTTCAGGCGACCGTGGCCGATGCATCCCTTCGCCATCCGCGGCGTCGGCCAGGCATGGCTCGCCTCGATGCGCCCGCCAGCCTTCGGCTGGATATTCCGTCAGGTCGGCATCGCCGACAACGCGGCCATATCGAACGCCGAGGTCAACGCCTACGTGGCGCTGATGAAGCACGGCGATCACGGCAACGCGTTCCTGAAGATCATGCGCGGATTTGAACTGACCCAAGCCAAGCAGAACTTCTTCTACGAAGGCCTGCGGTCGCGGCCATACCCAGCCCAGGTGGTATGGGGTCAGCTCGACCGCATGCTCGCCGATGACCGCCGCCACGCCATACAGGACGCCCTAGCGCTCGACACCGCCGTCTTGCTCCCGGCCCGCCACTTCCTTCAGGAAGACAAAGCTGCGGCCATCGCGACCGCAGTCGACAGCTTGGTGCACCAAAACTAACCCGCACGAGCATGGCGGCTGCGCGTCACCGCGCAGTGAATTCGACCACGTACTCACTTCCGGTGTGTTTCCGCTTCAACAAACTCACCGGCCATTCGATAGTCGGGCCGGAATTTGTTGTAGCCGTCGAGCGATAGGATCTGACATGAGCGACGCCGAGGCCCCGGATTCAATGGGCCTGGAGGTTCTGTTCGACCTGTCACCCGATTTGATGTGCCTGGCGACCTTCGACGGCTACTTCAGGCGGGTGAATCCGGCGTTCGAGCGGACG
>JAOPWC010000188.1 GCA_025965895.1 Mycobacterium sp.
GCGAATCGGCGGTCTCCTTCAGCGTGGCCTCGGTGCGTCCCACCAACGCCACCCGGGCACCCGCCGTGGACAGTGCGCGCGCGATCGCCGCACCGATCCCGCGGCCACCCCCGGTGACCAGCGCCGAATTCCCCGCCAGTGCACCACCACCACCAACACCTACTGCGTAAGTTGCCGTCTGACTCATCGGACGTGCTCCTTAGGTAGACCGATCGGTTTCGATAATGGACGCTACACGGGCAACGGCAGAATGTAAAACGATCGGTATACTTGTTGGCATGGGTTTACCAGCTGCCCCTGTTCCGCGCCGCCGCGGGGGCCGCGGAGCGCGCGAGCGCATTACCACTGCGGCCACATCGACGGCGCACGAGAGATATCGCCGGGCTCGACGGCGCTTAGCAGTGTCTTGGACGTGCGTGGTTTCGACCGCACGGGCGCCGATTGCCGTGGCCGAACGGCCGCGGCCGACTTCAACGTCCGAGCCGTCGAACTCGTGCAGGGTCGATGGTGGACGCTAAGAGCGAGGGGTCGGGCGCCGTGATCGGTGGCCGCGACCAAGACGTCCGGACGCCGCGCACACCCAATGACGGTCGCAGCATCATCGGCACCGCTTTCGACCTGTTGGATCATGTCGGCGCCCTGCAACCCGTGCGGCTGATCGACCTGGTAGAGACAACCGGGATTCCGGAAACGACGGTGCACCGGCTGCTCAAGCAGTTGATCGAGGTCGGGGCAGTCCGGCGCGAGGGCACCCGTTACCGCCTCGGGGCGTGCCTGTTGGGACTGGGCGCGCGCGTCACAGCTGAGCATCGGTTGCGTGTCATTGCCCGTCGACCGATGGCTGAACTTGCCGCCGCCACCGGCGCCGCCGTCGGCCTGACGGCTGCCATCGGCGGTGAGGTGGTGTTTCTGGACGTCGTGGAGGCGTGCATGCCGCTTGGCGCAACACCCGAACCGGGCTGCCGGGTAGCGCCGGGAACGGCGCAGGCGCGGGCACACACCGTGATCGGCCGACCCGCACCGATTGTGGACTCCGCTGCCGTGGTGGCGGATCTGCGCTGTGTCGCCATTGCGGTTCCGCTGGGCAATGGACAACTGGCGGCGGTGTCCACGCTTATCGCCGGGGAGCGCCCCTCGGTCAGGTTGGTCGCCGCCACCGCGGCCACCGGCGCCCGAATCGCCCAACAGCTGCTGCATGTGCCGTCAACCCGGGAGGCGACGATCCTCGGGGAAAATTCCACTCAGTGGAGGATGGGGCGCCGGTAGCGACGCTGCTTTCTAGCGTCGGAAGACGTGACCGCATCCCCCGCTTTCGACGGCTTTCGTCGGTGCCAAAACACACGCCCTAGCGATGAGGCTCCCCACGAAGCGCAGCGGGATCCGTGGTTTCACACGCGCTCACCCGAGCAGGCGATCCACCTCTGTGAGAGCGCCTACTACCCGCATCGGCTCAGGCTGCTAGGGCCATCGCAGGGCTTCGGCTTCACCCAGCGCGTCACCCAGGTGGGGCCGATCACCGTAGGCGACATCACCTACGAAACCGACGATGCACTCCGTTTCGACCGGAATCGCAGCAGCTACCACGTCCATGTTCCCCTCCAAGGATGGCTGGAGTCACGGCACCAGGGCCAGATCCGTTCGGCAGTGAGCTTCGGTTGGCCGGGCGGTCCAGCGATGTCGCCCGCCGTCGGTCCGACGGAACGCGCTTGATCGCGATCGACAACCGATGGGGTTCCGATGACCTTGGTCCCCGCAGTTGGAAGGAAAAGTCCATGAATCAGCAATAC
Source organism: Mycobacterium sp. (assembly GCA_025965895.1). Taxonomy (GTDB): domain Bacteria; phylum Actinomycetota; class Actinomycetes; order Mycobacteriales; family Mycobacteriaceae; genus Mycobacterium. The sequence continues at coordinate 1,788 of JAOPWC010000188.1, forward strand.
CCCGGCAACAAGGAGTGGCTATGAGCGAGCTCATCCGTCCCCAGTTCACCACCATCGACGGGTTGTCGATCCGTTTCGCAGAGAGCGGGCAGGGGAGGCAGGAGGCGATCTTGCTGAGCCCGTGGCCAGAGAGCGTGTACGCGTTCGAACAGAGCTGGGCGCGGCTGGGCGAGCACGCGCACCTGCTGGCCATCGATCCCCCCGGCTTTGGCGGGTCGGAATATCGACAGGCCCTGATGAACCCGAAGGCGATGGGCGACTTCATCGTTCGCATCGCCGATGCGTTCGGCCTGGAAAATCCGCACATCGTCGGGCCCGACATCGGCACCTCCTCGTCGTTGTTCGCAGCCGCCGCGCAGCCGGGGCGGTTCCGCAGCGTCGTCGTCGGCAGCGGGGGCGCCGCGGTTCCACTGCAAGTGACCGGCGTGCTGAAGGAATGGGTTGAGGCTCCCGACCTGGAGCCCTACCGCCAGATGGGCGGTCGCAAGATCGTGGAGCTCTCGCTGAGCACCATCGAGGGCTACAGCCCACCCGAGGACATCCGCGAGGACTACATGTCCGGCTACGAGGGCGAACGTTTCGCCCAGACCATCCCTTACGCACAGAGCTACCGGGAGAACCTGCCACTGCTGGCCGACCTGCTGCCCGACATCCAGACCCCGGTCCGCGTCGTTCAGGGCAGCGACGACCAGGTGGTGCCGCCGGTCAATGCCGAGTTTTTGGCCAGCCGACTCCCACACGCTCGCGTGGATCTGATCGCGGGTGCCGGCCACTTCTGTTGGGAGGAGAAGCCCGACGAGTACGCCTCGCTCATCACCGCATGGTGGCAGGAGGCGTGACCATGGCCGACACCGATGTGCTGACCGAGATGGTTCTGGTCCAATCCGAAAAGACGGCGGTGGTGCATGCCCCGATCGAGCAGGTCGACATCGCCGACTGGCTGCTGAACCTCCCCGACGCCGAATACCAACGCTGCTGCCCGCCCGATCACATCGCGGCCGGATCGACCACCACCGACGACGGACGCCCCATGTCGATCAACGTCGAGGAGATCGGCGGCGGCCTGATGGTGCAGCACTACGTGGCCGAGGTGCATCAACCACACCACTGCCGCATGGTGTCGCTGACCGACGTCCAGACACCGCTGGGCTGGACGAAGATCCAGGTCATCTGGGACTTGAGCGTCACCGCGCTCGACCCCGCCACCTGCCAGTACACCAACCTGGTCTTCAGCTACCCCACGCAGGCCTTCCTGGACGTCCTCACAACTGCAGGCCAGACTTTCCAGGACACCGCCGCAGACCGTCAGGCAGCCACCGACGACCACAACCGGCGCGAGACCGAGCGGTATGCGATCAGCATCGAACGCGCAGCGCTCACACGCACATAGATTCGCGGACACGTGCCGTTCCTGTGTCGTGGCGGGCACACCAGTTGGACGTCGCCGTCCGCCCGACACGCCCGAAGAGGTCGTCCGAGGCTGGGGCGTCCACAGTGAGGGTCAGCATGAACTGAGGCTCGACGATGCTCATGGGCCGCGACCCTGAGCGCGGCGGATGTTGTCCTGTTCGTGGAACGCCGCATCTGTGCACCAGATGATCGGCCACTCCAGCCACGCTGGGTCGATCTCTCGGTCATCTATGAACACACAGTCGTCCGACTGCGACGGCACCAGCTTCCAGCCGGCTTCGTCGCCCCGGAACTCGCGCACCAACAGCGCGCCCTCGGCGGAGCGGCGCACGGTGCCTCTCGGGGCCTGGTTCATGTGACGAGTTTCCACATCTCTATAGCCGCCAGCAGCAACTAGGCGAACTAGGGGCTTGACCAAAGCGGCGCACCCTTAACCAGGTCAGCCGGTGGTGTGAACGATCAGCACGTCAGTCTTGGCCCTGCTGGAGACGTTGCCGGGCACCGAGAACAACCGACCGAAAATCGGACTCAGTCCCACATTGCCGACTACCAGCAGATCGGCCTCAACTTCCCTGGCGAGGTCCACCAACGCAGCGACGGGAGCATTCCGAATCGACCGCTCCTCGATATTCGTCGCCCCGGCCGCCTTGGCCCGGTCGCGGGCCTCGCGCAACGTCGCGGACGATTTGCTCGAGGCCGACATGCTCGAATACCCCGTCGCAATGAACAGCTTCGCGTTCAACTCGGCGGCAATCTTCCCGGCGCGGTCCACGGCACGCAACGATGTCGCCGACCCGTCGGTCCCGACCACCACGGTCCGATAGGCACTCATTTCGGTTCCCAGTATCTTCGCGTTGTGCAACGGAGTGAACGGCCCCTCGAAGCCCTCCAGGTGTTCGACCGATGCAGTGCACCCAGTGACTACCCAATCCTCGGCGGCATAACCGCCGGATTAAGGACCGTACCCGCGCCGGCCCGACGATACTCAAACAGCAAGGTCCAGGGGCGGGCGTCTCCAAACACCGCCGTGGCTGTGTTGTTTTCACGCTGGCTGTGTTGTTTTCACGCTGAGCGTGTGCCCAACGGCCGGGCTCACGTGTGAAAGTCGCTGTCCGTGGCGCTCAGCCAACGGAATCGGTCTTTACGGGTGGCGCACTCCAACCAAACTCGTTGTCACAGCGTTGTCACCTTGGGGAAACGCGGGCGGATCCTGTGCGACTCGATGAGACAGTTCGAGCAGGTCCAGCTGTCCCATGGACGCAGGCCGCGATAGCTAGAAACAGCGCGCCGTCCGGATGTAGGTTCCAGTGTCTTCGGACGCCGGGTTTTAGTTTTAGTGCGGTTTGCGCAGTGGATTGACCTTCGAAAGAAGCTCGACAGCCGGCTGCGGCTGCATGCCCGCCCTGCTGGCGGTGCTGTCATCGGCGCGCCGACCGGGGAAGAACTCAGCGCCTGCCATGGCGGCAATGTGTATTTCTCCGTCGACCCGTATAGCCGCCCGGGCAGCAGCCGCCCCCTAATACTGCAGCCGTAGATCGGGATCACTGATGCTGGCGTGTCTGCGCTGGTAGGAGCGGTGACCGCGGCATTGTTCGGTGTTTGTGAAGACAACTGAATTGGCCGCGGTCGCCGCGGCTCATAGC
>JAOPWC010000190.1 GCA_025965895.1 Mycobacterium sp.
CTCCCGCGCCCGCAGCCTGTCCAGTCCGGCCTGGAAGGTGGCCCGGCCGACCAGCTCAGGCATTCCCGGTGTGCTGGTGGTGCCAGCGCCCGGCTGTCCGGCGTTCGACGGCTCACTCATGGTGCGCCGTCGCCGTAGGCGTCGTGCCATCTCCACCAGGAGTACGGCGCGGTCTGGGGGTAGCCGTCGGGGGAGTCTTCCCATTCCTCCTGGCGCCCGAGCGCGGTGAGGTCGAGGTAGGCCCAGGTGCCTCCCATGGCCTCGTCGCCGCGGTTGTTGATGAAGTAGGTGCGGAACACGCGGTCGCCGTCGCGGATGAACGCGTTCGTGCCGTGCCACTCGTCCACACCGAAGTCCGTGTCGAAGGCGCTGTCGGAGGCGCTGTCGGAAGAACGGGCCATGGTGTACCAGGGCATCGTCCAGCCCATCCGTGCCTTGACCCGCTCGATGTCTGGCTGCGGCGCGCGTGAGGCGAAGACGAGGGTGGTGTCGCGGGCGTTCAGGTGGGCGACGTCGGCGACCTGGTCGGCTATCAGCGAGCAGCCCCGGCAGGCGTGCTCGGGCCAGCCGGACACACCGGGTTCGAGGAAGGCGCGGTAGACGATCAGCTGGCGGCGGCCCTCGAACAGCTCGAGCAGGCTTGCCTTGCCCTCGGGCCCGTCGAAGGCGTACTCCTTCTCCACCGCCAGCCACGGCATCCGCCGACGCAAGGCGGCGAGCGTGTCACGGGCGCGGGTCAACTCCTTCTCCTTGACGAGCAGCTGCTGACGGGCAACCTCCCAGTCCTGCGCCGAGACGATCGGGGGTGTTCTCACTGTGCATTCCGCCTTCCGGTCAAGTAGTGCATTCCTGACCTCTCCGTAGTGAGCAGACGCGTGTGCTCCGCTCTCTTACCTGTCAACGAACGGCGCTGCCGCAATCCGACTGCCGGCGATCCATGATTTCGTCGACTGTCCGTATCGACACCAGCCGAGCCGGGAAATGGGCGGACCGGGGCGATTCAGTGACGCCGTACCCTGACGGACGTGGCCGACCTCCATCCCGGCATCGCCGCCCTCGCTGCCCTGCTCGGCACCTGGGCAGGTCGCGGCGCTGGCGAGTACCCGACGATCCAGCCGTTCGGCTACGTCGAGGAAGTTAGCTTCGGTCATGCCGGCAAGCCGTTCCTCATTTACGGCCAGCGGACGACAGCCAGTGACGACGGCCGTCCTCTGCACGCGGAGACCGGGTACGTCCGGGTGCCGTCGCCTGGGCTGGTCGAGTTGGTTCTGGCGCATCCGACCGGCATCACGGAGATCTGTGAGGGAACACTGTCGGTCAGCGGAACCACCGTCGAGATGGAGCTCAACGCGACGACAATCGGGCGCACCGCGTCGGCCAAAGACGTGACGGCACTGAGCCGTTCGATTCGCGTGGACGGCGACGAGCTGACGTACGTGCTGAGAATGGGCGCGGTGGGCCAACCTTTGCAACACCACCTGGCCGCGACGTTGCACAGGAAGCCGACATGACGGAGGACGGCAGAATCCGCGTCCCGGCCGACCTCGACGCGGTGACGGCGTGGGGGGAGGAGGACCAGTCCGCAATTGACCCGGGGTGCATCGAGCGGATCTGGGAGGCGGCCCGGCACTGGTATCGGGCAGGAATGCACCCCGCTATCCAGTTGTGCCTGAGGCACAACGGACGGGTGGTCGTCAACCGCGCGATCGGGCACGGCTGGGGTAACGGGCCCGCCGATTCCCCCGACGCCGAGAAAGTGCCGGTTACGACCGAAACACCGTTCTGCGTGTACTCCGCGGCGAAGGCGATCACGACGACCGTTGTCCACATGCTCGTCGAACGTGGATACTTCGCGCTCGACGATCGCGTCTGCGACTACCTGCCCGACTACACCAGTCACGGCAAGGACCGCACGACGATCCGGCACGTGTTGACCCACAGCGCAGGGGTCCCGTTCCCCACCGGGCCGAGGCCTGACATCACACGCATGAACGACAGCGAGTACGCGCGCGAAAAGCTCGGCGAATTGAAACCGCTCTACCGGCCGGGGCTGGTGCACATCTACCACGCACTGACGTGGGGGCCGCTCGTCCGGGAGATCGTTTCGGCGGCGACCGGCACGAACATCCGCGACGTTCTGGCCGACGAGATCCTCGACCCGCTGGGCTTCCGGTGGACGAACTATGGGGTGGCGGCACAAGACGTTCCACTGGTCGCTCCCAGTCATGCGACGGGAAAGCCGTTGCCTGCGCCGATCGCGGCGGCATTCCGCACGGCGGTCGGCGGGACGTTGCACCAGATCATCCCGTTTACCAATACCCCGCTCTTCCTCACGGGTGTGGTGCCGTCGTCCAGCACCGTGTCGACGGCGTACGAACTGTCGCGATTCGCTGAAATCCTTCGCCGTGGTGGCGAACTCGACGGCGTCCGCGTCATGCGACCGGAAACCCTGCGCGCCGCGAGAGTGGAATGCCGGCGGCTGCGACCGGATATCGCGACCGGGCTCGCGCCACTGCGTTGGGGCACCGGTTACATGCTGGGATCGAAGCGGTTCGGACCGTTCGGGCGCAATGCGCCGGCCGCGTTCGGTCATACCGGACTCGTCAACATCGCTGTCTGGGCCGACCCCGAACGCGGGTTGGCGGCCGGGCTCATCAGCAGCGGCAAGCCCGGCAGGCATCGCGAGGCGAGCCGCTATCCCGCTCTCATGGATCGCATCGCCGCCGAGATCCCCCGCGTCAGCAACGGATGAGGGTTTTCGGCGATGGCGCGCCCTCGCCGACTCCCGCAATGAGACTCAATTGCGCGCGGTCCTTAGCCCGTCAAGTAGCAGGTCAGCGAAGTCTCGAGCGTGTTTCGCGTGATTGGACGAGCGCAGAGGCTGTGCACCGAACAGTCGTGTCGTCAGTGCGTCATTGCTGAACATTGCAGCCGAACCTGACGTGATCGCGAAAAAGAGTGTTCCGACCGATACTGGACGCAAAGTTCCCTCGTCGACCAGCATCTGGTACAGCGGCTTGAAGTAGTCCTGAACCGGAGCGATGAACCGCTCACAGATGTAGTCGAGTCGCTCGCCGGAAATTGAGCCCTCCGCATTGATGAGACGAACAAGGTCGGGGTGCGCGGCAGAGTAGAAAGCGAATGCCCAGATAAACTTTCGCAGGCGCTGCAGCCCGTCAGCTTCAGTGTGATCGTCGCTGTCATCGTCGCTGTCATCGTTGGCGGTCAGGGTGCTGACGAACGGGCCGAAGCCGTGGTCGACCGCGGCGTGCCAGAGGCCGAGTTTGGACCCGTACTTCTGATGCAGCAGGTTATGGCTCACGCCGAGGTCGCGACTCAATGTTCGAAGCGAAACCCCTTCGTAGCCATAGGTGGCGAATGCGCCCAACGCGGCTTCGAGCACCTGCTCTTCGGAGACCGGGGACTCGCCCAGGGCGGGGCGGCCTCGGCGGCGGGTGGACGCTGCCTCGGCCATGTCGGCATGGTAATCCGCGACAGTCATGAGAGCTTTCCGCGGGACAGATGCAGCAGCGGCCGCCGCGTCACCGGCTCAACCGCTCCACCGGTGCAAATTGTGCCGGTCTCTCAGATAGATGGTCCTCCAGCCAGTTACGTCGATCATGGCGTCGACGATTGTCGATGTAACCGGCAGTGCGCGGTATCACGCGCCGCGCCGCCTCTGCGAAGAGATTTGCCGGAATGCGCCGAAGCGGAGCCCACCGGTGAAACCCTGCGTCGTCAAGTTCCATCGCCGTGTAGTCCGAACCCGAGAGAAAGAACCGTGTCCAGCCCAAGACCTCGGCTTCTTCCCGCGACTTGCGCCGCGCAAGTTCGGGCGAGTCGTCGCCGGTAGGACCGAAAGCCTTGACCCACGACTGGCCCAGCATGCGCGAATCCGGCCCGTCATGTGGCACATCTTGAAGAAACATCACGTACATCACGCGCCACCAGTCGTCGATCGACTCCGGATAGAACGCCGACTCGACACCCATGAGGTGGCCGACGTAACGCCAGAAGTGCATGTGCGCGAGGATCTCGTCGTCGGACGGCAGGTAGCCGATGACTTTCAGCCGCTGGTTGGTCAGAAACGAGAGCGAGATCGTTCCGAACTGGGCGTTCTGGCTGAGCGGCACGCCTAACCGTCCGGTATCCCACTCGCGGTGCGGTCCGATGGTGTGCCGGATTATGGAATGCAGGATCCGAATCAGGACGGCGGTTTTACGTCCTTCACCACCCGCGCGAAGCGCGTTCGGTTCGGAGATCTCGGTCCAGAACTTGCACGTCTCCAGGTACCGGCGAAAGGCGCTCCCGCCGGTGTAGGCGCCGGTCAGAACGAGGGGCTTGTGGATCATCTCGATGCGATAGCCGCTGAGCGAGACGAGACCGAAGTAGCGGAACGCGTCGGTGCCGTAGCGGCGAAGGACCTCGGCGCCCCGTTCCACTTCAGCCCAGTCCAGCCAAGGTGGTTCGGCGTCCAGGTGAGCGAAGAGGTCCCCAATGCCCGGTAGTGGGTTTCCGACGGATCCGATGCCGCCCGCCAGGCCCTGTTCCACCTGCCGTCGAGCTTCCTTCACATTGCCGGCGTCGAACGCGGCATCGATGAACTCATCCGACACCGGGTCGCCACGGCTCCGATCACGGCCCAACTCCAGCGCGATGGCATCGGGCAACTCGATAGGCCCCGACACCCGCTTCGACAGCGAGCCGGCGAGCTGCTTGGCCCGGGGGCGTTCTCTGTTCTGGAAGTAGCGAAATGACGACGGCACGCTCTGCGTTGTCTGGTGTTCGTTCACGTCGCTCCTTCGGCCGGGTCGGTGTACGGCACGCAGCCGACCGTTGCAGCGTAGGCCGCTATATGGGCGTCTGTCAATTAAGTCTGGCCGCGGTTCAGGGCCCGGTTCGCCGAAAAGTTGATCCGCTGTCCGCCGCTACTTGCGTTGATTTGTCTCGTGTCAGCTCACGCGGGCACAAAATCGCCGGCGAATTACGCGATGGTCACCGTCCGGGTCTGTGGCGGGCAAAGTGCGTCGTCGGTCTGTATGAGAGATCCCCCGTTTCATCAGGTACTTTCCATTTGCCAGCTCGCCTCGCGCACTACGGCTGGATGTCGCGATGAACTATTGCGCGCCGCAGGACGATTGGGTGTCTCAGGAGTTGGGCAGGGATGATGGAACTGTATGACGTCATGCGGACCACGTTCGCGGTTCGCGAGTTCACCACCGACCCGTTGCCCGACGAGGTCCTGTACCGCATTCTCGAGAACGCCCGGTTCGCGCCCAGCGGAGGTAACCGGCAGGCGGCTCACGTTATTGTCGTGCGGGATGCCACGACGCGCCGACAGCTGGCGGAACTGGCGGTCCCCGGCGCGAGGCGCTACTTCGCGCAGGTTCTTGCGGGTGAAAGCCCGTGGAACCCTTTGCAGCTGTGCACCATTGCGAAGGAGATTATCGACACCACCGAGGTGCCCGACACTTTCGCCGCGCCGTTCCTGCGTGCGCCGGTGGTGCTGGTGGTCTCGGTGGACCTGAGGGCCGTGGCCGCGGTGGACCAACACCTTGAGCGGATCGGCGTGGTCAGCGGTGCATCGGTGTATCCCCTGGTCTGGAACATCCTGCTGGGCGCCCGCAATGAAGGCTACGGCGGCACGCTGACCACCATGGCGGTGCCCGAGGAGCCCCGGCTACGCACCCTGCTGGGTATTCCCGACAGCCACGCGGTCGCCGCGGTGGTGCCTCTTGGCAAACCGGCACGCCAGCTGAGCAAGCTCAGCCGCCGCCACGTCGAGGAATTCACCACCCGCGAGCGCTTCGACGGGCCGCCATTGCTTCCCGAGTCCTGACATCCGACGACTCACCAACCGATCGCAGGAGGCGGACGCGCGCAAGGCTAAGTGACCCATCGCCGCTCCCGGCAACGCGGGATATCGAACTCGGCTCTAGACGGCTCGCCGTGGCCGTTCAGGACTTGCCGGCGACCAGTGGGCAAGCATCTCGGCGAAGGTCTCGAAAGCCGCCGCCGAAACGCCATAGGTCGCCTCGAGGTGGACGCTCAGCGGGTAGCCGAGGTCGGCGACACCATCGATCACCCGCTGGTACAGGTCGACCATCAGCCGGCGCTTCTGGGCCGGTTCGCTGCTCGCCAACTTTTTGACGAACTCCTGCTCGCCAGCGACGGCGGCGTTTCCCGGGTCCTGGATCAGCCAGTTGATCAGACCCACCCGGTTCTCGACCTTCGGTACGAAGCCGAACGACAGCAGGATCTCGGGCCGATGATCGGTGTTCTTGGCGAACTCGGTGAGGAACCCCACGATTGCGTCGGAATACAACAGCTGCGTCATGCCGAAGGTCGCACCCTGATCACACTTGAAATTGAACCGGCCCTGTTCGCCGTCGCGGGTGGGGATCATGATCACACCGCGATGACCCACGAGGGGACGATAAATCGACAGCGCGTCGGTCGGCGCAACGCCGGAGCCCTCACCGTCTTTCATGGTGCGCGGCACGCCAACGAACACGATGCCCTCGATGCCGGCGGCGCCCAGCTCGGTCAGCCGCTGGCGCAGGGACGGCTCATCCATGAAAGCGGTGACCTGGGTGCACAGCCCGTTCACCCCGGGCAACTCCGGTCTGAGGATCGACCAGAATTCCAGCACGTCCAGCTTCGGCTTCATCTCCACGGGACGGTCGTCGTCCTCGGCGATCATCCCGGGAATCATCACGTGCCCGACCCTGCCTTCGATGCCGGATTCCGCGGAGAACCGCAGCACCTTGCGCGCCTCTTCCAATGCCCGTTCCGGACCGCCCTCCACGTTCGGCGGCACGAGCTCCAGCGCGATGGTGTTGAGGGTCACGAGGCTGCTCCTCATCGGACGACTACTTCAACCGCCGTGGCCGGTCGACCATGGCACTCCGCCGGGAGCATCACCATGGCGGTCTGCCTGCCTTGCGGTCGACATTACCGTTGCCCCGCTCCCCGTCCGCGTGGTCGTGGCCGGCGCGGGCCCCACCGGGACGACGCTTGCGGCCGAGCTGCGCCGGGCCGGCGTGCACATGCTGCTGCTGGAGCAACGCTGATTCAGTAGTGATAGGTGTCCGACGGGGCGGGCATGTGAACCTGCTCATCGTCGAACTCGGAGACTTCGATGCCATAGGCGCGGGCCAGTTCGAGAGTCTTTTTTGCCCGGGCAATGCGTGGCAGGTCCGAGCCGTTGCGAATCTCGCCGCCGTCGCGGTCGAATTCGGCGAAAAATTCCTTAGCCCAGCTGATTTCGTCCTGTGATGGGGAAAGTCCTTCGTTCACCACTGAACATTGGTCGGGAGTCAGACAGATCTTGCCGGTCATCCCGAACTCGGCGGAGACGGCGGTGGCCTCGATGAGCCGCAGGGCGCCGGAGCCGATGGTCGGTCCGTCGATCGCGCTCGGCAGGTGAGCCGCCTTGGCGGCAATTGTGAAGCGTGAGCGCGCGTAGGCGAGGGTGGCCGGTTCCTCTCCAAAACCGGTGTCGCGGCGAAAATCGCCGATGCCGAAGGCGAGCCGGAAGGTGCCTTTGGCCGCGGCGATCTCAGTGATGCGCTCCAGACCGCGGGCCGTTTCCACCAGCGCGACAATCGGCACGTTGGGCAGCCGCCTCGCAGTTTCGGTGACGTGGTCGACTGATTCGACCATCGCCAGCATCACCCCGCCGACCGATGTGTTGGCCAGTATGTCGAGGTCGTCGGCCCACCAAGGGGTGCCGAAGCCGTTGATACGGACCCAATCGGCGTTGCCGGCGTCGAGCCACCGGATCACCTTATCGCGGGCGGCGGATTTCTCTTTGGGCGCGACCGCATCCTCGACGTCGAGGACGACGATGTCTGCCCGGGAGCGGGCTGCGGGTGCGAATCGGTCCTCGTGCGCGCCGTTGACCAGCAGCCAGCTCCGGGCGAGCACCGGGTCGATGCGTGTCCCGATATCGACGGCATCCGTTGTGTTGAAGGTGCCCTGGTCGTTCATCGAATGTGTGCTGCCGTCTCTTTGGTCCGCGACTGTCCACTTCATGCTTGCTCAATGGCAAGGGCGATTGCAAAACGGGGGCCCCTGCAGCTGGGAACGTGCGACGAACTGGATGCCGCCCAGCGGGGGCTTGTTGGTCCACCGTGTGCTGGTCGGCGGCTCACTGGTGGTCTGCACGGTCGGCCGCAATAAGCGTGCGTACCGCATCCGGGATTGTCTTCACCGCGTCGGGGCCACGCATCGTCAGCTGCAGCAGATAGCCGGGAAGCACACATAACAGCGTGTTCGCCAGGACCTCGGGGGCAAGCCCGCCTGCGGTGAGCGAATGTGCACCCGCGCTCTCGGCGAGAGTGTGGGCCGCCGCCTCGATCGATTCCCGTAGCCCGGTGGCCAGCCCGGGGTTGCGCAAGGCCTCGGACCACACCAGCAGCGCGATCGCGCCAAACCCCTCTTCGGTGTGGCGTGCGCCCACGTACTCCAACGTCGACGCCAGCGCCTCGCCGACGCCGTCGCCGTGCCGTACCGATTCCCCCACGATCGCGACGATCTGCTCGAGGTTCTCCTCGGCGATCGCGACGATCATCGCGTCCTTGCTGTCGAAGTACCGGTAGACCGCCCCCGACGACATGCCGGCCTCGCGGACCAGGTCCTGCATCGACGTCTCATGGAACCCGTCGCGGACAAAGCAGCGCCGGGCGGCGGCCAGGATGTGCGCGCGCCGCTCGTCGCGATACTGAGCTGTGATCTTGGGCATACAGCTCACGGTATCAAAAAAACATGAACGTTCGCTCTTGACACTGCCGCCGTTTCTCGGCATCGTAAAAACGCGACTGTTCGTGCGCGGAGCTCGCTTCCGTTGCGTCTCGGTCTCATCGGTCGGGGCGCCGCATACGCCGCGCACGCCGCACACGCCGCGAACCAGAGAGGACACCGCCACATGACCGACTCATCAGACTTCGGCACATTCGGCCGCTTCACGGAGACTCCTGTCGGCCAGATGCCAGCCGATATGAAGGACGCCTACGACTTCACGATGAAGCTGCGCGGCCTTTTGCCCGGCCCGCACAAGATCTGGCTGGCCAACCCGAAACTGTCGAAGACGATCGTGCCCACGGGCGCCTACTACCAGACCGAATCGTCGCTGACGAAGGCTGAAATCGAGATCGCCACCAGCGTCATCAACGGTCACTGGCGCGCGGCATACGCAAACTACGAGCACGAGAAGATCGGTGTCGAGCAGGGCGGCCTTGCGCTCGAGAACGTCGAGGCGCTGATCGCAGGCCTGCCGGCATCGTTCGATGATCCCCGCCAGCAGGTCGTGTACGAGCTCGCGTGCACCCTGGCCGCGGCGCGCGTCGTCCCGCTAAGCCTCTACCGCCGTGCCCGGGAGCTGCTCGGCGACGCAGGCATCGTTGATGTGACGGCCCTCATGGGGTGGTTCACCACCGTCTCGCTGACGCTGATGGCCTACGACGTACCGTCCGACGCCGTCGGTCTTGACCAATGACAACGGCGCGCCATGGCCACCGTGACCGGCGCGTAGATGAAACCCGAACAAACACAACGCAGATGGGAGCTGTCACCATGTCTGATCACGCCGACAGCCTGGGTGGGCGCCTCCCGCTGGCCGACCCCGCCACGCTGACCGGCGCGCAGCGCGAAATCCTCGATCAGATGATGGCGACCGTGGTGCCGTGGGCGCACGGCGCCGGATTCCAAAGCACCACCGCCGACGGGCGACTCATCGGCCCGTTCAACCCCGCCCTGCTCAGCCCGCCGATCTCGGCCCAGTTCCTGCAGCTGCAATTCGCCGAGGAACAGCACACCTCACTCGGTGAACGCCTGCGCCAAGTGGTTATCCTCACGGTGGGCGCGCTCTGGGGCGCCGATTACGAGCTCTACGCCCACTCGGCCGCCGCCGCGCAGGCCGGCATACCGGAGGCCGCTATCGCGACTCTGGTCGGCGGTGGTCTGCCCGACGACCTCACCGAGCAGGAGAAGACCGCACACCGCCTTGCCCGGCAACTGTCCACCAGCCACACGTCGACGAGTCGCTCTACCGAGACGCCGAGAAAGCCTTCGGTGCCAAGGGAGTACTAGAGATCGCCGTGCTCACCGGGATCTACCACACCGTGTGCGGCATTCTCAACGCCTTCGATGTTCCCGCCCCACGAGCCGGGGCCTCACCCTGAAAGGAGCTCTCATGCCGCTCTCCCCTGTTCCCGCAGTCACATTGACTCCGGTGGCCTACTTCCCGGAAAAGTACTTCCTGGAGAACCTCGCCGTCCGCGGCGACGGTTCGATCCTGATCACCGCAGTGCTCCAAAAAGAGCTGTGGTGCGTTCCCGGACCCGAACCCCACGGCGAGGTCAGCCCGGTGCTGGTGCACACCTTTGAGCATCCCGTCTCCGGCATCGTCGAGGTCGAACCCGATGTGTTCATCGTCAGCCTCACCGAGGGCTACAGCAGCCACGAGTCTCATCTGGCCCGTATCGATTTCACCGACTGGACTGCAGGTGCCCCGGTGTCGCCCGAGATCATCTTCACCTTCGACGACCGCGTCCGCGCACTCAACGGCAGTTGCCTGCTACGCCCCGTGGTGATGCTCATCGCCGACTGCTTCGCCGGGTTCATCTGGCGGGTGGATCTGGCGGACGGCGCCCGCAGTGCGGCAGCGCGGATCTGGCTGGCCCACGACACGATGGCAATGGACCCCGACAGCGGGGTCGCACCGCCGCCGCAACCCGGCGTCAACGGCGTGTGCTACGGCCGTCAGAGGGGTTACGCCTGGTACACGTCGACCGCCCAGAAAGTCTTCATGCGCGTCGCGGTCGACCCGACGACGCTGGATCCCGCAGGGGGCGCCGAGTTCGTCGCGGCTATCGACAACGCCGACGACTTCTGCCTCGATGAAAACGCCGGGTTCGCCTACATCACCCGCCATCGCGCCAACACGTTCGACCGGGTTCCGCTCGAGCCTCGCCACGGCAGCGAGGTCCGCCACATCGCCGGCGATCCGTTCAACGACGCCCTGATCGGCCCCTCCAGCGCCGCGTGGGGCCGCGGCCTTGGCGATTACGGCCGGGTGGCATACGTGACGACCGACGGCGGGACGACCGCACCGCCCGACGGGATCATGCGCAAAGCGGCGTTGCTGCGCGTCGAACTGCACGCCGACGCGGGGTCGTCGACGCCGAGCGCCACACCACTGACATCTGCCAACTAGTCCGTGCCGCCCCGAGATCAACTCCGCCCCCGATGCGTGCCGGTGACCTGCGTGCTCAGTTCGGATCCCGGGTGGCCTCAACGGTCATCGAGGACGCCAGCCACGCCCTGTTCCCCGAACAACCCGCGGCGATGGCCAGCGCCGTGATCGCCTAGCTCCGGACTCTGACCTAAAGATCGATCGTATTGATCAGTTGATCTGTTATCGGATCGTGCGATCAGTGCGGAGCGGCCGCCAACGTTCAGGTCGCGCGTTACTGTGGTGCCGGAACGACCGCCGCCGGTCTGCGCGCCGGTATCGCTACGATCGCGCTCCTGGGCATGGGTGACCAATCCTGCTGGGCGGGCCGGCTCTGCGAACTCGGCGTCAGCGCCGCGACCATTCCGCAGCGCAAACTCACCGCAGACCGGCTTTCCGAGGCCATTCAAACCGCTGTGTCCGCCATCACAAAGGCCGCGCCGACCGAGAGGCGCGGGTCGGTGCCAAGACCGACATCGGCCGAGCCGAGCCCTAGTCTGAACCCGCACGGTGGGAGGCTCGGGCAGACGAGAGGCCAGGATGATTGGACCAACACAACCCACTGGGGCCGCTGAGCCGGGTGAGCCCGGCGCACCGAGCGACTCGCCGCCGGCCCAGAGCAGCCAGCCACGCCGCCAAGGACCCCGCTGGTTCGGCGCAAAGCACCGGTCGTTCCGAGTGGGTTGGCTGGTTTGCGGTTTCGCCGCCGGGCTGGTACTCGTTTGGATAGTCGTCTTTAGTGGCTTGGAGGCCGGATCTAAGGCCGAGTGGTTCTCCGGCGCAGGCGTAGTCGGCGCCGTCGCTGTGGCCATGTGGCAGACCGTCTACATTCAGCGCAAGGCAAAGCAGGACGCCGCCGCAGCCGCCGGACGGCTGCGAATGGCGCTAGCATCCGCCGAGGCGCGCTCAGCCGATGAGTTGGCACACGCTCGCGAGCTGCACAGGACCGAGATGAAGGCCCAACGCGAGCTGGCTCGCATGCAGCGCAGGCACCTACTCGCGCAGCAACAAAAACAAGCCATGATCGACGTATCGCGCGCAGTCAGCGTCCACACCCACATGCTCGCAACGCTGTGGAACCAGGGCGCGAGCATCTTGCGCATTGAGGACCGCGATGAGCGCGAGCACGCGATGAACCCCATCTTCGAGCAGATCGGTCAAGTCGTGAACGACTTTTCGGTGGAACTCGCCAATGCCCACCAGCTCATCGAGGACGACCGTCTGCACGCAGCGCTGAACCGGGTGAACGAAGCTGTGCTGATGGCGTTGCAGGTGGCGGAGGATGTGCACGTCGCCGTAGCCGACGGGCGTGCGCCGCAACCCAATCCCGTCCCACCCCTACAGCGGCTCATGCACCGCAGGGCGGCAGAAGCGCGGCATCTTGCCTGGGACTTGCTCCGAACCAGCCTCGACAACGCGTGAGCCGACGCCACAACACCAGATCAGCCCGGGGCGACCCAGGACCCCACCGCGCCGCCAATTCGCCCCGGGCCGCAGTGGGGCCATACCTACGTCATCGCATCCGTCTTCGAGCTCCCAGACGGATTAGGCCTGCCGGTTCAGCTCTCCCCGCTCCATGCCATGGACTCGTCGAAGGATTCCATGTGAATCTCGCGCGAACCGGGGCCGGGCGCGACCTCCGGTGAGCCGCCGAGCGCCTCGATGAGCTGTTGGATCTTAACGGCCTCGTCCTCGGTCGGGATTTCGCCGGCCTCGAGCTCGTCGAGCACATCGGCGCGCAGCCCGATGCCGTTGGCCGCCTCCTGGGCGGATAGCTTCGCGCGCCGGCGGGCGACGTAGAGCTGCTGTCCCAGTGCGGATCCGGGCGCATCGGCGCCCCGCGCCATCAGCTCGTCGTACTGGCGGCGCACCCCGCTGAGCGCGACGATCACCTCGGGCGTGGGTCGGCTGCGCGACGCCGCGTCGGTCAGCGTGGTCTGGAGTTTGCGCAGGCCGGACAGGATGACTTCCACCCGGTGCGGGAACTCCATGTCGCCGTCAGTGGGCAAAGAGTCGATCGCGGAGGTGTACATGTGCATGGCCGCGTCGGCCATACCGACGATGATGTTCGCTTCACCTGAATCCGGGTCGTTTTTGCCCATGGGCCCTCACTTCGTGAGCAGTGAATGACGGATATCCGTAACCGTCATCGGTTACGACGACGCGGTTGAGGTTATTCGCTGCCCGCGCCGCTGTACACCCGAAGAAGTGATCGACGTTGCCGACGGGCGAAGCCAGTCAAACGCCGAATTTGCTGACAGGTAAATATATTCGACATCTGTGGCGCTGGTTAATTCAGGCACGATTGCTCGTCTCACGGCTGCGCCAAGCCATCTCATGCGAGGATCCCCCTTGCAGATTGAGAACCTGCAACACACCGCCGCAGTTGTACGGCGGGCCAGGGTCGGGCTGCGTTCCGGGGAAGGGACGTCCTTTCCGGGGGCGCGGTCTCCGAACATGTCGTCGATGCTCTCGACCGCTTCGCCGCCATGGACTGACGCCGGTCAGCTCGAATTCTTCGCAACATTCGCCCCGTCGACCCGGGGCGCGTTGCTCGACTGCTGCGTGGAACTCACCCGGCTGGTTTCAGTAGGGCTGGTTGCCTTCGAGCATCACATAGTCGGAGATTGGCGCGGAGACACCGTTGACCGTCGTTCCGCCGCTGGTGATGCTCGGGGCGGTTGCCAGCATGCTCTGGGGGAACCCCAAAGTCGGTTCGGTGAGAGCGCTGAGCCGGGCCAGGTCCTCGGCGGTGAGGTTCACGTCGACGGCGCGGACGTTGTCGTCCAGCTGCGAGAGCCGGCGCGCCCCAATGATGATTGATGTCACGGCCGGCTGCGCGTGGACCCAGGCCAGCGCCACGCTGGCGACCGTTGTCTCGTGCGCTTTGGCGATGATCTCGAGTTCGTCGACGACCTCGTAGGTCTTCTCGTTGAGGAACCCCTCGATGATCGCGCCGCGATCGGCCTTGTGCTGGCCGTCGTTGCGCCGGGTGTACTTGCCGCTGAGCGCGCCGCTCTTGAGCGGCGACCACGGTGTGATCCCGAGGCCGAATTCGCCGGCCATGGGAACGAGTTCTTGTTCTACGGTGCGTTCGAGCAGCGAGTACTCGATCTGCAACCCGATGAATGCCGACCACCCGCGGAAACGGGCGATGAGATTAGCTTCAACGATCTTCCACGCCGGGGTATCCGAAACGCCGAGGTAGCGCACCTTGCCAGCCCGAACGAGGTCGTCGAGTGCGGCCATCGTTTCCTCGATGGGGGTGTTCGCATCCCAGACGTGCAACCAGTACAGGTCGATGTAGTCGGTTTGCAGGCGCCGCAGTGAGTTCTCGCAGGCATTGATCAGCGCTTTGCGGCCCGAACCGCCGCCGTTGGGATCACCCGGATAAAGGTTGCCGCTGAACTTGGTGGCGATCGTCAAGCGATCGCGGCGGGCGGGGTGGCGCCCGATGTGGTCGCCGATGATCTTCTCGGAGTGGCTCATTGTGTAGAAGTTGGCGGTGTCGATGAAGTTGC
>JAOPWC010000202.1 GCA_025965895.1 Mycobacterium sp.
TCCGCGGATTCTTTGTCGGCGACTTCGACTACCGCGACAAGGTGGTGCCTGTCATTCGTGAGGCGGCACCGCTGGTGGCCGACGGCGCCCTCGTTGTCCCCGTGGCGGGCGTGTACCCCCTCGAGCACATCCAGGACGCGGTGCAGCATCTCCTCCGTGGCGGCAAGATCCTGCTGAAAGTGGCGGGGCGATGAACGCGCGCAAAGCGGGCGGCTGAAGATTCGCCACTTTCGTGAGACAAACGTGAGACGTTCGCCACGAGCTGAGACAGGCAACAAAGGTGCATGTCAGGCGTCCCTGGGCAACCGCCTCGTGGGCATCCTGCACGGCTGCCTGCGCCACCACACCGCCTACAGCGAAGACACCGCCTGGGCACACCGCATGACAGCGGCGGCTTGACACCTTACGAACCTGGGATGTCTACAAGTATTGCAGGATCCCATTTCCGTCTGCCAAATCCCAATAGGGATTGCGATTAGTCTGCCACTCGTCCCAGTCTCGCCTGCCACTAGGCATCGTGTAGTCGGCGACGCCGGCCGGGCTGTGGGTACCTGGGTAGCCTAGCCACGCTGCTTGGGCGCCACGGCGTGGAAGCCGGCCTCGGCGAGCGCCCGCAGTTGGTGGCGCCACGAATACCAGCATTCCGGAAAGCCATGCAGCAACACCACCAGCGGACCGTCCCCGGCTTCGGCCACGCGCATCGGGGCTCCGTTGACCTGCACGACGCTGTGCCGGATGTCGATGCCGGCGCCCGAACGCAGCGCGTCGAGTGACATCACGCCTCCTGAACTGATCCCATCCAAAGCCTCTCCACCACAAGCTGAGCGGAGGTGAAGAGGCCCGGTGCAGTCGTTAGACCTGTGCCATGCCGCCATCGACGCTGAGTTCGGCCCCGGCCACGAAACTGCTGTCATCGGAGGCCAAAAACAGCGCGGCGGCGGCGATTTCTTCCGGGCGGCCCATCCGATTGAGTGGAATCGCCGCCACGAACTGCGCCCTGAGCGCGTCCGCCGCCTCCACCGAGTCGGCGGCACCGTCCATCATGGGGGTGTCGATAGGGCCCGGGCTCAAGGTGTTGAACCGGATGCCGCGGTCGATGAACTCGCGGGTCCAGGTCCGGACATAGGAACGCAGGGCGGCCTTGGTGGCGCTGTAGGTGCTGTTGCCGGGCACGCCCAAGGAGTCTGCGACCGAGCCGATCAGAATGACCGAACCACCGGTGCGCATCAGCGGCAGCGCCTTTTGCACCGTGAACAGCGTTGCGCGGGCGTTGAGGTCGAAGGTGGCATCGAAGTTCTCCTCGGTGATCTTGCCCAGCTCTTCGGGCTCCACCCGGCCCGAACCCGCCACCAGAATGTCCAGCCCGCCCTCCTCCGCCAGGACGGTCGCGAACAGCCTGTCCAGATCCGCGCTGACCGTGACGTCGCCGGCGACGGTGCTCACGCCGTCGCCGATCAACGCTTTGGCCTTGTCCAACTCGCTGTGGCGGCGGCCCACGATGAAGACATGGGCTCCTTCATCGACGAAGCGCTGCGCGGTCGCCAGCCCGATACCGCTGCTGCCGCCGGTGATCACGGCGACTTTGCCATCTAGTCGTGCCATCAGTTGATCCTCCAATTTTCGTGTGCTGTGGTGGACGTGCTTATGCGGCGTGCGTTTCTGCGGCCATGCAGACGACGCGCCGGAACGTGTGTGCTGCGACGGCACTGCACGTTCGGGCGGTCGCGATGTGCTCACCGGGACACCGCGAGGTGGTGAACTGGGCGCAGAGCTTCATCGTGGCCCGCGCCGCCTCAGGCCCGGGTCGGGAAACTGTCGCCGAACATCGGCAGCCCGCTTTTGGACTCCTCAGCGGTGGCCTCGTCTTGGATGACATCCCAGTGTTCGACCAGGAGACCGCCTTGCATACGCACGATGTCCGCAGCGATCATGTTGGCCGCCAACCCGGCGCTGGAGAACCGTCCGTGGGCCACCACATAGTCACCGTCGGCGACGATCAGCGCGTTCTCGTAGCGCAGGTCCGCCGGGAAGCCCTTGATCACGGCGAACAGGCCGTCTCGGCCCGGCTCGAAGGCCGCGCTGTGCTGGACATAATCAGGCGACCAGAACCGTTGCGCCGCCGCGTAATCCCGCCTGTTGAACAACGTCTCGAACGCCTCCAGGACCAACGTCTTGTTCTGTTCCGCGGTATGTGTCATGGCCATTTTCCTTCTCGTTATGGAGATCTGTTTGCGATCTCGTACTAAGTACGCTACGGTGTACGCATGCCGACTGTCAAGAAGCCCCCGGGCCGCAAACGAGGCGAGGTCACGGCTGGTGACCCTGTCGCCGCCGCCATCGACATCGTCGACCGAGAAGGGGTCGACGCGGTGACTATCCGGCGTGTCGGCGAGGCGTGCGGGCTCAGCCACATGGCCGCCGCACTGCGACCGACAGGATCGAGGAGAAGCGATGAAGTCGATCACCCTGGGCGACGTGACGGTCAGCCGTTTTGAATTTCGGACCCCAACATCCATGCCTGATAGGAGAAGAGCACATGATCGTGATTGGCAAAGGTACAGTGACCCGTCCAGATGCGCTGACACAACACCTCATTGACGACGAGATGCGGGTCGTGGGAGAGCTCAAAGCCGAGGGCGTCTTCACATCTGCATACCGGCGCTCTGCCGGGCCAGGGTTCTATTTCCTCGCCGAGGGACCTACCATCGACGCCGTCCGAGAACGAATCGACAACGCCCTGCCCTTGGTCATCGCGAACCTCGCGACGGTCGAATACGACGCGATCTACGAAATCTAAACCCGCACACAGCAACCTCGGCTTGTCATCACCCAGTGCGAACCGCGGCATAGCCGTACGTCGTCCAAAGGACCCGGCGCGCTCACCACACCAACCACAAACGGAGGGTCTCTGACCATGACTCCTTGGAGGACACCGCGGGCAGTATCAGCGGTGAGGATGTATCGGGTCACTGATCGCCTGCACGAAGCACGCACCGTTCGCGTGCCGTGCGGTGACATTGGGGCCACTGTATCCGCGTGGTTGGCGGAGTTGGGCGCAGAAACAGGTCTGGTTGAGGAACTTGCGTGCGCGGTATGCGCCGGCGATTGGCCCACCGCCTATGCCATTGGCGATCGGTTATCGGTTGACGTGACCGTTGCGGCATAGGCATAGCCCGTTGTGAGCCGCGGACAGGAGCACATCGGTGGCCGCGGTCTGGATACCGGGGTACGCAACGGATCCGGGTGCCAGTTGCTGGTCAATGGGGATCCGCGGCGGGCGCCCATTCCCCGACGCTGATGAACCGGCACCCCGAGCGAGCACGCACTGCCGAAGGACTTCGACAGGGTCGTCGTCGAAACGCCTCCCCCGGGCGTCGGGTACGTCGTTGACCCCACTGCACCGCGGCGAGTACTCGGGGGTTTGGTCTCGGCGTCGTCAAGCGTGCTCACTCGATTGAGGATGGACGCCGGGGATGAGCCCAGCTCCGGCGGCACAAGCCTCTGTCGGAATCAGCACCCGCAGCCGATCATCCTCTACCACAACGGAGGTCTCTTAAGATGACTGGCCGCATGAGGATCGAGGTCCTCGACGACTACCAAAACGTCGCAACACGTTTCGCGGACTGGAACTCACTGGACGCCGACGTCGAGGTCTTCACCGAGCCGTTCAACGGACGCCGCCGAGGTTGTCGCAAGCCCCGCCGGCTTCGACGTACTGGTAGCCATGCGCGGGCGCACCCGGTTCCCCAAGGAGGTATTGCAGGAGCTCACCGACCTTCGACTCTTGGTAAGCACCAGCCCAGCCAACGCCGCCATCGACGTGTCGGCCGCGCGCCAGCTTGGCATCACCGTGTGCGGAACCGGATACGTCTCCGAGCCCACCGTCGAGCACACCTGGGCGCTCATCCTGGCCGCCGCGCGAAACTTGCTTGTCGAGGCGGACTCGATGCGCAGCGGCGGCTGGCAAGTCTCCGTCGGCACGGGGCTGCACGGCAAGACCCTCGGCGTGCTGGGACTCGGCCGAGTCGGGTCGCTTGTTGCGCGAATCGGACAGGCGTTTGGTATGACGACGATCGCGTGGAGTCAAAACCTGACCGCACAGGTTGCTTGCGATCACGGGGTGCAGGCGGTGACAAAGGAACAGCTCTTTGCCCAAAGCGACGTGCTGTCGATCCATGTCGCGTTAAGCGAGCGAACTCGCGGGCTTGTCGGTGCAGCGGAGTTGCAGGCCATGAAACCGACCGCGATCTTGGTCAACACTTCTCGCGGGCCGGTCCTCGACGAACAGGCGCTCATCGACACTCTGCGCGACAAACGCATCACCGCCGCCGCGCTCGACGTCTTCGACATCGAGCCGCCACCCGCGGCCCACCCGTTGCGGTCACTACCCAACACTCTGCTCACCGGACACATCGCCTACGTGACCGACGACCCCTACCGAACCTTCTACCAAGACTCCGTCGAGGACATCGCCGCCTTCGGCGCGGGAGCCCCCATTCGAGTGATGACCTAAGCCGCGGCGCACGTGTTGGGGCGCGCAGGACGCATCAGCACACAGGTCGGACCCGGAACCGCCTGACCCCATATCCATCAATCCGTTCCGGTCTGGAGATGCTGAGGAAGAAGAGGGGTAATCCGCCCGGAAACGAGCATTCGGTGGCGCTTGAGGAAGCACGCAAGGGCTTCGTCGAGGCGTCCCCACCTACCCGGCGTTGTGGGCGGCCCTGCCGCCGACGTTCTGCTCGCACATTCGGGACATCTTCGCAGGGGCAGGCCCGGGTCTCGATCGTGAACTATTCGTCGTTGGCGGACGGGGTTGCGGCAGGATCGCTACGCTCATCGGCGCTCATGTTGGATGTTCGGGGGCGCTGGCGCCGTCTACCGCGGCTGGCCCGGAGTCCGTCGAGGATGGTGTTGAGGCCGGCTTCGAAGTACTCGGTGGGGTCACGTTGGCTGAGTTCGTTGGCTCGCTCGATGATCTGGGTCGCCGCCTCATCGCCGATCG
>JAOPWC010000094.1 GCA_025965895.1 Mycobacterium sp.
TCCAACGGTCGGTCGGCTTCCAGCACCACCATGGTCAAGCTGGTGGACGTGGACTCCTGGAACTTTTCACCGATGTGCAGCATCGCTCGCTGCGACGGCGCGTAGGTCGGGACCATCGGCCCCGCTAGTTCTTCTGCGACCCTTTCTACCTGCGGCACAAAGGTGTTCGTCGTGACGGCGAGAAGGGCCCAGAAGACGATGATCGGTATAGCGAGTACGCGGACCGTTCTCGCGACGAGCGGTCGGTTCGCCCGATGCTCGCTCATGCGGATTTCACTCTGCAGGTGACGTCCGCATCCTCATGGGTGTCCGTTTGTTCATCGCGGACGACGCCATCCACCAGCATCCGGCAGCCGATCTGACCCCCATGAACCTGCGCCGAGATACTGCCGGACACCACGGTGAGGGTGGTCGTCTCTGTATGCGACCACGGCAGAGTCGTCAGATCAACCTTGTGCGGATGCCCATCGATGTCCACGTAGTCGAGCATCCCGCCGTCCCCAACGGAGCCGAACAACTCGTAGGTGAGCTGTTTGGGGGTGAACTCCTCAGGTGCCTGCGGACCATTGACCGCGATGACGGGCCCCGGGGCGGACATCGCGTGCACCTTCAACATGCACACCGCACCTACACCGACCACAATGACGGCAACCAAGGGCAGCCAGGCTCTCGCCAGGACAGTCCTGCCGACTGAACGTTGGCTCACTCGGTCACCTTTCGGAATCCGGTCCCGGACCTCGTGTTTCGCCCTACCCGACCGTCATGCCAGGTCAGACAAAACACGTTCATATATCAACAAGATTGACATATGACCGTAGATAGATTATCAACACTGCGCTGGCGCGCAAACAGGAGACCGGACGCTACCACCTGACGGACCTGCACCGACCAACGCCTATTACCCGCATCGGCTCAGGCTGCGCGGGCCACGGCACAGCTTCGGCCGCACCCCTTCTATAGGCGCGCCGCGCTATCCATGAGAGGACCTCTGTTTCAGTAGCGCCAGCCATGATCGTGTCTCGTGCGACGACCCAATCGGACCGCACGTGCCAGATCACCGTGATCGCCGCCGACGAGGAGAGCTCCCTCGACCGCTCCAAAACCCTGTTCCATTCCTCCAACGAAACCGTGATCGACGGGTAGCCGTTCCGGCGGTTAACGTGCCAGTGATCGAGAAGGCCCGGCCGATCGCGCAGAAGGCTGTGACCGCAAATGTGAAGAGCGAGGTCAGACTGGTGATGCCGCCCCTCGACGAGGCGTCGAAGCGGCTCGGATACACCGACACCTCGACGCTCTGTCAGGCGTTGGAACGCTGCTACGAAGTGGCGCCCAGCCGCTACCTGCGGCGCACCTGAAGGGCCGTCGGTGGGCTAGCGGCCGCGCGCCGGCCGCGCGGCCACTGAGGACGGGGACGAGGGCAGCGTAGACGGCCGGTCGATGATCGTCGACCCCGGACCGCCCACCCGGTACTGCGCGCCCCGGTGCTCGTCGGGCAACCGGTCGCCGCGGCCCAGCAGCTTGTTGCGCAGCGTCCCTGGCGTATAGGCGGCCTGGTAGGCGCCGCGGGCGGTCAGCACCGGCACCACGCAGTCGACGAAGTCCGCGAACGACCCTGGCGTGATCGCGTAGGCGAGGTTGAAGCCGTCGACATCGGTCTGCTCCACCCATTCCTGAAGTGTGTCTGCGACATGTACACCCGAGCCGACGATGCGCGGCCCCATGCCACCGATCTCACCCCACTCGGCGATATCGCGCACGGCCCACTCACGCCCGTCGGGGTCGGCGGACTGAAATGCCGCGACCGCCGACAGGATCGCGTTCGAGTCGATGTTGCCGATCGGATCGTCGAGCCCGTAGCGCGACAAGTCGACGCCCATCCAGCCGGACATGAACACCAGCGCGCCTTCGGCATCCCCGTATGACAGGTACTCCGCGTGCTTGGCGTGGGCTTCCTCGTCCGTTTCGGCGGTCACCACCGTGGACAGGTTGAAGATCTTCGCCGAATAGGGATCGCGTCCGGCCAGTTCCAGTTCCCGCCGGATGGTCGAAACAGTCTCGCGCAGAATCACTTTCGTTGGTGCTGCAATGAAAATGGCCTCGGCGTTCTCGGCGGCGAACCGCACACCGCGAGGCGAAGACCCGGCCTGGTAGATCACCGGGGTGCGCTGCGGGGACGGCTCCGCCAGGTGCACGCCGGGCACACTGAAATGTGTTCCGGAGTGGCCGATGTGGTGCACTTTGGCCGGATCGGTGAAAACGCGCGGCTCGCGGTCGCGGACGATCGCGTCATCCTCCCATGAGCCCTCCCACAGCTTGTACAGCACCTCGAGGTACTCGTCGGCATGGTCGTAGCGGGCGTCGTGCTCAGGCTGGTCGGTCTGGCCCATGTTGCGCGCGGCCGCAGGGAGGTAGCCGGTGACGACGTTCCAACCGATGCGCCCGTGGGTGAGGTGATCGAGCGTCGAGAGCCGCCGCGCGAACGGGTAGGGGTGCTCGAAACCGGTGCCGGTCGTAATGCCGAACCCGAGGTTGTCGGTTACCAGGGCCATGGCCGAGACCAGCAGGATCGGGTCGTTCACCGGGATCTGTGCGGCCTGGCGGATCGCTGCCTCGTCGCTGCCGCCGTAGACGTCATAAGTACCGAGCACGTCAGCGATGAACAGGCCGTCGAACCGACCGCGCTCGAGCAGTCTCGCCAGTTCGGTCCAGTAGCCGAGATCCTTGTAGCGCCAGGACTGGTCGTCGGGGTGTCGCCACAGGCCGGGGGATTGGTGGGCGACGCAGTTCATGTCGAAGGCATTGAACGGGATAACACGGGTCACTGACCGAATATTGCTTGGCCACCGCGCGAAGGTCACGAGTTGCGTTCACACCGATTGTTTTTCGCTGGTGACCGCCGAACAGTCGCCGGGCCGGCTGGTACAGCGGCAACAAGATGTTCTTCACGCTGGGATCGGTGGCCAGGAACTGCTGCGCGGCGGGACCTTTGAACGTCGCGACCAGGTTCTTGATGTTCTCTGTGTCGGCCCACCCGCTGCCGATGGTGGGCCGGACCGCGAATTCGTCAGGAACAGTAGCCGCCCAATTACGAGCGCTCCGGCGCTGCCGCCGCACAGTACCTCGATAGACAATCTCGTCTGACGCCCCGATCGGGGGGTGTACCCACTGCGCTGATTGGGTGTTGAGAGTTGGCGTGGATGAGTTGGTCAGGAGCCGCTGCTCGCGAGATCCGCTAGTTCGTCGAGGTCGCGCAATGTCTCCGGTTCGGGCTGCGTCGGGAGCAGGAAGGTGACCTCGTCGACCTCGGCGTCGGCGTAGCCGGCCAATGCAGCCTTATCCCGTCCTGCGCCAAAAATCGTGACGGGCACGTTGGTGCGGCCGTTGTCCGCCAACCACAGACGCACCCGACGCAGCGTTTCGGGAGGGGTGGCTGCCTGGGGTAGCCAGCCGTCACCGAGAGTGCGTAGCCGTTCTAGGGCCGCTCGGCTCTCACCACCGATGTAGATCGGGGGATGGGGACGCTGAACCGGCTTGGGCCAGGAGAAGATGGGGGCGAAGTCGATGAGCCGGCCGTGGAACTCGGCCTGCTGGTGGGTCCAGATCTTCTTGAGTGCGGCGAGCTGCTCATTCATCTTCGCCCCTCGGGTGGCCGGATCTGTGCCGTGATTGCGCATTTCCTCGCGGTTCCAGCCTAAGCCGACGCCCAGGGCTACGCGGCCGTTGGAGATTAGGTCCAGGCTGGCTACCTCCTTGGCGGTGTAAATCACGTCGCGCTGCGGGAGCAGGACTATCCCCGTAGTCAGGACGAGGTCACGCGTGACCGCCGCCGCCGAGGACAGCGCCACGAATGGGTCCAAAGTGCGGTGATAGACACGGGGCAGCTCGCCCGCACCGGGATAGGGCTCCTCATACGCGACTGGAATGTGCGAGTGCTCGGTGACAACGAGGGAGTTGAATCCGCGCTCCTCCACCGCCGCGCCCAGCCGTCGTGGACAAACGCCCTCGTCGGTGATGAAAGTTGCGACACCAAACTTCACACCTCGCTCAACCTCCCGACACCGACCAGCGTGCCGGTGTCGATGACGAAGCGCGTTATTTGGCTGCTGATTCGCGTTCCGAGGAGGGTGTCGCACCCTGCGCGTCGGGAACACGCGCAGCGGTGTCAGCAATGGTTGATCGATCGAGATGGCCGTTACGGGCCGGGGTCCTTTTCGGCATGGGCGGTCAGTCCTGTTTGAGTGCGTGCAGCCCAGACAGGGGGCCGCCGAGCTGCATCAGCCGGCCGCCCCCGCGGAGCGAGCCGAGGTCGACCGGGGCGAATCCCCAGCCGGCGGTCATGTCGATGACCTGGGCTTTGGCCGCCGGGTCGTCGCCGGCCAGAAACAGCAACTGCCGGCCGGCGTCGTGAACCGGATCGGCTGCGATGTAGTGGCCGTGGAGGGTGTTGAACGCTTTGACCGCGCGCGCGCCCGGGAGTAGCGAAGCGACGTACTCACTGCCGGTGAGATCGCCGAGGTCGGCGATCCGTGGTGACGGCGGCGGGCTGAGAAATTGGTTGGTGGTGTCGATGACGATCCGACCGTCGAAGCGGGGCAGCCCGGCGACCGCTGCTGGAATCTCCGGCCAAGGCACCGCGAGCACGACCAGCTCAGCGGAGGCCGCCTGAGTGGGGGTAACGGCCGTGGCGGCTGCTCCGAGCTCCTCGATCAGCTCGGCAAGCGCCGCCGGGCCGCGTCGGTTAGACAGCATGACCTGCTGGCCGCTGGCCAGGGCGTGGCCGGCGATGGCCTGGGCGACGGTGCCCGCGCCGATGGTTCCGATCCGCATGATGGGCTCCTTATTCGGATTCACTGGGGTTGGATCGGACGGACCAGCACCCGGACCAGAACCTGGCGGGGCGGCGGCGGCCCGGGGTCGGGCACCGTGGCCAACTCAAGGACCTCGGCCGGCACACCATGGCCAGCAAAGACAGGGGCATGCACCGTTGTTTCCCCGATCGACTCGATCAAACCTTTTTGACTCGTTGGTCCAGAACGCTACCAAGTTCTTGACCGTGCCGTCAAGAATGGCGTGCGTCGTCGGTGCAGGAGCCTGTATGAGGTTCAAAGGGGATCGGCGTTCGGCGTAATTCGGCGTATTCGTGGTCGCGCTTGCCCCTGCGGCGGTCGCCTCGCGGTTCTTCGTCGGCGAGGCGACCGCCTTAGGAGTTAGCCCTTACAGCGGGATCCAGACCCCGAAGAGCCAGAAGCCCCACTGGTTGAAACCGGGATCCCAGAGCGGGTTCACCGTGTATCCCCAGTAATTGAATGGCGGTGGTGGCGGCCCATCCGGTGGCGGCAGTGGCCTATCCCATGCTGGCGGAGGCGGGGCACCCCAGCCCCAAGGCGCGGGTCCGTTGCCCCACGGAGCGCCATGCCATTGCCCGTGGAAGTCTCCACGTTGCGCGGGAGGCGGTCCACCGTGGTCGCCAGGGCCGCCCTGGTTGCCAGGGCCCTGGTCTCCAGGGGGTCCACCCGGTCCGCCCTGATGGTCCTGCGGCGCCGGGCCTCCACCGGGTCCGCCCTGATGGTCCTGCGGAGCCTGCGACCCGCCCGGGCCCGCCGGACCCGCCTGCGACCCGCCCGGACCCGCCTGCGACACGCCCGGACCCTCCTGCGACCCGCCCGGGCCGCCGG
>JAOPWC010000130.1 GCA_025965895.1 Mycobacterium sp.
CACGCAATGGGTGCGGCTGTAGATCGTCGGCATGCACTGGTTGCAGTGGGTGCACGCCGACCGCACGGTATGCCTGTCGCCGTCGGCGGCGATGCGGTTGACCAGGTCGGGCTCGGCCAGCAGTGCCCGGGCCATCGCGACGAATTGGAAGCCCTCGGCCATCGCGAGATCCATCGTCTCCCGATTGGTGATCCCACCGAGCAGGATCAGCGGCATCGTCAACTCCGCGCGGAACTCGCGCGCCTGACCCAGCAGATACGCGTCACGGTACGGGTATTCGCGCAAGAACTTCGTACCCATCATCCGCACCCCCCAGCGCATCGGCGGCTTGAACGCGTTCGCGAACTCCTTCACCGGCGCATCGCCGCGGAACAGATACATCGGATTGACCAGCGAGCTGCCTGCGGTGAGCTCGAGCGCGTCCAGGCCACCGTCGTCCTGCAGCCACTTCGCCGTGGTCAGCGCCTCGTCCACGCTGATGCCGCCGCGGACCCCGTCGGACATGTTGAGCTTGGCAGTCACCGCGATCTGGTCTCCCACCACCCGGCGCACGGCCATCACCACACCACGGGCCACTTTGGCGCGGTTCTGCAACGATCCGCCGAATTCGTCGTCGCGGCGGTTGATCAGCGGGCTCAGAAACGCGCTACAGAAGTAGTTGTGGCCCAGGTGGATTTCGACGGCGTCGAAGCCGGCGTCGATCGCGCACCGGGCGGCGTCGGCGTGCGCGGTGATGACGGCGCGGATGTCGTCCGCGGTGGCCTTCTTGGCGAACCGCATCGCGATCGGGTTGAAGAACCGCACTGGCGCCAGCGCCTTGGCCTTGTTCGACCGTGCGTCGGCCACCGGGCCGGCATGGCCGATCTGCGCACTGATCGCCGCGCCCTCGCCGTGAATGGCGTCCGTGAGCCGGCGCAGCCCCGCCAGCGCGTCCGGACGCATCCAGATCTGACGGCTCTCGGTGCGCCCGCCGGGTGACACCGCGCAGTACGCGACCGTCGTCATGCCCACGCCACCGGCCGCCGGCCGGCGGTGGTATTCGATCAGCTCGTCGGTCACCAGCGCGTTCGGCGTGGCCCCTTCGAACGTGGCCGCCTTGATGATCCTGTTCCGCAGGGTGATCGGGCCGAGCGTGGCCGGGGCGAGCACGTCGGGTGCGGCAGGCATGTGCGCAGCCTGCCACAATGGCCTTCGTGAGCGCGACGGTGCTGGACGGCAAGGCCACCCGCGACGAGATCTTCGTCGACCTCACCGAGCGGGTGGCGGCGCTGACCGCGGCCGGCCGCGCCCCGGGGCTGGGCACGATCCTGGTCGGAGACGACCCCGGTTCTCAGGCCTACGTGCGCGGCAAACACGCCGACTGCGCGAAAGTCGGCATCACGTCAATCCGGCGCGACCTTCCGGCCGACATCAGCCAGGCCAAGCTTGACGACACCATCGACGAACTCAACGCGGACCCGCAGTGCACCGGCTACATCGTGCAATTGCCGCTTCCCAAGCACCTCGACGAGAACGCCGCGCTGGAGCGCATCGACCCGGGCAAGGACGCCGATGGCCTGCACCCGACGAACCTGGGCCGGCTGGTGCTGGGTAAGACGGCGCCGCTGCCCTGCACGCCACGCGGCATCGTGCACCTGCTGCGCCGCTACGAGGTGGAGATCGCCGGGGCCCACGCCGTCATCATCGGCCGCGGGGTGACGGTGGGTCGCCCGCTCGGCCTGCTGTTGTCGCGCCGCTCCGAGAACGCGACAGTCACGTTGTGCCACACCGCAACGCGTCACCTGCCGGAGATCACCCGCCAGGCCGACATCGTCGTCGCGGCGGTCGGGGTGCCGCACATGCTGACAGCTGACATGGTCCGGCCGGGCGCCGCGGTGATCGACGTCGGCGTGACGCGCACGGAGGCCGGCCTGGTCGGTGACGTACACCCCGACGTCTGGGAGGTCGCCGGCTATGTGTCACCCAACCCCGGCGGCGTCGGGCCGCTGACGCGCGCGTTTCTGCTCACCAACGTCGTCGAGCTTGCGGAAGCTGCGCTGACATGACGGTCCTCGATGGCGGGCGCACGGTGGTCAGGGCGCAGTGGCCGATTCTCGTGGTCGGCCTGATCTTCGTCGCGGCGTTCGGCCTGGTGGTCACCGACTACTGGCGCCGCGGCTCGTTGCTGCTCGGCATCGGCGTCGGTGTCGCCGCGGCGCTGCGCCTCGTTCTCTCCGAGAGCCGCGCCGGTCTGCTGGTGGTGCGGGGCCGGATCTTCGACTTCACCACGATGACGCTCGTCAGCGCGGCGGTGATTTACATCGCCGGGACGATCGACCCGCTGGGTACGAGTTAGCGCTACCCGGGCGAGGCTGCACCGGCTGGGCAGGTGCTAAGCGCTCAGCGTCGCACGCACGCACACCGTCACGTATGGCAGCGCCAGACCGTTCGAATGGGCCAGTGCCGGGTGTGTTGCCAGCAGCTCGCGGACCCGGTCCAGCGTCCTCGTCCGCACCTCAGCCGGCGAGGTGATGCAGTAGCTGCGGGAGGCGACCAGGTCGATCAGCGCCTGCGGCGTCAGGTAATTCGTCCACTCCACCTGGTGGCGTTGCACGTCGGTGAACGGCGCCGGGAGCGTCACGTGGTTGCTGACCGGGTCGTGTTCCTGGCCGATGATGTTGCCCAGCTCGCGGACCCAGCCGAGCCGCTCGTCGCGAGTGTTCCAGACCAGGCCCAGCCCGCCCCCTGGTCGCAGCACCCGTGCCACCTCCGGAACCGCCCGCGTCGGTTCGACCCAGTGCCACGCCTGCGCGACGAGCACCGCGTCGACGCTGTTGTCCGGCAACGGGATCTCCTCCGCGGTGCCCAGCAGCGCCGGCGTGTCGGGCAGCGAAGTACTCAGCACCTCGAGCATTTCCGTGATCGGATCCACCGCCACCACGTTCAGCCCACGTTCGACCAGTCGGGTGGTCAGCTTGCCGGTGCCGGCACCGAGGTCGAGCACGTCGCGGGCACCGGCCGGCAGCAGCCAGTCGATGGCTTCCGGTGGGTACGACGGCCGTCCGCGTTCGTAGGCCGCCGCTTGCGCCCCGAACGACAGTGACCGCGGCTGCCTCACCAGGTCGGTCACTGCGCCAACTTGAGCGTCTGCCGGATCAGGTCACCCACCGCTTCCGTCTCCAACAGGAACCCGTCGTGACCGTAGACCGAATCGACCACATTCAGCCCGGTACAGCCCGGGAGCAGGTCGGCCAACTCCTCCTGTAGCCGAAGCGGATAGAGCCGGTCCGAGGTGATGCCGCCGACTACCACCGGCACCGGACAGCTGCACAGCGCGGCGGGCACCCCGCCACGGTTGCGCCCGACGTCGTGGCTGCTCAGCGCGTCGGTGAGCACCACATAACTGCCCGCGTCGAACCTGTCGACCAGCTTGGCCCCCTGGTGCTCGAGGTAGCTCTGCACCGCGTACCGGCCGCCGGTCAGCGGATCCTCTTCGCCCTGAGCCTGATTCGCGAACCGGCGGTCCAACTCCGGCTCGCCGCGATACGTCAGGTGCGCGAACCGGCGGGCGATGTCCATGCCGTCTGCCGGCTGCCGGCCGGTGCCGTAGTAATCGCCGCCCTGCCAGTTCGGATCCGCCCGGATCGCGGCGACCTGCGCGCTCTGCGTGCCGATCTGATCGGCCGTGGCGCGCGCGCCGACTGCCAGCACGAGGCCCGCGCGCACGGAGTCGGGATGGCTGATGATCCACTCGAGTGCACGCGCGCCGCCCATCGACCCGCCCACCACGGCAGCCACTTCGGTGATGCCGACCGCGGCGAGCGCGGCCACGTCGGCTTCCACTTGGTCACGCACCGTCACCGCGGGAAACCTTGAGCCCCAGGCTTTCCCGTCGGCAGCACAGGAGCTGGGGCCGGTCGAGCCGCGACAGCCGCCCAACACGTTCGTGGCCACCGCGCACCAGCGCTTGGTGTCGACCGGCGCGCCCGGGCCGGCTACGCCGTCCCACCAGCCCGGCGTCGGGTGGTCGCGACCGGCCGGTCCGGTGACGTGCGAGTCGCCGGTCAGCGCGTGCAACACCACCACGACGTTGTCGCGTGCCGGCGAGAGTTCACCCCAACGCTGCACCGCGATGCGGACGTCGTCGATCACCGCCCCGCTCTCCAGCGTCAGCGGGCCGATCTCGGCTACGCCGACTTCGCCTTCGGCGGGCAGTGTCAAGGTGGGTACGTCGGAGATCGTCACGTCCATATCCTCAGAACGTCGCCACGGCCTGCGGATCCGACACCTGTGACGTGGTGAACGGTTTGGCAGCGGCGAAGCCGCGCTCCAGGTCTGCGAGGATGTCGTCGATGCCCTCGATGCCGACGGCGAGCCGCACCAGCCCCGGCGTCACGCCGGTGGCCAGCTGCTCTTCCGGGCTGAGCTGCGAATGGGTGGTCGATGCCGGATGAATCACCAGCGAGCGCACGTCACCGATGTTCGCGACGTGACTGTGCAGGGTCAGCGCGTTGACGAACGCTCTACCGGCTTCTATGCCGCCGGCCAACTCGAAGGCCAGCACCGCGCCGGTTCCCTTGGGCGCCAATCTCCTTCCGAGGTCGTACCACGGCGACGACGGCAGACCGGCGTAGTTGACCGATATCACGTCGGGATGCTCGGCGAGGTATTCGGCGACGGTCTGCGCGTTCGCGACATGGCGCTCGACGCGCAAACTCAGTGTCTCCAGTCCCAGCGCGACCAGGAACGCGTTGAACGGTGCGGGCGCAGACCCGAGATCACGCAGCAATTGGACTCGGGCCTTCAGCGCGAACGCGGGCGCGCCCAGCTCGGCGAACACCACGCCGTGGTAGCTGGGGTCAGGGGTGGTGAAACCCGGGAACTTGCCGTTGGTCCAGTCGAAGGTGCCGCCGTCGACGATCACCCCCGCGATCGCCGCGCCATGACCGCCGAGGTACTTGGTGGCCGAGTGCACGACGATGTCGGCCCCGTGCGTGATCGGCTGGATCAGATACGGGGTCGCCACGGTGTTGTCGACGATCAGCGGCACCCCCGCATCGTGCGCGACCGCGGCCACGCTCGGGATGTCCAGGATGTCGTTCTGCGGGTTGGAGATCGTCTCGCCGAAGAACGCTTTCGTGTGAGGCCGGACCGCGGCGCCCCACGACTCCAGGTCGTCCGGGTCCTCCACAAAGCTGACCTCGATGCCGAACTTGGGCAGCGAGTAGTGGAACAGGTTGTAGGTGCCGCCGTAGAGCCGTGGACTCGACACGATGTGGTCGCCACTGCTTGCGAGGTTCAGAATCGACAATGTCTCGGCCGCCTGCCCCGACGACAAGAACAGCGCCGCGACCCCGTTCTCCAGCGCGGCGATGCGCTGTTCGACCACGGCGGTGGTCGGATTGCCGATCCGGGTGTAGATGTTGCCTTCGACCTCCAGGCCG
This sequence comes from Mycobacterium sp., assembly GCA_025965895.1. GTDB lineage: Bacteria > Actinomycetota > Actinomycetes > Mycobacteriales > Mycobacteriaceae > Mycobacterium. The sequence goes on from JAOPWC010000130.1 coordinate 5,424, forward strand.
AACAATGCCGCGGCGTGCGCGGTGTCGTTGAAGGTGTAGGACGTCGTCTGGTAAATCGGCAGTGCCCGTGCATTGGTGGCGGAGTCCGGCGTCTGCCCGACGTGGATCTGCTTGGTTTCGAACGCCCAGCGTGCTATCGGGTCGTCAAGCTCGCTGGCTGCTGGCTCCAAAGTCATGGATTGTTCTCCTGCGATGATGGCCGGCTGTCAGCTTCTGACGCGCCGGAAGGACTGGGGTCGGGGTTCGCAGTCAGCGACAGCTGCACATCGTGGGCCTCCGCATCAGGTTTCCCTGTCTACTCTGGGGCCCGTCATGGCGGACCCGCGCTTGCCGTGTAGCCGGTTGCGGCTACTCAACCTGGTCATCACCCGGGGCACCCCACCGCGGTTGGAGGGTTGCCGGCCAGCAAGCCGGGGCTTGACGCTGGCGCTCATGACCGCTTAGAAGCTTATCGCACGCCGCTGACCGGTGGCCACCAGCGGTCGGAAAGGCACGGATCTGAACCGGCCGGGGTTCAAACTCTGTACTGCAAAAGCGCCTGTCAGAGTTACTGGCGGGTAGCCAAGTTGACCGCTCATCGCGATCTCGCCCCCGGTACGCTGGCTCGCAGCACGCAATCGCCCACGGAGCAACGCCGGCGTAGGAAGGGACTCGGACTGCATGTCCAAGATCAAGGTTGAAGGCACGGTAGTAGATCTCGACGGCGACGAGATGACCCGCATCATCTGGAAAGCCATCAAGGAAACATTGATCTTTCCCTACCTCGACATCAACCTCGAGTACTACGACCTGGGCATCGAAAACCGAGATGCGACCGAAGACCAGGTCACCATCGATGCGGCGTATGCGATCAAGCGGCACGGCGTGGGCGTCAAGTGCGCCACGATCACGCCGGATGAGGCGCGAGTCAAGGAATTCAACCTCAAGCAGATGTGGAAATCGCCTAACGGAACGATCCGAAATATCCTGGGTGGCACCATCTTCCGCGCGCCGATCGTGATCAACAACGTGCCCCGGCTGGTCCCCGGCTGGACCAAGCCGATCATCATCGGCCGCCATGCGTTCGGTGACCAGTACGCCGCGACCAATTTCAAAGTTGACCGCCCCGGCACTGTGACCATCACGTTCACCCCCGAGGACGGCAGCGAGCCGATTGAGCATGAGGTCGTCCAGATCCCCGAGGACGGCGGCGTCGTGATGGGGATGTACAACTTCCGCAAGTCGATCCAGGACTTCGCCCGCGCGGCGTTCAAGTACGGGCTCAAGGAGAAGTATCCGGTCTACCTGTCGACGAAGAACACGATCCTCAAGGCCTACGACGGCATGTTCAAGGACGAGTTCCAGCGCATCTACGACGAGGAGTTCAAAGACGACTTCGAGGCGGCCGGGCTGACCTACGAGCACCGGCTGATCGATGACATGGTGGCCGCCAGCCTGAAGTGGGAGGGCGGTTACATCTGGGCCTGCAAGAACTATGACGGCGACGTGCAGTCCGACACGGTCGCGCAGGGATACGGTTCGCTCGGGTTGATGACGTCGGTGCTCATGACACCGGACGCCAAGATCGTCGAGGCCGAAGCGGCCCACGGCACGGTGACGCGTCACTTCCGTCAGTACCAGGCGGGCAAGCCCACCTCCACCAACCCGATCGCGTCGATCTTCGCCTGGACCCGTGCGCTGGACCACCGGGGCAAGCTGGACGACACTCCCGACGTCGTCGAATTCGCGCAGACCCTCGAGCGGGTGGTGATCGACACGGTCGAGGGCGGCCAGATGACGAAGGATCTCGCGCTGCTGATCGGCAGGGACCAGCCGTGGCTGACCACCGAGGAATTCATGGGCGCCCTCGACGACAACCTGAAGAAGGCGCTCGCCTGAATCGCTACCCCGTCTCGGCGGCGCGGCTGGCGTACTGGCTGACGAATTCGTCGATCAGTTGGGTGATCCGATCCGGCGCCTCGAACATCGGGATGTGGCCGACACCGTCGAGCCTGGTCACGACGGTGTTCTTGGGCAGATGAGTGGTGAAATGCCGGGTGAACCGCGGCGTCGGCACGACCCGGTCCTTCTCGCAGATGACCAGGTGAGCCGGGGCGCGGGTCTTGGCCAGCTCGAGCAGCCCGGGCATCAGCAGGGATTTGAGTAGCAGCTGGTGATAGGCGGGGCAGTGCGCGACGTCGTCGATGATGTCGACGAGGTCGGTTTCGCTGAGCCCCTCGGGGGTGCCGCTGATCGGCAGATAGGCGATTTGCCTGCTGAACGGAAGCCGCAGCGTCCGCTGGCCGAGTAGCCGTGTCAACAGCCACACCGGTGCGCCGGCGACAAACTTCCCGACGATCTCGAACTTGGCCGGCGTCCATCTCGTCCAGCCCCCCGCAGGTGCGATGCCGGTGATGGTCCGCGCCCGGCCGCGGCGCTCCAGCTCGAAGGCGACCCAGCCGCCCAGCGAATTGCCGACGATATGGGCACTGCGCCAGCCGAGCGCGTCGAGCCGAGTCTCGACATGGTCGGCCAATGTGTGGGTGTCGAGGAACAACGTGCCCCTGGGGCCGCCGTTGTGCCCGACCATGGTGGGTGCGAACACCTCGTATCGGCCGGTCTGGGCCAATTTCGGAGCGACGTTCTTCCACACGTTCTGCGACATCATGAATGGGTGCAGGAGCAGGATCGGCTCCCCGGAACCCAGGTGGATGGGTTTGCGCTCGGTCATGGTTCCCGACAGTACCAAAAGTGATACCGCCGGTACCGATCCGCTTCCTGGGCACAGGTCTTCCTGGGCATAGGTCTTCCTGGGCATAGGTGACGGCGTTTGTCGCGTTAGGCCAAGGGGCACCCGAACAGTGAATGACCCCACGAGGAGGAATGCACCATGCCCACAGTCCCGTTGATCGAATTCAATGACGGCAACCGCATCCCGCAACTGGGCTTCGGTGTCTTTCAGATCCCACCCGAGCAAACCGCGGCTGCGGTGAAAACCGCCCTGCAGATCGGCTACCGGCACATCGACACCGCAGAGATGTACCGGAACGAGAAGGAAGTCGCGCAGGGCATCCGGGACGCAGGCGTCGACCGTGCCGAGGTCTTCGTCACGAGCAAGCTGAACAACGCCTCACACCGGCCCGACGATGCGCGCCGCGCCTTCGGCAACACGCTGAGCGCGCTCGATTCCGACTACGTCGATCTGTTTCTGATCCACTGGCCACTGCCGACCCTCTACGACGGTGACTTCGTCTCGACCTGGCACGTTCTCGAAGAGTTCCACCGCGACGGCCGCTCCCGCAGCATCGGGGTGTCGAACTTTCAACCAGAACATCTCGACCGACTGGCGCAGGAGTCGGACACGGTCCCCGCCGCCAACCAGGTCGAGATCCATCCGTACTTCTGCAACGAGCGTGTCCGCGCCTACGACCGGGACCACGGGATCGCGACCGAGGCGTGGTCGCCGCTCGCCCAGGGCAAGGTACTCCGGGACCCGGCGATCCAGCGCATCGCCGAGAAGGTCGGTCGGACACCGGCCCAGGTCGTACTCCGCTGGCACATTCAGCGGGGTGACATCGTGTTTCCGAAGTCGGCGACGCCCGAGCGGATGCGGGAGAACTTCGAATTGTTCGACTTCGAACTGGACAACGGCGACATGACGGCGATCTCCGGGCTGGACAGGGGCGAAGTGGGAAGGACGGGCCCCAACCCGGACGAGTTCGACTACATACCTCACTAACCGTTGCTCGGGGCGGCCGTCGCAGACCGTGAAAAGCCGTCGCAGGCCGTGAAAAGATTGACGCATCATGAGCACAAAAAAGCGCGTCTTCTCCGGCGTCCAGCCGACCTCTGACTCGCTGCATCTGGGCAATGCGCTGGGTGCGGTGACCCACTGGGTGGCTCTGCAGGACGACTATGAAGCGTTCTACTGCGTGGTGGATCTGCACGCGATCACCGTGCCGCAGGATCCCGAGGTACTGCGGCGCCGCACGTTGCTGACCGCCGCCCAGTACATCGCGCTGGGCGTCGACCCTGCCCGCAGCACGATCTTCGTGCAGAGCCATGTGCCTGCACACACCGAACTGACTTGGGTACTGGGGTGTTTCACCGGCTTCGGCCAGGCGTCGCGGATGACGCAGTTCAAAGACAAGGCGCAGCGCCAAGGCAGCGAATCGACCACGGTGGGGTTGTTCACCTACCCGGTGCTGCAGGCCGCTGACGTGCTGCTCTACGACACCGACCTGGTGCCGGTCGGGGAGGACCAGCGCCAGCACCTGGAGTTGGCCCGCGACGTCGCGCAGCGGTTCAACAGCCGATTCCCCGGCACGTTCGTCGTGCCGGAGGTGCTGATCCCGGCGGCGACGGCCAAGATCCACGACCTCTCGGACCCGACCGCGAAGATGAGCAAGTCGGCGGGCAGCGACGCGGGGCTGATCAACCTGCTTGACGATCCGAAGGTGACGGCCAGGAAGATCCGCTCTGCGGTCACCGACAGCGAACGCGAGGTGCGCTACGACCCCGAAGCCAAGCCCGGCGTGTCGAACCTGCTCACCATCCAGTCGGCGGTAACCGGCACCGACATGGACAAGCTCGTCGAGTCCTACGCCGGGCGCGGCTACGGCGACCTGAAGGCCGACACCGCCGATGCGGTGGTCGAATTCGTCAGCCCGATCAAGGTGAGGGTCGACGAGTTGAGCAGTGATCCAACGGAATTGGAGTCGATTCTGCAAGGCGGGGCACAGCGTGCCCGCGAGGTGTCGGCAAAGACGATCGCCAAGGTCTACGACCGGCTAGGGTTTCTGCACATTCGATAACCGGGAGGCGTGATGCCCGAGTCGGACAAGCCGGGGCTTCTCGACCGACTCCGGGCGCGCTATCGCTGGTTCGATCACGTGATGCGGGCCCAGGAGCGCTACAGCGAGCGCCAGGGCGCCTTCTTCGCCGCGGGGATCACCTATTTCACGGTGTTCGCACTGTTCCCGTTGCTGATGGTCGGTTTCGCGATCGTCGGGTTCGTGCTGTCGCGGCAGCCCCATCTGCTGGCAGACATCGAGGACCGGATCAAGCACTCGGTGTCCGGCGAATTCGGTCAGCAACTGGTCAAACTGATGGACCAGGCGATCAACTCGCGGACCTCGTTGGGCATCTTCGGCCTGGTGGGCGCCCTGTGGTCGGGGTTGGGCTGGATGGCGAACCTGCGCGAAGCGTTGACCCAGATGTGGGGTCAGGGCTATCAGTCCGGCAACTTCGTCAAGACCAAGCTGTCGGACCTCGCCGCGCTGCTGTCCGCGTTCGCGGCGATCGTGATCACGATCGCGTTGACCGCGATGGGCGACCCCGCGCTGATGGCCAAGGTCCTCGGCTGGTTCGGCCTTCACCGTGTGCCCGGGCTGAGCGCGATGCTGCGGGCTGCGTCCCTGCTCGTGTCGCTGGGCATCTCGTGGCTGCTGTTCAGCTGGATGATCGCGCGGCTGCCGCGGCGGTCGCTGACCTTCGCGAGCGCGATGCGGGCGGGGCTGCTGGCGGCTGTCGGATTCGAGATCCTCAAGCAGGTCGGCTCCATTTACCTGCGCTCGGTGCTGCATGGGCCGGCCGGAGCGACGTTCGGTCCGGTGCTCGGCCTGATGGTGTTCGCCTACTTCACCGCGCAGCTGGTGTTGTTCGCCACCGCGTGGGCCGCGACGTCGCCTGAGAACGTCGCTTCCGTGCCGGTGCCAGCGCCCCAGCCGGCCGTCATCGTGGTGCGCCGGCGGGAGGGCGTCGGGATCCGCGAGGCGCTGGCCGCGATGGCTCTGGGCGCGCTTGCGGCGCTGGGCATTTCACGGGCCGGGCGGCGCTAGCGAGTTAGGGCTGAGGCCGCCGGTTGATCGAGCGGGCCGCCAGGATCAGGCAGAACACGATCACCGTGCCGATCACCGCGACTCCGACCCGCACCGGCAGGTCGTCGACGACCGGTGTGACGCCGGCGGCGCGCGCGGCTGCGTCGTTGAGGTCCGCCGGCACCTTCGGCGCGACAAGCGACGGGTCCGGCTCGACCAGGGAGCCGACCTTGGTGCCGGGCGGCGTCGCGAATCCGTAATCCAGCAGGTGGGCGGCCTGCTGCCACGGCGGAATCGGTAACCGGGTGCCGTGCATCAGCACCGCCACCAGCCGGCGGCCATCGTGGTTGGCCGCCCCGACGAACGTCTGCTGCGCGTCGTCGGTGTAACCGGTCTTGCCGCCGAGGGCGCCGGGATAGTTGTACAGCAGCTGGTTGTCGTTCTCCAGCGGGTAGCCGGGGTGGTCGGTGTCGCCGGGCACGTCGGGACGTGGCGGGTGGCCGGGGAAGTCGAAGGTACGCGTCGCGACGATGTCGGCGAACGTCGGGTTCTTCCATGCGTAGCGGTAGAACAGGCCGATGTCGTAGGCCGATGTGCTCATCCCCGGGCCGTCCAGCCCGGACGGTGTGGCCGCCCTGGTGTCGCGTCCGCCGAGTTTGCCGGCCAGCGTGTTGATCTTCTGCAGCGTCACGTCCACGCCACCGAGCTGCACTGCCAGCGAATGCGCCGCGTCGTTGCCCGAGTGCATCAACAGCCCATGCAGCAGCTGGTTGACGGTGTAGGTGCCGCCGACGTCGACGCCGACGCGGGTGCCTTCGGCGTTGGCGTCGTCCACCGTGCCGGCCACCTGCTTGTTGAGGTTCAGCTCATTGATGGCCTGCGTCGCGACCAGGACTTTGATGATGCTGGCCGGCCGGTGTCGGCCGTGGGGGTCTTTCGCGGCGATGACGTCACCGCTGTCGAGGTCGGCCACGATCCAGGCGTCCGCGGAGATGTCATTGGGCACCGCCGGCGTCCCCGGTGCCGCCACGATGCCGCAGCCGCTCAGCGCGTCACCGCCCACCGGCTTCGCGGGTACCGGCAGCGCGACCGGCGGATCACCCGCGGTGGGCTGCTCCGACGCGTCGACGGCCGGCGGCGTCGTCAACCGGTACGGACAACTGTTGGTGTCCGGCGCGGCGTTCGGTTCGGCCGCCGCGGACGGAGCGCTCGTCAGCGCCGGCGCGCCCAAGAGCACGATCGTCGCGGCCGCACCCATCAGGCGACGCGAGGCACCACTGATCCCACCCATTGACACTGCAGAGTAGGCGATGAACATCACAGCCGCTGTCAGCGGCGCGGCAACAACGCCGTTACAGCGCGCTATAGGCCACCGCCGACGATCCGATGCACCCTATCCACAGCCGGGCGCCGGCGGACCGGGTTGATCGGCGGCTTGCGCACGCCCGCTATAGCCGGCGCCACGCCTCGGTCAGCACGCCGCGCAGAATCTGCTCGATCTCGTCGAACTCCTGCTGCCCGCTGATCAACGGCGGCGCCAGCTGCACTACCGAATCTCCGCGATCATCGGCTCGGCAGTACAGCCCGGCGTCGAACAGCTCAGTCGATAGGAAGCTGCGCAACAACCATTCGCTTTCCTCGTCGTCCAGCGTCTGCTTCGTGGCCTTGTCCTTGACCAGCTCTATGCCGTAGAAGAACCCCTCGCCGCGGACGTCGCCGACGATCGGCAGATCGAGCAGCTTCTCCAGCGTGGCGCGGAACGCCGGCGCGGTCTCCTTGACGTGGTCGTTGATGCCCTCGCGCTCGAAGATGTCGAGGTTGGCGAGCGCGACCGCGGCAGACACGGGATGACCGCCGAACGTGTACCCGTGGGTGAACGTGGTCTTGCCGTCGGAGAACGGCTCGAACAGCCGGTCGGAGGCGATCATTGCGCCGATCGGTGAGTATCCCGACGTCATGCCCTTGGCGCAGGTGATGATATCGGGTACGTAATTGAAGTCGTCGCAGGCGAACATCGACCCGATCCGGCCGAACGCGCAGATCACCTCGTCGGAGACCAGCAGCACGTCGTACTCGTCGCATATCTCGCGGACCCGTTCGAAATAGCCCGGCGGCGGCGCGAAGCAGCCCCCGGCGTTCTGCACGGGTTCGAGGAACACCGCGGCGACCGAGTCGGGGCCCTCGAACTCGATCGCTTCGGCGATCCGGTCGGCCGCCCACTGCCCGAACTCCTTGAGGTCGGTGTCGTGCGGCGCCGGAGCGCGGTAGAAGTTGGTGTTGGGTACCCGGAAGCCGCCGGGCGTGATCGGCTCGAACGGTGCCTTGAACGCCGGGAGCCCCGTGATCGCCAATGCGCCGTGCGGGGTGCCGTGATACGCGATGGATCGCGAGATCGCCTTGTACTTACCTGGTTTGCCGGTCAGCTTGAAGTACTGCTTGGCCAGCTTCCAGGCCGACTCGACGGCCTCGCCGCCGCCGGTGGTGAAAAAGACGCGGTTCAGATCGCCTGGCGCGTAGTTCGCGAGGCGTTCGGCGAGCTCGATAGCGGTCGGCGTGGCGTATGACCACAGCGGAAAGAACGCGAGCCTCTGCGCCTGCTCGGCGGCGGCCGCCGCAAGCTCGGTGCGGCCGTGACCGACTTGCACGACGAACAGTCCCGACAGCCCGTCGAGGTAGCTCTTGCCGCGGTCGTCCCAGATCGTGACGCCTTCGCCTCGAGTGATGATCGGGGGTGTGATGCCCGGGCCGTGCCGGGCGAAATGGCCCCAAAGATGGCGGTTGGCCTTGGCGCCCAGGCTGGACGAAATGTCGTCTTTCGCATCGATTGTTGTCATTGGGTTCCCCAGTTATATTGCTGCTTAACGAGTTTCAGGTAGACGAGCGTTTCGGTTGAGGTGACGCCCGGCATCGCCCGGATCTTCGTGTTCAGCAGATCGAGAAGGTCGTTATCGTCTTCGCAGACCACCTCGGCAATCATGGCAAACGACCCCGCCGTGAGGACCACGTAGTCGATCGCCGGGATGAGCGCCAGCTTCTCGGCGAGCTTGGTGGTGTCGCCGGTGAAGCGGATGCCGATCATCGCCTGCCGGGCGAATCCGAGCGCACCGCCGCCTCCGACAACCCGACGGCTTTGCCGATCCCGGCGTACGAACGCCGGCCGTCTTCCTGCAGCTTCTCGACGATCGCCTTGGAAAGCTCGTCCAGCTGCACCGCCGAACAGTTGACCACGGAAAGATTCTGCACGGAATCCGTCGTCGCGAGCAAACTGGGGCGATGTAATCGCTTGTCGGAACCGGTCCGGACCGCGAGATGCGTATCTGCCAAGCCGCGCGGCCGGCTACCGTCCACACCACCCGCGAGCGCTATCGGCTTGCCGAGCGCCGCCCCCTACCGAACTTCCAGACGCCGTAACGGATCAAAAAGATAGCGCCCGCGATGGCGAGCACGAGCAGCGCCAGTGTGCCGAGCTCGAACAGCAGACGAGTCAGCTCCTGGTTGGACTGCGGCCGGTCGAACTCCGCCGTCACGATCAGGATGCGCCGGACGGTGGCGATCAATGCGATGAACAGGAATGGCTCGGCTGAGATCTCGTGGCGCAACAGGTCGGTACGCAGGGTGTGGGCGAGTTCGGCGATGATCAGGGTGAGCAGGATCCTGTTCAGGATGAGCACACCACCGTCGAGCGTGCTGATCTGCCGGGTCGTGGTTTGGATGACGGCCTCGACGCTGCTGATCACCACTATGACCGCCGCCGCCGCGAGTAGCAGGAACGCGACGCCGTATATCGCCTCCTCAAAGCGGTTGACCAACATACCCACAACGGTGCCCACTCTGCTGCTGGAGCCAGCGGCATCCGGCTCAGTCATCGTCTGCCGCCTGCTATCCGGCGGCAAGGCGAATCCGGCGGTTCGCGATCAGCGATCGGGCCCTCGCACAGCAGCCCGGGCGCAATCAATCGCAGCACCATCTGCGGCTCCTCGCTGTACCTCGCGGTCCGCATTATCGAAGCGGCGGCGCGGTCGCTCGTCGCACTTTGGCCGATAAAGAGTCTGGCAAGGTGTTGCGGCCCCCGCGTGCGCCCGGGGGGTCGAAAATCGGAACTGTCATATGTTCTCCCAGCACCACCATCGGCGCGAGCCGGCGACGACGCTGACGTGTCCACCACCAAAATTGGCCATGGCGGTATGCGCTCACACAAAGTGGGGTATCTCTTCGTCGACGGCGTGGCGTCGGTCCGACGATTCGGCACGCGCGATGGCAGTTGCCTCCGTGGGGGGGCCGAACTATGCCGCCGTCGACGGGGTGTCAACTGAGGCGGATCGATGGCTCTTTCTCATGCGCTGCTGGACGCGGCCGGCGCGCCCGCGGGCCTGCTGCCGGCGCGTCAGCAGATGGCGGTGTCGTTGGGCTTCCACATCGTTTTGGCCAGCTTCGGGCTGGCCTTCCCGGCGTTGATCTTTGTTTTGCATTGGCGCGGAGCATTCCGCGGTGACTCGATCGCGTTCGGGATGGCACGGCGGTGGGCGAAGGTCGCCGCGGTGCTGTTCGCGATCGGGGCGGTTTCCGGTACCGTGCTCAGCTTCGAAATGGGGCTGTTGTGGCCGGGATTGATGGGTCGGTTCGGCGATGTGATCGGACTTCCGTTCGGGTTGGAGGGGATCGGGTTTTTCCTGGAGGCAATTTTCCTGGGCCTGTACCTCTACGGCTGGGACCGCCTGCCGCCCCGCCGCCATCTGCTGATGCTCATCCCGATGCTCATCGCCGGGGTGTACGGGCCGTTTTGTGTGATCTCGGCCAACGCCTGGATGAATCGTCCCGCGGGGTTCCGCATCGTCAACGGCGCGGTCACCGACGTCAACCCCTGGCGCGCGATGTTCAACGGCCGGGTCTGGCTGGAGCTCCTGCACATGTGGATCGCCGCGTACATGGTGGTCGGCTTTATGGTGTGCGCCGTGTACGCCGGGGGAATGCTGCGCGGCCGCACCGACGACCACCACCGACTCGGCTTCAGTGTGGCGTGGCGGTTTGCGGCCGTCGCCACCCTGGCGCAGCCCGTGGTCGGACACATCTTCGGCACCCGGCTGATCGACGACCAAGTGCCCAAGCTGGTCGCGATCGAACTCGACCCGACCACCGAAAGGCCGGCTCCGCTGCGCATTGGGGGACTGCTGATCGACGGTCAGGTGCGGTGGGCGCTACCCATCCCCCGACTGGGATCGATCGTCACCCAGGATTCGTGGGACAAGCCCGTCCCGGGCCTTGACACTGTGCCGCCCGGTGACCGCCCACCGATCAACATCACGCACGTGGCCTTCCAGACAATGGTCGGTGTCGCGCTGTTGCTCGCCGCGTCGGTGATCGTCTACTGGGTCGCGCGGCGACGCCACCACGACCTGCTTGCCGATCGCTGGTTTCTGCGGTTTATGGTCATCGCCGGACCGCTGGCCATCCTCGCACTCGAATGCGGCTGGACCACAACGGAAGTGGGTCGCCAACCCTGGACCGTCTGGCACGTCTTGCGCACCGCGGACGCTGCCAGCATGAATCCCGGATTGTGGTGGACCTACCTTGGCATCCTGGTCATATATTCCGGCATGAGCGTCGGCGCATACCTTGTCCTGACCTCGATGGCGCGCCGTTGGCGCGCCGGGAAACCAGTGACCAGCCCGTACGGACCAGCGTTGTCCGAAGAGTTGTCCGAAGACGAGCCTGTCGCTGCCGGATCTGAAGGCAGACCGCAGCGATGATTCTGCCCGCCGCGGTTGCCGCCGCCATGTTCGTCGGGGTGCTCGCCTACGCGCTGTTGGGGGGCGCCGATTTCGGTGCGGGCTTCTACGATTTGACCGCCGGAAGTGCCACCGGTGGCGCCGCACTTCGGGCGCTCCTCGATCAGAGCATCGGCCCGGTATGGGAAGCCAACCACGTGTGGCTGATCTACATCGTGGTCGTGTGGTGGACCGGGTTCCCCGCGGCGTTCGCGGCCGCCACGACCACGCTGTTCATCCCGCTGGCACTCGCGCTGGCCGGAATCGTGCTGCGCGGGGCCAGTTTTGCGTTCCGCGAGTATGCCGCCACCGTTGCGCAGGCCCGTTTGTTCGGCGCGCTGTTCGCCGGAACGTCGCTGATCACCCCGTTCTTTCTGGGAACCGTGGCCGGTGCGCTTGCCTCAGGTCGGGTGCCGGCGGGTGGCTACGGCCCGCTGGTCGGCTCGTGGGTCAATCCCACATCGCTCACCGGCGGGGCGCTCGCGGTGGCGACCTGTGTCTTTCTGGCCGGCGTCTACCTGACAGCGGACGCGTCCCGCGCCGGACTGGCTCACCTCGCCGATCAGTTGCGGAGACGGACATTGGGGGCGGGAATCGTGGCTGGCCTCATCGTGTTCGCCGGACTGTTCCCGGTCCTGCATGACGCCCCCACCCTCAGCCACGGTCTGCTCGGGCGCGGGTTGCCGTTGTTGATCATTGCTGCGGCGGCCGGTGTTTTCACCCTGGTGATGCTGTACCGGCGCACCTACGGGCCTGCACGAATTTCGGCCGCCGTCGCCGTCGCTGCGGTGGCTGCCGGGTGGGGCGTCGGCCAATATCCCTGGATGCTTGTCGACCATATGACCATCCAGGCGGCGGCCGGCGCGAAAGCCACTCTTCAAGCACTGCTCGTCGTCGTAGCGGTCGCCGCGGTCGTCGTGCTACCGGCGCTGGGCTACCTGCTGTGGTTCACACAAAACACCAAAAGCAACCTCTTGCAGCGAAACAGCGCTGTGCACTCGGCGTGATGGCGACCTCAGCGCTACCGCGCCCGGCCCCGAAAACCACCCCGGGCGGCACGTTTTTGCCGCTGTCGTCGATGAGCCAGTCCACCTTCGCGCCCAGGAACTAGACTCGCGGTGTGACCGCCGCTCAGCAGGTCGACGAATTCGAGGCATTGCGGCCTCACTTGACCGCTGTTGCCTACCGACTCACCGGCACGGTGGCCGATGCGGAAGACGTCGTGCAGGACGCCTGGTTGCGCTGGGACCGCAATGCGCGCAACGGCGCGAAACCGATCGCCGATCTGCGGGCGTGGTTGACGACGGTGGTGAGCCGGCTTTCGCTCGACCGGTTGCGCTGGGCGGCCCGCCGGCGGGAGACCTACCTCGGCGAGTGGCTGCCCGAACCCGTGGTGACTGAGCTCGACGGTGCGGACCCGTTGTCCGCACTGGTCGCCGATGAAGATGCGCGGTTCGTGGCGATGGTGGTGCTGGAGCGGCTCACGCCCGATCAGCGGGTGGCGTTCGTCCTGCATGACGGCTTCGCGGTGCCGTTCGCCGAGATCGCTGAGGTGCTGCACACCACCGGCGCGTCGGCCCGGCAGCTGGCCTCACGTGCCCGGCGCCTGGTGGCCGATGCCGCCCCTGCGCGCGACGGGACGCACGCCGACGTCGTCGGCCGCCTGCTGGCGGCGATGGCCGCCGGCGACATCGACACCGTCGTCGCGCTGCTGCATCCGGACGTGATGTTCACCGGTGACTCCAACCGCAAGGCGCCGACGGCTTTTCGTGTCATTCACGGTCCGGACAAGGTCGCCCGCTTTCTGTTCGGACTGGCACGGCGGTACGGGCCCGGATGGCTGGAGTCGAGTCGGTTGGCCCTGGTCAACGGTGAGCTCGGGGCGTACACGCCGGGAGCGCCCGGCGGCGACGGATACCCGTCGATGTCGCCGCGCATCACCGCGTTGACGGTGCGCGACGGCAAGGTCTACGCGATGTGGGACGTCGCGAACCCGGACAAGTTCACCGGCTCGCCGATGCGTCCGCGCCTTGCCCCGCCCATGGGACCCGACACGAATCCCCGGAATTGAAGCCCTGCTCGGTGATGCCCAGCGCAGTGTTCATTCGCGCCCGCATGTTCTCGACCCCGATCTGGTAGGTCAGCTCGATCACACCGGCGTCGCCGAAGCGCCGTCGCAGGTCGGCAACCCCCTCGTCGGTCACAGTGTGCGGATCGGTGGTCATCGCGTCGGCATAGGCGATCGCAGCGCGTTCGTCGTCGGTGTAAAGCGGTGACGTCGCGTAGTCGTCGATGTGCTCGAGCCTTTCGACGTCCAGGCCGTCGAGCCGCGCAATCATGGCGCCGAAGTCGACGCACCACGAGCAGCCGACGGTGCGGGCGGTCCAGAACACCGCCAGCTCGCGGACATTGGCGGGCAGCTTGCGCGAAACGCGCTGCAGTGCGGTCTCGTGGAGCGCCCCCGTCAGCAGCAGACCAGGGTGATGCGCCGACACCGCGAACGGTTCGGGCACTTCCCCGAATCGGCGCTTGGCGACGCGGTAGACGCCGCGGATCCACCGCGGCGCGCGGTGCGGGGGCAGGGGTGCGATGCGTGGTTGTGTCGTCATATCCACTAGACGCCGCCGCCGGCGAAGGTGTGACAGCGGTCAGCGTGCGAACATCAGCGCGCGCTTGACCTCCTGGATCGCCTTCGTCACCTGAATCCCGCGGGGGCACGCCTCGGTGCAGTTGAACGTGGTGCGGCACCGCCAGACACCGTCGACATCGTTGAGGATGTCCAGCCGCTCGGCGGCGCCCTCGTCGCGGCTGTCGAAGATGAACCTGTGCGCGTTGACGATTGAGGCGGGACCGAAGTAGCTGCCCTCGTGCCAGAACACCGGGCAGCTCGTCGTGCACGCCGCGCACAGGATGCACTTCGTGGTGTCGTCGTAACGGGCGCGGTCGGCCGGGCTCTGGATGCGCTCACGGGTGGGCGGAGTGCCGCTGGTGATCAGGAACGGCTTCATCGCCCGGTAGGACGCGAAGAACGGTTCCATGTCCACGACCAGGTCTTTGAGCACCGGCAGACCGCGGATCGGCTCGACCGTGATAATCAGCTGCTTGTCCGGCTTCTTCGGCAGCAGATCGCGCATCAGCACCTTGCACGCCAGGCGGTTGACCCCGTTGATCCGCATCGCGTCCGAACCGCACACACCGTGCGCGCAGGACCGCCGGAACGTCAGCGTGCCGTCGAGGTAGCCCTTCACGTAGTGCAGAAGGTTCAGCACCCGGTCGCTCGGCAGGCCCGGCACGCGGAAGCTCTGCCACCCCGCGGCGTCGGGATCTTCGGGATTGAACCGTGCGATCTTCACCGTCAGCATCACCGCGCCCTCCGGAATCGGCGGCAGCGGGCGATCGACGGGTTCGATGATTTCGGCAGCGGGCCCCGGACCTGAATCTGCCATCAGTACTTTCGCTCCATCGGCTCGTAGCGGGTCTGCACCACCGGTTTGTAGTCCAGGGCGATGTCGCTGAGCAGCTCTGCGCCCTGCTTGTAGGCCATCGTGTGGCGCATGTAGTTGGTGTCGTCGCGGTTGGGGTAGTCCTCGCGGGCGTGGCCGCCGCGGGATTCCTTGCGGTTCAACGCCCCCACCACGGTGACCTCGGCAAGCTCCAGCAAAAAGCCCAGCTCGATCGCTTCGAGCAGGTCGCTGTTGAAGCGTTTGCCCTTGTCGTGCAAAGTGATTCGAGCGTACCGCTCCTTGAGCGCATGGATGTCGGTGAGCGCCTGCTTCAGCGTCTCCTCCGTGCGGAAGACGGCGGCGTTGTTGTCCATCGACTGCTGCAGCGCGTTGCGGATGTCGACGACGCGTTCGTTGCCGTGCTCGGAGAGGATGTCGCCGACCCAGTTGACCACCATCGACGCCGGCTCGGGCGGCATCGCGACCAAGTCGTGGGTCTGGGCGTACTCGGCGGCGGCGATGCCGGCGCGGCGGCCGAACACGTTGATGTCCAGCAGTGAGTTGGTGCCGAGCCGGTTGGCGCCGTGCACCGAGACACATGCGCACTCGCCGGCCGCGTACAAGCCGGGCACGGTGGTGGTGTTGTCGCGCAGGACCTGACCGTGCACGGTCGTCGGGATGCCGCCCATGACGTAGTGGCACGTCGGGTAGACGGGCACCAGTTCCTTGACCGGATCCACACCCAGATAGGTGCGGGCGAACTCGGTGATGTCGGGAAGTTTCGCTTCGAGCACATCCTCGCCGAGGTGGCGTACGTCGATGTAGACGTAGTCCTTGTGCGGCCCGGCGCCGCGGCCCTCCAACACCTCGCGCACCATCGCGCGGGCGACGATGTCGCGGGGCGCCAGGTCGACGATCGTGGGCGCGTAGCGCTCCATGAAGCGCTCGCCTTCGCCGTTGAGCAGTCGGCCCCCCTCGCCGCGGACCGCCTCGGAGATCAGGATGCCAAGTCCGGCAAGCCCTGTTGGGTGGAACTGGAAAAACTCCATGTCCTCCAACGGAAGCCCCTTACGGAACACGATGCCGATGCCGTCGCCGGTCAGCGTGTGCGCGTTGGAGGTGGTCTTGTAGATCCGGCCGGATCCGCCGGTGCCGATGACGACGGCCTTGGCGTGAAAGATGTGGACATCTCCGGTGGCGAACTCGTAGGCGATGACGCCGGTGGCCACCGGGCCGCTGGGCGTCTCGGTCAGCGCCAGGTCGAGTACGTAGAACTCGTTGAAGAACTTGACGTCGTGCTTCACGCAGTTCTGATAGAGGGTCTGAAGGATCATGTGCCCGGTGCGGTCGGCGGCGTAACAGGCCCGGCGCACCGGCGCCTTGCCGTGGTCGCGGGTGTGTCCGCCGAAGCGGCGCTGGTCGATCTTGCCTTCCGGGGTGCGGTTGAACGGCATTCCCATGTGCTCCAAGTCGAGCACCGCGTCGATGGCCTCCCGGCACATGATCTCGACGGCGTCCTGGTCACACAGATAGTCGCCGCCCTTGACGGTGTCGAAGGTGTGCCACTCCCAGTTGTCGTCTTCGACGTTGGCCAGCGCCGCACACATGCCACCCTGAGCGGCGCCGGTGTGACTTCTGGTGGGATAGAGCTTACTCAGCACCGCGGTCCGTGCGCGCGGGCCCGCCTCGACCGCGGCGCGCAACCCGGCGCCCCCGGCCCCGACGATCACCACGTCGTAGCGGTGTTCTTGAATCATCGTCTCGACCTCCTCAGCTGCTCTTCGCGCAAGCGCTCATCGGCCTCAGCTGCTCTTCGCGCAAGCGCTCATCGGCCACAGTCTGCTCTTCGCGGCCCTGTCAAGAGATGTTCGGGTTGAAGGTCAACAGCACGTAGGTGCCGAGCACAATCGTGAAGGTCACCGCCAATGCCAACAGCGAGTTCAACCAGAAACGGGTGGAACCCTTGCGCGCGTAGTCCGCGATGATCGTGCGCATGCCGTTGGCACCGTGCAGCTGTGCCAACCACAGCAGCAGCAGGTCCCAGGTTTGCCAGAACGGCGACGCCCACCGCTGCGCGACGTAGTTGAAGTCGATGCGGTATACCCCGTTGTCCCACATCAACATCACGAACAGGTGCCCCAGCGCGAGCAAGACCAGCACGATGCCGGAGAATCGCATGAACAGCCATGCGTACTTCTCGAAGTTGGGCATGCCGGACCGCCGCCGCGGCGAGCGTGGGTTGTCCAGCGAAGCGGGCCGGTCGTGGCTGCGCTGCAGCACCGGCGCGGGCCTGCCGCGCCGGCTGTCCGGGGGGACCGACGCCGGTACCGACGCGGTCACAGGAACCGCTCCGCCATGTGCACACCGAGCACGATCAGCGCGGGCACCATCACCGCGAGCCAGACCACGGCGACCACCCAGAGCATCACGCGTTGGTAGCGGGTGCCCTGCCACCAGAAGTCGATCAGGATGACCCGGATGCCGTTGAGGGCGTGGTAGAGCACCGCGGCCACCAGCCCGGCTTCCATCAGGCCGACGATGGGTGTCTTGTAGGTCGCGACAACTTCGTTGTAGGCCTGAGGGCTGACGCGGACCAGCGCCGTGTCAAGCACGTGGACGAACAGGAAGAAGAAGATGGCGGCACCGGTGATGCGGTGGAGCACCCACGACCACATGCCGGGATCGCCGCGGTACAACGTTTTGCGGGACGCGCGCGGCGCCGCAACCGCCGGCGTTCCCGTCGATGTCGACCTGGTCATCATTGTTGTTTGCTCTTCGCGCAAGCGCTCATCGCGACCTCCAACACCGTCGGTGGACTGTCGGGTGGACTCTAAACCCACTCCTGTTCAGCAAACCACCACGGTGCAGCGGTCGCGACCAGCGCAACTGGTCATTTTCCCGACCTTTCGCCGCCCCGCGCTGATGACGGGAGACGCCCCCAACCCATTCAGATCGCGGAAAGACGGCCACGATGAACCTTGACTTTGACTGGAACCTCTTGCGCGACAGGGCGGTTGCCGCTCGGGCAAACGCGTACGCGCCGTACTCGGGGTTTCCCGTCGGCGCCGCCGCACTCGTCGACGACCGGCGTATCGTGGCGGGCTGCAATGTGGAAAATGTCTCATATGGTCTTGGTCTCTGCGCCGAGTGCGCGGTGGTGTGCGCGTTGCACGCGACCGGGGGAGGCAGGCTCCTCGCCATCAGCTGCGCCGGTGCCTCACCGGAGCCGTTGATGCCGTGCGGGCGCTGCCGCCAGGTGCTGCTCGAGCACGGCGGCCCCGAGTTGCTGGTGGACCACCGCGACGGTCCGCGCCCACTGAGCGAGTTGTTGCCCGAGCCGTTCGGCCCGGACGATCTGGAGCGCGGGCCGTGACAGCCAGACACCCGATGCGGCACGTCTTCGACGCGCCGTCGGTGATCAAGACCAAGCGCGACGGCGACGCGCTCTCGGGTCCGGCGATCGACTGGGTCGTCGACGCGTACACCAATGGCGACGTCGCCGACGAGCAGATGTCGGCGTTGCTGATGGCGATCTTTCTGCGCGGCATGGACCGCGACGAGATCGCGCACTGGACAGCGGCCATGGTCGCCTCCGGAGACCGATTCGATCTCTCCGAATTGCGCCGCGCCGGAAACCCGCTCGTGACCGTCGACAAGCACTCGACCGGCGGTGTCGGCGACAAGATCACGCTCGCGCTGGTGCCGATCGTGATGGCGTGCGGCGCCACGGTGCCGCAGGCCGCCGGGCGCGGCCTCGGTCATACCGGGGGGACGCTCGACAAGCTGGAGTCCATCTCCGGATTTACCGCCGAGCTGCCGAAATTGCGCATCCACCAACAACTTTCCGAGATCGGCGGCGCCATGTTCGCCGCGGGCCAGCTGGCACCCGCCGACCGGAAGATCTACGCGCTTCGCGACGTGACCGGCACGGTCGAATCACTGCCGCTGATCGCCAGTTCGGTGATGAGCAAGAAGATCGCCGAGGGCACGGCGGCGCTGGTGCTCGACGTCAAAGTCGGATCAGGCGCGTTCATGAAAGGTTTGGCCGAGGCCCGTGAGCTCGCCCACACCATGGTCGACCTCGGCGCGGCCAACGGCCTGGCCACCCGTGCGTTGCTGACCGACATGAACCGGCCTCTGGGCGCGACAGTCGGCAATTCCGTCGAGGTCGCCGAGTCGCTGGACGTGCTCGCCGGCGGAGGGCCGGCCGACGTGGTGGAACTGACGCTGCGCCTGGCCGCCGAGATGCTCGAGGTCGCCGGTCTCGATGGCCGCGACCCGGCTGACACGTTGCGCGACGGGTCGGCGATGGACGCGTTCCGCGAGCTCGTCACCGCACAGGGTGGCGATCTGTCCGCACCGCTGCCCCTGGGGGCCCACTCCGAGACCGTGGTCGCCGGGCGCGGCGGCACAATAGGGGACATCGACGCGATGGCAGTGGGTCTTGCGGCGTGGCGGCTTGGTGCCGGCCGGGCACGCCAGGGCGAACGCGTGCAGCACGGGGCCGGCGTCCGGATCCACCGCCGCCCCGGTGACCCGGTGGCCGCAGGCGACGTCGTGTTCACGCTTTACACCGACACCGCCGACCGCATTCCGGCCGCGATGGCCACTCTCGAGTCCGGCTGGAGCATCGGCGAGCCCCCGGGGCGCACTGCGCTGGTCATCGATCGGATCGTCGCGTGACCGCACCGCTGACCCTGGACATGATCGGACAGGCACCCAAGGCGTTGCTTCACGACCACCTCGACGGGGGTCTGCGCCCGGCCACCGTGCTGGGACTGGCCGAACAGGGCGGCTACGACAACCTGCCCGCGACCGATGCCGACGCGCTGGCCGGCTGGTTCCGCACCGCCGCGCACAGTGGCTCACTGGAGCGCTACTTGGAGCCGTTCGCGCACACGGTGGGGGTCATGCAGACCGCGCCGGCCCTGTACCGGGTGGCCTACGAATGCGTCGAAGACCTGGCGGCTGACAACGTGGTCTACGCCGAGGTGCGCTTCGCCCCGGAGTTGCACATCGACCAGGGACTGTCGCTGGACGAAGTGGTCGACGCGGTGCTCGCGGGGTTCGCCGACGGCGAGAAGGCGGCAAGCAGCGAGGGCCGCACCATCACGGTGCGGTGCCTGGTGACCGCGATGCGCCACGCGGCGCGTTCGCAGGAGATCGCCGAGTTGGCGATCCGGTACCGCGACCAGGGTGTGGTGGGCTTCGACATCGCGGGCGCCGAGGCCGGTAACCCGCCGACGCGCCACCTCGACGCGTTCGAGTACATGCGGGACAACAACGGCCGCTTCACAATTCACGCCGGGGAGGCGTTCGGCCTTCCGTCCATCCACGACGCGATCGCCTTCTGTGGCGCCGACCGGCTCGGCCATGGCGTGCGCATTGTCGACGACATCGAGGAGCGACCGGGCGGCAGCTACCGGCTCGGACGGCTGGCGTCGCTGCTGCGGGACAAGCGCATCCCGCTGGAGCTGTGCCCGAGTTCCAACGTTCAGACCGGAGCGGTGCGCAGCATCGCTGAGCACCCGTTCGACCTGCTGGCCAGGCTGCGGTTCCGGGTCACGGTCAATACCGACAACCGGTTGATGAGCGACACCACGATGAGCAAGGAGATGCTGCGTCTGGTCGAGGCGTTCGGCTACGGCTGGAGTGACCTCGCGCGCTTCACGATCAACGCGATGAAGTCGGCGTTCATCCCGTTCGACGAGCGGCTCGCGTTGATCGACGAGGTGATCAAGCCGCGCTTCGCGGTCCTCATCGGCTAACCGGTGAGCACCGCGGTCAGCCGGTCGGCGAACTCCCGTGGCGCGCTCAGGAAGCCTCCGTGGTCGCCGGGGAACAGGGCGGGCGCGGAGCCGAGCAACTCGGCCAGCGCCGTCGAGGTCGCATGTGTCACCAGGTGGCCGGAATCGGCGCCGATGCCGACGAGGACCCGGGTCGGACCGTTTTTCAACGCGGCGATGTCGGGGACGTAGTGCGCGCTGGGCCGCAGCTCGTGATCGAAGAAGCGGGCGCCGTTTCTCAGCTCCTCCTCGGTGGGCTCACCGGCCGGGGCCGGCGCGCCATCGCCGCCGACGTCGAATCCGGCGTTCGCCATGAACTTCATCCACGCCGCCGCGACCCCGTGCCGATGGAACGTCTCGACCACGTCGTCGGTTTTGGCCCGCTGCTCGGCCGCATCCGGCAGCAGCTCCAGCAGGGGCGGCTCGTGGGCGACGAGCGTGCGGATCCGGCCCGGATAGCGTGCCGCGAGCGCCAGCCCGGTCACCGCACCGCCGCTGGAACCGAACACGTCGGCGGTGTCGGCGCCCACCGCGTCCAGCAGCGCGATGACGTCGTCGGCCCGCAGCTCGGGTGTGGAGTCCTGTGACGGGTCGTCCACCCGGCTGCCGGAGATCCCGCGCGGGTCGTACGTGATGACGGTGTGCCGCTCTGCCAGGGCGTCGGCCAGCGAGGAGAACTCGCCGGCCGCCATCGGCGATCCGATGACTGCCAGCGTGGGGCCGGCGCCGCGGACCTCGTAGTACAACCGCGCCCCGGGCACGGTCAGGGTCTGGGTGCTGCGGTGTGTGGTGTGAGTCATGTCGGTACAGACTGCCGTCTCGGGCACATCTCATCGCGACTCGCCGACGTGATCACCGGTAGGCCCTACTCGGGGCGCAGCCGCGACTCCACAAACGTCTCCAGTCGCTCCCACTGCGCGACCGCGTCGGCGTAGGGCGCCGCAGGCTTGCGGGACGTGCCCGGGTCGAGCACATAGGCCACCAGCTTGCCGAGCGGGGTGTCGCCCTCCAACGTGTCGTCGACGAGATTTTCTTCGGCGTACACACCGGCGTCCCTGAGCAGTTCGACAGCCAGTTCGAGCTGTTCGCGGTCCAGCGCCTCGGGCCCGTCGCCGATGTCGTCGGCCAGCCCGGTCAGCACGTAGACGTTGTCCTCGGTGATATCGACCCGCAGCGAGCCGTCGGTGGCGGCTGTGCGGATGTCGTCGTAGGTGGCGAGCCCGGAGAGGTCGTGGTCATGCTCGTCGGCCAGGTAGCGCGCCAGCGCGCGCTCGGAGTTGAACACACTGATCCTGCCGTTGCGGCCCAGGAACACCGGCTCATCGTCGAGATAGCAGCGCAATGTGTAGAAGGTGCCCGCGCCGGTGATCATCCGGATCGGATCGATGCCGACCTTCATCCAGAAGTCGTCGTCGCCGCCGAGGACGAGGTTGTCGTCGTGGCTGACGGTCTCCTCGTGCTCGTGTTCTGTGGTGTCGACATCGTCGGTGTCCGCGGTCTCGGCCTCGTTGTCGACGTCCTCGTCGACATCGACATCCTCGACATCCTCGACCTCGTCGACATCGTCGAGCTCGTTCTCCGGTGCGGCGAGCAATTCAGCCTCTGCCTGCTTGGCGGCGTCGCTGTCCACCTTCGGTATCGAGATGATCCCCTCGATGGCGTCGACCACTTTGTCCCAGCCCTTGTCGACGGTCGCGCCGATCTCATGCCAGCGCCGCAAGCCCGCCTTGTCGGAGAAGTTCTCGACCCCACCCGACAGCGACGACAGCACCGGATTGCCGTTGAAGAACTTGGTGACTGCGGGCAGTTCGCAGACCGACCCGATCGCCGAGACGATCGCCATCGTGCCCTGCAGCTCCTCGACGGATTCCTGTCTCGGCTTCTCCGCGAGCAGCTCGTAGACCTTGATCAGGTCGAACCGCTTGTCCTCGTCAGGGTCAAGCTCGTGGGCCGACAGCGCGGTCAGGGTCTTCCAGGACGGGTGGTCGGCAAGGTCGTTGTCGCTGTCGCCGCGGACGAAAGCGACCAGGTCAGGAACGGATTCGAATGCATACAGGTCCTCGTCCTTGCCGAGGAACGCCTCCCACTCGTCACCGGCATCGCGCCAGCGTGGGGCCCACAGCGTGAACACGTCGCGTTCGTCCAATGCCAGCCCGATGGGCACGATGTCAACAGCCACGCGGCACAGCTTAGCCAGCACTGTCGGCGCAGCACCGACTGCCGCTGCTGAGCGGCTGCGCATGCCGGCTCCGCAGCGGGAGAGCTCTGCCGCCACGCCACGCCGCCGCGTCGGCACCGTGTCGTCGAATTGTCATTCGCGACAATATAGTTCTCGGGTGTGGTTAGCTGACCGTGTCGATAGCCGTCCCGAGACTGGGATGAAGGGAGCTCATGCATGTTGCTGTCAGGCGTTGGCATCCGGCGGGCACTGCTGGGAGCGATCGGTACCGGGGCGATGGTCGGTGCCACTCTGTTCGGTGGGCCCTCATGGGCGTTTGCTCAGCCCACGCCCATACCGCCACCTCTTCCGCCTGCGGCACCGCAGCCCGGGTGCACGGCCGGCGACCTGGCCACGGTGTCGGGCACTGTCGGGACGGCGATGGGGGACTACCTGTTCAGCCACCCGGACGTCAACAACTTCTTCACCGGTCTTCGTGGGCTGCCGAACGATGAGATTCGCGGCGACGTCCAGAACTACCTCAACGCCAACCCCCAGGTCGAGTCCGACATCAACGGGATCCGCCAACCCCTCACCGACCTGAGGAACCGCTGTCAGTAGCCAGATCAGTCACTGCAGATCAGTCACTGCAGATCAGTCACCTTGCTGAGGAGACAAGCACGATGAGTCATTGGACACGGTCATGGACCGTCACGGCGGCGACAGTCTTGACGCTCGCGGCCGTTCCCGGGGCGATAGTCACGATTCAGCTGCCCGGCGTCGCCAGGGCCGACGTATGTGCC
This sequence comes from Mycobacterium sp., assembly GCA_025965895.1. GTDB lineage: Bacteria > Actinomycetota > Actinomycetes > Mycobacteriales > Mycobacteriaceae > Mycobacterium. The sequence goes on from JAOPWC010000130.1 coordinate 29,177, forward strand.
AGTGCCGGCCGACGGGTATCCGTGAGTGGCTGCGCGAACATCGCCGACGCAGTTGCGCCCTACGTTCCGCCGCCGGCGTACTACGCGCCCATGCCGTACGACCCACCGCCGCCGCCGAACGTCAGCGGGTGTGTCAGCTACAACGGCCGGTGGGTCAGCGCCGGCGGGTGCAACTAGGTTTTCGGCCATGGATGTCCGCGTCGTCGACCACCCTCTCGCCGCGGCGCGGCTCACCACGCTGCGCGACGAGCGCACCCAGAACGCGGCTTTCCGCGCAGCGCTGCGCGACCTGACCCTGATGCTCGTCTACGAAGCGACCCGCGACGCGCCGACCGACCCGGTGGCCGTGCGCACGCCGCTGGCCGACACCACCGGCTGCCGGCTCGCCAACCCGCCGCTGCTCGTCCCGGTCCTGCGGGCCGGCCTCGGGATGGTCGACCAGGCACACGCCCTGATTCCCGAGGCCAGGGTCGGCTTCGTCGGCGTGGCGCGCGACGAGAAGACCCATCTGCCGACGCCATATCTCGAGTCGCTGCCCGACGACTTGAGCACCCAGCCGGTGATGGTGCTGGACCCGATGGTGGCCACGGGCGGCTCGATGGCCCACACCGTCGGGCTGCTGCAATCACGCAACGCCATGGATATCACCGCCATCTGCGTGGTGGTCGCACCCGAGGGCATCGCGACGCTGGAGAACGTGGCGCCGGACATGCGGCTGTTCACCGCCACCATCGACGAGCGGCTTAACGACATCGCTTACATAGTCCCCGGGCTGGGGGACGCGGGGGATCGGCAGTTCGGACCGCGCTAAATGTCGGCCGTCATGCATAGCGGCGGCCCCACTGGGTACGTCGCGAATATGACCAAACACCAACAAGACCAGGACTCCGGCGGCGGCATCCGCACGGGTCCGGAATCATCAAAGTCGCTGCAGTACGCGCAGGAGATCCGTTCCCCGGACGACAAGCCGGAGAAGCCGGGCCAGACCCTGGTGACCACCAACCACGACGTGATCCGCCAGTGGGCGGAGAAACGAAACGCGCAACCCGCGACGGTCCCGGGGACCGAGCACGACGGCCATCTCGGTGTGCTGACCTTCGACTTCCCGGGCTACGGAGGCGAAAACCTGCGCCACGTGAGTTGGGACGAATGGTTCGAGACCTTTGATGCCCGCCACCTCAACTTCGTCTATCAGGAGTCCAAGGCGGATGGCACGCCCAGCAACTTCTTCCATCTTGAGAACCCCGACCGCGAGGACGGCTGAGCAACTCCCTCAGCCCTGAACCAGGTTGGCGGCTTCTCTTTCCACGTCGGCACGTAGCGTCTCGGCGGCCTTCCGCGCAGCAGCCAGGTCTGTGTCGACCGCCTCGCGAATTTCGATGTAACCCTTGATCTTCGGTTCGGTGCCCGATGGGCGCAGGGCGAGCCGCACCGACGTGCGCCCGGTGCCGCCCGAGAGGATCAGCGCGTCAGTGCGCATCTGCCCCCGGCCCGCCAACAGGTCGGTGACGGTCACATCGCTCCCGGCCAGTCGTGCCGGAGGTTGCGCCCGCAGCCGCGTCATCACCCCCGGCGCGTCGTCCGTCCGCGCGGTGATCGAAGAGGTGGCGTGGACGCCGAATTGCCGCGCGAGGTCGTCGAGCACGGCCGGCACCGAGCGGCCACCGGCCTTCAGCCCCGCCACCAGGTCGCTGCACAGCACAGCTGCGCTGATCCCGTCCTTGTCCCGTACCGCGGCAGGGTCGACGCAGTGCCCGATCGCCTCTTCGTACGCGTACACCAACCCGCTGCCGGCAGCGCGGGCGAGCCATTTGAACCCGGTCAGCGTTTCGACGTGGCGCGCGCCGTGCGCCGCCGCGATCGACGCGAGCATCCGCGACGAAACCACGGTGCTTGCGACCACGGAGCCAGCGGCGGCATCGGACAGAATGTAGCCGCCCAGTAGCCAGCCGGTTTCGTCGCCTGAGAGCATCCGCCAGCCGTTTGCGGTCGGGATGCCGATCGCGCAACGGTCGGCGTCGGGGTCGAGGGCGACGGCGATGTCGGCGCCAACGTCGGCGGCCAGTTGCAGAAGCGCATCGACGACACCGGGTTCCTCGGGGTTCGGGAACGCGACGGTGGGGAATTCGGGATCGGGGTCGGATTGAGCGGCAACGGTATGGATGTCGTCGAAGCCTGCACGGCGCAGCACTTCGACGGCGCAGGCACCGCCGACCCCGTGCAGCGCGGTCAGCGCCACTCGCGCCGAACCGGTCCCGCGCCGCACCGACGCCGCTCGGGCGACGTACTGGTGCACCAGTTCGGCACCGGAAGCCTCGACCGGCCCGCGGGCGATCTCGTCGGCGAACGGCGCGACCGCGATGGCCGCTTCGATCGCGCGATCGGTGGGCGGGACGATCTGCATGCCGCCGTCGGTGTAGACCTTGTAGCCGTTGTCCGACGCCGGGTTGTGCGACGCGGTGATCTGCACGCCCGCGGCCGCGCCGGTGTGCCGCACCGCGAACGCCACCACCGGGGTGGGCTGTGGCCCCGGCAGGAGCGTGACTAAAAAGCCCTCTGCAGCAAGCACTTCGGCAGCGGCCGTCGCGAACCGCTGGGAGCCGTGACGGGCATCGTGGCCCACGATCACCGCGGACCCGGCAAGGCAGCGGTCCTTGAGCACCCGTGACAGCGCCCAGGTGGCCCGCAACACCACGGCCAGGTTCATCCCACCCGGTCCGCCGCGCATAGGACCGCGCAGCCCGGCGGTGCCGAACGCCAGTGACCCGGCAAAGCGGGCTGCCAGCTCGCCAGGGGGACATCCGGCCAGCTCCGCGGCGGTCACCGGGTCGGGATCGTGGGCGATCCACTCTTCAGGCGTCAACCCGTGCAGCGCCATCAGATCACGGCGAGCAGTTCGGCCAGCAGAGAACCCATCCGGGTCGCGGATTGACGGCCTGCCTGCAGCACTTCAGCGTGGGTGATCGGTTGCCCGGTCATCCCGGCGGCCAAGTTGGTGACCAGCGAGAGGCCGAGCACCTCCACGCCGGCCGCGCGTGCGGCGATCGCCTCGTGGACCGTCGACATGCCCACCAGGTCGGCGCCGAGCGTCCGCAACATCCGGATCTCCGCCGGGGTTTCGTACTGGGGTCCCGACACGCCGGCGTACACGCCTTCGGCGAGCGACGGGTCGATGCCACGGGCCAGCGCCCGCAGTCGCGGCGAGTAGGCGTCGACCATGTCGACGAACTGGGCGCCGACCAGCGGCGAGCGCCCGGTCAAGTTCAGGTGGTCGCCGATCAGCACCGGCTCGCCGATCGTGTAGTCGTCGCGGAGCCCCCCGGCGGCGTTGGTGAGCACCACCGCGCGCGCCCCGGCGGCTGCTGCCGCGCGGACCGGGCGGACGATGTCGGGCAGGTCGTGACCTTCGTAGGCGTGGATCCGCCCGAGCAGCACCAGCACCCGATTGTCCGCGACGGGAATCGACAACATCTGTCCTCGATGGCCGGCCGCGGCGGGCGGAGTGAAGCCGGGCAGCTCGGCCATCTGCAGCGTCGCCGCGGGCCGGCCCAGCGTTTCTGCCGCCGGCGCCCAGCCGGAACCCAGCACCACCGCAACCTCGTGGCGGGCGACGCCCGTGCGTTCGGCGATGAGGCGCGCCGCGCTCTCGGCGAGCTCATCCATGATCGGCGAGCATAACCGCGGGTGGGATACTGCAATGATGACCACCAGTTCGCCGACCCGCGGCGAGGCCGATGCCGACGCGCCGGCCGAGGTGGCTTCGGGGGTGGTGACGCGGCGGCGCGCGGACTTGATCGCGCTGTCGCACGAGATCCACGCCGAGCCGGAATTGGCGTTCCGCGAACACCGAAGCTGTGCGAAGACGCAGGCGCTGGTCGCCGAGCGCGGATTCGCCGTCACGTCGGGTCCCGGTGAGCTGGACACCGCGTTCCGCGCCGACTACGGCGGCGGCGATCTGGTGGTCGCCGTGTGCGCGGAGTACGACGCGCTGCCGGGGCTGGGGCATGCCTGCGGTCACAACATGATTGCCGCGTCGGCGGTCGGCGCAGCGCTGGCGCTGGCCGAGGTGGCCGAGCGCCTGGGGCTGACCGTCGTGCTGATGGGCACCCCTGCGGAAGAATCGGGTGGCGGAAAAGCGTTGCTGCTCGAGGCGGGAGCGTTCGACGACGTCGCCGCCGCGGTGATGATCCACCCCGGTCCGGTCGACATCGCGGCCGCCCGCTCGCTCGCGTTGTCAGAGGTCGCGGTCGACTACCGGGGCCGGGAATCGCACGCCGCGGTGGCGCCCCACCAGGGTGTCAACGCCGCCGACGCGGTCACTGTCGCGCAAGTGGCCATCGGGCTGTTGCGTCAGCAGCTGGTGCCCGGCCAGCTGGTGCACGGCATCGTCACCGACGGCGGCCAGGCCAGCAACGTGATCCCCGGCCGCGCCGCCATGCAGTACACGATGCGGGCCGGCGACCGGGCGTCGCTGCGCGCGCTCGAGGACCGGATGGCCGACTGTTTCCGGGCCGGCGCGATTGCGACGGGCTGCGAGTATCAGATCAACGAAAGCGCGCCCGCCTACGACGAGTTGCGGCCCGATCCGTGGCTTTCGGCGGTGTTCCGTGCCGAGATGGTCCGGTGCGGACGCAACCCGGTGTCTGAAGACCTCGAAGCCGCGCTGCCACTCGGCAGTACCGACATGGGCAATATCACTCATGTCATGGCGGGTATCCACCCCGTTGTGGGCATCGATTCTGGCGGTGCGTCGATTCACCAGCCGGGATTCGCTGCTGCGGCGGTCGGCGCGAGTGCCGACGAAGCCGTGATCGACGGTGCGATCATGCTGGCACGCACGGTGATTCAGCTGGCTCAGACGCCCGCCGAGCGGGACCGCGTGTTGCAGGCACGGGCGGACCGGGCACCGCGATGAGCATGGTCGATACGGCGGAATCGTGGCTGGCCGCGCACTACGACGACCTGGTCGCCTGGCGGCGGCACATCCACGCTCATCCGGAACTGGGCCGTCAGGAGTTCGGCACGACGCAGTTCGTCGCCGCGCAGCTCGCTGACGCCGGTCTGAATCCCAAGGTGCTGCCCGCGGGCACGGGCCTGACGTGCGATCTGGGGCCGGCCCATCTGCCCAAGATCGCGTTGCGGGCCGACATGGATGCGCTGCCGATGCCCGAACGCACCGGTGCGACGTACGCGTCGGTTGTGCCCAACATCACGCACGCCTGTGGCCACGACGCGCACACCGCGATGCTGCTCGGGGCGGCGCTGGCGCTGGCGTCGGTGCCCGATCTGCCGGTTGGTGTGCGGCTGATCTTCCAGCCGGCGGAGGAACTGATGCCGGGCGGGGCGATCGACACGATCGCGGCCGGTGCGCTGGCCGGTGTTTCACGGATCTTCGCGCTGCACTGTGACCCGCGCCTGGATGTCGGGAAGGTGGCGGTTACCGTCGGCCCGATCACGTCTGCGGCTGACTCGATCGAGATCACGCTGCATTCGCCCGGCGGTCACACGTCCCGGCCGCACCTGACGGCCGACTTGGTGTACGGCATCGGCACGCTGATCACCGGTTTGCCGGGGGTGCTGTCACGCCGCATCGACCCGCGCAACAGCACGGTCATGGTGTGGGGTGCGGTCAACGCGGGGGTGGCCGCCAATGCGATTCCCCAGGTCGGGACGCTGGCCGGGACGATCCGCACCGCCAGCCACGAGACTTGGCTGACGCTGGAGGCGATCGTGCGCGAAACCGTGACGTCGCTGTTGGCTCCGCTTGGTGTCGAGCACTCTCTTCAGTACCGCCGCGGCGTGCCGCCGGTGGTCAACGAGGAGATCTCGACGCGCATCCTGACGCATGCGATAGAAGCTGTGGGGCCCGATATGCTGGCGGAAACGCGCCAGTCCGGTGGTGGTGAGGACTTCTCCTGGTATCTGGAGGAAGTGCCGGGCGCAATGGCGCGGCTGGGGGTGTGGTCGGGTCGCGGGCAACAGCTCGACCTGCACCAGCCGACATTCGACCTGGACGAGCGGGCGCTCGCTGTCGGGCTGCGGGTGCTCGTCAACATCGTCGAGCAGGCCGCCACGTTCGGGGCCTAGCGGATCTTTCCGGCGATGGCGGGCCCGACCCGGGGACGCCGCCACAATTCCCAGCTCAGGCGCAACGCCCCGATCGCGCCGAGAACCACCAGCGTCAGCACGGCCGGGATGTGGACAGCGAGCGGCAATACGAGCAGGCACGCCGCACCGGTAATGAGCCGGTCGACGGTGAGTTGGTGGTGATCGCGCCACCGGTAGGCCACATCTCCCAGGTAAAACAGCGCCACGCCGCCGGTCAGCGCAAGGGCGGGCAGCGTTTTCAGGGGCGCGTCGAATTGCGCCACCGAGGCGTGGGCGCCGACGGCGAAGAACACGATGCCGGCGACGAGCAGCAGGTGCAGATAGCTGTAGGCATCGCGGGCCAGCAACGCCCGCTCGGTGCCGTCGGCGTGCCGCAGTCTCTGCTCCGCTCCGGAGGTGAGGCCGAAGTAGGTCCACCACAGGGTGGCGGAGATCAGGACACCAAGGACCAGGCAGGCGATAACGCCGGGCTTTTGGATGTCTTTTCCACCGGTGCCCAATTCGACGATCGCCTCACCCAACGCGATGATGACGATCGAGCCGTGGCGTTCAACGAAATAGGACGGCACTACCCTGAAGCCGCCGATGCTCGTCACGAGCGGCACGCTGTAGTCGATGCAGGCCGCAGCGACCCACAGCAACTCGCGGTAGGGCGAGTCGACGAACGCGGCGGCGACGATCAATGCCGGGGCCGCGACGAAGGCCGGCGCCATCCGGCGCGCTGCGGTCCGTGTATCCAGCGCCTCACCGGACGCGCCTGCAAGCAGCTTGACGACGTGGATCAGCCGAACGACGAACAACGCCAGGCCGAACACAAGCGCTCCGCTGCCGAATGCGGTCGGCGTCGCGGTTGCCGCGACGAGCATGGCCGCCATCGCCACAATCATCACGCTGGTGTGTCTCACGTCGTTCGTGCCGAACGCGTTCCTCAGCCAGGTGTAGCGTTCCCACGCCCACCACACCGCGAGCAGAGCCAGCACCCCACGCCCAAATCCCAGCCAGCTGACATGGGAAAGCATCAGTTGGGTGACTTGGGACATCGCAAACACGAACACGAGGTCGAAGAACAGCTCCAGGTTGCCCGGTGAGCGTTCGTCGTCCGGTTGCCGTGATCCGTCTGATCCATCCCCCGACATGGTCGTGTGATTACCCAGCCGCGGAAGCCGCAACGCAGCCGAATGCCGCGGGAATATGAGGGGCCAAAGGGTTTCAGCACATGGGCGAGGTTTTGGCGGTGCTCGAGTGGCCGGTGTGGCTGCGCCGTCGCGAACCGATCGACCACCGCCGAACAGAAGGTCGGCCACCGTCGGCGGCCAGAATAGCTATCCGCTTGCCCTGCAGTTCATTTGCCAGGCCCAGGCCGCCCGCAAGCGCTCCGCGATAGGCCAAGCGGCGCATTCCGCGGGTTCGGCGGGCTCAACCAGGCAGAACCAATGATGATCTGGAACATGTTCCCGGCGTTGGCTTTCGCCCTACCCGCCTCGGACTTAGCCGCCGTGCCCCGGACCGACGTTACGCGCCGGTCGGGTGCGCAGAGCCTGCACATAGTCGGGTGGTGCACCGGCGATTTCGGCTGCATCGGCCATCACGCCGAGATAGCGCGCCGAGGGCAGTCCGCCCTCCCATGCGTCCAAGACGTACAACCACGCGAGCACCGGATCCGTGGTGGTGTCAGACGACAGCCGCTGCACTCGGCATCGGATCTTCTTGTGGACGCCCAGTTCCGAGCCTTCCCAGCGGTCCAGATTCGTCTCGTCCGACGGGGTCATGTCGTAGAGCACGACGAACACCTTCGAGTGCGGTTCCTCAACGACCGTGGCCAGTGCGCCCTCCCAGCCAATGTCCTCGCCTCCGAAAGTGAGCCGCCAGCCGTGCAGCCAGCCCGTTCCGGCCATCGGGGAATGCGGCGCCCGCTGCAGCATCTGCTCGGGATGCATGTTCGACCCGTACGCGGCGTAGATCGGCACGGGAAAAGCCTAAAGCGTTTCCCGGTGGCTGGGCGCCCAACTGTGCGAGTGGCTACGGTTGGGGCTGTGGCAACCCGCATCGTGATCATCGGCGGCGGGCCCGCCGGGTACGAGGCGGCATTGGTCGCGGCCGCACATAGCTCCGACGTCGACGTGACCGTGGTCGACTCCGACGGCATCGGTGGCGCCTGCGTGATGTTCGACTGCGTGCCGTCGAAAACGCTCATCGCGTCGACCGGCCTTCGCACCGACCTGCGTCGTGCTCCAGACCTCGGCTACGACTTGAATTTCGAGGACGCCAAGGTCCTGGTGCCGAAGCTCTACCGGCGCGTCAAGACGCTGGCAGCCGCCCAGTCAGCCGACATCACCAATGCGCTGTGCGCCCACGGCGTGAAGATTCTCGACGGCCGCGGCGAACTCGTCGATGACGTGCCCGGCCTGGCTCAGCACCGTGTCAAGGTCACGTCGCCCGACAGCAGTACCTGCACCCTGCATGCAGACGTCGTGCTGATCGCCACCGGGGCCAGCCCACGAGTCCTGCCCGGCGCCGAACCCGACGGCGAGCGAATCCTGACCTGGCGGCAGCTCTACGACCAGGACGAGCTGCCTGAACACCTGGTCGTGGTCGGCTCGGGTGTCACCGGCGCCGAGTTCGTCAACGCCTACACCGAACTCGGCGTGATGGTCACCGTCGTCGCCAGCCGCGACCAGATCCTGCCGCACGAGGACTCCGACGCCGCCGCCGTGCTGGAGGACGTGTTCGCCGAACGCGGCGTGACGCTGGTCAAGAACGCCCGCGCCGACAAGGTCCTCCGCACCGACGCCGGCGTCGTGGTGCAGATGACCGACGGCCGCTGCGTCGAAGGCAGCCACGCGCTGATGACAGTCGGATCTGTGCCCAACACCCGGGGGCTCGGCCTCGAGCGGGTCGGCATCGAGCTCGGCAAGGGCAACTACCTGGTCGTCGACCGGGTGTCGCGCACACCGGTGCCGACGATCTACGCCGCCGGCGACTGTACTGGGCTGCTGCTGTTGGCCTCGGTCGCGGCGATGCAGGGCCGCATCGCGATGTACCACGCGCTGGGTGAGGCCGTCACCCCGATCCGGCTGCGTACGGTCTCGGCGGCCGTCTTCACCCGGCCCGAGATCGCGGCCGTCGGCGTACCGCAGTCGGCAATCGACAGCGGCAAAGTGCCTGCCCGCACGATCATGCTGCCGCTGAACACCAACGCCCGCGCCAAGATGTCCAGCCTGCGGCGCGGCTTCGTCAAGATCTTCTGCCGCCCGGCCACCGGCGTCGTGATCGGCGGCGTCGTGGTGGCGCCGGTCGCATCCGAGCTGATCCTGCCGATCGCATTGGCCGTGCAGAACCTGCTGTCGGTCACCGATCTCGCCGCGACACTGTCGGTCTACCCGTCGCTGTCCGGGTCGGTCACCGAGGCGGCCCGCCAGTTGATGGCGCACGACGACCTGGATTGACCCGTAATCTGAGGATAAGTGACCGACCAGTAACAAACCGACCAGTAACAGACCGACCAGTAACAAGGAGTACCTGTGATCGAGGCTGCCCCCGCTCCTGGCAACGGGCAGACGTTCCTGGGTCCCCGGGAGCGGGCCGTGGCATGGGAGCGGCTCGGGTCCGAGCAGTTCGACGTCGTGGTGATCGGCGGCGGCGTAGTGGGTGCGGGCGCCGCGCTGGACGCCGCCACCCGCGGGTTGAAGGTCGCGCTGGTGGAAGCGCGCGACTTCGCCTCCGGCACGTCGAGCCGGTCGTCGAAGATGTTCCACGGCGGCCTTCGCTACCTCGAACAGCTGGAGTTCGGCCTGGTGCGTGAGGCGCTGCACGAGCGTGAGCTGTCGCTGACCACGCTGGCGCCGCATCTGGTCAAGCCGCTGCCGTTCTTGTTTCCGCTGACCAAACGGTGGTGGGAGCGGCCCTACGTGGCAGCCGGCATGTTCCTCTACGACCAGCTCGGCGGCGCGAAATCAGTTCCGCCACAGAAGCACTTGACGAAGGCGGGAGCGCTGCGGCTGGCGCCGGGCCTGAAGCGCAGCTCGCTGATCGGCGGCATCCGCTACTACGACACCGTGGTCGACGATGCGCGGCACACCATGACCGTCGCCCGCACGGCCGCACACTACGGCGCGGTGGTGCGGGCGTCGACGCAGGTCGTGTCGCTGCTGCGCGAGGGTGACCGCGTGATCGGCGTGCGCGTGCGCGACTCCGAAGACGGCGCGATGACCGGGGTGCGCGGCCACGTCGTGATCAATGCCACCGGGGTGTGGACCGACGAGATCCAAGCGTTGTCAAAGCAGCGCGGACGATTCCGGGTGCGCGCATCCAAGGGTGTGCACATCGTCGTCCCGCGCGACCGCATCGTCAGCGAGGTGGCGATCATTCTGCGCACAGAGAAGTCGGTGCTCTTCGTGATCCCGTGGGGCACGCACTGGATCATCGGCACCACGGACACCGACTGGAACCTCGACCTGGCCCACCCGGCGGCCACGAAGGCCGACATCGACTACATCCTCGGGCACGTCAACACCGTGCTGGCCACCCCGCTGACCCACGACGACATCGACGGCGTCTACGCCGGCCTGCGCCCGCTGCTGGCGGGGGAGAGCGACGACACTTCCAAGCTCTCACGTGAGCACGCGGTGGCGGTGCCTGCGCCCGGGCTGGTCGCGATCGCCGGCGGCAAGTACACCACCTACCGGGTGATGGGCGCGGACGCGGTGGACGCCGCCAGTGAGTTCATTCCGGCACGGGTGGCGCCGTCGATCACCGAGAAGGTGCCACTGCTGGGTGCCGACGGTTACTTCGCGCTGGTCAACCAGACCGAGCGGGTCGGTGCCTACTACGGGCTGCACCCGTATCGGGTGCGGCATCTGCTGGACCGGTACGGGTCGCTCATCGGCGAGGTGCTGGCGATGGCCGAGGACAGGCCGGAGTTGCTGACACCGATCACCGAGGCGCCGGTCTACTTGAAGGTGGAGGCGGTGTACGCGGCGGTCGCGGAGGGGGCCCTTCACCTCGAGGACATCCTGGCGCGGCGGATGCGGATCGCGATCGAATACCCGCACCGCGGCGTCGACTGCGCTCGCGAAGTCGCCGAAGTGGTTGCGCCGGTGCTGGGTTGGGACGCGGCGGACATCAAACGCGAGGTCGACACGTACATCGCGCGGGTGGACGCCGAGGTGCGCTCCCAACAGCAGCCCGACGACGAGTCGGCCGACGCGCTGCGGGCCGCGGCGCCGGAGGCCCGCGCCGAGATCCTCGAACCGGTACCCCTGACGTGAGCAGAGCCATCCGGGCTGCCCCGTTGCCGGTGCGCGACGGGCTCGGGCCGGCGCGGTTGCGGCTGCGCGGCGGCTCGGTCGTCGATGAGTTCCGGGTCAGGTTCGGTCCGGCCGCGGCGGCGAGGGTGCGGGCCGGCGAGGTCGTGGACGCCGACGGTGCCGTGCTCGACGTGGCAAGCGTGCTGCCCGCCGGGGCGCGGGTGTACTTCTACCGGGAGCTGCCCGACGAGGTGCCGGTGCCGTTTGACACTGCGGTGCTGCATCGCGACGACGGCATCGTCGTGGTGGACAAGCCACACTTCCTTGCGACGATGCCGCGGGGTCGGCACGTCGCCCAGACCGCGTTGGTGCGGCTACGCCGACAGCTCGATCTGCCGGAGCTGAGCCCCGCACACCGGCTGGACCGCCTCACCGCGGGCGTCCTGTTGTTCACCACCCGGCGCGAGCTGCGCGGGCGCTATCAATCGCTGTTTGCGCGGGGATTGGTGGCCAAGACGTATCTGGCGCGCTCGGCGGGCGTGGCGTCGGTGACGCCGCCGACTGTGGTGCGGAGCCGAATCGTGAAGCGGCGCGGTTGCCTACAGGCGGTTGTGGAGGCGGGCAAACCCAACGCGGAGACCTTGGTCGAGCCGCTCGGCGGCGCCCTCTACCGGCTCCAGCCGCGCACGGGGCGCACCCACCAGTTGCGGGTGCACATGGCGTCGATCGGCCTGCCCATCGACGGAGACCCGTTGTACCCAACCGTTGTCGACGTCCCTGCCGACGACTTTTCGGCGCCGCTGCAGCTCCTTGCGGAGTGCCTCGAGTTCGAGGACCCCGTCAGCGCGGAGCGCCGCCGCTTCGTCAGCGGGCGCACGCTAGCCGGCCGATGAGAGCACCGCAACCACCAGAACCAGAACTCTTCACCTCGTCGCCCCAGGTCCACACCACCGACGTGGACGAGGCGACCGACCTGTTGAACCGGGTTTATCTCCCGGTGAAGCTGAGCCCGAGCCGGTCCGCACGGCTGGACATGCGCATGAAGGCAGCGGAGCTCCCGATGTTGACGGCGGGCTACCTTCACTTCGGTGCCGACGTCTCGATTGGCGGAGACGACATCCCCGCTTACTACATCGAGGCGCCGTTGTCGGGAACGGCGGTGAATCGATGGCGCGACGGGTGCCTCGAGAAGACCGCCCAAGGTTCGGCCGCGGTCTTCTCGCCCGGCACTCCGTGCGACCTCAGCTGGTCGAACGACTGCGGCCAGGTCTGCCTCAAGGTGACGGAACCGCAGATGCGCCGTCATCTGGAAGGCATGCTCGGCCGGCCGGTGCGAAAGCGCATCACGTTTGCCCGGGGAATGCCGCTGAACGGCCCGACGTCAGGCAGTTGGTTCGACTTGGTGCGAATTCTCGCGCGCGAGGCCGGCCGATCAGACGGCGTTCTAGGCCATCAGCTCGCCCTGGCGAACATGCAGCAGCTCCTGATCGATGGCCTGCTGTCGATACAACCGCACAACTACGCCGAGGCCCTCTTTGAAGACCACCGCGCGGCGAGTTCGGCGGTCGTCAAACGAGCAACTGACCTGGTCCACGCATACCCTGAAAACCCTTGGAGCATAGCTGAACTCGCGCGCGCGACGGCTGTCAGCCCGAGTGCCCTGCAAAAAGCGTTCCAGCGGGCCGGTCAGCCGCCGCCCATGACGTCCCTGCGACAGGTACGCCTGCGCCGGGTGCACGCCGAGCTTGCGCGCAGCTCTGCCGGCGCCACAACGGTCACGAGGACCGCGGGTCGATGGGGATTCGTTCACATGGGCCGGTTCGCTCAGCAATATCGGCAGATGTTCGGCGAGGTGCCCTCGGAAACGCTGCGCGCGGGCGTCAGCTCCGGCAACTCCGCCTTGCCCAGCGCATCGATCACGGCGCGCCGAGCGCTTCACCCCCGAGGTCGCCACCCACATGAACGTGTCGCGAACCGATCCGTTTCGCATCCACCGGGCAACGGCGGCTAACTTTAGGGCATGTACCTGATCACCGGTGCGGCCGGTGCGGTCGGCGGGGTGAGCCGGACCGTTGTCGAGCTCCTGCTCGAAAAGGGTGAGCAGGTGCGGGGGATGGTGCACCGCGACGACGTCCGCGCTGATCGGCTACGGGAACTTGGGGCCGACGTCGTGGTGGGTGACCTGACCCGGCCGGTGGACGTCGTCGCCGCGATGGACGGCGTGACGCGGATGTTCTTCAACATGGGCGTCTCACTGGACTACCTGCAGGCCACCGCCGTGGTGTGTGCTGCAGCCCTCGATCACGGCGGCCTCGAGGTGCTGGTGAACATGTCGCAGTTGACGGTGTCGCAGATGACGCTGGCGAGCACCGAGGAGTCGCGGCAGCAGCGGCTGCACTGGCTGTCGGAGCAGATCATCAATTGGTCGGGGGCGCCCGTCACCCACATCAGGCCGACGGTGTTCCTGGACAACCCCCTCTTCACGCTGCTGGACCGGCGGTCGGTCGGCGAACGGGGAGTGCTGGCGCTGCCGTTCGGCACCGGCCGGACCTCGCCGATCGCCGCAGCGGACGTGGCACGAGTGGTCACCACCGTGCTGCAGGACCCGGCACACCGCGTCGGCAAGGTCTACGAGCTGACCGGGCCGCGAGTGCTCGATATCGCAGGCCTCGCCGAGGAGTATTCACGTGCGCTGAAGCGCCCGATCACCGCCGAGGACATCCCTTACGACGAATGGCTGCGGCACCATTTGCGACCGTCGGGGCTGCCCGACCACGTCCAGCAACACATCGCGACGATGGCGCGACTGCATCGTGAGGACCGCTACAACCGCGCCACCGACGACGTCGAGCGCATCATCGGCGAGCCGGCCCGGACCGTCGGGCAGTACATCGCGTCCCACCCCGACCTCTTCGTCAGCCGGGCGCCTACCGCTGACATGCCGGGCACCAGTAGCTGACGCGGTCACCGCTGCTGTCGGATTCGATCAGGGTTCCGCAGCGCCGGCACGGCTCGCCGCGTCGGCCGTAGACCCACAGCTCCTGTCCGTGGCGCCGATCGCCGGTGGTGGTGCGATTCCACCGAAACCTGTTGGCCCACAGCATGTCATGCGCCCGCGACACTACCCGCAGCGGATCGGTGACCCGGGCCACCGGGGCAGTGGGGAGGTGGCCGGCGATGAAGCACAACTCGTTGCAGTAGACGTTGCCGACCCCCGCCATCACCCGCTGGTCCAACAGAGCCGCGGCGATCGGCCTGTCGGGCTCGGCCGTGAGGTTGGCCGCTGCACGCTGCGCATTCCAGTCGTCGCCCAGCAGATCAGGGCCAAGGTGGGCGACCCCGGACATGTCATGTTCACGGTCCAGGATCTCCAGCACGCCCAGGTCGATGCCCACCGCCTGTACATCGTTGGTTTCCAGAATGATCCGCAGCCGATGGTCGTTGACTCGCATTCGGCGTCGGCCGGCGCCCGCCACCCGCCAGCTGCCTTCCATCTTCAGATGGGAGTGAATGCTGGCCGGCCCGACGCGGATGAACAGGTGCTTGCCGCGGCTGATCACCTCGTCGACCCTGTGACCGGACAGGTCGACGGTGGCGAACCGCGGTACCCGCACGTCGCAGCGGGTCAGCGTCTTGCCGACGAGCCCGTCGCGGAGATCGGCCGCGGTGTGCCAGACGGTGTCTCCTTCAGGCATCGGCCCCGGTCACCGCAGTCGCAGGCCGCGTGGCGTCCTGACGAAGCCCGCATCGGCGAGCGCCGCGGCCACCTCCGCACGGTCGCCCGCCGGTGACGGCTCCAGCACCGGTACCCCGTCGACCTTTTCGATCAGCAGCCCGTCGATGCGTCGCGTGCCGACCATGTCGGCCAGCGCGCCGGCAGCCGCTCGTTGGGCCTCGCGATCGTCGCCGCCGAAGTTCAGCAGGGACCGCCCGCCGCGCTCGAGGAACCACACCAGCTCACCGTCGACCAGCACGACGAGCGCGCCCGCTTTGCGACCGGGCCGGTGAGCGGTCTCGTCGTCACCCGCGGGCGATTTCGACGGCCACGGCAGCGCGGAACCGTACGGGTTGGCCGGGTCGGACGCGGCCAGCGCCACCGCCCGGTACTGCGGCTTGTCCGGATCGACGCTGTCCTGAAACGACCGCAGCCGGTCGACCGTCGAGGCGGCGGCGAACTGCGCCCCGCCCAGCGATTCCACGAAGTAGCCGCGTTGGCAGCGGCCCGCATCCTCGAGTGCCGTCAGCACCTTGTACATCGTCGCGAAGCCGCCCGGCACGCGCTCCGACGCGACGGCACCCTTGGTCAGCACCCCGTGGCGCCCGAGCAGCAACTCGGCGGTGAAGTGTGCTCTCAGCGTGGAATCCGGCTCGGGCACCGGCAGCGCCGACCACCGGCCCGCGACGGTCGGATCCGCCGCCCGGGTCTGCGGATGCGCAAGGCTGTAGCGGCTCAGCCGCGGCGGACGGCGCTGTTGCCGGTGAGCAGGCGACGAGCGGCGACCGCGGTGCGAGCCGGCCAGCAGCGCGCGTACGGGCGCGAACGTGTCACCGGTGACCCAGCCCGCCCATACCAACTCCCACAGCGCCTGCTTGAACTCGTCGCTGTCGGAGCCGTCGGCCAGCTTCCTGAAGAAGAAGCCCCCGCCGGGGCTGAGCGTGTCGCGGATCATCCGGTGACGGTCAGTGAACTCGATCTCGGCGCCCGGCACCAGCGAAAGTGGCGCGGTGTCGGCGCTGTGCAACGCGATCCAGCCGTCGCTGGCCGAGATCATCCCCGCTCCCGACCAGGTGACCTCGCCGGTCGCCAGCAACTCGTCGAGCATCGCCGGTTGGTAGTCGCGGACCCGCGCAGCGAGCACCAGGGGTTCGATCGCCGACGCGGGCATCGGCACACCGGCCAGCTGCTCGATCACCGCGGCCAGTCCGTCGGTACCCGACGTTGTTTGCTCGCCCACCTGCTGCCAGGACGGCAGGAACCGGCCGTACGCGGCGGTGGTGACCGGCTCGACCTGCGCCCGCAGCGCCGCCAGCGACCGCCGGCGCAGCATCCGCAGCACCTCGGCGTCGCACCATTGATCCGGCTCCGGCAGGTCGGTGAACTCGCCGCGCGTGAGCTTTCCGTCGACCGCGAACCGGCCCAGCACGTCGGCGGCCACCCGCAGACCCAAGCCGAACCGTGCGGCGGCGTCGGCCGTGGTGAACGGGCCCCGGGTGCGGGCGTAGCGGCCGAGGAGCTCGGTCAGCGGGTCGGCGACCGGCTCGGCGAAACTCACCGGCACGCCGGGCGGCACCGCGATGCCGACGCCGTCGCGCAGCCGGCCGATGTCCTCGATGGCCACCCACCACGTCCGTCCGGCGTAGGACACGGTGACCGCGCGCCGCGCCGCACGCAGGCCCTCCAGCCAGCCGCCGACGTCGGCAGCGCCGGATCGCTCCGCGACTTCCTGCTCGGTCAGCGGCCCGAGCAGCCGCAAAAGGTCGGCCACGCCTTCGGCGTCGCGTGCCTGACGGTCCTGGCTCAGATGCTGCAGTTGGCGGTGCGTCGCGGCGACGACGTCGGCGTCGAGCAGTTCGCGCAGCTCGACGCGGCCGAGCAATTCGGCCAGCAGGGTGCTGTCCAGCGAGAGCGCCGCGGCGCGGCGCTCGGCCAGCGGCACGTCACCCTCGTACATGAACGCGCCGACGTAGCCGAACAGCAGCGACGCCGCGTACGGCGACGGGTTTGCGGTTTCGACCTCGACCACGCGAATCCGGCGCTGGGCGATGCGGGTCATCAGCTCGGCGAGCATCGGCACGTCGTAGACGTCCTGAAGGCATTCGCGGACGGTCTCCAGCACGATCGGGAAATCGGGGTATTTGCGGGCGACGTCGAGCAGCTGCGCGGCGCGCTGCCGCTGGTGCCACAGTGGCGAGCGCCGGCCCGGGTGGCGGCGGGGGAGCAGCAACGCGCGGGCCGCGCACTCGCGGAATCGGGATGCGAACAACGCCGAGCCGCCGACTTCGGCGGTGACGATGGGTTCGATGTCCTCGGCCTCGAACACGAACAGGTCCGCGCCCGGAGGGGCGTCCTCGGTGTCCGGCAGCCGGACCACGATCCCGTCGTCGGAGGCGGTCGGCTTCTCGTCGATGCCGTATCGCTCCCTCATTCGCCGGCCGATCGCCAGCGCGAGCGGCCCATGCACCCGTAACCCGTATGGGGAGTGCAGGATCACCCGCCAGTCGCCCAGTTCATCGCGGAATCGCTCGATCACCAGTGTGGTGTCGGTGGGCAGCGCATTGGTGGCCTGGCGCTGGTCGTCGAGCAGCTGCCGCAGATTTTCAGTGGCATGGCCCTCGAAACCCAAATCCGCACAACGCCTCTGGAATGCCTCGTCGTCGAGTCGTGCCAGTTCGCCGGTGAACGCGCCCAGTGCGCGGCCCAGCTCGGCCGGCCGGCCCACGCCGTCGCCATGCCAGAACGGCAGCCGGGCCGGTTCCCCGAACGCCGGGATCACCAGCACCCGGTCATGAGTGATCTCGGTGATTCGCCAGCTCGTCGCGCCGAGCGAAATGACGTCGCCCGGACGTGACTCGTAAACCATCTCCTCGTCGAGTTCGCCCACGCGCGACGGCTTCTCGGAGTCCGCGCCCGCTGCGAGGTACACCGTGAACATCCCGCGGTCAGGGATCGCCCCGCCGGACGTCACCGCCAGCCGCTGTGCGCCCGGTCGTCCGGAGAGCGTCGCGGTGTCACGGTCGTAGACGATCCGCGGCCGAAGCTCCGCGAACTCGGTCGACGGGTATTTCCCGCTGAGCAGGTCGAGGGTCGCTTCGAACGCGCTGCGCGGCAGGGTCGCAAACGGCGCGCTGCGCCGGACCGCGTCGAACCAGCGATCGGCGTCCAGCGGTTCCAGTGCGCACGTGGCAACGGTGTGCTGAGCCAGCACGTCGAGCGGGTTGGCCGGAACGCTGAGCTGTTCGATCTTGCCCTCGAGCATCCGCTGCACAGTGATCCCGCAGCCGACCAGATCCGTGCGGTGCTTCGGGAACACCACACCGCGGGAGATCTCGCCGACCTGGTGGCCCGCGCGCCCGATGCGCTGCAGCCCGTTGGCCACCGACGGCGGCGCTTCCACCTGGATCACCAAATCGACTGCACCCATGTCGATTCCGAGTTCGAGGCTCGATGTGGCGACCACCGCCTTCAGCCTCCCGCTCTTCAGGTCGTCCTCGACTGCGGCGCGCTGCTCCTTGCTCACTGAGCCGTGATGGGCCCGGGCAAGCAGCGGCTCGGCGCCGAACGCCTGGGACATACCCATGATGTGCGCGGGCGAGCCCCCCGGCACCTGGGGATTGCGCTCGGCGGGCAGTTCAATGCCCAAGCGTTCGGCATGAATCTCGTTCAGGCGCGAGGTGAGTCGCTCGGCCAGCCGTCGGGAGTTCGCGAACACGATCGTCGACTGGTGGGCCTCGATGAGGTCGGCGATGCGTTGCTCGACGTCGGGCCAGATCGTGTTGTTCGCCAGGTTGGCCATGTCCGGCACCGGGACCACGACCGACAGGTCGAAGGTCTTGTCCGCGGGCGGCGCGACGATCGTCGTGGGCGCCTGCCCGGACAAGAACCGCGCGACCTCCTCCGCCGGCCGCACCGTGGCCGACAGGCCGATGCGCTGCGCGGGCCGCTCCAGCAGCATGTCGAGGCGCTCCAGCGACAACGCCAGGTGCGAGCCGCGCTTGGTCCCCGCGACCGCGTGCACCTCGTCGACGATGACGGTTTGCACACCCGCGAGCGTCTCGCGCGCCGCCGATGTCAGCATCAAAAACAGCGACTCCGGCGTGGTGATCAGGATGTCGGGCGGTCTGGTGATCAGCTCACGGCGACGGGCGGTCGGGGTGTCGCCGGACCGGACGCCGACGGAGATCTCGGGATCGGGCAGGCCGAGCCGCTGCGCGGTCCGGATGATGCCGGTCAACGGGGTGCGCAGGTTCCTCTCGACGTCGACGGCCAACGCCTTGAGCGGCGAGACGTAAAGGACCCTGGTGCCGGTGCCGGGCTTCGGTTCGGCGGTGAGCCGGTCGATGGCCCACAGAAACGCCGCGAGAGTCTTGCCGGAACCGGTGGGGGCGATGACGAGCGTGTTGTCCCCGTCGGCGATTGCCGACCACGCCTGGCGTTGCGCGGGTGTCGGCTCCTCGAACGTGCCCTCAAACCACTCGCGCGTGGCGACGCCAAAACGCGCGAGCGGATGCCGGGCAGACTGATCGATCTTCACCTACCCATGGTGCCAACAACGTCCGACAACTACCGGCCGCCCGGTCGGCAGTTCGCTGCCGGCAGAACCATCCGCGACCGTGTCGGGGGCGAATATCCTGCGCGGCGGTCGTTTGCTGGCTGCAGCCGCCTCCGCAGGTAGGATGCCGTCATGCGGCTGCCGGTGTCCCTCGCGGGACTGCTCACCGCGGCGGTGCTGTTGGCCGGCTGCGCGCACCCGATCCATGGCCGTGCGGTTGCCGCGCCGGTCCATGTCGGCAAGTCGCTCTCCGGTGCCGACCTTGACTCCGTGCTGCTGAGCCCGTCGCAGATCAGCGACATGGTCGGGGCCAAGCTGGCACCGCACACCGACGTCGGTCGCCCGGTCCGCGGGGATCCGGCGCAGGGCCCGTGCGCGGCGCTGGACAGTGCGGGCATGCAACCCTTCATCGGCGACGGGTTCGGCGCGTTCCACCTGCTTCTGCTTTCCGATGGGATCCCGACCGAGCACGACCACGTCGTCACTCAGGCCGCCGCGGTCTACCCGGATTCTGCCAGTGCCACAAAGGTTTTCACCACCGCCGCGGCAAGCGTGGCGCCATGTAACGGCAAGGAGCTCAAGACCGAGGCCGCGTGGCGGTTCGCGGTCAACGACATCACCTCCGACGCGGTGCGGTGGAACAAAGAGCAGACGGACCTGCCGATCCTGTGGGTGTGCTACGGGCAGTCGCGGGTTCGCGCAAACGCCATACTCCAGGCCATGTCGTGCCAGGGAGACGACGGCGGACAGGCCAACGCCGACGCGATCCTCAATAAGATGTCGGCGACGGTGTGGGAGCTGTCCGGCGCCTGACCCTCGGCGGCGTAGGGCTGACCTGGGCCTCAGAATGTTCATCCGGACCAGATATTCTTCTGCCATGGCCCAGGACCCGGTCGGCGACCTGGTTACATCCCCCATCGAACAGGCGTTGGCCGGTGGGGCGCCGCAGCGCGTCGGCTGGTTCCGGTTTTACTTTGCTGACGAGCGGTGGGAGTGGTCGCCACAGGTACAGCGCATGCACGGCTACGACCCGGGCGAGGTGGAGCCGACCACCGAGATTGTGTTGTCGCATAAGCACCCCGACGACTACGGCCAGGTTGCCGCGACGCTGGAGGAGATTCGCCGTACCTCCCAGGCATTCAGCACGCGGCATCGCATCCTGGACGTCCAGGGCCGCGTCCACCACGTCGTCGTGGTGGGTGACCGGCTGTACGACGACACCGGCGCGGTGATCGGGACACACGGGTTCTACGTCGACGTGACGCCGATGATGGACCAGCGCCGCGACCAGATGGTCAGCGCGGCGGTTGCCGAGATAGCCGAGAGCCGCGGTGTGATCGAACAGGCAAAGGGAATGTTGATGTTGGTGTACCACATCAACGTGGAAACGGCCTTCGAGCTTCTACGCTGGCGCTCGCAGGAGACGAACGTCAAGTTGAGGGTGCTGGCCGAGCAGATCGCCACCGACTTCACCGCGCAGGACTACCACGATGCGCTGCCGCCCCGGTCGGAATTCGACCGGCTGCTGCTCACCGCGCACCTGCGTGTGGGGGGCTGACAGCGGCGTTTGTCCCGCTGAGCGACAGGGAATCCGATGGCATGGCAATTTGCGACACCTGCGGAAACGACTACGACAAGGCGTTCACAGTGAGCTGGGGCGGTCGCACGGCGACGTTTGACAGTATCGAGTGCGCGGCCGCCGAAGTGGCACCCGAGTGCGCCCACTGCGGCTGCCGCATTCTCGGACACGGCGTCGAAGCAGACGACACGGTCTACTGCTGCGCCCACTGTGCACGCAAGGCCAGCAACGCCGACATCAACGACAGGTATCCGCCGCCCGCAGGCGCCTAGCGCGGAATCGGACGCCGGATCAGAAGAGGACGACCATGAAGATGGCCCCCGACGCCAGCAACCCGCGGCGCGATCGGCAGACGTTTGCCGCGGCGGCCCGCTTCACAGGGATCTTCGTGGCCATCGCACTGGTGGTGTTGCTGGTCTCCCTGGCCTGGCTGAACGGCTGCAAGTCGGGCACCGGTCAGGGATCTCTGGCGCACTGCAGCGCGATACAGCGCAACACGTTGGCGATCGGGCCGCCCGCGATCCTTGCGCTCGGTGGGGTGTGGGCGTTCGTCCGGACCTTGCAGGTGTGGCGTGCACGCGGCGGCTGGTGGATCTGGCAGGGCGCCGGCTGGTTCCTGATGTTGCTGATGCTGGTCGTGCTTGCCATGACCGTGCCTGCCGCGCTGTTGTGAACCGCGCTGTGAACCGCCGCTGTGAACAGCGCCTTCCTGCCAAAACATGGCGTTCTCGGCGGTCCCGCCGACTCCTGAGCGAGGTACCCTCAGTGGTATCTCTACGAAGGAGAGATGCGATGGGAGACACGCATCACGATCCGATTGATCACTCCCGCACGCACCACCAGCACGCTGGCGAGTCGATGATCGACGCCTACTTCTGGCCGGGATTCTTCCTGCTGGCGGTCGGCCTCATCGCGCTGGTTGCCTGTGTCGCGGCGGCCGCATACAAACATCACGAGTGGATACTGACGACCGGTCTGGTCGCGCTCACAGCGGTCGCGGCCGGCTCGGCCTGGATCGCGCTCGAACACCGGCGGATACGCCGCATCGAGGCGCGCTGGCGGGCGGACCACCCGGCCGGCCACTCGCACGGGCGCGCCGTATAGCGTTGGCGTGCCGCAACTCCGGTGTGTTTCGCACCGCCGGACAGTTTCGTGCCGCCCCCGCCAGGGTAGCCACGCTCAACGGCTTGATCGCGAGAGGAGAAAGCTGATGGCAGACGTGGACCCTACCGACCACGCTCGCACCACCATCCCGCGCGCCGGGGAGGCGATGAAGGACACCCGCAGCCTGCCCGGCTATTTCCTGATGGGTGTGGCCATCGTGGCCCTGGTGGCCTGCCTGGCCGCGGCGGCGATGGGCCAGGTCGGGTGGACGATCGGCCTCGGCGCCGCCGCGGTCCTCACCGCCATCGGCGGCTCGGTGTGGGTTTACGTGGAGCGTCGCCGCGTGGCGCGACTGGCGCGCCAGTCGCCGACCGAGGCGCAACGTCCCGGTCCGAATCCGCCTCGCTGACGGCAGGATGACGATGGGCCCAGTCTCCGACTGGGCCCATCGTGTGCCAACGCACTGGCTACTGGTTGGACTTCTGGCGCCCTTCTGCGGCTTTGGCGCCGCCGCGAGCCGACTCAGCCTCGGCCTCTTTCTTGGCGGCATCGCGCTCCGCTTCGGCCTTGTCCTGCTGGGCCTTACCCTCGCGGACCAGGTCATCGCGACCGGTCACGGTGCCGACGGCTTCCTTGGCCTTGCCCTTGACGTCCTCGACGACGCCTCTGACGGCTTCTTCGGGTCCGCTGTTTTCCGCCATGGATTCCTCCTTGTTGGCTTCCTTCGGTAGAACGGTCGCTTCCGTTCGGCGACGGGCGCCATTGCCCGTCAGTTCCGGCTGATTCCCGCCGAGCACGGTGGCTAAACCTGACGGATCGCTGCTGACCTGCGGCGCCCACCGCCTACCGGGCGTTATCCGGCCCGCGGCGTGACCGATGTCACGCCGACGGCGCGATCTCGTCGGAGCTGGCTGACGTCCTAGGTGATATCCGGGTCCCAGTCCTCGTCGCCGCTGTCGGCGCTGGTCAACTGCTCCTGCCAGTCCGCCGGGTCGACGTCGGTGGGTGGCGGCATCTCCGCCGCTATCTCGCTGGCCTCGGTGGGCTGGAAGTCTTCCGAGAGCTCTCGGTCCTCACCTACTGGAAGCCGTTGCTCGACCGCATCGGGTATCGGCACCTCTTCACCGATGGGCTCGTCGGAATCAGGACCAAGTGTCACACGCGGAAGCTACCCGGACGGCATTCGGCCAAAACCCCGTGCCGAAACCCCGTGCCAAAACCCCGCGTTTCGTCTCCGGTGCGCCGGGTAATAAGGCAACCCATGACTTCTCTGTGGTTAGCCGACCGAGTTGGCGGGCCTTGGGCTGCAAGTACCCTCGACGACGTTGACCGGGCATCCGACGTGATCGTCGCGGGCGCGGGCATCACCGGGCTGATGACGGCGGTGTTGCTGGCCCGCGCAGGCGAGAAGGTAGTCGTGCTCGAGGCGCGCTCGGTGGGCGCCGTCACGACCGGCAACACCACCGGCAAGATCAGCCTGTTGCAGGGCGATCACCTGGCCAGGATCATCGCCAAACACGGCACCGACGTCGCCCGCGACTATGTCAGCGGCAACCGGGAGGGTCAGGAGTGGGTGCTTCACCACTGTGCGACCCACGGTGTGGCGGTGCAGCGCGAAGACGCGTACACCTACGCCCAGTCCGGCAAGGGCGTCGGCGCCGCCCGCGCCGAGCTCCAGGCATGTCAGACCGTTGGCCTGCCGGCGGAATGGGATGACGATGCCGACGTGCCGTTCCCGTATCACGGCGGCGTCCGGCTGGCCGACCAGGGGCAGTTCGACCCGATGCCGTTCCTCGACAGCCTCGCGACAGAGCTGATCGGGCGAGGGGGCAGTCTGCTCGAGGGCGCGCGGGTGCGCCGGGTCTCCGGCCAGTGCGGGAGGCTGAAGGTGCAGGTCAACGGTCCGTCGGACGGTGACATCGAGGGGGCGGTCGAACTGGGAGCCGGGCAGCTGGTGCTGGCCACCGGCATCCCGATCCTCGACCGCGGCGGCTTCTTCGCCAGGCTCAAGCCGGGCCGCTCGTACGCCATGGCCTTCCGGGTGCCCGGCAACATCACCCGACCGATGATGATCTCGACCGATTCACCGACCAGGTCCGTGCGCTACGCGCCGACCGCCGACGGCGAGCGGCTGATCGTCGGCGGCGCCGGCCATCCAGTGGGGCGCGCCAAAAGCCCTGCCGCCGCGCTTGAGGAGCTGTCGAACTGGGCGCGGGTGCACTATCCCGGCGCGGTGCGCACGCATTACTGGTCAGCGCAGGATTACACCCCCATTGACGAATCGCCTTACGTCGGCCCGATCCTTCCCAACAGCGAATCCATATTTGTGGCAACGGGATTCAACAAGTGGGGCATGACCAATGGCGCGGCCGCCGCGCTGGCGTTGTCCAGCCGCATTCTCGGTGGCCGAATGGATTGGGCGAGCGCGTTCTCCAGTTGGAGTCCGCGCGAATTGCATGGGCTGGCCACGGCAGTCGAGGCCAATCTCGAGGTCGGTCTCAATATGGCCAAGGGCTGGATCGCTCCGCTCACCCGGTCGATTCAGCGCAATCCGGGAAAGGATGAGGGTGGCGTCGTCAGCGGGCTGCCGTGGCATCTGGAAGCCCGCTCTGTGGTGGACGGCACCGAACACCGGGTGTCGCCGGTGTGCCCGCATCTGGGCGGGATCGTGAACTGGAACGACGTCGACAGGGCCTGGGAGTGCCCGTTGCACGGATCGCGATTCGCGCCGGACGGCACATTGCTGGAGGGGCCTTCGACACGGGATCTCACCGCGTCACGCTGACCGCCGCCGGGCCATGTTTGGCAGCGATAGTGCAAGGGAAGTACTTTTCGTATGCCGACAACAGCATCGGTGCGAACCGTTTTGCTCTGGCACGTACACGGCTCCTGGACCGAGGCTTTCGTGCAGGGCCGCCATCGCTATGTGCTGCCGCGCAACGACGCCGGCGACGCCGACGGGCGTGGACTGTGTGGGCGGCAATGGAAGCGTGCCGACGAGGTGGCGGTGGACAAGTTGGCCGACGAACCGGTCGACCTCGTCGTGTTGCAGCGCCCGGAGGAACTCGATCTGGCGGCCCGGTGGCTCGGCCGGCGCCCCGGCGAGGACGTGCCGGCCGTCTATGTCGAGCACAACGCGCCGCGACCCTCACCGGTGAACAGCAGGCACGCGATCGCCGAGCGCTCCGACATCACGCTTGTCCACGTCACCGATTTCAACCGGCTGATGTGGGACAACGGGGTGGCGCCGACAATGGTGATCAGCCACGGCATCCCCGATCCCGGAGACCTCTACACCGGCGAACTTCCGGCCGCCGCGGCGATGATCAACGAGCCGCTGCGGCGCAACCGAGTGGTGGGCACAGACCTTCTCGGCCGGCTCTCCGCAGACGTTCCGCTCGACGTCTGGGGAATGGGAACCCACCAGCTCAACGATATCGACCTTGGCGGGCAGGTGCGCGGCCGCGGTGACGTGCACGCGCCGGAGTTGCACCGTCAAGTGGCCCGGCGCCGCGTTTATGTGCACACCGCACGCTGGACGTCGCTGGGGCTCTCGCTGATCGAGGCGATGCACCTGGCCATGCCGGTGATCGCGGTGGCCTCGACGATGGCCCCTCTGGCGGTGCCCAGCCAGGCCGGTGTGGTCAGCGCCGACGTCGACACGCTGGCGGAGGCAGTGAGGTTGTTTGTCTCCGAGCCGGAGGCGGCGAGGGCTGCGGGCAAGTCGGCCCGCCTGTTCGCCCTGCACCACTTCGGGCTGCAGCGGTTCCTGGCCGACTGGGATCGTTTGATCGACGGCGTCTGCGCGTGAATACGGCGCGTGAATAGGGAGGGAAGCCGGATGAGAATCGCAATGATTTCCGAACACGCCAGCCCGCTGGCCGTGTTGGGCGGCGTCGACGCCGGCGGCCAGAACGTGCACGTCGCCGAGTTGTCCGCGGCGATGGCGCGCCGCGGCCACGAGATTCTGGTGTTTACCCGCCGCGACGACCCCGGCCTTCCGGAACGCGTGGATACCGCGGCCGGGTACACCGTCGTGCACGTGCCGGCCGGGCCACCGACGAACCTGCCCAAGGACGACCTGCTGGAGCACATGGGGCCGTTCGGGGAGTACCTCGCCGATCAGTGGATCACCGAGCGGCCCGACATCGCACATGCGCATTTCTGGATGTCGGGAGTCGCGACAAGGCTGGCCGCGCGCCGCCGGAACGTCCCGATGGTGCAGACATTTCACGCGCTCGGCGTTGTCAAGCGGCGTCACCAGGGCGTGCGGGACACCAGCCCACCCGCGCGGGCACAACTCGAGAAGCTGCTGGCCCGCAATACCGACTGGGTTGCGGCCACCTGCACCGACGAGGTGTTCGAGCTGGTGCGGCTCGGCCGGCCGCGCTCCCGGACATCGGTGATCCCGTGCGGCGTCGATCTGCACCGCTTCACCCCGACTGGGGCCCGCGCCGGCCGGACAGACCGCCGCAGGATCGTTTCGGTGGGAAGGCTGGTGCCGCGGAAGGGGTTTGACATTCTGATACGGGCGATGGTCGCGGTCCCCGACGCCGAACTGCTGATCGTCGGTGGTCCCGACGTCAGCGCCCTGGATTCCGACCCCGAAGCGGTCCGGCTGTCGACCCTGGCGGCCGGGCTCGGGGTGGCCGATCGGGTTCGGCTGACCGGATCGGTGTCGCGGGGCGCGATGCCCGCGCTGCTGCGATCGGCCGACGTGGTCGCCTGCACGCCGTGGTACGAGCCGTTCGGCATCGTCCCGGTCGAGGCGATGGCGTGCGGAGTGCCGGTGCTCGCCGCGGCGGTCGGCGGGATGCTCGACACGGTTGTCGACGGCGGGACGGGTGTGCTGGTGCCGCCGCGCGATCCGCAGGCCTGCGCGGAGGCGCTGAACGCGATGCTCGCAGATCCTGCGCGGCTCGCCGAGTGGGGCGCAGCCGGACGCGCGCGCGCCGAGTCACGCTACTCGTGGGACAGGATCGCCGCCGACACGCTGAAGGTCTATCAGCGGACGATGCCGGCTTCGCATGCGATGACGGTGTCGGACCGCCAGTGGGGTTAAGCCGCCTCCAGTTGGCGCACCTTGCGCTCGAGTTCCTCAGGCAGCCGGCGACGCCGGCCCAGCGCGATGGGCAACCGGACCAACGCCTCGGCGGCAGCGCGGGCGTGCGCGCTGTCGGCGGCGGCCGCCAGCAACAACTCGCGGGCGGTGGCCACACACCGATCGGGTGGTCGCCGCATCAAGCAGGTCAAGAAGTCGTTGCGCAGCACCCGCGCGTCCTGCGCGGCGGCCGCCGCCCGCACCGGCGAAGGCTCATGGAACGCAACGAGTTCGGGGCAGTAGCACAGCTCCCACCCGGCGGCCGCAAGATCCAGCGCGAGCAGCTGCTCCTCGCCGCGAAAGTGCAGGACCGTACTGAATCCGCCGGCAGCAAGGAATGCCGAGGCGCGCACCATCGCCGAACACGACTGGAAGCCAAGCACAGAGGGTCCCGGCATGGCCGGCTTGCGGCCGAGCGCGCTGGACGCCAGCACGTCGCTGAACGGATCGCGGCGCCCCGACGGCCATACCACGGTCTGCGCGGCCAGCACCGCCACAGTGGGGTGCCGGTCGAACAGTTCCGTGCCGATCCGCGCCGACTCCGGAGCCCACCACGAATCGTCGTCGCAGAACGCCACATACGGCGTGTCACACGTCGCTACACCCACATTGCGGGCCACCGCACCACGATTGCGGGTCAGCGCCACCAGCCTCAGCCGGGAGCCCTGCGGGTGCGTCCGCGCCAACGTGCCCACCGCGTCGCGCGAGTGGTCCCCAGAGTCGTTGTCCACCACGATGATAGGGCACGGAGTGGTCTCGAGCAGGCGTGCCAACGTGTGCCCGAGTCCTTGGGCGCGGTCGCGGGTCGCGATGACAAACGACATTCGTCGGCCGGCGAGATCCATGCCGGCCGATTACCCGCCGCGACTCGGCGACAAACCGTTTTACCTCCCTGGATTCGGGTACCCGCGACCCGTGGCGGAATCGAATCGTGTCCTCGTCACCGGCGGAGCGGGCTTCCTCGGCAACCACCTGTGCCACCGGCTGCTCGACCGCGGTACGGAAGTGGTGTGCGTTGACGATTTGTCGACCAGTGGACCGGGCAATGTGGCGGACCTCGGGCGACGCAGCGGGCTTCAGTTCGTCGAACACGACATCACCGAGACCTCAGGCGATCCGCGCCTGAACCACCCCTTCGATGCGGTCTTTCACCTGGCATCGCCGGCCTCCCCGCCGGATTACCAGAGGCTGCCGGTGCAGACCTTGCGGGTGGGAGCCCACGGGACGTCGGTCGCCCTGGATATCGCCGAACGCAGCGGCGCTCGCTTCGTGCTCGCCTCCACCAGTGAGGTGTACGGCGATCCCCTCGAACATCCGCAACGCGAAACCTATTGGGGCAACGTGAATCCTGTCGGTCCCCGCAGCGTCTACGACGAAGCCAAACGGTTCGCCGAGGCGCTGGTGTTCGCCTATCACCGATCTCGTCACGGCGACGTCGCGGTGGCCCGCATCTTCAACACCTACGGTCCCCGGATGCGGGCCGACGACGGGCGGATGGTGCCGACATTCTGCCGGCAGGCGCTGTCTGACGAGCCGATCACCGTATCCGGCAACGGTCGGCAGACCCGTTCGCTGTGCCACGTGGACGACACGGTCGCGGCGCTGCTCGCGCTCGCCGACGCCGACATCACCGGGCCGGTCAACATCGGCAACCCGACCGAGCTCACCGTGCTCGAGGTTGCAGAGATGATTCGCGAGCTCGCACGCAGTTCCTCGCCGATTCATTATGTCGCTGCCGCGCAAGATGATCCGCAACGCCGGTGCCCCGACATCCGGCTGGCACGAGAGCAGCTGGGTTGGGAGCCGAAGGTCCCTCCACAGGAGGGGCTCGCCGAGACCGTCGCGTGGTTCCGCGGTCGGGAGGCCGTCACGCGGCCGCACGCGGCCGAGCCTGTTTAACCCCGACTTCTGTGGGTAAGTGCTCTTTGGACGACTAACCACAGGCCAGGAGGTACGCGTGCGCGTTTTGGGCATCAACGCGGTGTTCCACGACCCCGCGGCCGCGCTCGTCGTCGACGGTCAGATCGTCGCGGCGGCCGAAGAGGAGCGCTTTTCCCGGCGCAAACACGGCAAGCAGGCGGTCGCGTTCTCCACGTGGGAAATGCCCACCCAGGCCGCGCGCTGGTGCCTCGAGCAGGGCGGCATCGCGGCGTCCGACCTCGACGCCGTCGGGTACTCCTACGACCCGGCAACCGCGGAGCTCTCCGAGCCCCTGGCCGGACAGGACCGCGACTGGGAGTATCTGCGCACGCTGTACGCGCGGCGGGCCCCCCAGTTCCTCGCGGCCGCCCTGCCCGGCCTGGATCCCGGCATCGTCCGGCACGTCCGTCACCACGTCGCGCATGCCGCGTCCGCGTCACTGGCCTCGCCCGAACCCGACAGCGCCGTGCTGGTAATCGACGGTCGCGGCGAGACCACCTCGATGCTGGCGGGTGACTACCGCGACGGAAAGCTCGATATCCTGTCGTCCCAACAACTCCCGCATTCACTCGGGCTGCTGTACGAAAGCCTGACCGAGCATCTGGGCTTCAAGCGGTCCAGCGACGAGTACAAAGTCATGGCGATGGGCTCCTACGGGAAGCCCAGCTACGCCGACCGGCTACGGGAGTTGGTGTACTCCTGCGGCGACGGCACGTTCCGCACTGAGCCGGTGCACTGGACGCGGTTCACCGCACCGCGCGGCCGGGGCGACACGGGCCTCGACCCCGCACACGCCGACCTGGCCTGCAGCGTGCAGCGGGTTCTCGAGGAAGTGCTTTCCGACCTGGTGTCATGGCTACGCGGCCGCAGCGCCTCAGAGACGCTCTGCCTGGCAGGCGGGGTGGCGTTGAACTGCGTCGCCAACTCGCGGCTGTACCGCAGCGGTCAGTTCCGCGACATCTGGGTGCAGCCCGCGGCCGGTGACGCGGGCACCGCGCTGGGCGCGGCGCTGGCAGTGGCGGCCGATCTCGACGAGCCGATCAGCCCGATGCCCTCGGCGTCACTGGGCCGGGGGTGGGCGGACGACGAGCTCAGGGCGATCCTCGACGCCGCCGACGTGACCTATGAGCGCCCCGACGATATCGCGGTGGCCATCGGAGACGCGTTGGCCGACGACAAACTCGTCGGCTGGTTCCAGGGCCGCGCCGAATTCGGCCCCCGCGCACTGGGCAACCGGTCGTTGCTCGCCGATCCCCGGCACGCTGAAAACCTTGAGCGGATGAACGCCGTCAAGGGCCGCGAACAGTTCCGGCCGGTGGCGCCGATGGTGCTCGCGGAGCGAGCCCCCGACATCTTCTCCGGCGGCCCGATACCCAGCCCCTACATGCTGTTCGTCCACGACGTCGATCCGGCATGGCGATCGCGAATACCCGCGGTAACCCATGTCGACGGCACCGCACGAATCCAGACCGTCGACACCGACACGCCGCTGCTGCACCAGATGATCAGCCGGTTCGCTTCGCGCACCGGGGTACCGGTCGTGGTCAACACCAGCTTCAACACCGCGGGACGTCCCATGGTCGACAGCCCTCGTGACGCGCTCGAGTGCTTCGGCAGCGCACCAATCGATGTACTGGCCTTGGGGCCCTTCATGATTCGGCGGCATCGGTGATGACGGCCGCCGAAGCGGCCAGCGTGGCGATGGTGATTCCGACGATCGGGCGCGAGTCGCTGGGGCGGCTGCTGGCCGCACTGGACCGCGGCGACGGTCCGCGGCCGTCGGCGGTGATCGTCGTCGACGACCGCGCGGCAACAGATAAGCCGCTGGATATGACCGCGACCGAACTGCCGATCACAGTGCTGCGCTCAGGGGGCCGCGGACCCGCGGCGGCGCGAAATGTGGGATGGCGCAACAGCGGCGCCACGTGGATCTGCTTCCTGGACGACGACGTGGTCACGGGCGACGACTGGCCGGCCCGGCTGGCCGACGACGTCAAAGCCGCGGATCACTCCGTCGTCGGAATATCGGCCCGCATGACGGTGCCCGCGCCCTCGCACCGGCGTGCCACCGACGACGAGCGCCGCACGCTGCAGCTGGCCACCTCGCGATGGATCACCGCCGACATGGCTTACCGCCGATCCGCTTTGGTGGCGTGCGGCGGGTTCGACGAGCGGTTCCCCCGCGCCTACCGGGAAGACGCCGACATCGCGCTGCGGATAACCCGCTGCGGCGGGCGAATCGTGACGGGGACGCGGGAAACCGTGCACCCTGTTGCCGCCCGCTCGTCGTCGGTGCTCACCAGCGTGCGGGCCCAGGTCGGCAACCGCGACGACGCGTTGATGCGGCGTAAGCACGGTCGTCGCTGGCGCGAAAAGATCGGCGGCGAGCCCGCGCGGCTGCCTGTGCACGCGACGACGACCGCGGGTGCCGCCCTCGCGACGCTGGCGGCACTCGCGCGCCGGCCGCGGCTCGCGGTTATCGCGTTGCTGTCATGGCTGGGCCTGACTACGGAGTTCGCGATACGCCGCATCGTGGCCGGCCCCCCCGCTGCGCGGGAAGTCATCGCGATGCTCATCAGCAGCGCGCTGATACCGCCGGTGGCGGTCGCTCAACGTCTTTGGGGCACCTGGAGGTTCCGGCGCGCGCGGCCCGACCCCCCGCTCGCGGTACTGCTCGACCGCGACGACACGCTGATCGAAGACGGACCCTATCTGAACGATCCGGGTGCCGTGGTGCCGAAGTCTGACGCGGTGCACGCGCTGGGCCGCCTTCGCAAGCACGGCCTGTTGCTGGCCGTCGTGAGCAACCAGTCGGGCGTCGCGAAGGGCTTGATCAGCGCCGAGCAACTCAACGCGGTGAACGCCCGGGTCGACGAACTGCTCGGCCCATTCGACTCGTGGCAGATCTGTCTGCACGACGTCCACGACGCGTGTGAATGTCGAAAGCCCGCTCCCGGCATGGTGATCGCGGCAGCCGACGCGCTGGGCGTCGACACCGCCCGCTGCGTGATGATCGGCGACACCGGCGGCGACGTGGAAGCCGCCCGGGCCGCCAAGGCAACGGCAATCTTGGTGCCGACCGACCGAACTCGCCGGGAGGAGATCCACGACGCCCACGTCAACGCGCGGGTGGCCGGTTCGCTCGACGAGGCGGTGTCGCTCGTCCTGAGGGCCTGGCAATGAGCACCGCGTTGGTTGCCCGGCTCGACAGCACCGGTGACGTGTTGATCACCGGTCCTGCCGTGCGGGCGGTCGCGGCGTCACACGATCGGGTGGTCTTCCTCGCCGGCCCGCGCGGCAGCGAAGCGGCACGGCTGCTGCCCGGCGTGGACCGTGTCGTGGAATGGGCCGCCGCGTGGGTGGACTTCGACGCACCCGAGCTGACCGCCGACACCGTGACGGCGCTGATGACGATGATCGCGCAGGAACAGCCGGATTCGGCGCTGATCTTCACCTCGTACCACCAGTCGCCGTTGCCGCTTGCGCTGATCTGCCGCATGGCGGGGGTCAGCTGGACCGGCGCGATCTGCGAGGACTATCCGGGCAGCCTGCTCAACCTGCGCCACCACGTCGCCGACGGTGTACCGGAGCCCCTGCGCGCGCTGTCGCTGGCGGAGGCTGCCGGGTGGCGGTTGCCGTTCGGCGACGACGGCCGGCTTCGTCTTCGCCGGCTTCCGCCACTGCATCCGAGCCTGTCGTCGGCAACGGCCGGACACGACTACGTGGCGTTCCACCCGGGCGCCGCCGTACCGGCCCGGCGGCCGTCGGCACATTCGTCGGCCGAGATCGCGCGGGCGCTCGCCGCCGCCGGTCACTTCGTCGTGGTCACCGGCACCGAAGCCGACCGGGTACTGACGGCACAGGTGGCCGGCGACGACGGGCTCGACCTTGGCGGCCACACGACGCTGGCGGAACTGGCTTCGGTGTTCGCTTCGGCCCGGGCCGTCGTGGCGCCCAACACAGGGCCGGCGCATCTTGCCGCGGCGGTCGGGACACCGGTGGTGTCGCTGTTCGCACCAGTGGTGCCCGCCGGCCAGTGGGCGCCGTACGGAACGATCGTCGTGCTCCTGGGTGATCAGGACGCGCCGTGCCGGCTGACCCGGGCGAGGGAATGCGCGGTCCCGGGACACCCGTGCCTCAACGGCATCGCGCCGGCAGATGTCGTCGCCGCAGTCGCCGATGTACAGAGTCGAGGTGCAGCATGATTGACAAACATTTCGCCGACCTGGTCCGGGCGGCGGTCCAGGTTCGGCCGAGTGCCGTCCAGCTGCAGCAGTGGGCCGAGCACCTGGTGCGCGTCTTCGATGCAGGCGGCCGGCTGATGGCGTGCGGCAACGGCGGCAGTGCCGCCGAGGCTCAACACCTGACCGCCGAACTGGTCGGGCGGTTCAAGGATGATCGCCGACCTCTGTCGGCCATCGCATTGCACGCGGACACGTCGGCCACCACCGCGATCGTCAACGACTACGGCGCCGAGGAGATGTTCGCACGCGGGGTGCGGGCGCACGGGCGGCCCGGCGACGTGCTGGTGGCGTTGAGTACCAGCGGCACCAGCCCCAATGTGCTGAGTGCGGTCAAGGCGGCCCAAGAGGCCAACGTGACCACCTGGGCGCTGACCGGGCCGGCGCCGAATCCGCTCGCCGCGATGAGCGATGACGCGATCTGCGTGGAGGCCGGGTCCACCGCGACGGTGCAGGAGATGCATCTGGTCCTGCTGCACGCGCTGTGCATCGCGCTCGACGAGTTGCTGATCGGATGACAGTGAAATCGCTTGTCATCGTTGGTGATTCGATGCTCGACGTCGATGTCGACGGGTCGGCCAGCCGGCTGTCCCCGGAGGCGCCCGTGCCGGTCGTCGAACCCGACCGGATCTGGCACCGTCCCGGCGGAGCCGGCCTTGCCGCGGTGCTTGCGGCGCGGGTGCATTCCGAGGTCGTGCTGATCACGGCGACCGCCGACGACGCCGCGGGGCGTTCGCTTGCCGCGCTGTTCGCGACCGATCACCCCGAGATCCGGTTGATCGGGCTGCCGCTCACCGGCACCACGCTGAGCAAGATCCGTATCCGGGCGGGCGGGCAGTCGGTGGTCCGGGTCGACCACGGTGACGGCGCGGCCGCCGCTGACACCCTGCCGTCGGAAGTGAGCGACGTGCTGGCAGCGGCGGGTTCGGTCTGCGTTGCCGATTACGGGCGCGGCGTCGCGGCGCACCCGCATCTGCGCGCGGCGCTGAGCGATGTCGTCGCGCGCCTGCCCGTGGTCTGGGATCCTCATCCGCGGGGTGCGCGACCGATCCCGGGATGCACACTGGCCACTCCCAATCTCGCAGAAGCCCAGCACTTTTCGCCGGGCGCCGCACACGCCGGCCAGCTGGCTACCACGTTGCGGGCCGATTGGCAGGCTCGCGCGGTCAGTGTCACGCTGGGATCGCACGGTGCGATGTTCTCCGACGCAGATCACACCGTGGAGCACGTCGCGGCGCCAGACAACCTCGGGGCCGGCCGCCCCGACACCTGCGGCGCCGGTGATCGGTTCGCTGTGGCGGCCGCGCTTGCGCTCGCCGACGGTGCCGGCCCGCTCGCCGCCACCACCAGCGCGGTGGAGGCGGCCTCGCGTTTCGTCGCCACCGGTGGTGCGGCCGGGGTGTCCAGCGCGATGGCGATGCCCGGCGATTTCGGGCTGGCGCCCACCGCCGGCGCGGTCACCGGCATGCCCGCGGTGCTCGACCTGGCCGATCGGCTCCGCCAGCGCGGCAAGACATTGGTCGCCACCGGCGGATGCTTCGACCTGCTGCACACCGGGCATGTGCGGCTACTGCGCCGCGCCCGCGAGCTGGGCGACGCGCTCGTGGTGCTGATCAACTCCGACGAGTCCGTGAGCGCGCTGAAGGGGCCCGGCCGCCCGGTGGTGCCCGCGGCCGACCGCGCGCGGGTGCTCGCGGCACTGGCGTGCGTCGACGGCGTCGGGATTTTCACCGAAGA
This sequence comes from Mycobacterium sp., assembly GCA_025965895.1. Lineage (GTDB taxonomy): Bacteria > Actinomycetota > Actinomycetes > Mycobacteriales > Mycobacteriaceae > Mycobacterium. The sequence continues at coordinate 64,483 of JAOPWC010000130.1, forward strand.
GTCCCCGGTGGCCGCAGTGGAGCGGCTCAAGCCGGACATCTGGGTAAAAGGCGGCGACTACACCGGCGTGCAGCTGCCGGAAGCGGAGGCGGTGCGCAGACACGGCGGTGAGGTGGTGCTGCTGCCGACCGTGCCGGGCTACTCCTCGTCGAAGCTCATCGCCGACGCACGGTAAACGCAACAGGAAGGCTCACCGATGACGCAGACCTCACACCCGCTGGGCAACGTTCTGATCGCCGGCGGTGCATCCGGACTCGGCGCCGCTGCGGTGCTCGCCGTGCAGCGACACGGCGGCACCCCGCTGGTGATCGACATCGCGAAACCGCAATCCGATGAGGTCGCCTACGCGTGGGCCGACCTCGCCGACACGGCGATGGTGGACGCCGCGATTCACGAGCTCGTCGAATCCGTCGACGGTCGCTTGCAAGGCGTGTTCACCCCTGCCGGGATCGACAGCTGTGGGCGGCTGGACACCGTGGCGGTCAAGGACTGGGAACGGGTGCTGCACGTCAACCTGCTCGGCACGGCGGCCGTCGTGCGTTCCACGCTGCCCTACCTGAGAGCCTCCGGTGGCCGCATCGTCACGTGCGCGTCGACGTTGGGCATCAAGGCGGTCAGCGACGCCACCGCGTACTGCGCGTCGAAATTCGGTGTGGTGGGCTTCACCCGCGCGCTGGCCGCGGAGCTCGCCGGTCAGGTCGGCGTGACGTTGCTGATTCCCGGCGGCATGCAGACCCCGTTCTTCGACGGGCGCGACGAGCAGTACAAGCCGCCGCCCGACGCCAAGCTCAACGACCCCGACCACGTCGCCGAAACCGTCGTGTTCGCGCTGAGCCAGCCGCCGGGATGTGAGATCCGCGAGATGGTGGTGTGCTCCTCTGAGGAGTCGTCGTGGCCCTGAACCTCGCGGATCCCGCGGGAACCGTGCTGGTGCTGAGGGCGCTGGGTCTTGGTGATCTCCTGACGGGGATTCCGGCGCTGCGCGGGCTGCGCCGGGCGTTCCCGGCGGCGAGGTTGGTCTTGGCGACCCGGGCGGATCTCGCGTCGTTGGCGTTGTTCTGCGGCGCCGTCGACGAGGTGGTGCCCACCCCGGGTCTGGGCGAATTGCGTTGGAATCGGCCTCCTCCCGAGTTGGCGGTCAATCTGCACGGGTGCGGCCCGGAAAGCATCGCCGACCTGATGGGCGCCGGACCCAGGCTTGTGATCTCGCATCGACACGCGTCGTACCCGACACTGGGCGGACCGCCGTGGCGCGACGAGGTGCATGAGGTCGACCGCTGGTGCGGTCTTCTGGGCTGGGCCGGAATCGACTGCGATGCCGAGCATTTGGGTCTGGGCCGACCCGCAGGCTACCCGTATCGCCGTGATGTCGTCGTCATCCATCCCGGCGCCGGGTACCCGTCGCGCCGCTGGCCGCCGGAGAGGTTCGCTGAAGTCGCCGCGGCGCTGCAGGCCGCGGGTCACCGCATCGTCGTCACCGGGTCGGCCGCCGAGCAGGAACTCGCCGAGACCGTGGCGCAGCACGCCGGCCTGGACGAGTCGGCGGTCCTGGCGGGACAACTCGACGTGCTCGGCATGGTCGCCCTGATCACCGACTGCCACTTGCTCATCTGCGGTGACACCGGTATCGGCCACATCGCGACAGCGACCGGCACGCCCTCGGTGCTGTTGTTCGGTCCGACGCCACCGAGCCGGTGGGGGCCACGCGGCCGCGGACGCCACGTCACCGTCTGGGCCGGCGACCGTGGCGATCCGCACGCGGACCGGCCGCATCGCGGCCTGCTGCTTATCACGCCGTCGCGCGTGCTGGAGGCCAGCAGGCAGATCCTCGCGGAGATCGCATGAGCCAGATGAGCATCAGGGCCGGCGTGGTCGGCGCGGGTTATGTTGGGCTCACGAGCGCGGTCTGCCTGGCCGCCAAGGGAATCGACACCGTGTGCGTGGACAGTGACCCTCATCGCGTCACGCAATTGTCCCGCGGCGTGCCGGTGCTCGACGAGCCGGAACTCGACGACCTCCTGCACGCCGGCTTAGAGTGCGGCACACTGAATTTCGCCGACGACTACGAGGCCTTACACGGATGCGATGTGGTATTCGTGTGCGTGCCCACCCCGACCGCGGCCGACGGCAGCGCCGAGCTCAGCGCGGTCGAATCAGCAGTCGACAAGCTCGCCGGACTGCTGCGGCGCGGATCCGTGGTCGCGATCAAGTCGACGGTGCCGGTGGGTACCTGCCGCCGGTTGAGCACCCGGCTTGCCGCCCGCGACATCGCGACGGCCTCGAATCCCGAGTTCCTGCGGGAAGGCCACGCGATCTACGACTTCTGCCACCCGGACCGGGTCGTGATCGGCGCGAATGACGCCGTCGCCGCCGACACCGTGGAGCAGGTGTATCGCGGGGACACCGACACGATCCTGCGGTTGAGCCTGGAAAGCGCTGAGTTGGCCAAGTACGCCAGCAACGCCTTCCTGGCCGTCAAGCTCTCCTACGCGAACTCGCTCGCCGCGCTGTGCACGCAGGTGGGCGCTGACATCCGCGACGTCACGCGCTGCATGGGCGCCGACCCGCGCATCGGCCGGGAGTTCTTGGCACCCGGGCCCGGCTGGGGCGGGTCCTGCCTGCCGAAGGACACCGCGGCGCTACTGCACACCGGCCGTGCACACGGTGTCCCGCTGTCCGAGGTCGCGTGGGCCCGGCGCACCAACCACGCCCAGGGCGAGCGCATCATCACCACGCTGCGCCGGGCGCTCAAGCGCCCGCTGCGCGATGTCCGGGTCGCCGCGTTCGGGCTGACCTTCAAGGCCGGCACCAGCGACATCCGCGACTCTCCGGCGCTGACGATCTGCGCAGAACTTCAGCTGGCCGGCGCGCTGGTCACCGCCTACGACCCGAGATTGGACAGCATCGACCGCGCACAGCTCACGGTGGCGACCGAGGGTGACCCGTACGTGGCGGCCAAGGACGCGGACGCGATCCTGGTGCTCACCGAGTGGCCGGACTTCGTGGAGCTGGACTGGGATTCCATCGGCCGCGATGCTGCTTCGTCAGCCGTCGTCGTCGACACTCGCAACATCCTCGACCGGAACATGATCGGCGAATCGTCGCTGGCCTACATGGGCAACGGCGTCGCGGGGGGCTACTGACGCTCAGCGGTTCTTGTCGGCACGGGTGATCAGCCGAGCGGCGGCCTGCTCGACGATCTGCTGGCGGGTCGCCGCTGAGCGCTCCCGGTCGGCTCGGCGCAGCGCGGGGGCGATCGTCACGCCGCCCTCATATGCGCGCACCACCCGCGGATCGACATACGAGCTGCGCGCCACGGCGGGGGTGTTGCCGAGTTCTTCGGATACGGCCTTCATCACCGCCGATGCCGCGCGGCGGCGAGCGGTTTTCGACGTCGGCTCGGGAGCGTGAGCGAACGCCTCGGCGGCCAGCACGGTGCCGTGCCAGGTTCGGAGGTCTTTGATGGTGAACTCGTCGCCGACAAGCTCCCGAAAGCGGGAGTTGACGTCGTCGGCGTGTACCTCGGCCCATCCGTCGTCCGCCCGATACACCAGCAGGCGCGGCAGCCGGGTGTCGGCGCGCAGCAGCGACCGCACCGCATTCACCAGCATCGGATCTTCGATCGTGATGGTGCGGCGCACCCCGCTCTTGGCGGGGTAGTCGAATTCGACGCCGCCGCGACACAGTCTGACGTGTTCGCGGCGCAGGGTGGCCAACCCGAAGCTGCCGTTCTCCTGCGCGTACTCTTCGCCGCCGGCGCGGAAGTAGCCGACGTCGAGCAACTGGTGAGCCACCGCGAGCACCCGGTCACGGTGCAGCCCGCGGGCGTTGAGATCGTCGAGCACTCGTAACCGCCAGGTCGGCAGGCGCTTGGCCATGTTCAGCGCCCGATCGTATTTCTCCTCGGCGCGTTCGGCGTGCCATTGCTCGTGATACAGGTACTGCTTGCGCCCCGCGGCATCGACGCCGACGGCCTGTATGTGGCCGCTGGGATAGGGACAGATCCAGACGTTCTTCCACGCCGGCGGGATCACCAACGCTTCGATCCGGGTAAGGGTCTCGGGGTCGTCGATCCTGTCGCCGTTCGGGTCCACGTATGAGAAGCCACGACCGCGGCGGACCCGGCGCACACCGGGGCCGCCGACCGTACTCCTGCGCAGCCTCACGGCCGGTTATTTACCGCTGAAATGGGTATCCCGGGATCGATGAACACCGGCTCACTGCATCTGTGGCATGACGTCGCCGAATACGACGAGATATACGGCCAGTACCAGCAGGCAGAGCACCAGCACCACCACTCCCGCGACCGCGGCTATGCTTCGCACGGCCTGCGACGCCGTGGCCCGTTGCTGCGCGGTAGGCGGTGTGGGCACCATGCCGGGATACCCAGCCCTGAGCAAACCCACACCTCGGGCGGCGCATCCGCAGACGGGACGAAACGATGACAGGTCGGCCAGAGGGTAACCTCGTGCAGATGACGTCGGGAGGCCACATGTCCGAGGCTCATACCGATAACCCGAAATCGCGGTCGCAGGGTCAGCCGGTCGAGTTCCGAGTGGCCGCCCGCCTGGAAAGCCTGGCCGTCATTCGGACCCTGGTAAGCGCACTCGGCACCCTCGAGGACCTCGATCTTGACGCGGTCGCGGACCTGCGACTGGCGCTCGACGAGGCCTGCACACGGCTGATCCGTTCGGCGGCCAAGGATTCCACACTGGTGGTCAGCGTCGAGCCGCGCGAGGACGACCTTCGGATCAGTGTGTCCACCACGTGCATGGATGACGATATCCTGCGGCCGGGCACCTTCAGCTGGCATGTGATCAGCTCGTTGACCGATGATGTGCAGACGTTCCACGACGGCGCTGACGCTGATGGGCCCACCGGGGTATTCGGCATCACGATGATCGCCCGAAGGCTGGAAACCGACAGGTGAAAGACAGTTCGTCGCCGCGAACACGATCTGAATACGCCGACGTACCGGACATGTTCCGGGAAATGAATTCCCTCGCTGCCGAATCGGTTGAGCGGGCGCGCGCGCGCGACCGGATCGTGCGCCGCTGCATGCCGCTTGCGGAGCACATCGCTCATCGGTTCGAGGGCCGGGGTGAGCCACGCGAAGATATTGCACAGGTGGCCCGGTTGGGGTTGGTCAATGCGGTGAACCGGTTCGACGTCGAGTGCGGCAGCGATTTCGTGTCGTTCGCGGTGCCGACGATCATGGGCGAAGTCCGTCGGCATTTCCGGGACAACAGCTGGGCCGTCAAGGTGCCCCGGCGGTTGAAGGAACTGCACCTGCAGCTTGGTAGTGCCACCGCCGAGATGTCTCAGCGGCTTGGTCGTGCGCCGACCGCGTCCGAGCTCGCCGCCGAACTGGAGCTCAACCGCGAAGAGGTGGTCGAGGCGCTGATCGCCGGCAGTGGCTACAACACGCTTTCGATGGACAGCGGTGGCAGCGGCGACGACCAGACCCCGCCGCTGACCGAGACACTTGGCAGCCATGACGCCAACCTGGACCGCATCGAAAACCACGAGGCGCTCCGCCCACTGCTGGACGGGCTGCCCGAACGGGAGCGCACGGTGATCGTGCTGCGCTTCTTCGAATCGCTTACCCAGAGCCAGATCGCCGAGCGGGTCGGCATTTCACAGATGCACGTATCGCGCCTGCTGGCACGGACGCTAACTCGACTCCGGGACGAGCTGCAGTAACGGCTGCGTGCTGTTGGAGCTCGAAAAGAGTTGCAGCGCTTGGGCGACCGACGAGACCGCCGGAAGCTGTCCGTCCGTGACGCAGATCCGCAACAGACGGCGGACCGCGCGGCCTGGCACCAGCGCCCAGTCCACTCCAGCCTCCCCGCATCTCTCATTGATCGCCAACAGAGCTGAAATTCCCTGAGCCCCAAGGAAGTCCAACTCAGTCAAGTCGACGACAACGGGCCGGTCGCCCGTCAGATAGTGGTGCACGTAGTCACTGAGGTGGTGGATGTTACAAGCATCCATTTCCCCGGTGGCGGCGATGACGGTGGCGCCCCCCAGCGCGTGACTGGACAGGTGTACACCGTCACAGCACACGGAGAAATGGTCAAGAACGCCCGAGTTGGTTGCGTTGTGAACAACAGTCATTGACGACTCCATCAGTCTGAATGTGTCGTAATTCGACAGAGAGTGCCGATCGGAACATAGGACCTACGAGCAGGGAGTTCGAATCCTGCGCGCCAGGGGCGCTCTCTTTATCAGGCTGTGAACTCAACCCGATCGTGACATTACCCCCGGCACCGTCGGGTGACAACCGTCATTGATGACAAGCTGTCATTCTGAGCCAATTTTTTATCCTGCTCTCAGGTACCGGTCATCTCGGCGAAAACGCAACGTACGGTAGCGAAAACCTTACCGAAAAGCTTTGTGCAGCCAACATTTACGTCAGCGTAAACAGCTACTTGATCTCGGCGAGAACCGTGCCCTGGGTGATCGCGGCGCCGGGCTCGACGGCCAGCCCGGTGATCGTCCCCTCCTTGTGCGCGGTGACCGGGTTTTCCATCTTCATCGCCTCCAGCACCACCACCAGGTCGCCCGCCGCCACCTGCTGGCCCTCCTCGACGGCTACCTTCACCACGGTGCCCTGCATCGGCGCGGTGACCGCGTCGCCGGAGGCCGCCGACGCGGTGGCGCCGCCACGCTTGCGGGGCTTGGGCTTCTTTCGAATGACACCCGGCGCGGCCCCGGCGGCGCCGTTGCCGAGTGCGAGGTCGCCGGGCAGGGACACCTCCAGCCGGCGGCCGCCGACCTCGACGACCACCTTCTGCCGGGGGGTTGTCTCGTATTCCTCAACCGGCTCACCGCCGCTGAACGGCTCGACCGTGTTGTCCCATTCGGTCTCGATCCAGCGGGTGTGCACCGAGAAGCTCTCGCCGTCGCCGATGAACGCCGGGTCGGACACGATCGCGCGGTGGAACGGGATCACGGTGGCCAGGCCCTCGACGTCGAACTCGTCGAGCGCCCGACGGGACCGGGCCAGCGCCTCCTCGCGCGATGCGCCATAGACGATCAGCTTGGCCAGCATCGAGTCGAACTGACCGCCGATGACCGAGCCGGTCTCGACGCCCGAGTCCAGGCGCACGCCGGGGCCGCTGGGCGGCCGGAACTTCGTGACCGGGCCGGGCGCGGGCAGGAAGTTGCGGCCCGCGTCCTCGCCGTTGATCCGGAACTCGATCGCGTGGCCACGCGGCGTCGGGTCCTCGGTGATGTCCAGCTTCTCGCCGTTGGCGATCTTGAACTGCTGCAGCACCAGGTCGATGCCCGCGGTCTCCTCGGTGACCGGGTGCTCGACCTGAAGACGGGTGTTGACTTCGAGGAACGAGATCATGCCGTCCTGGCCGACCAGATATTCGACCGTGCCCGCGCCGTAGTAGTGGGCCTCTTTGCAGATCCGCTTGGCCGACTCGTGGATTTCCTTGCGCTGCGCGTCGGTGAGGAACGGCGCGGGCGCCTCCTCGACCAGCTTCTGGTAGCGGCGCTGCAGCGAGCAGTCGCGGGTCCCGGCGACGACCACGTTGCCGTGCTGGTCGGCGATCACCTGCGCCTCCACGTGGCGTGGCTCGTCCAGGTAGCGCTCCACGAAACATTCGCCGCGGCCGAAGGCGGCGGTCGCCTCACGTGTCGCGGAATCGAACAGTTCGGGGATCTCCTCGATGGTGCGAGCCACCTTCATGCCGCGCCCGCCGCCGCCGAACGCGGCTTTGATCGCAATCGGCAGGCCGTACTCCTGGGCGAACTCGACGACCTCGCCTGCGTCCTTGACCGGCTCGGGAGTGCCGGGCACCAGTGGGGCCTGGGCCCGCGCGGCGATGTGGCGCGCGGTCACCTTGTCGCCGAGGTCGCGGATGGACTGCGGGCTGGGGCCGATCCAGATCAGGCCCGCGTCGATGACCGCCTGTGCGAAGTCGGCGTTCTCGGAGAGGAAGCCGTATCCCGGGTGTATCGCATTTGCCCCGGACTTCTCGGCGGCGTCGAGGAGCTTCGCGAAGTCGAGGTACGACTCCGTCGACGTCTGGCCGCCGAGGGCGAAGGCCTCATCGGCCAGCCGGACGTGCGGCGCGTCGGCGTCGGGTTCGGCGTACACGGCCACGCTGGCCAGCCCGGCATCCTTGGCGGCCCTGATCACCCGGACCGCGATTTCTCCGCGGTTCGCGACGAGCACCTTGGAGATCCGTGAGCTGGCGTGACTGGGCACTGCGCCTCCCTGATAGGCATGTCTCTAAGAGCGTCTTTAAGAAAGGTATCCGGTCACGCAGTTTAGGCGCTGCGCAGACGCCGCTTGATCCGGGCCAGCATGGCAGACATGCCGCGCAGCCGCAGCGGGCTGATCAGCTTGGCTAAACCCAGGTCGGAGTAGAAGTCGTCGGGCACCGCGAGGATGTCCTCGGCGGGCTGATGATCCAGACCCGCGGCCAGGATCGATGCGAAGCCGCGGGTGGTCGGGGCCTCGGCGGGAGCGCTGAAGTACAGCCGCACCTGCTCCGGATCGGCGGCGTCGACGTGCAGAAACAGCGGCGACTGGCATTCTGGCACCGGTTCCATCGCGGCCTCTTCGAGGTCGGGCGGCAGCGGCGGCAGCTCGTCGGCGAATTCGAGCAGCAGTGTCAGCTTGTCCCGGCCCTGCACATCCTGGAAGTCGGACACCACCTCGGCCAGGGGCGCCGGCAGTCCGATGACGGTCACGGCGAGCCCGGCTCCTCTCCGGCGGTGATGGGTACCCGCACGGTGTTGCCCCACTCCGTCCACGAGCCGTCGTAGTTGCGTACCCCCGGCTTTCCCAGCAGGTGGGTGAGCACGAACCAGGTGTGGCTGGACCGCTCACCGATGCGGCAGTAGACGATGGTGTTGTCCTCAGGGCGGAGGAAGCCGTAGAGCGCGTCCAGTTCCTCGCGTCCGCGGAACCGCCCGCTTTCGTCGGCCGCCTTGGCCCACGGGATCGACCTGGCGGTAGGGATGTGGCCGCCGCGCAGCGCGCCTTCCTCGGGGTAGTCGGGCATGTGGGTGCGTTCGCCCGTGTACTCCTGGGGCGAGCGCACGTCGATCAGCGGCTGCTTGCCCAGACTTGCCAGCACCTCGTCCTTGAAAGCCCGGATCGCCGTGTCGTCGCGTTCGACTACGGGGTAGCCTCTGCTCCGCTTCTCCGGCACATCGAGTGTGGTGTCGCGGCCGGACGAGATCCACAGATCCCGGCCGCCGTCGAGGAGGCGGACGTCGCGGTGCCCGAACAGCGTGAACACCCACAGTGCATATGCGGCCCACCAATTGCTCTTGTCGCCGTAGATCACCACGGTGTCGTCGCGGGCGATGCCCTTGCGGTCCATCAGTTCGGCGAACTGCTCGCCGGTGATGTAGTCGCGGACATGCGGGTCGTTGAGGTCGGTGTGCCAGTCGACCTTCACCGCCCCGGGGATGTGCCCGATGTCGTAGAGCAGCACGTCCTCGTCGGACTCGACGATCGCGAGACCCGGTTTGCCGATGTTGGCCGACAGCCAGTCGGCGGTGACCAGGCGCTCGGGGTGGGCGTAGGACTTGAGGGCGGGATTCGGGTCGGCAGGTAGCGGCACGTCTTCGAGCCTACTCAGGCACCGGATTCGTTGCCCATAGTCCGGATACCGACAATCCGGCGTGTTCGAGGAGCCGCCGGGTCAGCGGCAGGCTGATCCCGATCACGCTGGACGGGTCGCCGTCGACCGCATCGATGAACCACCCTCCAAGCCCGTCGAGCGTGAACGCCCCGGCCACTTTCAGCGGCTCGCCGCTGTCGACGTATGCGCGCAGGTCGTCCTGTTGTGGGGTACCGAAATACACTGTGGTGACGCTTGTTTCGGCATCTTTGAAGACAACGTCATTGTCACGCAGCCGGATCAGGCAGTGCCCGGTGTGCAGCTGGCCCGCCCGCCCGGCCATCCGTTGCCACTGTTGACGTGCCGCCTTCGCGGACTCCGGCTTGCCCCGCAGTTCGCGGTCGACGTAAAGCATGGAATCACAGCCGATCACAACGCAATCCGAGGTCAGCTCTGGATCGAGGCTGTTCGCGACCTGCTCGGCCTTCGCGGTGGCGAGGGCGCTGGTGACGCGGGCCGGGGGTGTGTGGGAACCGAGCTCGGCCACGATCACGTCTTCCTCGACACCCGACACGACGACCAGCGGGTCGATTCCGGCCTGACGCAGCACCTTGCGCCGTCCCGGCGAGGCCGACCCGAGGACCACCCGGGTCATCGGCGCATGTGTGTCCGTTCGAGCAGCGTCATGCGCTGCCAGCTGAAGATCGCGTACCGCAGCTTGTCGACGGGATGGCCCCAGAGATTGCGCTCCGCGGGACCGCGTTCGGTTGTGCTGCCTGCGGCGGCGTTGCCGAGCACGGCCACCAGTGCGGCCAGTTCCTCGTCGGTGGGCTGGCCGCGCTCGACGCGGATGTGCGCCTCGTGGTCGTGCTGGTCACTGAAGGTCATAGCGGAATGTTCCCGTGCTTTTTCGGCGGCATCTGCGTGATCTTGCGCTCCAGCAGCCGCAGCGCGGTCGCGACGTATCCGCGGGTGTGCGACGGCGGGATGACCGCGTCGACGTAGCCGCGCTCGGCGGCGATGTAGGGGTTGACCAAGGTGTCCTCGTAGTCCTGCTGGAGCTTCAGGCGCAGCCCGTCGACCGCCTCGCCGTCGCGTGCGGCCTCGGCGAGCTGCTGGCGGTAGACGAAGCCGACCGCGCCGGAGGCGCCCATCACCGCGATCTGGGCGGTCGGCCACGCGACGTTGACGTCGGCGCCCATGTGCTTGGACCCCATCACGTCGTAGGCACCGCCGTAGGCCTTGCGGGTGATCACGGTGATCTTCGCCACCGTGGCCTCGCCATAGGCGTAGAGCAGCTTGGCGCCGCGTCGGATGATGCCGTTGTATTCCTGGTCGGTGCCGGGCAGGAAGCCCGGCACGTCGACGAGGGTGACGATCGGGATGTTGAAGCAGTCGCAGGTGCGGACGAAGCGGGCGGCCTTCTCCGAGGCGTTGATGTCGAGGCAGCCGGCGAAATGCGTCGGCTGGTTGGCGACGATGCCGACGGTGCGGCCCTCGATCCGTCCGAAGCCGACGACGATGTTTTGGGCGTAACCGCCTTGGATCTCGAGGAATTCGTCCTCGTCGAGGATCCGCCTGATGACTTCGTGCATGTCATAGGGCTGGTTCGGCGAATCCGGGATCAGCGTGTCGAGCTCGAGGTCTTCGTCGGTGAGGTTCTCCTCGATCGCACCCGTGGGCACCGGGGCCGGGTAGCGGGGTGGGTCGGAGTAGTTGTTGGGGGGCAGATAGCCGAGCAGGTCGCGGACGAAGTCGAACGCGTCTTGCTCGCCGCTGGCGGCGTAGTGGGCCAGGCCCGACTTGGCCATGTGGGTGTGTGCTCCGCCGAGCTCCTCCATCGTGACGTCCTCGCCGGTGACAGTCTTGATCACGTCGGGGCCGGTGATGAACATCTGGCTGGTCCCCTCGACCATCACGACGAAGTCGGTGAGGGCGGGGGAGTAGACGTGCCCGCCGGCCGCGGCGCCCATGATCAGGGAGATCTGCGGGATGACGCCCGAGGCGAGGATGTTTCGGTGGAAGATCTCGCCGTAGAGGCCGAGTGAGACGACGCCTTCTTGGATGCGGGCGCCCGCGCCGTCGTTGATGCCGATGATAGGGCGCCCGGTCTTGATCGCGAGTTCCTGGACTTTGACGATCTTCTCGCCGTAGACCTCGCCGAGGCTGCCGCCGAACACGGTGGCGTCCTGGCTGAAGACGCAGACATCGCGCCCGTCGATGGTGCCGTAGCCGGTGACCACACCGTCCCCGACGGGACGCTTCTGCTCGAGGCCGAAGTTGCTGCTGCGGTGCTTGGCCAGCGCGTCAAGTTCCACGAAGGAGCCCTCGTCGAGCAGCGCGTAGATGCGCTCGCGCGCGGTCAGCTTGCCCTTGGCGTGGACCTTCTCGACCGCGGTTTCGCCGACCGGGTGCAGCGTCTCATCGGTGCGCTTGCGCAGGTCGGCGAGCTTGCCGGCGGTGGTGTGGATGTCGATCGTGTGCTCGGCAGCGGCCTCGGCCTTGTGCTCGGAAACGCTCGTCATGGTGGTCGATGGTACTTACTAACTTACTAGGCTTCAGCCATGCGCCGCGAGCCGCTCGACGTCGAGTCCCTGCGGCGGGCCCTTGGGGCTCCTTGGGGGCGCCTCGACGTGGTCGCCGACACCGGCTCCACGAACGCCGACCTGCTGGCGCGAGCCGCTGCCGGAGAGGACATCGACGGTGCTGTTCTGATCGCCGAGCACCAGACCGCCGGCCGTGGCCGCAACAACCGCAGCTGGTCGACCGCGCCGCGAGCGCAGCTAACCATGTCGGTCGGCGTCGGCACCGCCGACGTGCCCGCCGCGGCGTGGGGATGGCTGCCGCTGGCCACCGGGGTGGCCGTCGTGGATGCGGTCGCCGACGTCACCGGGGTCGGGGCCGGCCTGAAATGGCCCAACGACGTGCTCGTCGGCGATCGCAAGCTGGCCGGGATCCTCGCCGAGGTGCCCCGGCAAAGCGCCATCGTCGTGGGTATCGGGCTCAACGTCACGCTGACCCCCGAAGAAGCCGGTGACCCCGCCGCGACATCGCTCCTCGATCTCGGCGTTGATCAGGCCGACCGCAACGTCGTGGCGCGTCGGCTGCTTGGCCACCTCGCCCGCCGCGTCGCACAGTGGCGCACCGCCGACCCGGAGCTGGCGAAGGATTACCGATCGCACAGCCTGACCATCGGCACGCCGGTACGCGCGATTCTGCCTGGCGACCGCGAGGTCGTCGGCACCGCCCGATCGGTCGACGAACAAGGGCGGCTGCGTATCGGAACCGAAGACGGCCAGACCGTCGCCGTCTCGGCCGGGGACGTCGTGCATCTGCGGCCAAGCCTCTAAAGTCGCCTCGTGGGCTACCCCGACAACGTCCTGGCCGAAGACGAACAGCTGGTGCTGCACCGCCATCCGCACTGGAAGCGGCTGGTGTCGCCGGTGCTGATGCTGATCGTGATAACCGGGCTGGCGGCGTTCGGGCTCGGAGTCGTCGCGCAGACCACCTGGGATCCGACGGCCAAGAACGTGATCTTCGGTGTGCTCGGCGCGATCTGGCTCGTGGTGGTTAGCTGGTTCACCCTGTGGCCGTTTTTGAATTGGGCGACAACGCACTTCGTGATCACCGACCGGCGGGTGATGTTTCGGCACGGGCTGTTGACCCGCACGGGCATCGACATCCCGCTGGCTCGCGTCAACAGCGTCGAGTTCCGCCACGGGTTGGTCGACAGGATGCTGCGCACGGGGACGTTGATCGTAGAGTCGGCGTCACAGGATCCGTTGGAGTTCTACGACATTCCGCGCGTCGAGCAGGTGCACTCCCTGCTGTATCACGAAGTCTTCGACACCTTGGGGGTCGAGGAGTCCGACAGCCGGTCGTCTGCCAGGCGCCGTCCGGCCTGACGGCGGCGGAACAGCGTGACCTTCCCGCTTTCCAGGCCTTCCTCGATGGCCTCGGCGATGCCGCCGTCGGTGAGCGCCGACTCGAGCGCCTTGTCCGGACTGCGGCCGCACTCGTCGGGGAAGACCCACCGGCGGAACGCCCAGAACCGGAACGCCATCTGCAGACTGTTGCCCAGCACGTAGGCGGAGATGAAGTCGGCGATGTTCTCCACGGTGAGCGACACCTGCGGCACGCGCAGTCCCAGCACATAGCTGGAGCACCACAGCGGTGCCATGCTCAACAGCACCCCGACGCCGCTGAACGCGAAGAACAGCAGCGCTTCGTGGTGACGTTCGCGGCCGCCCCTGTCCCGGAAGCTCCACTCCCGGTTGAGGATGTATGACGCGATCACCGCGACGATGCCGGCGATGATCTTCGCGGTGACAGGCTTGGGTTCCAGCACGGTCAGCTTGAGTGTGTAGAACAGGGCCGAGTCGATGAAGAACGTGGTAGCCCCGACAATCGCGAACTTGATCAGCTCGTGATGCTGCTCGGCCACCGGTCGAATCGGGCGCGGAAGACGCCTGATCGTTGCGTCGGTAAAAGACACAGCCCGCAGTGTACGGAACCTGCCTGTGCGCCGCTCATCCGGTGACGTGGATCACTCCACCGACCGTGACACGATGAATCCATGCCGAACACTTCGACCGCGTCTCCCGTGGTGGCGATGATCGGCGCCGGCCAGCTCGCCAGGATGACGCATCAGGCCGCAATCGCGCTCGGCCAGACGCTTCGGGTGCTGGCCGTCAGTCCTGACGATCCGGCCGCCCAGGTCACCCCCGACGTCGTGATCGGCTCGCACGAGAACCTCGACGATCTGCGTCGCGCCGCCGACGGCGCAACCGTGGTCACGTTCGACCACGAGCACGTCCCGATCGAGCTCCTCGAGAAGCTGATTGCCGAGGGCGCGACCGTCGCGCCGCCGCCAGGGGCCCTGGTGCACGCTCAGGACAAGCTGGTGATGCGGCGCCGGCTCGAAGCGCTGGGCGCGCCCGTGCCGAGATATTCCGTTGTCGAACGGCTCGACGACGTGGACGCGTTCTCATCTCGGGTCGGCGGTCCGGTCGTGGTCAAGACGGTGCGGGGCGGCTACGACGGTCGCGGCGTGTACTTGACCAAGGATCTCGCCGATGCTCGTTCGGTCGCCGAACGGCTGCTCTGTGCGGGCGTGCCGGTGCTGGTGGAGGAACACGTCAGGATGCGGCGGGAACTGTCGGCGCTGGCGGCGCGGTCACCGTTCGGGCAGGGGGCGGCGTGGCCGGTGGTACAGACGGTGCAGCGCGACGGCGTCTGTGTCGTCGTGATCGCACCGGCGCCGGCGCTGCCGGGCAATGTGGACGCCGAGGCCGAACAACTGGCGCTGCGGATCGCCGACGAGCTCGGTGTGGTCGGCGTGCTGGCCGTCGAGCTGTTCGAGACCGCTGACGGCAAGCTTCTCGTCAACGAGTTGGCCATGCGGCCGCACAACTCCGGGCACTGGACGATGGACGGGGCCATGACCGGCCAGTTCGAGCAGCATCTGCGAGCGGTGTTGGACTATCCCCTGGGGGCCACCACAGCGACCGTGCCGTTGACCGTGATGGCCAATGTGCTGGGAGCGCCGGAGTCGCCGGCAATGCCGATGGACGAGCGGTTGCATCACCTTTTCGCGCGGATGCCCGACGCCAGGGTGCACCTCTACGGCAAAGCCGAGCGACCCGGGCGCAAGATCGGCCACGTCAACATCCTCGGCGACGGCTCACCCGACGACGGGGAGTACGTGGCGAACGTGCGTGAACGGGCCGAGCGGGCGGCACACTGGTTGTCGCACGCCGAGTGGACCGATGGATGGGACGTGCATGGCTGACGGGGCCCGGGTGGGGCTCATCATGGGCAGCGACAGCGACTGGCCGGTCATGGAGGCCGCCGCGCACGCGCTGGCCGAATTCGGCGTGCCGTTCGAGGTGGGCGTCGTTTCCGCGCACCGGACGCCGGGCCGCATGCTGGATTACGCGCGGAGCGCGGCGGGGCGCGGAATCCAGGTGATCGTCGCCGGGGCGGGCGGTGCCGCACATTTGCCGGGGATGGTCGCGTCGGCCACGCCGCTGCCGGTGATCGGTGTGCCCGTCCCGCTGGGCGCGCTCGACGGCCTCGACTCGCTGCTGTCGATCGTGCAGATGCCTGCCGGTGTGCCGGTCGCGACGGTATCGATCGCCGGTGCCCGCAACGCCGGCCTGCTCGCCGTGCGCATCCTCGGATCGTCCGATGCTGCGCTGCGCGGTCGGATCGAGGAGTTTCAGAAGCAGTTGGAGGCGTCCGTGCTGGAGAAGGATGCTTCTCTGAGAGCGCGGCTGCTCGGGCAGTAGCCCCCGAGGTAAAGTTACTGGCAAGTAGCAAGGAGTCCTGATGGCCGGTAATCCGTCGTTTGATGTGTTCAAGCTTCCCGATGAACACAACGAGTTGCGCGCGGTGTTGCGGGATCTCTGCGAGCAGGAGATCGCGCCGTACGCCGCCGATGTCGACGAGCATTCGCGGTTCCCGGAGGAGGCGCTGAAGGCGCTCAACGACTCCGGGTTCTCGGCGGTCCACGTGCCCGAGGAGTACGGCGGGCAGGGCGCGGACTCCGTGGCGACGTGCATTGTCATCGAGGAGGTCGCGCGGGTCGACGCGTCGGCGTCGCTGATCCCGGCGGTCAACAAGCTCGGCACGATGGGCTTGATTCTTCGGGGTTCGGAGGAACTGAAGAAGCAGGTGCTGCCGACACTGGCCGCCGGCGAGGCGATGGCGTCATATGCCCTTTCCGAGCGGGAGGCAGGCAGTGACGCGGCGGCGATGCGCACTCGCGCCCGCGCCGACGGCGACGAATGGCTGCTCAACGGCGCGAAGTGCTGGATCACCAACGGCGGCAAGTCGACCTGGTACACGGTGATGGCGGTGACCGACCCGGATAAGGGCGCTAACGGGATCTCCGCATTCATGGTGCACAAGGATGATCCCGGTTTCACGGTCGGTCCCAAGGAGCGCAAGCTGGGCATCAAGGGCTCGCCGACCACCGAGTTGTACTTCGAGGACTGCCGCATCCCGGGCGATCGCATCATCGGCGAACCGGGAACGGGATTCAAGACCGCGTTGGCGACCCTCGATCACACCCGCCCGACGATCGGGGCGCAGGCCGTCGGCATTGCGCAGGGCGCGTTGGACGCGGCGATCGCCTACACCACCCAGCGCAAGCAGTTCGGGCAGCGCATCAGCGATTTCGAGGGTGTGCAGTTCATGCTGGCCGACATGGCGATGAAGGTCGAGGCGGCCCGGCTGATGGTGTACACCGCCGCCGCCCGCGCCGAACGCGGGGAGCCGGAACTGGGGTTCATCTCGGCGGCGTCGAAGTGTTTTGCCTCCGATGTCGCGATGGAAGTCACCACCGACGCCGTGCAACTGTTCGGCGGCTACGGCTACACCCGCGACTTCCCCGTCGAGCGGATGATGCGCGATGCGAAAATCACCCAGATCTACGAAGGCACTAACCAGATTCAGCGCGTGGTCATGTCGCGCGCACTGCTGCGCTGATTCTCGGCGCGTTCGGCCTCGATTCGGTACCGCAGGTCCGCCGCTCTGCTGCGCCTGCGCTTGGGCATCATCGCCCCACGATGAGTGGGATTGCGCGCCGGGGACCGGGGCAGTTCCGCGGTGGGCACCGAGAATGCCGGGATGAGAAGCGCACTGCCGGGTTTGGTGGTGTAGGTGCGGCCGCTCGGTGACCGCCAGATCACCGTTCCGTCGGGAAGCTGCCGATCGTGCCAGCCGATAGCCCCCGTCCAGAATGTCTTGAGCAGATGGTGGCACCGATTACGCGAAGAACACTTTAGGTTGCGAGACCGAGACCAGTTTGGCCCGGCGTTTACGTTGCAACGGTCGCTATTCCGCATGATGTGAGGGCGAAAACCGCTTTGCGGTTCAACGCATCTCTGCTCATCTGCGGCCGGCGGCGGGGGCGAGGCGGGCCATCCCGCGCAGGATCCACGGTGCGCGCCTCGCCATCGCCTCCACGGCGCGGTCCGAGCGGCGCATCGCGGTCCGACGGCTGGGGGTGGGCGTGGACGCCAGTTCCGCCTCGGCCGATCCCGCCCGCGCGCCGTGGCGATCCACCGCCAACAGTTGCCAGCTGCCGGGCACGCCACGCAGCCCGACGCTGCCGCGGTCCTCGAAGCCCGTGCCCGAGCCGACGACCAAATCACGCACGGTGCGTGAGACAAGGATGTCGCCCGCCCCTGCGTGCCCGAGGATCCGCGCCGCGATGTGTACCGCGATCCCCCCAATGTCGCAGTCCAGCAATTCGCACTCGCCGGTGTGGATACCTATGCGGATCTCGATGCCCAGGATCTCAGCGTCATCGCGCAACGCCTCCGCGCAACGGATGGCCTGCGTCGGGCCGTCGAACGTGGCGAGGTGGCCGTCGCCGGTGCTTTTGACCACCGAGCCACCGAATCGTTGCGTGAGTTCGGCAGTGATCTCACCAAAGCGGTGCAGCACCGCCCGCCATCGCTCGTCGCCGGTCGCTGCGGCGTGTTGCGTCGACGCCACAATATCGGTGAATAGCACGGTGCGCAGGGCACGATGTGACTGCGCCGGTGCGGCATGGCGGCCGGTGAGGAACTCCTCGATCCCGGTCAGGACCTTGTCGGGCTCGGTTAAGACCGGTGTGTGGTCGGCACCTTCGACCTCGAGGTACCGCGCGCCGGGGATGTGGTCGGCGAGATACCGGCCGCCCTGCACCGGAACCGCGTTGTCCTCGCGGGCATGGATGACCAGGGTTGGCGCGGTGAGCGTCGGCAAGATCGGCCGCACGTCGATCAGAAACGCCGCTTCGAATGACGCCCGCGCCATTCCCGGGCTCGCGCTCATCCGCTCCAACATCGCGAGCTGGCGTATCGACCGGACCGACGGCGCGCTGATGCTGGCTGCCACACCGCTGCCCCACCCCGAGCGCACGGCGCGGCCGGCTTCCTGGAAGCGGGCGAGCTGCTCAATCGACGGCGTGTAGTCCTCACCCAGCTCGGCAAGAAAACACGCCCGCAGCTCGGCCGGGTCGCGATCCATGTCGTCCCACCCCGCGAAGCCCCAATACGCGATGGTGCCGGAGAGGATCAGCGCCCGCACTCGCTCCGGCCGTGTTGCCGCGAACATCATGGCGACCGGTCCACCGTCACTCAGACCGGCCACGACGGCCTGTTTGAAGCCGACCGCATCCATAACAGCCTCGATCTCGGCCGCTCGCTCCTCCAGCGTGCGAACTTTCGGCACCGGGTCCGACAGCCCGACCCCGGCCTTGTCGAACACGGCAACGCGACAGAACGTGGCGAGCTGCTCAAAGAACGCTTTGAATTGGGGGACGGTCCAGGCCAACTCGACGTGGCTGACGAACGGCCCGACGATGACCAGCTCGATCGGCCCGTCGCCGAACACCTGATACGCCAGGCTCAGATCGCCGCATTTTGCGTACGACGTTTCCGCCACAGGCTTGACCGTAATCGATGCCGGGCGCTAGCCGTACCGTATCCACTGCGTCGCGTCCCGGCCGTACGACAACGCCGCCATTTCCGCCCTTCGCCATTTCCGCCCTTCTAGAACTCTGCCGGGCGCGCTGATCGGCTCGGCCGCTGTGCAGCAGCAGGGTCAGGCGTGTGTGCAACTGGATGGCTCAATTGAATCGAGAGTCAGACTGGTGGTCACGCGAGTCCCAAAACGTTTTCACCAAATGGTGTTTCCGGCACAGACACTTCAGGTTCGACGGATGCGTCGCCCCACCGGCGTCATATGGCACGGTGTGGTCGAGATCGCAGAGGTCCGCAGGCCGTCGGCAACCGGGGAAGCGGCACGTCAAGTCGCGGCAGCGCACGAAGGCGACGAGCGCCTCGGAAGGTCGGTAGCGCGGCTCGGGAGGTGCGTCGCCCGGGTGAGTAACCGTGCGGACCGTCGCGGCGCCCCGCGCAATGAGGTCGGTGAGCAATTCCGTTGGGATGACGGGGCCGCCGATGACGACCGCGGGCCGTGGCGGGGGATCCGGCAGCGGATCGGGCGGAGGTGGAAGCGAGCTCACCGCTGCGGTGAATTCCTCGGGCGTCCGGATCATCAGTTGCCGCGTTGAACTCTCACCATGAGGGCTCAAGCGATCGGTGGCGGCATCGAGCGAGGCGGCTTCGGCCACCACGTGAACCACCACACCGCTCGGCGCAACCGACGGTGTTGCCCCGCAGGTAGATCCGCCACATGCACAGGTCAGCCTGGTCTGGCCGGCGGCCAGAGCGCCGAGAGCGTCAGCGCGGCGTTGTTCAACGGTCCGTGGGTCGGCCTCGCAGACTTGGTGCGCCATCGCGGTCAGTCGCCGGTCCAGCAGAGTGGCGTCGGTGGAGTAGAGCTCTCCCCATATCGATGTGGTTTGCCCGTTAGGGGTCGTGTCGATCGTGAAGTGCCGGGAGCGCACCCTGTCGGCGGTGCGCCGCCGCGCAGCGGGATCGCGGCGTGTCACGATGACGTCGACAGCCCGCTCGGTCTTGTCGACTGACATCGGTCCCCACCCGGTGATGGTGTCGGCGATCTCGGCGTCGATGCCGGCGAGGACATCGGGGTCGATGGCCAGCAGCGTGCGCGCAATGATGATCTTCGCGGTCCGCAGAGAGATCTCGCCGGTGGCGAACACGGCGGCCACTTTTGGGAGCCGTTCGTCCAGGCACGTCGCCCAGTGCAATTGAGCGGAAGCGGCCGCCGGCGTGATGCATTGCGCAGCGGCGACTTCGGCTGCTACCGCTTCCCAGGGGTCGATGCGCCACAGTTCGCGGCCGTTGCCGTCCTCGACCGGTATCTGCCGCCGCTTGTACAACTCCGCCACGGCGGCGAGTCGGCGGGCACACGCGGCGTTCTCGGCGCGCGCGGATGTGCTGATCGCGTCCACCACCGCAGCGTCCTCCACGTCTTCGAACATACTTGCGACGCTACAGCCGTGCAGCCGCGTTGAATCGCCTTTTATGCGCGCGAAGTGGGTATTCGTTGCCTCATCCAAAATGCGCGCGTGCGGCGTGCCTACCTGAGGGATCGTCGGAGGTCTCGGTAGGCCCAGACGATGGGGTTGACGT
>JAOPWC010000023.1 GCA_025965895.1 Mycobacterium sp.
CTGCGCGAGGCTGTTGGCGCGCAGTGACATGCGCAGGAACGTCAGATGTGGTCAGGCCGCGGGGCGGAGTATCGGCACCGCGCCGGCAGCGCGTTCACCGAGCGAGCGGGGGCCGGGCATCCCTAACTACTTCGGCCTAAAAAACCCGGATCGCCCTGCTGGTGGCGGAACAGGTGGCGGACCGTCGAACACCGTGTGCACCGTCGGGTCGTTACTACGGAGTAGGGCGGTCGTGCAGGCGGCGGCCACTTCGGGTTCGTCGGCGACCATCAGAGCCAGGTGCAGTAGCGCTCTATGCCTGCGAGCCGATTCGGTGGGGTCGGTTCCCACGCATCGGGCCTCCGGAACGCGTCGCACCCGGTGAGGGCTTCGTGGTGGCGTTGCTCGAAGGCGTCGATGCGCTGCCGCTTGCTGCTCGAGTTCTCGGATAACGCGCGTCGATGCAGGCTTGGGAGCGGGCCAGCAGCACGGTCAGTTGTGGCCTGACCAGCCATGGGTCGTCGTCACAGCAGCTCGCGAGTTGGGCGATCTCGGCTTCGGTGAGTCCGAGATCGCGCAGACCGCGGACAACCTGCACACACCGCAGTGCGTTCTCGTCGAAGAGGCGATACCCGGCGGGGCTGCGGCCGCGGGTGTAGATCAGGCCCATGTCCTGCTGTCGGCGCAGCACCTTCACCGCCACGCCGGTGCGGAGAGCCAGATCCCCGATGGTCATGACTGGGCGGTTCATGATGCGCAGGAGGACAGTTTGATGACGTCGCCAGTGAAGGTGTGCGCGGCGAGTTTGAGCCCTTCGGCCATCGTCAGGCTTCGTTCTGACCTGGCCCGTGGGCGCGCAACGCGTCGAGAACGCGCGGCGGTGTGGGCAGATCTAGTCGGCACGCGTCGCCGACCGGCGGGCCGGCCTCGGGACGCATCACGTCGACTCCGTCGACCAGAACCGTCGGTGAAGGGTAACGACCGACCCGGTCGATGATCGGCACGTCGATACCCAGCGTGGTCAGACAGTCGATGATGGTCTCTTTGGCGGCGGCGGCATTACGGCATCCCGGCGAGCTGAGTATTTCAATACGCATAATGGTCACTCCTGGGCGATGGACGTTGTTGTGGCGGCAACGGTTTCGATGTCGTGCAGGATCGGGCAGTCACGCTCGGCGAGGGGCTGATCACAGGTGTCGACTAGCCGGGCGAGCGCATCACGCATGCCGGCGAGCTCGTTGATGCGCCGCTGCAGGTCGGCGATTCGGGTGCGAGCCATCGCTCTGGCCTCCTCACACGAGGCGGGACCGCCCTCGGCCCGGTGCAGCAGGTCCTCGATGTCGTCGAGGGTGAATCCGAGTTGTTGGGCACGCTTAACGAAGCGCGCCACCCGCACCGCGTCGGGGGTGTAGGCGCGATATCCCGAGCGGGTCCGCTCGGGTTCGGGCAGCAAGCCGCGGCGTTCGTAGTACCGCAGGGTTTGGGTGTTGACCTGCGCCTGCGCGGCGACCTCGCCCGGTCTCACCCCACCAGCATGAACCCTGTACCCAACTACCGAGTCAATCCGGCCAGCACATTTTTGGCCTGGATGGATGCGTTTGGCGGGTTGGGCTAGGTGCCGACGTCGCGGTGGATACCGCCGGCGGCGGTGTTGACCCCTTCGGCGAGGGTGGGGTGGATGTGGATGGCGGAGGCCAGTTGGGTGTAGGTGGCGCCGCAGGTCATCGCGATGACGGCCTCGCATCAGACCGCACAGCCGCCGGTGAAGTACAAGAACTTCGCGAAGAACGCAGGGCCAAAGCGGGTTGACGGGTGTTCCATAGTTCGGTGTTGGGGCTGCGCGCCGGGACATTGGGCAGCGGTAGGCTGTCGAGTGCAGCTGGTTTGCCGAGGCGGGCGTTGAGCTCGGCCCCGGCATCGAGCGGCGCAAGCTGAGCTGGCTGTGCCGTGAGAGGGAACCCGGTGGGAATCCGGGACTGTCCCGCAGCGGTATGCAGGAACGACCGCCGTCATCAGCACTGGTTCGCAGAGTCATCTGGGACTGGGAAGCGACGGCCAGTAGGAGCATCGGCAACGGTGTGCGCCTGTAAGTCCGAAGACCTGCCGGCTGTGCCGGGCGCGCCGCGTCCGGCGGCGCATCGCCTCGTGGAATGGGCGCATGGCCGTAGCGGTTGACACCTGTGCCGGGGGCAGCACGGTGACCGGTTCGGCTGCACGTCCTGCTGGCGATCACCACCCCGTCGCACCTGAAGGACGTCTTGTGCCATCTCAACCATTCACCGCCACCATCCTGGGATCCCCGCGTATCGGTCCGCGCCGCGAACTCAAACGTGCGATCGAGCGCTACTGGGCAGGACAGATCAGCGGACCAGAACTGGAATCCGTCGCCGCCGGCTTGCGTCGCGACAGCTGGGCGGCCCTGTCGGCGGCCGGGCTGGACTCGGTCCCTGTCAACACCTTCTCGTACTACGATCAGATGCTCGACACCGCCGTCATGCTGGGCGCGATGCCGGCGCGGGTCGCCGGCATCGCCGACGATCTCGACCGCTACTTCGCCGCCGCCCGCGGGACCGGCGAGATCGTGCCGCTGGAGATGACGAAGTGGTTCGACACCAACTATCACTACATCGTTCCCGAGGTCGCTGCGGACACCGAGTTCACGCTGAATCCGCAGAAGGTTCTCGCCGAGCTCAAAGAGGCCCAGCAACAAGGCATTGTCGCCCGGCCGGTGATCATCGGGCCGATCACCTTCCTGGCCTTAAGCAAGCCGGTCGATGCCGGCACCGCACCGACTTCACGGCTCGACGAGCTGATCCCGCTCTACGCGCAGCTTCTCGCTCTGCTTGCCCAGGCGGGCGCGCGATGGGTCCAAATCGACGAGCCGGTACTGGTGACCGACATCGTCGACGATGGCCCCGCGCTCGCCGAACGCACCTACTGTGCGATGGGCCGGCTAACCGACCGGCCCGCGATCTTTGTCGCCACCTACTTCGGTGGACTCGACGCGGCGCTGCCCGCACTGGCGCGCACCCCGATCGAGGCGATCGGCGTGGACCTGGTCGTTGCCGGTGGCGAGCCGGCGGTGGCCGCGGTTCCCGAGCTGGCGTCCAAGATCCTGGTCGCCGGCATCGTTGACGGTCGCAATGTCTGGCGCACTGATCTGCGGGCAGCGCTCGGCCGGCTGGCCACACTGCTGGGTTCCGCCCGCTCGGTGGCGGTGTCGACATCGTGCTCGACACTGCACGTGCCCTACTCGCTGGACGCCGAAGCCGATGTCGACGACCGGCTGCGCAGTTGGCTGTCTTTCGGCGCCGAGAAGGTCACCGAGGTCGTCACCCTGGCCAAAGCGCTGCGCGATGGGCGGGACACGGTCGCCGCGGCGATCCAGGCCTCCAACGACGCGATCGCTTCCCGCAGATCCGACCCCCGGCTTCACAACGGCCAGATCCGGGCCCGCATCGACACCATCACGGCATCCGGCGTCCACCGTGGGGCCGCCCAGGCCCGCCGGCGCAGCCAGGACGCCCGGCTGCATCTGCCGCCGCTGCCGACCACCACCATCGGCTCCTACCCGCAGACCTCAGCGATCCGGAAGGCCCGGGCCGCGCTGCGGTCCGGCGACATCGACCAGGCCGAGTACACCCGCCGGATGCGCGCCGAGATCGCCGACGTCATCAGGCTGCAGGAACGCCTCGGCCTCGACGTGCTGGTGCACGGCGAGCCGGAACGCAACGACATGGTGCAGTACTTCGCCGAACAACTCGACGGGTTCGTCGCCACTCAGAACGGGTGGGTGCAGTCCTACGGCACCCGCTGCGTGCGCCCGCCGATCCTGTTCGGCGACGTCGCCCGACCGCATCCGATGACCGTCGACTGGGCCACCTACGCCCAGTCGCTCACCGACAAACCGGTCAAGGGCATGCTCACCGGCCCGGTGACCATCCTGGCATGGTCATTCGTGCGTGACGATCAGCCGCTCGCCAACACCGCCAGCGAGATCGCGCTGGCTATCCGGGACGAGACGGTGGATTTGCAGTCCGCGGGCATCGCCATCATCCAGGTCGACGAGCCCGCGCTGCGAGAGTTGCTGCCGCTGCGGAACAGGGACAAGGACGACTACCTGGCCTGGGCGGTGGCCGCGTTCCGGCTGGCGACCTCTGGGGTCGCCGACTCCACCCAGATCCACACCCACCTGTGCTACTCGGAGTTCGGCGAGGTGATCGGAGCGATCGCCGACCTAGACGCCGACGTCACCTCCATCGAGGCAGCGCGCTCGCACATGGAGGTCCTCGACGACCTCAACTCGGTCGGGTTCGCCAACAGCGTGGGTCCAGGCGTTTACGACATCCACTCCCCACGCGTTCCCGACACCGCCGAGATCACCACAGCGCTACGCTCAGCGCTGAAAGCCGTGCCCGCCGAACGGCTATGGGTCAACCCCGACTGCGGCCTGAAGACCCGCGGCATCGAGGAGGTGACCGCATCGTTGCGCCACCTCGTCGACGCAGCGACG
Organism: Mycobacterium sp.; assembly: GCA_025965895.1. Lineage (GTDB taxonomy): Bacteria > Actinomycetota > Actinomycetes > Mycobacteriales > Mycobacteriaceae > Mycobacterium. The sequence continues at coordinate 4,493 of JAOPWC010000023.1, forward strand.
CAAGTACGCGCCGAGTGCTGAGGAGATCCGCCCGGGGCTCAGCCAAGGCCGCGGCTAACCCGCGTGGATCGGCTGTTATCGGTTGGCGTCAGCAAAAGCTATGCGTTGGATTCCGTCGGATCACCACTCACCGACGAGCGGTGGCGGTTATGCGCGTCACTCGGGGGCGCCGCTTGTTTGCGCTGTCTGCCAACGGTGTTCGGCGCCGGGGACTTTCCAGTAGGTGATGGCGCATAGCCAGGTTGCGGCGAACAAACCCACGATCGCAAAACCAACATTGTTGAGGTTGATCGAGCTGATCCAGTCGGTTACGAGGTTGATTTAGCCCAGGTTGTCGTGCAGCACGCCCACCAGCTCGATCGTGCCGATGAGCAACGCCACCGCGACCGACAGCCCGGTGATAGACAGGTTGTAGTAGGTCTTTCGGACCGGACGGGCGAACGCCCAGTCGTAGGCCACCGTCATGAACAAACCGTCGGCGGTGTCCATCAAACTCATGCCGGCCGCGAACAACACCGGTAACACCAGGACCGCGAACCAGGGCAAACCCGAGGTTGCGCCGGTTCCCGCCAACGCCAGCAGCGCAACCTCGGTTGCGTGTCAAAGCCCAACCCGAACAGCACGCCCACCGGGAACATCTGCACCGGTCGGTTGATGCGTTTCATGATCGGTCGCAGGATGCGAGCGAGAAATCCGCCGTTGTCCGCGTGTCTTCCAGGTCGCGCTCGTTGAACCTGCCGCTGCGCATCGCAGTGAACACCCGCCAGATGCCGATCAGCACAACAACGTTGATGATGCCGATCAGATACCGAAAGCCCGCCGACGCTAATGTGCCGGCCACGCCCAAGGCATGTCTGGTGGGGAATCGTCATCGAGCAGAGCGCCGACCGCGTGGGTTCCGGCGATCACCAACACCGCCACCACCAGCTCCATCATCGAGTGACTCATCGCGAACCAGAACCCCACCGATTTGGGCTTGCCGCCGTCGGCCATCAACTTGCGGGTGGTGTTATCGATCGCGGCAATGTGATCAGCATCGAAGGCATGGCGCTCACGCCGTCGCCGACGTCGCCGCGGCCGTGGCCGACGGCGCACTACGGGCCGGGCAGGACGCCGGGCTGCCGCTGCATCGCTTCCCCTTGGCGAAGACGGGGGACGCGCATGCCGCCGTACAGAACAACGCCGTCGGAAAGGTAATCATCGAGGTAACCGCCCCCTTGAGCGGGGCCCGCCAGTCGGCGGCCTGGTCGGCGCGCCCCTCCGTCGGGGTCGAGGAATACTGCACAGTTCGAATAAGTGCTCTCTGCTAGTCAAACGGGCGAGACTGTATACATGCCAGCACTTTCCGAGTAATGCAGGATATGTAGCCTTGGATGAACGGTGAGCGCTCTCGTCCCTCGGGCGATCAGTGCTCGTAATATGAAGGGCAAGTTGGCCCTTGCAGCCACTTCGCGCCACGACCAGCCCGATCCGAACGTTCAGGGCCAAAATTCGTCCCAGCTCAGTGTCGTAAACGACACGGCGCCGATATTGCGGTGAGATTCCCCGTGTCGAATGCAAACCTGGATGAGAGATCAAGTGCTACAGAGCATTTCACTGCCACCAACTTCTGCAATCAGCGGCCGACCACAGCTGTTCGCTTTGCCGCTACACACCGAGGATGGCGAGTAGGTCGCGGAAGTCGGTGATCGTGTGGTCCGGGGCGCAGTCCTCGTGCTGTTTGGTTCCCTGGTCGGAGTCAAACATGACGGTGCTCATGCCGATCTCCCGGGCGCCGTAGATGTCACGGTACATATCGTTGCCGACGTACAGGGTCTTCTCGGCCGTCACGCCCATGCCGTCGAGCGCGTACTGAAACAGCCGTGGGTCGGGCTTACGGAAGCCGTGGTCACCGGAGACGACGATGGGACCGAAGTATTCGGTCAGCCCGACCTTGTGCAGCTCGCCGCGGGCGTAGCTGCTTTGTCCATCGCTGACGATCGAGAGGGGGAAGTGCTCGCGCAGCGCGTCCAGCGTCGAGCGGACGTGCGGGTACAGGCGCAGCCGGCGCCGCGAGATTCCGCGGTACATCTCGGCCAACGACTGCGGCAGCTGGGCGAGCCGCTCGGCAGGCAGGGCGCGGGCGTAATCGCTCAGGTGGTCCTCGACGATCGACCGCCAGATTCCGACCGCATCGAACTCCGGGTACCGCTCGGAGCTCTCGAGCTGTTGCTGCTTGAGCCGCTGGAAGTACAGGTCGCGCAGCTGGTGACGACGCAGGTCTATCCCCTGGTAGGTCAGGAAGTGCCCGATTGCCCGGAAGATGTCCTCGCGGTCGTCCTCGGTGCGGATCTCGACGAGGGTGCCGTTCACATCGAAAGCAATTGCGGCGACGTCCATGATGCGGTGCACCCTCTCCCTGCTCAGTCCTGCTGCAGGTTAGCTGGCTTGCAGGAGCCGCTTCGATTGCGTGACCAACTTCACGCCGTAGTCGGAGGAGATGTAGTCGTTGCGCGCGATGCGCAGCAGGTTAAGTGCCATGTAGTACGGCAGCCGTGAAGTGATCGACCTAAAAGCGCTGTCCCGGTCGGGGAAATGGCAGCTGTACTCCCAGAGGAAGTGACCGATGAACGGCTCGGCGCGCCGGCTGTCTCCGGTCGCGGCCATGAAGGCATGCTGAATTTCGCCGGCCACCCGCCCGACGTCGAACATCCGATCGCCCCGCTTCATCCGCTCAAGATCGATAGCGGCCACGTCCAGACCATGACCGAAAAGAAAGTTGGCCGGGGTGGCGTCGCCGTGCAGCCAGACCTGCCGGTCCTGCCACATGGCCGGACGGTCGCGCCAGCAGCCCTGCAACCACAGCAGCTCATCGACATCCCATGCTCCGACGCGGTGTCTGTGCAGGAGTCGGTCGACAAGTCGCTCGAAATAACGGCAGTCGGTGTCGAAGTCGACCGTGTGCCCGTTTGCGGTCCGGTTGTGCTGGGTCGCGAGGAAATACGCGAGAGCCTTGAGGCGCCAGAACAGGTGCGCGCCATCGCGCTGGTAGATCGAGCGAGCGATCGCGTGGCTGAACTGCTCGCCGGGATAAAACTCGAGCGCCAGGACGCAGTTGAGGTCCCGATCGATGGCGAGCGGACGGATCACGTGGTGTGGTGAGCCGACCAGGTCATAGCCGCGCAGCCGCTGGAGGCTTTCGTATTCCCGATGAGCCGTCGAGGCGGCCCGGTCGCGGTCCCAACCGAATCTTGGTCCGTAGAACTTGCAGATCACCCGGGCCGAGCTGTGCTTCTCCTCGTAAGCATAAACCTCGTTGCTGCCGCGCAGGCGGAAGGCGCGAAAGGCCGGCGTCGTCTCCCGCACGCCGAGCTGATCGCGGACTATGCCGCTAAGAAATCCGTGCAGTCGGTCGTCACCGGCGACGTAGCCGACGTATTTCCCGATAACGATGCCTCCTCGACGCCAACGGCGACAGAGGACTTGTTTCCCGCGCCGCAACCGACTGTTCACACAGTAGATTCCGTTGGTTGCATCGGCATGACGTGCGGGGGGAGCATTCCCGGACGGGTTGGCCGGGCGGGCATGCGATCCGGTGAAGGGTCAGGGTAGCGTCCCTCGGACCAACACCACTACTACGACAGCATCGACTGCCGGGGGATCGCCCACCACCGCGCGTTCAGCAGGCGGCGTCGAGGATGTCGCGGACGCGGTCGAGGTAGTCCGGGAGCGGGTCGTGGCTGGCGGTCATCATGCGAAGTTGACCGTTGAAGGTGCAGATGCCGGTATTCAGCTCGCCCTGGAGCTGACCCAGAACCGCCGGCCCCAGATCGCCGCGGGTCGTACAGCCTCTGGCGGCCCCATGTCCACGAGGTTGGACGCGAGCGCCTCGAAGCTGAGCCCGGCAAGCAAGAAGGCCTCTGCGTCCTCGGTGGTCGCACCGACGAGGATGAACTGTTCGGTAGCAGCGGACGAGCCGAGCAGCGCGGGTACCGAACGTGCATCGGCGAGCCGGTCGCTGACGATGCGGGCCGTGTCCCACAGGTCGGTGAGCTGGTCGCGGGTGAACGCCGTGTGAGTCGCGCTGATGTACAGGCACATGTCATCGTCGACGCCGATATGGCTGCGGATTCGATGGGGCTCATCATCCGGACGAACTCGTTACGGCCCGACTCGATGATTGCCTGGCTCATGGCCGAACCAGCGCGCAGTGGACGGTGGTCCGCTCGGTGCGGGCGCGGACAATAAGCCGCCGGGTGAGCTCCTCGTCGAAGGAAATGGCGCTGAGGTGGGGCAGGGCGCCGTCGAAACGCCGAAACGTGGACAGGGTGGCAAGCCACTGCGGCTGCGCCGGTTGCGGCTGACCGTTGGTAGCCGGCGCAGCGGCCGGTTGGGCTTCGCGCAGGCGGCCGATCATGTCCTCCTGTGAGGGCCGGGGCAGGCAGCGCCCGCAGTTCGTGGCCGTTGAGGGGCCGAGAACAGATCCCGCAGGATTGATCGGGAAGAGAGCCCGTCGGCGACGGTGTGGTGGGCGGTCACGATGATCGCAGCCGGGTTGCTTGGCCCCGGGCGCAGCAGCACGACCCGGATCATCGGCGCGGTGCAGGTGTCGAAGGGGCGGGCCAACTCCCCGGCGACAAGATCACGCCAGGTGTGGTCGGTCCCGGCGTCGACGACCGTGACTGGGATCGGCGACACCGTCGCCGGACGGTAAAGCCCGAGCCCTATCTGCGGGTAATCGTCGACGTAGACGTTCAGCAGCGGGTGGCGGTGCTGCACCGCAAGGATGGCGGCATCCAGCGCTGCCGGATCCAGGTCGTCTGCAAGCTCGGCCACCACGCAGAAGTGCATCGCGTTCTTCTGCTGGTACCGGTGATACAGCCGCTCGAAAGCGCCGAGTGGACGAACCAGAGCACCCGTCGCCTCGCCGGCCGACGGACGCAATCCGACGCCTCCAGCACCGAACTGGGTACCACGTCCAATCATGAGTTGCTCCGTCTGATTCGCCTGGTGGCGCTCCTTCGATAGCTGGCCCCGCCGGGACATGCCGTGCGCCACGACCATCTCACCGCCGCCGAAATGCGGCTGCCCGTCGTTCTCCGTCACTAAACGCTCCGAATCCTTCAGTCCAACACCAGGGTTCGCGGCTCGCGCCCAACGGGTCGCGGACCACTAAGCACAAGCACGGATCGACGGGAAAGTAGCTCAACATTCTGGTTGCGAAAGCCGTCACGGCTGTACATGTTGGGCGGTCATCGGGGCCTCTAAGCATCTGCATCAGTCGGGCCGATCCGTCACGGTCATCGAGGAGCAGCGGTGCCTGCAGCTACCGCGGTAGACGTCGGCGCCCATGGCCAGGAACTGCTCAAGCCATCCGGGTCGAGCTGGTATATCGCGTCCCAGGCTGGGTTGAACAGGCCGGCGGCCTTGAGCTAATCCATGACGGGAGTATTGACAGTGTCGCCCGGGCCGTGGTGTTCGGGGTTACGCACGCTTTCGTGTACGAGCTGTCGCGAAACGCCTGGTCACAGTGATAGGCCATGCCCGTTACCCTGGGCAGACTCGCTAGGCGATGGTAAGTCCTCCGTCGACCACGATTGTCTGTCCGGTGACGTAACCGCCCGCTGGCGAGGCGAGCCAAACGGCAGTGGCGGCTAGTTCACTCGGCTCGCCCATTCGGCCGAGCAGCAACCGGTGTGATTGACTCTCGATGTATCCCGGCTGGTACTCGTCGGTCATCTCGGATCGGAACATGCCCGGCGCCAGCGCATTGACCCGAATTCCCTTGCGGGAACCCCACTGCTGCGCGAGGTCCCGGGTCAGTCCCATCAATCCGGCTTTGCTTGCGCTGTATGCCGCCTGTGGCAACCCGGCTGTGGTGATACCAAGCACGCTGGCGACGTTGATGATTGCGCTGCCCGGCCCCATCACCCGACCACAAGCCTGGGCACCCAGTAGGCGCCGTTCAGATTGACGTCGATGACCGAACGGAACTGTTCGGGAGTCTCCCGGGTCGCCGGGCCCGCCGTCCCCACGCCCGCATTGTTAATTACTTCGACCTGAAAAAGTCGGGGCGTGGCGGTTGCGCCTGGAAGGCGCTGAGCTGGGACGATGGTCTCGAACCCTTGGGCGAGAAGGATTCGAGGCCATCGTGTTTCGTACTGTAAGCGATCAGGTGTCGCTTTGGGAGGCAGTGCTGCCTGCGGAACTGGTGAAGTTGCCCGACGAGTTGGCGCGAGTCGATGAGCTGCTGGATGATCCGGTGTTCTTCGCGCCGTTCGCACCGTTCTTCGACCTGCGGGTCGGGCGTCCGTCGACGCCGATGGAGACCTATCTGCAGTTGATGTTCCTGAAGTTTCGGTCCCGGCTGGGTTATGAGTCGTTGCGCCGGGAGGTCAGCGATTCGATCACCTGGCGCCGATTCTGCCGGATCGCGTTGGACGGTGCGGTGCCGCATCCGACCACGTTGATGAAGCTGAACACCCGCTGCGGTAGCGCGGCGGTGCAGGGTCTCAACGAGGCCTTGCTGGCCAAGGCTGCCGAGGCGAAGGTGTTGCGCACCCACCGGGTTCGCGCGGATACCACGGCGGTGGCGGCGAACGTGTGCTACCCGACCGATTCCGGGCTGCTGGCCAAGGCGATCCGTCGGATCGGCGCCGCCGGTCAGCGGATCCACAACGCGGGCGGGGCGGTCGGAACCCGGCTGCGGGACCGCTCGCGCGCTGCAGGCAAGCGGGCACACGGGATCGCGGCGAAACTGCGAACCCGCAGCCAACTGGGACGTGACCAGATCAACGGCGCTGTGCAGCGGATCACCGGTGAGCTCGCCGACCTGGCCCCAGGCCGCCGCGCGGGACGCGCAACGTCTGCTGGACAATGCCCGACCAACGCTGCGCCGAGCACAGGCCAAGGCAGCACAGCTGGCCCAGGCCGGCCAGCACGATCCGGTCGCCGGGCGGCGCCGCGGACGGCTGGCCCGCGCCATCAACGACCTGTCGGGCCTGCTGGACGCCACCGCTCAAGATCACCGAACAGGCCCGGCAACGGATCGCCGGGATGACCCCACACGGAGCCAGCCGGGTGGTCAGCCCGCACGACCGCGATGCCCGGCCGATCGCCAAGGGCCGGCTGGGCAAACCTGTCGAGTTCGGCTGCAAGGCCCAGATCGTCGACAACGACGACGGCATCGTCGTGGATCACCAGATGCATGCCGGAAACCCGGCCGATGCACCACAACTGGCGCCGGCGATCCAACGGGTCAAAGCCCGGACCGGTCGTGCACCACGGACCGTGACCGCCGACCGCGGGTACGGCGAGGCCGCCATCGACACCGCGTTGACCGACCTCGGTGTCCGCACCGTCGTCATACCGCGCAAGGGCCGGCCCGGCGCCGCCCGCCAGCAGGTCGAACGACGACGA
>JAOPWC010000157.1 GCA_025965895.1 Mycobacterium sp.
CCTTCTACGACCAGCACCGTGCCGCCGCCAACACCCACCACCAAGCCCTGCGTGCGCTCGGCAACCGTCTCGTGGGCATCTTGCACGGCTGCCTACGCCACCACACCGATTACGACGAACACACCGCATGGGCGCACCGCACCTCAGCCGCGGCTTGACACTTACGAACCTGGGATGTCTAGCTGGTGTCGGGGGCCGTCCACGCCACCGGCAACTGTTTGATGCCGTGAATGAAGGCGGAGAGCAGGCGTGACGGCTCCTCGGTCGCGACGATGTCCGGGATGCGCCGGTACAGCTCGTTGAATGCCACCGAGATCTCCCTGCGGGCCAGGTTGGCTCCGAGGCAGAAGTGGGCGCCGCCGCCGCCGAATCCGACGTGCGGGTTCGGGTCGCGCGTCACATCGAACGTCCACGGGTCGGCGAACTTGGTCTCGTCGCGGTTCGCCGAGCAGTACCACATCGTCACCTTGTCACCGGCCGCCATCTTGACCCCGCTCAACTCGGTGTCCTCGGTCACCGTGCGCCGCATGTAGATGACTGGCGACGCCCAGCGCACGATCTCCTCGACGGCAGAGTGGGCGCGGCCGTCGAAGTCCGCCCACCATCTGTCTCGCTGGTCGGGGTATCGGGTCAGGGTGAGGATGCCGTGGCTGATCGCGTTCCGGGTCGTCTCGTTGCCGGCGAGCAACAACAGCATGAAGAAGGACGCGATTTGGCTTGATGTCAGCTTCTCGCCGTCGAGCTCGGCCTGCACCAGGCTCGTCGTCAAATCCTCCTGAGAGTTGGTGCGCCGATCGTCGGCCAGCGCCTTCGCATAGGCGCCGAAGTCCATCGAAACCTTCGTAAACTCATCGAAGTCGGTCGCGAGATCCGGGTCGCCGAAGCCGAGGATCACGTTCGTCCAGTGGAAGACTTGTTGATGGTCCCCTTCAGGGACACCCATCATGTCGCAGATCACCTGCAGTGGCAGTGGGCCGGCCAACTCGGAGACCACATCACCATTGCCATCCGGGTGGTTGGCGATCATTGCGTCCACGAGCCGACGTGCCCGGTCACGGACCGACGCCTCCGTGCGGGCTACCACCTTCGGAGTGAACGCCCTGCTGACGATGTTGCGCAGGCGCAGGTGACGCGGATCGTCGAGCGCGATCATCGACCCGAAGAATTCAGCAACCTCGGGCGGCTGGTCGTTGACCGTGATGTTGGGATACGAGCTGAAGATGTGTGGATGCCGGCTGGCGTAATGGACGTCGTCGTATCGGCTGAGCGCCCAGTGTCCCGAGCCGGCGTCGAACCCCGACTGCTCCGTCTCCCGCCAGAACGAGATCGGTGCTTTTTGGCGCAGGGTGGCGAAGGCCCCGTCACGCATGTCGTCGTCGAGTGCCCAGAAATCCCACGCGCCGAGGTCTATGTCGGAGAGCGGCACGTCGGGGGGAGTCGCACCATTGACCCGGGTCGCAATGCCCATACCGACACACCCAACTTCATTGAGGGAGTAACTATCGGCGAGCTTAAACGTGCGACGCCCTATCGTGAAGGCACTACGGGGGCCTGACAGGAAGGGCACTGCGTCGATGACGTCGAAGACAAAGCGGATCGTGGTCTGGGGTACCGGCTTCGTCGGCAGGATGGTGATCCCCGAGGTGGTCAAGCACCCGCTGTTCGAGCTAGTGGGCGTCGGGGTCAGCAATCCGGACAAAGTCGGTCGCGACGTCGGCGAGATCTGCGGTCTCGGCCGGTCGCTTGGCGTCGTTGCCACCGACGACGTCGGCGCCCTGATTGATCTCCGACCCGACGCGCTGGTGCACTACGGACCGACCGCCGCGCATGCTGACGACAACATCGGATTGATCTCGCGGTTCCTGCGGGCCGGGATCGATGTCTGCTCGACAGCCATGACGCCGTGGGTGTGGCCGACCATGCATCTCAACCCACCCAACTGGATCGTGCCGATCACCGAATCCTGCGAGCTCGGTGAATCGTCGTGCTTCACCACGGGCATCGACCCCGGCTTCGCCAACGACCTGTTCCCGATGACGCTGATGGGCGTCTGCTCCGAAGTGCTCAAGGTGCGGGCCTCCGAGCTGCTCGACTACACGAACTACGAGGGCGACTACGAGAACGAGATGGGCATCGGGCGGCCGCCCGAGTTCCGGCCCATGCTCGAGAACAGCGACGTGCTGGTGTTTGCCTGGGGCGCCACGGTGCCGATGATCGCGCACGCCGCGGGCATCATGCTCGACGAGATCACGACCACCTGGGACAAGTGGGTCACTCCCAACGAACGCAAGACCGCCAAGGGCGTCATCCCGGCGGGACACGTTGCTGCCGTTCGATTCACGATCAACGGCCGTTATCGCGGGGAGACCCGGATTCAGCTCGAGCACGTGAACCGCATAGGGCACGACGCCGCACCTGGCTGGCCGTCGGGCAATCAAGACGACGTGTACCGTGTGGACATCGAGGGAACTCCAAGCGTCTTCCAAGAAACGGCTTTTCGATTCACCGACGGTTCCGGCCGCGACGCCGCCGCTGCGGGCTGCCTGGCGACCGGAATGCGTGCGCTGAACGCGGTGCCGGCCGTCAACGATCTCCCGCCGGGATGGGTCACGGCTCTCGATCTGCCCCTCATCCCGGGTGCGGGCACAATTCGCTGAGTAACCCCCGCCCGCTCTGCGGCGATTCCATCTATTAGTAAGCTTCGCTGCTAGAGGTGTCGGGGTTGGTGAACGCCGTCGACATCCGGATGGGATGACATGGCAGAGGCTGTAGGGCTGTCCATCGGGTCTACCAAGTTCACCGGCGTGGTGACCGGACGCTCGGCGGTGACCCGGCAGTCGGTCCTGACGCTCTACCGGCACCGTGCGGCCGAGCTCGGTGTGCCATCCGAGAACCCGAACATCAACGAGCGCGGCCTCGTCGTCACCGATTTCGTCGAGCGGGTCGGCGACCCGGTGGGCCTGGTGGCCCCCGACGGTTCCGTCCATCGCGGCGAAGTGCTGATTTCTGACGCGCTTCGTTCGTTGTTCCGCGCCGTCACAGGAGGACGCCCGCCCGCCGAACCGCCGACAATCGCGTACCCGGCCCACTGGCGCAGGGGATCGGTCGACGCATTGCGGTCGGCACTGGTGGCTGTGCCGGAATGGTCGGGCGCCGAGCAGCAGGTGAGCACGATCTCGGATGCCACAGCCGCGATCACTGCGCTGCAGGCCGACCCAGGGGTTCCCACCCGAGGGGTGATCGCGCTGTGCGACTTCGGCGGCGCCGGGACCAGCGTCACGCTGCTCGACGCCGGCGCCGGTTACCGTCCGGTCGGTCCCACCGTGCGGCACGCCGACTTCTCCGGTGACCTGATCGATCAGGCGCTGCTCATGCACGTGATCGCCGACCTGTCGACCGCTGGGGCGGTGGACGTGTTTAGGACGTCGGCGCTCGGTTCACTCAACCGGCTGCGCGCCCAGTGCCGCATCGCCAAGGAGCGCCTGTCGGCTGGCACGGTCGCCCCGCTATCCGTCGACCTGCCGGGCTTCCACAGCGACGTCCGACTGACCCGCACTGAGCTCGACGACGAGATCGGTCAGCCGCTCGCCGAGTTCGTCGGCGTCCTGCAGGACACCCTCGATCGCGCGGGGATCGGCTCCGCTGACCTCGTCGCGGTGGCGTCGGTCGGTGGTGGCGCAAACATCCCGGTAATCACCACGACCCTGTCTCAGCATTTTCGGGTGCCCGTGATCACAACGGCGCGGGCGGAGCTGACGGCGGCTACGGGCGCGGGGCTGCGCGCGGCGCGTGGACCATCGGACGAGAGGGCGACCGCGATGGCGCCCGCCGCTGTTGCGGTCGTGATTCCCGACCCGGGCCCGCAGTCGAGCAGCTTCCGTGCGCTGGCCTGGTCGGAGGCTCACGACCTGCCACCGATCGCACCGGTTGCCGAGCCATACGAGTACGCCTCCGACGAGGCGGCCGGCCTCTCCAGCGCCCGCCCGGAGCTGCAATTCGAGGACGAGGTCGCGGATGGCGCCGCTGAGGCCACCGCGCCACCGTGGCATCGGCGCCCGGCGGTGTTGGCGGCCGCGGGGTTGATCGCGGTCCTGCTGCTGGGCACCGCGGCAATGGTCGCGTTTCGCCGCGACAGCAGCCCCGCGTCGTCCACCACTCCGCTGGTGCCGAGCAGCACCACGCCAGTCGCCGTCCCCACCGAGGCCGCCGTCCAACCGCCGGCCGGCTCCGGCCAGCAGGATGCACCGCAACCCCGCACGGTCGTCGTGGCTCCGCCGCCGGCGATACAAGCGCAGGAGACGGCTCCCGCTTCAGCGCCCGTCGCCGCGCCGCCCGTGTCCGCAGCGCCGCCGAGCGCCGATGCGCCGCCGCCCCCCAGCACCGGCGACACGCCGCCGCCGGCGCCGAGCACCGACACGCCTCCGCCGGTCAACGACACCCCGACGCCGACGGAAATCCACCAGCGTCCGCGGTTGATACCCACGATTCCGCCGATCCCGACCATTCCCGGGCTGCCGCCGTTGGTGCCGCAGCAAGGCGGGTAGATTGCGCTGACGATCGCCGTCAGCGCGGCCAACTCTGCTTGACCACAAGCAGTTTCGCCAGTGGGATGCGTAGCGGCTCCGGTGCCTGGGCCAAGCGCGCGTTGAGCCCCGCTGACAAGCGATCGAAGAACTGTCGGGTGCGCGGGTCATCGAGCCCACCGTCGAGGGCCGTTGCCAACGTCGGAAATATTGATGAGCGCGCGAACGCCGTCCACCCGGCCGCGAAAGAGTCTGCGTTGCCGTCCTTTTCGTATCTCGTCCAGAACTGATCTTCGGCGACGAAGAGGTCAAGATTCTCGATCGTCAGGCCCGCGAACCGGTTCTTCGGCGCGAACGGCACCATCAGATCAGCCTCGCTGCGACCCACGGTCGGAATCCCCATGCGGCAAACCTCGCGGTCGGTGATCAGGCCTTCTCCAGCCATCACCGCCAGTTCGGCGACGATGCCCTCGAGCAGGGGCCGGTAACCGAACTCGTCGTCGTCTTGCGCCATCGTCAGGACGACCAGGTGCCCTCCGGGTACCAACTCGCGGCTTCGCGCCGTCAGGAACGCGATCCAGTCTTCGGCGGCCAGGCGCGAGTATGCCGACCGCGCGGAGCTGTCGCGGCTGTAGGCGACTTGTATGTGGTCGGGGATCGGGGCCGGCACCCGGCTGAGCCATTGCACCGCCCATGAACTCCAGCCCAGCGTCACGCTGTTCGACGGCAGTATCTGCTGATAGAAGGATCGTCCGACGGCCGCAGAAAATGTCGCCGGATCGTCGCGCAGGTAGCTATGCAAATCGTCGGCCAGTGTTTGGAACAGCGTGGTGTAGTCGTTTTCGGCCACTTCGGTGTGCACCACGAAGATCGCCCGGCCCGGTTCGGCACGCTTGCGCAGGGCCCCGATCGCGAGCCCGATTGGCAGCAGCGAGTTGTGGCCCGCGGATGCGCCGTAGTCGGCGATGACAATCGTCTGCGGCGGGTGGGGGAGCTCGACCTCTTTGGCGGACTGCTCGAACAATTCGACCGCGGGCAACAGCCCGGCGGCCTGCGCGCGGGTGCTGCGGCTGTAGGCACCGCCGGGCTCGATCGGTGCCGGTCGAATAGGGCTGGGTTCGGCTGTCACCGTCGTCGGCGCCTCAGCAACAGGCCGACCAGCACGCCCGCCACGAATACGACGGTCAGGATCAGCCACGTGGGCAACTCGACGGTGACCCAGAGCAGATGGATCGGGTGGCGGTCCCTGTTCTGCGCGATGAAGGCAGCGGCCAGCGCAGCCACGACAATAATCACCCAGTAGCGGAAGGGGATTCGGCCTGCCCGCCCAGGCGAGGGTCTGGCGTCAGCGGCATCGGTGGACATGACGCGCACAGTAGTCCCGGGCGTGAGCGTTCATTGCCGAATGGGGTATCGGCTCTGTGTTATCGGGGTGGCGGCCCTGCGGTGGGCACGTCGGGGTCGTCATCGGCAGGCGGCTCCGGATCGCGCCATTCCTCTGCGCGACTGGAACGATTGCCCTGCAACATGCCTCGCAGCTCGTGTTTGAGCTCGTCGTCCCGGCGCGGGCTGTGCTTTGCGCTCTCGCGTTCCATCAGCGAATCCCTCCGTTGTTCTGCTCGGTTCCGTCAACCGCGTGCCGGGCGGTGCGCGTCTCTTGGCGGCTGCAGCGGATCGTGACCGATGGTCATCAGCCGGTGGCGCCAGTCGTCCTGGCCGGCCGTCGGTTCGAGCTCGTCGCCCCGTTCGGTGTGGATGCGGTCGACCACCTCGCGCATGGTCTGTTCGTCATCGTCGGTGAGATCCACCCGACGCTTATGCAGGATCTGCAGCACCCGTCGGCCGGTCTCCGGCCCGGCGTGCTCCGGCAATTGTTCGGCCTCCTCATCGGCGCAACGAGTGCGGAGCCACTCGAACAATTCGCGGGAAGACATGTTCACGACCCGGTGGAACTCTTCCCACAGCGCGGTGTCGACCTCGACGTGCCGTCCCACGATGCTCACCCCCGACAATCTTCTTACTGTCGATGTGGCATCTGGCTACCCGGCGGAACGCCAAGTTATTCAACGGATGAGCGCTGGCGCGAAAACCGCGACGTCACGTCTGCATATAGTTTGCCGCGGTCGTCCAACTGTTTTAAACGTTCGACCACCAGAGCTAAAGTTAGCAATTAGCTGCTGGCTGATATGAGCTGTTCCGCAGCCCCTTGTTCTTGAGAATCGAGCTCGAGCGCCGTGGAGACAGCGAATGAGTAACCTATTCGGCGAGCCTACCTTGCGGCGCCGTAAATTCTTAACTATCGTGAATGTGTCCGGGCCGCCCCGAGATGACCCCTGATCTCGTGGTCTGCCGGATGACCGGCCCGTGTGTCGCGCAAGGGGACCCCCAACTCCAGCGGCGCAAGGGCTTTCTGCGTCGCTTGGCGTGTGGCGGCCGCGATGAATCCGGCGCCGCGCGGCAGTCAACTTTGTATGCGGCGAATCGTCACGACCATGCAGGTGACGCTCGACGGGAAGGTCGAGCGCTGCGGTGGCGGCACGGATTGGATCGGCAACAGTCCCGACGTCTTCGACTTCGACCTGTTCGGGCGGGTGGACGCGTGTGTGCTCGGGCGAGTGATGTATCCGGAGTACGAGCAGTACTGGCGCACCATCGTCGCAGAACCGGCCCGGATGCTGGACGCCACGGGGACCACACCGACTGCCGAAGAGATTCGCTACGCCGAGTTCGCCCATAAGACACCGCATTACGTTCTAACCCGTACTTCGAGGGAACTCGACTGGCCGGTCGCCAGCGCGGTGTCCGGGCTCCGGGATATCGCCGAGCTGCGGCGGGGGCCGGGGCGTGACATCTATGTCGTGGGCGGTGCCAGCACCGTCAGCAGCGTGATCAACGCCGGCTTGCTCGACGAGCTGCGGCTGACTGTGCATCCGCTGATCCTCGGCGAAGGCACCGCCTTATTCGACAGGGTCCTCGGCGAGCGCCAGTTCGCGCTTGCTGAGACGAAACAGCTTGACGGCAGCAGAGTGCGGATGAGTTACGTCAACGCCGCGTGACCGCCCGGCGCGGCAAGCTTCGGGTGCATGCTGGAACCATGGCAGAAGAAGTGGTTCCAGTGCCCCGCACCGTGAGGGTGAACGGCCGCCCGCGCGAAGTGCATACCGAGGACGACACCCCGCTGCTCTATGTGCTGCGCAACCACTTGGGGTTGAGGGGAAGCCGGTTCGGCTGCGGACTGGGGGTTTGCGGTGCGTGTTTCGTCCTCGTCGACGGCCGCCCGGTCTACTCGTGCAACACGCCACTGTGGTCGGTGCAGGACAGCGAGATCACGACCGTCGAGGGCCTCGGCGCCGATGGTCAACCGCACCCGGTCGCACGCGCGATCGTCTCAGCGCAGGCGGCGCAGTGCGGATACTGCATGTCGGGCATCGTTGTGGCCGCTGCGGCGCTCCTTAACGATAATCCGGCACCAACGGAGGCCGAGGTACGCGCGGCGCTCGACGGCAATCTGTGCCGTTGCGGTGCGCACAACCGCGTGGTGTGGGCCGTTCTCGCGGCCGCCGCCGTGATGCGGGAAGCAGCCTGATGACGGCGACCACACGAGCGTTATCGCCGTCACTGGCGGCAAATCCGCGCCTGGGGAACTGGCTCCGCATCGTGCCCGACGGCTCCGTTGAGGTGAGGTCCGGCAAGGTCGAGCTGGGACAAGGCGTACTGACCGCCCTGGCACAGATCGTCGCCGAGGAGCTGGATGTCAGCGTGGCGCGAATTCGGATGATCGCGGCGGCTACCAACGTGAGTCCCGACGAGGGCTACACGGCCGGTAGCTTGTCCATTCAGCATTCCGGCGCCGCGCTACGCGAGGTCTGCGCGGAAGCCCGGGAGCTCTACCTGACCGCGGCTGCTGCGCGGCTCGGAGTGCCGACGGACCAACTGACCGTCGACGACGGACAGATCAAGGCCTCAGACGGTGCGGCAACCAGCTACTGGGAGCTTGCCGATGATGCGCTGCTGGACCGGCCCGCCACAGGCGGTGCCACTCCGAAACCACGGTCCGCCTACCGGGTCGTCGGCACCAACGTCGCGCGGATCGATCTGCCCGACAAGCTCACCGGGCGGCCGAGGTATGTCCACGACCTCCACCTCAACGGGCTGGTGTTCGGGCGCGTGATCAGGCCGCCGTCGCGCGGCGCGACGCTGCGCGGCCTCGACACGGGCCCGACGCTCGCCCTGCCAGGGGTCATCACTGTGGTACGCGACGGGAACTTCCTCGCCGTGATCGCAGAGCGCGAGGAGGTCGCACTGCGTGCTACGGACCGCCTTCGGCGCGACGCCGTGTGGGACGAGCGGCCGACACTGCCCGATGAAACCGATCTGCCTGGATTTCTCACCTCCGCTCCTGCAGAGACGACCGTGCTCGCCGAGAAGAACGGACCAACCCGCGGTGTCGCGCGGTCGGTGTCAGCGTCCTACCACCGGCCCTATCTGGCGCACGGTGCGATCGGACCGTCTTGCGCAACCGCCCTCGCCAGCGATGACGGCCGGCTGCAGGTGTGGTCGCATAGCCAGGGCGTCCATGTCCTTCGGCGCGAGCTGGCCCGGGCGGTGGGGCGTTCTCCGGGCGAAGTGGTCGTACGGCACGTCGAGGGCGCCGGATGCTACGGCCACAACGGCGCCGACGACGCCGCGATGGATGCGGCCCTGCTTGCCCTGGCCACCCCGGGTAGACCCGTGCACGTGGTGTGGTCACGTGCCGATGAGCTGGGCTGGTCACCGCTGGGGCCCGCAGGCGTTGTGCAGATCACGGCCGAGCTCGGCGAGGACGACACCGTGCTGGCGTGGCGCCACGAGATCTGGAGCGGCAGCTACATGGGCCGGCCCGGCACGACGCCTACCACCGCGTTCCTGGCGGCCAGCCACAGGGCCGGTGGCGAGGAGATCCGCGCCGGCGGCGAGCCTCCCTTGGAGCGAGGTGGCGGAGCGGGCCGCAACTCGGTGCCCGGGTACGACTTCGGGTCATACCGGGTGGTCAATCATCTGTTGACGGCAATGCCTCTGCGCACGTCAGCACTGCGTGCGCTGGGCGGCTTCCTCAACGTGTTCGCGGCGGAGTCGTTCATGGATGAACTCGCCGCCGCTGCGGGCTGCGACCCGATCCGGTTCCGGCTGGCGCACCTGTCCGATCCCCGGGGGCGTGCGGTACTGCAGAACGCGGCCCGGCGGGCGAACACGACGCAATGGGCGCCCGCGGAAGGCGTCGGACGCGGCATCGGCTATGCGCGCTACAAGAACTCCGCCGCCTACTGCGCCGTCGTGGCCGAAGTGGAGGCGATCGACGAGGTTCGCGTCCGCCGGCTGACGATCGCCGTGGACGCCGGCTTGGTCATCAGCCCGGACGGCGCGGCTAATCAAATCGAGGGCGGTGCGATCCAGGCCACCAGTTGGACGTTGAAGGAACGTGTTCGCTTCGACCGGCTCACCGTCACCAGCGACACCTGGGAAACCTATCCGATCCTGCGGTTCTCCGAAGTCCCGGCCGTCGAGGTCGAATTCTTGCCGGCGGACGACAATCCCCCCCTGGGCATCGGCGAATGCGTGCAAGGACCGACCGCCGCTGCGATCGCCAACGCGGTACATGACGCGCTGGGGATCCGCGTGCGTTCGCTACCACTCACTCCGGAACAGATCGTGGCCGCGATGCCCGACTGAGACGTGCGCAGGCTTAGTTGCCTCGAGTAACCCACTCGTCGTAGTGGACCAGTTCTCCGCCGATGGTCGTAGTGTCACCGTGGCCGGTGTACACCACGGTGCCGGCGGGCAGTTTCCCTAGCCGCTGTGAGATCGACGCCAGGATGGTGGGGAAATCCGAATACGAGCGCCCAGTCGCACCCGGGCCGCCCTGGAACAATGTGTCGCCGCTGAACACCGCGGCGAGTTCGGGTGCGTAGAGGCACGTCGAGCCGGGAGAGTGGCCCGGGGTGTGCAGCGCTTGCAGCTCCATCCCGCCGACAGTGAGGGACGAGCCAGCTTCCAAGGCGCGAAAACCCTTGTCCGGATGAGTCATTCGCCACAGCACCTCATCGCCAGGATGCAGCAGCACGGGGGCGTCGAGCGTGTCGCCGAGTTGCGGCGCGACGGTCACGTGGTCGTTGTGACCGTGCGTGCACACGACGGCCACGACGTTGCGTCCCCCAACCGCCTCCACGATTGGCGCGGCGTCGTGCGCGGCGTCGATGACGATGACATCGGAGTCGTCGCCGACGAGCCAGATGTTGTTGTCGACTTCCCAACTGCCGCCGTCGAGTTCGAAGGTGCCGTGGGTGACGACGCGGTCTATGTGTGTCATCTACAGGATCACCACCGACCGGAGAACTTCACCGGAGTGCATCTTGTGGAACGCCTCCTCGATGTCGTCGATGCCGATGCGCTCTGTGACGAACCGCTCTAGCGGCAGCCGGCCCTGGAGATACAGGCTGACGAGGGTCGGGAAATCACGTTCAGGAAGGCAATCGCCGTACCACGAGGACTTCAGCGATCCGCCGCGGGAGAAGAAGTCCAGCAGCGGCATGTCGATGCGCATGTCCGGAGTGGGCACGCCGACCAGCACCACCGTCCCGGCGAGGTCGCGGGCATAAAATGCCTGTTTCCAGGTCTCGGGCCGGCCTACCGCGTCGATCACCACGTCAGCGCCGAACCCGTCGGTCAGCTCCTGTATCGCCTCGACGACGTCGGTGCTGCGGGCGTTGACGGTGTCCGTGGCGCCGAAACCCTCTGCCCACTGCAGTTTCTTGTCGTCGGTGTCGACCGCGATGATCCGTTTCGCGCCCACCAGCCGTGACCCGGCGATCGCGGCGTCACCGACTCCACCGCAACCGATCACCGCGACCGTGTCGTCGCGGCTCACCGCACCGGTGTTGACCGCTGCCCCCAGCCCTGCCATCACGCCGCAGCCCAGCAAGCCGACGACCGCCGGATCGGCGTTAGGGTCGACTTTCGTGCACTGTCCTTCGTGCACGAGTGTTTTGTCGGCGAACGCGCCGATGCCCAGCGCCGGGGTCAGCTCGGTGCCATCGGTCAGGGTCATCTTCTGCTCGGCGTTGTAGGTGTCGAAGCAGTACCAAGGCCGTCCGCGGCGGCATGCCCTACATTTGCCACAGACCGCACGCCAGTTGAGGATCACGAAGTCGCCGGGTGCCACCCGCGTGACGCCCGGACCGACGGATTCGACCGTGCCCGCTGCTTCGTGGCCCAACAAAAAGGGGTAATCGTCGGTGATGCCCCCGTCGCGATAGGTCACATCGGTATGGCAGACACCGCAGGCGGTGATGTCCACGACGACCTCGCCAGGGCCTGGATCGGGGATGACGACGTCGACGACCTCGACGGGTTCGCCTTTCTTCCGGGAAATCACGCCTCGCACTGTCTGACTCATGCGGTCAACCTACTAGCAGCAGGGTGACGCGGTGCGCTTAAGCTGTCGCCGATGTGTGCTCTGGATGGCATTACCGCCTGGCCTGTGAAGAATGCCTCGGCGGCGGTCGTCGGGCCCTCAGGGGTGCTGGCCGAGTACGGCGACCAGCAGCGTGCATTCGCACTGGCGTCGGTCACTAAACCGCTTGTGGCCCGCGCACTGCACGTCGCCGTCGAAGAAGGTGTGGTCGAGCTCGACACGCCTGCGGGTCCGTCGGGTTCGACAATTCGCCACCTGTTGGCCCATGCGTCTGGGCTGGCGATGCACACCGGTGAGGTGCTGGCCGAACCGGGCAAGCGACGGATGTACTCCAACTACGGGTTTCGGGTACTGGCCGAAACCGTGCAGAGCGAGGCGGGCATCGAATTCAGCGAATACCTCCATGACGCGGTCTTCGAGCCGCTCGGCATGGTCGCGAGCCGACTCGACGATGGAGCAGTGGCCGCCGGGTACGGTGCCACGTCGACCGCCGCAGACCTGGTCCGATTCGCCGGCGACCTGCTTCGCCCCGCCACCGTCTCCCCGCAGACCCACGCCGAGGCGATCGCGGTGCAGTTTCCGGGACTCGACGGCGTGCTGCCCGGCTTCGGTGTCCAGAGGCCCAATGACTGGGGGCTGGGCTTTGAGATCCGCGGCACGAAATCACCCCATTGGACCGGTTCGGACAACTCGCCCAGGACATACGGCCACTTCGGCCAGTCAGGCACATGGATCTGGGTCGATCCCGACCGCGACCTGGCCCTGGTGGTGCTGACCGACCGGAATTTCGGCGACTGGTCGCGGTCGCGCTGGCCGGCGTTCTCAGACACGATCATCGCAGAATTCGGAGCACACTAGCGCAACACCTGTCACTCAGGGCACAATAGACACGCACGAATCAGCTCGCCGGTTCTGGCAGGTCGTTGGGGAAGACGTCCCTCGCCGAGCCAAGGAGCAGAAGATGCGTGCGTCGAATCAGTTCGCCGACGCGACGACGGGTGTGGTCTACGTCCATGCCTCTCCCGCGGCGGTGTGCCCGCATGTCGAGTGGGCACTGGCATCGACCCTTCAGGCCAAGGCCGACCTGAAGTGGACGCCCCAACCGGCGATGCCGGGGCAGTTGAGGGCTGTCACCAACTGGGTCGGGCCCGTCGGCACCGGCGCCCGGCTGGCGAACGCGCTGCGATCGTGGCCCGTGCTGCGGTTCGAGGTCACCGAGGACCCCAGCCCCGGTGTCGACGGCCATCGGTTCAGCCATACTCCGCAGCTGGGACTATGGAGCGGGTCGATGAGCGCCAACGGCGACATCATGGTCGGCGAGATGCGGCTGAAGGCGCTGATGGCGGCCGGCGCCGACGCGCTCCTCGCGGAATTGGATTCCGTCCTCGGCACGGCATGGGACGAGGCGCTGGAGGCCTACCGCGACGGTGGCGACGGGGCCGAGGTGACCTGGCTCAGCCGAGGCGTGGGGTAGGGGCTCGCGGTCGCAGAATCGTCAGCGCGCCACTGACCGCGGACACCTCGACCGGAAGCCGGCACGCGAATTCGCCATCGGCGTAGGCGCTGATGGCGGGGCACTCCACCCGCACCGATTGGGCTCGCGCCGTGCTGACCTCGTCGAGGTCCACGTGCGTGCCGCGAAACACCGTGGGAAACAACCGCACCAGCCGCGTCCGCGACGCGGAGTGCACCATCGTGATGTCCAGCTGGCCGTCGGCGTGGTCGGCGTTCGGACAAATCCGCATGCCGCCGCCGTAGCTGCGGGTGTTTCCGAACGCCGCGAGCGTCAAATCGGTGAGGATCTCGTCCGTGCCGTCGAGCACCAAGCGAAACGGCAACAGGCGTAGCTTGGAGAGCTCCGCTATCATTGCCACGTTGTAGCGCATCCGGCCGTGCGGCCATCGCATCCGATTTGTCCGGTCGCTCACGAGCGAGTCGAATCCGGTTGCCATCACTGTGCCGAACCACTTCTGCACACCCGCGTCACTGCGGATACGGCCCAGGTCGACGCTTTCTGTCCAGCCGTCGACAACGACATCGGCGGCCGCCTCAGGGTCGTCTGGCGGGATCCCATACTCGCGGGCATGGTCGTTGCCGGTGCCGGCCGGGATAATGCCAAGTGGAAGATCGGTGAGCGCGATCTCTTGCAGCGCAAGCGAAGCGACGCCGTCACCGCCGACTACCACCAGCGCATCTGTGCCGCGGGCGAGCGCGTCGCCCACCAGTCGTCGTGCGTGGTCCGCATCGCTGCCGACTATCTCCACGACATCGATACCCCGGCGCTGCAACTGGGCAACGGCACGCTCGGCGGCATGTGGTGCGTTGCCGTGCCCGGATGCGGGATTTGTCAGCACGGTCACCCGGCCGATCTCCCGGCGACCGTCCTGGTCGCCGGTCACGGAATCAGCTTGCCCGGATTGAGGATTCCGGCCGGGTCCAGAGCGCGCTTGACCGCCCGTAACACGTCGACACCAACCTCGCCGATCTCGGCGTGCATCCACGGCAGGTGATCGGTGCCAACCGCGTGGTGATGGGTGATGGTGGCGCCGGCCTGCACCATCGCATCTGATGCCGCCGCCTTGGCTCGCTGCCATTGCTCGATCGGGTCCCCGCGCTGGCCCGCGACCACCGTGAAGTAGAGCGACCCGCCGGTGATGTACACGTGCGAAATGTGGCACAGCACAAGCGCGGGCGTACCGGTTTCGCCAAGCGAGCGCGTCAACGCGTCGGTGACCGCAGCCTTCAACGCGGGGATGTTCGACCAACTTGTCGCTGTCTCGAGCGTCTCGCACAACGCGCCGGCCGCCAGCAGCGCGTCCCGCAGGTACGGTGCGCTGAACCGGCTCTGCTTCCATGCGCGCGCAGGCGCCTCGCCAAGGGAGTGGCCGCGGTGGGCCTGGAGCACGGCGCGCGTCTCGGCGTGCCGGCTCGCCGCGTGAGCGGCGGTTCCTTCGAACACAGTGACGGCAAGACATCTGCCGCTGACGTTCTGGTCGCCGATCGCGTCAGCGTTCGCGAGATTCACGCCGGTCTCGGCTTCGTCGGACAGCCTGATGACGGTCGGCCCGGTGCCGATTTGTGCTACAGCGCGCAAAGCCGTTGTACCGGTGCTGAAGTCGGGAAACGACCATGCTTCGTAATATGTGGACTCGGGCACCGGATGAACGCGCAGCCGTACCCGGGTGATCACGCCGAACGCTCCTTCGGAGCCGACGAACAATTGCCGCAGATCCGGTCCGGCAGCCGACTCCGGCGCTCGTCCGAGATCCAGCGCACCCGCGGGCGTGACGACGTGTAGCCCGCGGATCATCTCATTGAACCGGCCATAGCCCGCCGAGTCCTGGCCTGACGAGCGGGTCGCGGCGAACCCGCCGATCGTGGCAAACTGAAAGCTCTGCGGAAAGTGCCCCAGCGAGAAGCCCCGTTCACCGAGGAGGCGTTCCGCGTCGGGGCCGGTGACGCCGGCGCCGAGTTCGGCCTCCCAGGAGACCTCGTCGAGCGCATGCAACTGATCGAAACGGCGCAGGTCCAGCGTCACCACCGCGGCGAACGTGCCGCGAAGGGGATCGAGGCCGCCAACCACGCTGGTTCCTCCGCCGAACGGTACGACCCCGATACGGTGCTGCGAGCAATAGCCCAGAATGCTGGTGATCTCGTCCTCGTGCGCTGGCAGCAGCACCGCGTCGGGCGCGTCTTGCGTGCCGGTGCCCTTGCGCCGCAACAGGTCCAGGGTTGACTTCCCGCCTGCATGGAGCAACCGGCTACGGTCGTCGATCGCGATATGGCCCTCGCCGACAATCTCGGCCAGTCCGACTCGGTCCGCGGCCGACAGCGTGGAAGGCCGAACCCGCACCTCGTCGATCTCCGGCTCAGTCACTGGTGAATCGCCCACGCCAAGCGCCTGTCGCAACAGTGATCTGATGCCTTTCGAGAGCGGTTCGGCTGCCTCGGGGTCTCCCCACGCATTCCATTTCATCGGAGGCGAGAGCGACGACATGCGTTACAGTATTACAGATGCTGTCAATCAGTAACGCTGGCGAGCCCCACATCGCGGACCGGGTTCTCGACGCCGCCGCGAGCTGCGTGGTGGACTTCGGCGTCGAGCGCGTGACCCTCGCCGAGATTGCGCGCCGCGCCGGCGTGAGCCGCCCCACGGTCTACCGCCGCTGGCCGGACACCCAGTCGATTTTGGCCGCGCTGCTGACCGCCCGTATCACCGGAGCATGGCGCAATGAGGGGCCTCGCGGCCGCGGCCGTGAGGCGCTGGTGCGCAGGATCGTCTCGGTGGCCGACCGCCTTCGGCATGACGGACCCGTCATGTCTGTGCTGCGCACCGCGCCGGATGTCGCTATGGTCTACATCACCCAGCGCCTCGGCACCAGTCAGCACGTGCTCATCGACGCCGTCGCCGGCGAATTGCGGGCGGCGCAGCGGGACGGCAGCGTCCGGCCCGGCGATCCGCGTCAACTCGCCGCGATGATCCTGCTGATCACCCAGTCGACAATCCAGTCCGCGCAGATCGTCGAACCGATCCTCGACGAACACGCTCTCGCATCTGAGCTCACTCATTCGCTGAACGGGTACCTCTCGCGATGACTGATCCCTGCGCGCTGAGCGCCTCGCGTCGCACTGAGGAACTCGACGCGCTCGCCGAGGACGGCCGCGTCGACGTCCTCGTGATCGGTGGGGGCATCACCGGGACCGGCGTCGCGTTGGATGCCGCCTCTCGAGGTCTGTCGGTCGCGCTCGTCGAAAGACGTGATCTGGCATTCGGCACCAGCCGGTGGAGTTCCAAGCTCGTCCACGGCGGCTTGCGTTATCTGGCGACGGGCAATGTCGGCATCGCCCGTCGCAGCGCGCTCGAACGCGGAATCCTGATGACCCGCACCGCTCCTCATCTGGTACGTGCGATGCCCCAGCTGGTTCCGTTGCTGCCGTCGATGGGCCGCGCGGAGCGGGCGCTGGTGCGCGCGGGCTTTCTTGCCGGCGACGGGCTGCGCAAGCTGGCCGGCACGCCGGCCTCGACACTGCCGCGGTCGCGCCGGATCAGCGCGCGGCGCGCGGTCGAGATGGTTCCCGCTGTCCGCCGGCACGGCCTGGACGGCGCCCTGCTGGCCTACGACGGTCAGTTGATCGACGATGCTCGCCTCGTCGTCGCGGTAGCGCGCACCGCCGCCCAGCACGGCGCCCGGATCCTGACTCAGGTTGCCGCATCGAAAGTTACCGGCGATTCGGCGGAGCTGACCGATCGGCAATCCGGCGGATCCTTTGCGGTGTCGGCGCGTGCCGTCATCAATGCGACCGGCGTGTGGGCCGGCGAGATCGACACGTCAATCACGTTGCGCCCCAGTCGCGGAACGCATCTCGTATTCGACGCCGAGGTGTTCGGCAACCCCACCGCGGCGCTCACGATCCCTTTTCCGGGCGAGATCAACCGGTTCGTCTTCGCGATGCCCGAGCAGCTCGGCCGGGTCTATCTCGGGCTGACCGACGAAGACGCACCTGGGCCCATTCCCGACGTGCCGCAGCCCACTTCAGACGAAGTCACCTTCCTACTCGACACTGTCAACACCGCGTTGGGCACCAGGCTTCGTGAGGCAGACGTGGTCGGTGCGTATGCAGGCTTGCGCCCCCTGGTCGACACCGGCGCCGGCCCCACCGCCGACATCTCACGCGACCACGCGGTCATCGAGTCTGCGTCGGGAATGGTCAGCGTGATCGGTGGAAAGCTGACCGAATACCGCCACATGGCGGAAGACGTTCTCAACCGGACGATCCAGTGGCGACGAATGACCGCCGGCGAATGCCGAACGCGCGACCTTCCACTGGTCGGCGCCCCCGGGAACCCGGTGTCGAGCGTGACGGACACCAACGGCCTGCCGTCGTCACTTGTCGCCCGCTACGGCGCGGAGGCGCTCAACGTGCTCACATCCGCCACCTGCGCTCGGCCGACAGATGCGGTGGCCGACGGAATCGACGTATTGCGGGCCGAATTCCAATACGCCGTCACACACGAGGGCGCGCTTGACGCCGACGACATCATCGACCGCCGTACCCGCATCGGCCTGGTCAACCCCGACCGGGACCGCGTGATCGGCGTGGCGGAGGAGTTCCTTTCCACCACCCGCTGAGCCGAGACAGTCACAGCGGGATGTTCTTGTGCCGGCCGCGGCGATGCGGGGCCTCGGCCAAGGCCTGCGTGATGACACTGCGGGTGTGCGCCGGGTCGATCTTGTCGTCGACCACGCCGATCTCGATCGCCGCGTCAACACCGCCCGCGATCTGCTCGTGCTCGGCGGCCAGCTTCTCGTGCAGCGCTTCGCGCTCGTGCTCGGGTGCAGCTGCCAAGGCCTTTTTGTGCAGGATGCCGACCGCTGCCTTGGCGCCCATCACCGCGACCTCGGACTCGGGCCACGCAAACACCTTGGTGGCGTTCAGCGAACGGGAGTTCATTGCGATGTAAGCGCCGCCGTAAATCTTTCGCGTCACCAATGTGACCCGCGGAACGGTCGCTTCACCAAACGCGTGCAGCAGCTTCGCGCCGCGCCGCACCACGCCGCCCCACTCCTGGTCAACGCCGGGCAGATAACCCGGCACGTCGACGACAACCACCATCGGAATCCCGAACGCATCGCAGAGCCGCACGAAACGTGCTGCCTTCTCCGCGCTTTCGGAGTTCAGGCAGCCACCCAGGCGCAGCGGGTTGTTGGCCAGCACACCCACCGTCCGGCCGGACAGCCGGCCAAGGCCCACCACGATCGACGGCGCCCACTTCGCCTGGAACTCGTCGAACGGCGCATCGTCGTCAAGCAGTGCGGTCACGAGCGGGTGCACATCGTAGGCCCGCCGCGGCGATTCGGGCAGCAACGCTCTCAGGTCAATGTCACCCGACTCTGCCTTGGTGCGGTCGAAATGGCCCTGCTGACCGAACAATCCAACTAACCGACGGCCACGCTCGTAGGCGTCGAGTTCGTCGTCGGCGACGATGTGGCACACACCGGACTTCCTGTGGTGGGTCTCCGGACCGCCGAGCGACGCCATGTCGACGTCCTCTCCGGTGACCGACCGCACCACATCGGGGCCGGTGACGAACACCCGGCTTTCCGGCGCCATCACGATTGCATCGGTCAGCGCGGGGCCATAAGCGGCGCCACCGGCCGCAAAGCCGACGACGACTGAAATCTGGGGGATGTATCCGGATGCCCGGATCATCGCCTCGAACACCAACCCGACCGCGTGTAGCGCCTTCACGCCTTCCGCCAGCCGGGCACCACCGGAATGCCAGATGCCCGCAATCGGGCTCTGCTCCTCGATCGCGGTGTCGTAGGCGTTGACGATATGGCGGCAGCCCTCCACACCCATGGCACCACCCATCACAGTGCCGTCTGTGCAGAACGCGATCGTACGCAGGCCATTGACGGTGCCGGCTGCGGCCAGCACGCCCGAACGGTCACGCTCGTGCAGCAGTTCGATGCTGTCGTCGTCGAAGAACGTGCTCAGACGCAGCAGCGGATCGCGAGGATCGAGCGATTCGCCGACCGCCTCGGGGGCCATGATGGTCATAGAAACCTCCTGTAGCGCGTCGGATGTCAGCTTGCGCCTTCGGAAACTACTGTGTCAGTACTTTCCGAAAGCGAGCGCGACGTTGTGCCCGCCGAATCCAAACGAATTGTTGATGGCGTACTTGTAGTTGCCGGGCCGCGGTTCGCCGCCCACCACGTCCAGATCGATCTCCGGGTCCAGGTTGACCAGGTTCAGCGTCGGCGGAACGATGCCGTCCCGCAACGCCATCACCGTCAAAATGGACTCCACGGCGCCGACGGCCCCTACCGAGTGGCCGAGCGCCGCCTTCGGCGCATACACGGCGGGCCGGTGGCTGCCCAGCGCGTTGTTGATGGCCTTTCCTTCGGCCACGTCGCCGACGCTGGTGCCGGTGGCATGGGCGTTGACGTGATCGATGTCGGTGGGCGTGAGGCCGGCGAGTTGGATCGCCCGGGTCATCGCGTACCCGGCCTGCTCACCATTGGGGTCGGGGGCCACGATGTGGAACCCATCCGAGGTGATGCTGGCGCCCATCAGGCGGCCCAGGATGTTGGCGCCGCGGGCATTGGCGTGTTCTTCGGTCTCGATGACCATCAGCGCCCCGGCCTCGCCGAACACGAAACCGTTGCGGTCCTTGTCGAAAGGGCGGCACGCACCGGCCGGGTCATCGTTGGTGGTGGACAACACGATGCGCATCTGGGCGAACCCTGCGATGGGTACCGCCTCGATCCTCGTCTCCACGCCACCGCAGATCGCGATGTCGGCGTCCCCGAGCACGATGTTGCGCCACGCGTGGGCGATTGCCTCCGAGCCCGAGGCACAGGCCGAGACCGGCGTGATCACCCCGGCTCTGGCCTTGCGCTCCAGCCCGACGGCCGCGGCCGCCGCGTTGGGCAGGTACCTCTGCACGGCCAGCGGCGACACGGCCCTCAGGCCCTTCGCCCGCATGCCGTCGTAGGCGTAGAGCAGTTCCTCCGTCGATCCCATCCCGGTGCCGATGGACACCATCAACCGCCTGGGATCGACATCCGGTGACCCGACGTCTTTCCAGAGCCGGCGGCTCAAAATCGTCGACATCTTCTGCAGATACGACAACCGTCGCAGTTCGATCCGCGTCAGCTCATGGTCGAAATCCTCCAGGAGATGCCCACCGATGCGCACCGGCAGGTTGTACTGCTCGACGAATGGATCCTCGAGTTTGTGAATGCCGCTCTGTCCGTCGAGCAGCTTCTTCCAGGTGCTGTCTGCATCCGTTGCCAAGGCAGTCGTCATCGCGCCGCCGGTGACGACCACATCGGGAAAACCATTCCCCGTAGACAACCCTGCCATTTCTCCTGCTTTTCCGCGTCAGTAGCGCCCGAACGCGAGCGCGACGTTGTGCCCCCCGAAGCCGAAGGAGTTGTTGATCGCGTACTGGTAATCGCCGTAGCGCGGCTCACCCGCGACGATGTCCAGGTCGATCTCCGGATCCGGTGTCTCGTAATTGAGTGTCGGAGGGATCACGCCATCGCGCAGCGTCAGCACTGTCAACACTGACTCCAAGGCTCCCACCGCGCCGATCGAGTGGCCCAGTGCTGACTTCGGCGCGTACACCGCGGCGTGTTCGCACCCGGCCACCTGAATCGCATTCGCTTCTGCGGTGTCACCAATCGGGGTTGCGGTGGCGTGCGCGTTGATGTGATCAATGTCCTTGGGTGACAGGCCCGCCAGCTCCAGCGAGCGCGCCATTGCCCGACCGGCACGCAGGCCGTCCGGAGCGGGCGCCACCATGTGGTAGGCGTCCGAGGTGACGCCGGCTCCCATCAAGCGGGCCAGCGGCTTGGCGCCGCGGGCCTTGGCGTGCTCCTCGGTCTCGATCACCATCAGCGCGCCCGCCTCGCCGAACACGAACCCGTCGCGGTCTTTGTCGAACGGTCGCGATGCGCCCTCGGGATCGTCGTTGCGGGTCGACATCGCCCGCATCATGGAGAACGCCGCGATCGGCAGCGCCTCGATGCCGCCTTCGACGCCGCCGCACACGGCGATGTCGGCGTCACCCATGACGATGTGGCGCCAAGCGTGGGCGATGCCCTCCGACCCTGATGAACACGCCGACACCGGGGTGATGACGCCGGCGCGGGCGCCGAGCTGCAGCCCGACGACTGCCGCGGCGCCGTTCGGCATGATCATCTGCACCGCGAGCGGAGACACCTTGCGGGGGCCGCCCTCGTTCATCAAGTCGTAAGTCTCGACGATCTTCTCGCCCCCACCCAGCCCGGTGCCGATCACGACCGCTAACCGGTCGGGGTCGACCTCGGGCATGCCTGCGGCCTCCCACACCTGGCCGCCGAGCAGCTTGGCCATCCGCTGGACATACGACATGCGTCGCAGGTCCAACCGGCCCATGTGGTCGTCGATGCTCTCCTTGAGGTGGCCGCCGATCCGGACGGGCAGATCCCACTTGGTGACGAATTCGTCCTCGAGGACGTGGATGCCGCTCTCGCCGGCCAATAAACCCTTCCACGTGCCCTCGATGTCAGGCGAGATCGACGTCGTCGCCGTGACGGCGGTCACCACAACGCTGGGGAAACCGCCGTTAGCACTGGAAGGTTTGGTCATTTGCTATCCGCTTCGATCTTCTGGCGGATGGCCTCGGCGGCTTCGGGGTTCTCTTCCTCGAGCTTCTGGATGTAGGCGACGACGTCACCGACGGTGCGCAATCCGGCGAGATCCTCGTCGGGAATCTTGACGCCGTACTTGTCCTCGGTCTGCACAGCGATTTCGACCATCGACAGGGAGTCGATGTCCAGGTCATCGACGAACGACTTCTCGGGCGTCACCTCAGACGGCTCGATACCGGTCACCTCTTCGATGATTTCGGCAAGACCGGCGATGATTTCCTGTTGGGTGGCGGGCACAGGGGCTCCTTCTATTTAGTGGTGTTACTCGGAACTGCTAAGTCGATATGTGGTTGTACCTGTCGGATTGACGGTCTATAGCCCAGCCAACCCGTCCAGATCTGCAGGGGATTTGACGGCGTGCGTCGGGATCCCCCGAAGTTCGCGTTTCGCAATCCCGGCGAGGGTGCCCGCAGGCGGGAACTCAACGATCGCCGTGACGTCGTGCTGACGAATGCTCTCGGTACACAGATCCCAGCGCACCGGCTTGATCAGCTGCGTCACCAGCTTGCTCATAGCCTCCGCCGATGAGATTACCGCCTCACCGTCCGCATTGGACAGCAGCGTGGTGGCCGGCTCAGAAACCTTGACGTTCTCGGCCGCGGCGGTGTAGCCGTCGAGCGCGGACGCCATGAATTCGGTGTGGAAAGCACCGGCGACCCCGAGGGCCCGCACTCGCGCCTTCGCCGGCGGGTCTTCTGCGAGCTTGTCCAAGGCGGTCAGCCGCCCGGCTGCGACGATCTGGCCGACGGCGTTGCGGTTGGCAGGCACGAGTTCCAGCTCCTGCAACCGGGTAAGCACCTCTGTCTCGTCGCCGCCGAGCACCGCGGACATGCCGGTGGGCTCAAGCGCGCACGCCTTGGCCATTTCGGCGCCACGGGTGGCGGCCAGCGCGACCGCGTCATCGGCGGACATCACGCCGGCGATCGCGTATGCGGCGAGCTCCCCGACCGAGTGCCCCGCTACCACCGTGTCGGCGTCGGTGAGCAGGCCCCGCCGCGTCAGCTCCTGATGGGCGAGCAGGGTGGCCGCGACCACCAGCGGCTGCGTGATGGCGGTGTCGGTGATCTCCTCCGCCGAAGCAGTGGTGCCCAGCCGCGCCAGGTCCAGGCCGCTGACGTGCGACCACACCTCCAGCCGTTCGGCCGCACCGGGCAGCTGCAGCCACGGCGAGAGCATGCCGGGGGTCTGCGACCCTTGTCCGGGCGCAAGCAATGCGATCACGTGATTAAGAGAACACTGTGAAGACGGTTTTACGCGGTGTAAGAGATTATGAACCTTGTCTTATGTTTTTGTGGAGACTACACAAATTAGCATGTGATGCGACTACATCGAGACGATTTTGCAACCTCTATACCGCCCGGCCCACGTCGGACCGCGCCCCCGACCCGACTGTGACCTGGGTAACAGCGTCATAAACGCTGCTCGGATTAGTGGCCTGGCGGGACAGCCGACCGACCGTTGCGGCCACCCGCAACATGTAGGCATCGCGCGGCGCCGTGGGGTCGCGGCCCGTGAAGTCGGCGATCCGCTTGAGCCGGTACCGAACCGTATTTGGATGAACGAACAATTTGCGCGCACACGCCTCGATAGCCCCCCCGCAGTCGAGGTAGGCGTCGAGCGTCTCGGTGAGCGCCGGCCCGGCCGCAGCCAGCGGGCGCATCACCTCCGCATCCAGCACCGCGATCGCTGTCACGTCACCGCACAGTGCCCGCTCCGGAAGTAGCTCCCGTGCCAGCACCGGCCTGGGTGCGCCGGTCCAACCAGCGACGGCGTTCATGCCGGCGATCGCCTCGGTCGCGCTGCGATAGGCGGCCGAGAACGTCGGCGCGGTGGGGCCGACCACCACGGGTCCGTCGGCGAAAACGTTCAGCAGATCGCCCAGGAACCGGTCGGTCGGCGCCAGCGGCCCGGAAACGATTGCCACCAGCCATGTGCCGTGGACGTCCGACAACGCCGCCCGGCCGTGCCGGTTGGCGATGTCACGGACGTCATCGGTCGCCATGTCGATGCGCTCAGGGCGGGGGAGGCCCACCACGACAGTGGCCGGGGCGGTGGTGTCCCAGTTCAGCGCCGCCGCGCGTGACTGCAGTTCGGGGCCGGTGTCACCACGGACCACGGCGTCGACGAGGTTCGCCTCCATCCGGCTGTCCCACGCACCACGGGCCTCGGCGGCGTCGGCGTATGCCGAGGCAGCCGTGAATGCGAGGTCCCGGCTGTAGCGCAGGATGCCGGTCGTCAGTGCGGCCGCCTGGTCCTCTGACCTGGCCAGCAGGGGCACTACTTCCTCGAAGAACTCCATCGTGACGCGCACCATGTCGACGGTTTGGCGGAGCGCGATGCGCCTAGTCAGGTCCTGAGGCACGACCTCGAAAGCCTGAACCGTGTAGGCCACGTTGCTGCGCGGGTTGCTCATCCACTCGACGAAGTTGACCACTGCCGCCTGCACAACGAGGTGCACGCTGGCCCGCTGGGAAGCCTCGAGGTCGGCGAAGAACGGCAGCCTGTCCTGCATGGCCGCGACGGCCTCGGTGGCGAACCGGCCGGAGTGCTGCCTGAGCTTGCGCAGCAGCGAGTCCGGAACATTCTCGAGGAGATCGAGGGTCGAGCGTGGCGCGGTGAACCGTTCGTTGTCCGCCATTCCTAAAAGCTACGCCGCTTTTCTGGCGGGTTCCGCCAAGGCCGGCGGGAGCAGATCAGGCGACGCCAGGATCGGATGTCTGCTCTGGGGCGGCAAGCACGTCGTCGATCTTGTACCGGCGTGCGGCCTCGACCGCCACCGACTGGTCGATCTCTCCGTCGTTCGCGAGACCTTCGAGCACCGCAACCACCACCGACTCGGCGTCGGTGTTGAAGTAGCGGCGCGCTGCGGGGCGGGTGTCGGAGAAGCCGAAGCCGTCGGTGCCCAGCGTGATGTAGGTGTTGGGAACCCACGGCCTGATCTGTTCGGGCACCTCGCGCATCCAGTCCGACACGGCGACGGCCGGACCACTCGTTTCGCCCAGCATCTGCGTCACATACGGCACTCGCGCCGGGCGGTCCGGGTAACGCAGCTTTTCCTTTTCGATCTCCACGCCCTCGCGGTTGAGTTCGTTCCAGCTCGTCACGGACCAGACGTCGGCGGCCACGTCCCAGTCGCGAGCGAGCATCTGAGCCGCCTTGAGCGCCGACGGCATCGCGACGCCGGAGGCAAGGATCTGAGCCGTGTACGAATGCCGCTCCGGTGCGGGGTGGTAGCGGTACATGCCGCGCAGCAGGCCCTCCACGTCGAGGCCCTCGGGTTCCGGTGGCTGCGGGTACGGCTCGTTGTAAAGGGTGAGGTAGAAGAACACGTTCTCCGGGTTCTCGCCGAACATCCGGGACAGGCCGCTCTCGACGATGTAGGCGATCTCGTAGGCGAAGGCCGGGTCGTAGGAGACCACCGCGGGGTTGGTGCTCGCCAGCACCAGCGAGTGGCCGTCCGCGTGCTGCAGCCCCTCGCCCGTCAGCGTGGTGCGCCCCGCGGTCGCGCCGAGCAGGAAACCGCGCGTCATCTGATCGGCGGCGGCCCAGAGCCCGTCGCCGGTGCGTTGAAAGCCGAACATCGAGTAGAAGATGTAGATCGGGATCATCGGCTCGTTGTGCGTCGCGTAGGACGTCCCCGCCGCGGTGAACGAGGCCGTCGAGCCGGCCTCGTTGATACCCTCGTGCAGGATCTGCCCGACCTCGCTTTCCTTGTACGCGAGCATCAGCTCGGCGTCGACAGAGGTGTAAAGCTGGCCGTTGCGGTTGTAGATCTTCAGCGACGGGAACCATGAGTCCATCCCGAACGTGCGCGCCTCGTCGGGGATAATCGGCACGATACGCGGGCCGATATCCTTGTTGCGCAACAGTTCTTTGAAGACGCGCACGGTCGCCATCGTGGTGGCGACCTCCTGGTTGCCGGAGCCTCTCTTGAGAGACTTGTAGGTGTCCCTCGGCGGAAGGGTCAGCGCCTTGGACTTGGTTCGCCGTTCGGGGATGAAACCGCCCAGCGCACGGCGCCGGTCCAGCAGGTAGCGGATCTCCGGTGCTTCGGGTCCGGGGTGGTAATAGGGCGGAAGGTACGGGTTCGCCTCGAGTTCCTTGTCCGAGATCGGGATCCGTTGCGTATCTCGGAAGTCCTTGAGATCTTCCAGTGCAAGCTTTTTCATTTGATGAGTGGCGTTGCGGCCTTCGAAGTGCTTGCCGAGTGTGTAACCCTTGATCGTGTGCGCCAGGATCACGGTGGGCTGGCCCTTGTGCTCCATCGCGGCCCGGTACGCGGCGTAGACCTTGCGGTAGTCGTGGCCGCCGCGCTTGAGGTTCCAAATGTCTTGGTCGGACAGGTGCTTCACGAGTTCCTTGGTACGAGGATCACGTCCAAAAAAGTGTTCGCGCACGTACCCGCCATCGTTGGCCTTATACGTCTGGTAGTCACCGTCCGGGGTCACGTTCATCAGGTTGACGAGCGCGCCGTCGCGGTCGGCGTGCAACAGCACGTCCCATTCGCGGCCCCAGACCACCTTGATGACGTTCCAGCCGGCGCCGCGGAAGAACGACTCGAGCTCCTGGATGATCTTGCCGTTGCCGCGGACCGGTCCGTCCAGACGCTGCAGATTGCAGTTGACGACGAAGGTGAGGTTGTCCAGCGCCTCCAGTGCGGCGACGTGGGCGAGGCCACGGCTCTCCGGTTCGTCCATCTCGCCGTCGCCGAGGAACGCCCAGACGTGTTGGTCCGACGTGTCCTTGATACCGCGGTCGCGAAGGTAGTGGTTGAACCGGGCCTGATAGATCGCGTTGATCGGACCCAGGCCCATCGACACCGTCGGGAACTCCCAGAAGTCGGGCTTCAGGCGGGGGTGGGGGTACGACGGCAGGCCGCCGCCGGGATGGCTGTGCTCCTGCCGGAACCCGTCGAGTTGGTCGGCCGTCAGCCTGCCCTCCAGGAACGCCCGAGCATAGATGCCGGGGGAGGCGTGGCCCTGGATGAACACCTGATCGCCGCCGCCGGGATGTGACTTGCCGCGGAAAAAGTGGTTGAAGCCGACCTCATAGAGCGCGGCCGACGACGCGTATGTGGAGATGTGGCCGCCGACGCCGACGCCGGGGCGCTGCGCGCGGTGGACCATGATGGCGGCATTCCAGCGGATCCACGCTCGAAAGCGGCGTTCGACGTCCTCGTCTCCGGGGAACCACGGTTCCAGCTCAGTCGGGATCGTGTTGACGTAGTCGGTGGACGTCAGCGCCGGGATCGCCACCCTTTGCTCGCCGGCGCGCTCGAGCATCCGCAGCATCAGATACCGCGCCCGCGACGGTCCGGATCGGGCCAGGAGCTCGTCGAACGACTCAAGCCACTCGGAGGTCTCTTCGGGGTCGATATCGGGCAGGTAGGACGCCACCCCCTCACGAATCACGCGCACTCGCTCCGATTCGTTTGGGGTGGATGAAGTTTGGGCCAGGTCGCGGCGCGCGAACTCGGTGGTCAACTTCCGCTCCTTGCTAGGCGGTGTTCGATAACTTCTATCGTCCACCTATCGTGCCCCACACGCATCGTCGGTGGTGCTTGCCGGCGGCAAGGCGCAGAAGAGCCAGGAACGGGAATTTCCGACCTCCCGGCGGCAGAACCGGTCAACCGGTAACGTCTTGGCGCGTGCCGAAGGGTGGGAAAGCGGTCGAATTGCACCCCTGGCGACCTGCTGCCCTGATTGCCGGCCTCCTGGCGGCGGTGCTGCTGGTGATCGTCGGATGCACCAGCGTCACGGGCGGCACCGCCAAGGTCGACGCCAAAGACGCGCCCGCGTACCGCACATCGGCGTCGATCTCGGTGTCCGAATCCGCGGCGACGTCAAGCGAGCGCGAATCTAAGCGGCAGCAGTCGATGACCACGCAGGCCGTTCACCATTCCTGCGATTCACTGGCCTCCAGCAGCGTCGACGCGATCACCGCGGTCAACGCCTACGTCGGCGCGTTCAACAACGGCGGCAGCGGCGCGGCGTCGTCGAAGGAGGGGCCCGCGATCGACTCCCTGAACCACAGCGCCGACCTCGTTTCGGGCAGTCTTACGCCGGATTTGTCGCCGCAACTGCACGACGCGTTGAGCGGTTGGGTGGACGCGGCCAGGGCGGTCGCCGGTGCGATAAGCAGCCACGCATCTCCCGACGACTTCAACTCGGCAGTTGGCCGGTTGAACGACGCCAAGACGAAAGCGCTGAACCTGTGTGATGCCGCATACTGACAACTCCGACCGTCGGGCTGGGCCGGCATACCGCGGCATGGGACGATAGGGCAGAACAGGGCCAAGCCCTGACGTAAAGGAGGTCCGACGGTGGTCGCGGCGGGTGACGCCCCGAACTACGCCCGGAGACTGGGCATCCAAAAAAATCAGGTTGTGCAGGAGTTGGGCTGGGACGACGACGTCGACGACGACATTCGTGCCGACATCGAGGAGGCGTGCGGCGGTGAGCTGCTCGACGAGGACGCCGACGATGTCGTCGATGTCGTGCTGTTGTGGTGGCGTGACGGCGACGGAGACCTGGTTGACCGGCTGATGGACGCGATCACACCGCTCGCGGAGGACGGCATCATCTGGGTGCTGACGCCCAAGACCGGCAAGCCGGGGCATGTGCTGCCGGCCGAGATCGCGGAGTCGGCTCCCACCGCCGGGCTGATGCAAACTTCGTCGGCGAATCTCGGTGACTGGAGCGCGAGCCGGCTGGTGCAGCCCAAGTCGCGCGCGGGGAGGCGCTGATGAGCGCTTGCGCGAAGAAGAGAGAGCGCTGATGCTCACGGTTGGCACGCCGGCGCCGGACTTCACACTGCGCGACCAGAACCAGCAGCCGGTGTCGCTGCGCGACTTCCGGGACGCCAAGAACGTGCTGCTGGTGTTCTTTCCATTGGCGTTCACCGGCGTGTGTCAGGGCGAACTCGACGAGATCCGCGACCACCTGCCGGATTACGAGAACGACGACACCCAGACACTGGCTATCTCGGTGGGGCCGCCTCCGACGCACAAGGTCTGGTCCGCCGAAAGCGGATTCACATTTCCGATCCTCTCCGATTTCTGGCCTCATGGGGCGGTGAGCCAGGCCTACGAAGTGTTCAACGAGGACGCCGGCTTCTCCAACCGCGGCACGTTCGTGATCGACCGGTCCGGCATCACCCGGTTCGCAGAGATGAAGCAGCCTGGCGAGGCCCGCGACCAGAAGGTGTGGACCGACGCGCTCGCGGCGCTGGGCTCGACTCCCATCGGCTGAGGCCAAAGCTGCCGATCATGAACGACTATCGCGCAGGCTGCCGACGCTCGATGACTCAGATCTCAATTCGTGAACCCATGATCACCGTGCGGTCCAGGGGCAGGCTGAAGTACTCGGCCGCGTCGGCGGTGATGTAGGAGGTCGCGATGAAAAGGCGCTTGCGCCAGGGCGCCATGGTTCGCGAACTGCCTTTCCTCAGTTCAAGCTTCGACAAAAAATAGGAAGCACCATCGATGGTCGCGCCTTCTGCCTTCGCCGCATCCAGCACAAGTAGTGCATTGGCGATGTTCGGCTTTTCCATGTACCCGAAGCAGGCCCTGACGTGGATGATTCCGTCTCTGGCGTAGTCGAGCGCGTCCACTTCT
Source organism: Mycobacterium sp. (assembly GCA_025965895.1). Classification (GTDB taxonomy): domain Bacteria; phylum Actinomycetota; class Actinomycetes; order Mycobacteriales; family Mycobacteriaceae; genus Mycobacterium. The sequence continues at coordinate 29,791 of JAOPWC010000157.1, forward strand.
GTCCGCTCGTCGTCCGGGACTCGCGGCACCGGCAATGTGTCGATCGCCATGATCACCACATGCTCGTGAAGCACGTGATTGTGCTTGACGTTGGCCCGCATTGCCAGAGGCGTGGTCTGTTTGCCACGGTTGAGGAACACCGCCGTGCCGGGGGTTCGCACCAGCGGCGGGTGACAATCGGTGAGCTGGTTGACGAATTCCTGCAGTGGTCCTTCCGCCTGCTCTCGCGCGCGGGTGACGATCTCGCGGCCGCGCTGCCAGGTGGTCATCACGGTGTACGCGGCGATGCCAATAAGCACCGGCAACCACGCCCCGTGAACCAGCTTGGTCAGGTTCGCCGCCACAAACAGAAGGTCGATCGGCAGCAGGACACCGGCGCCGATCAGGATCAGCCACAGCGGTGTCCCCCACCGGGTGTGGGCGATGTACAAGAACAACAGCGTGGTGATGGTGATGGTTCCGGTCACCGCCATGCCGTACGCGTAGGCCAGGCTCGCCGAGCTGCGGAACGCGAACACCAGTGTGAGCACGGAGACCATCAGCAGACCGTTGATCCACGGCACGTAAATCTGGCCGATCGCCGACTCCGAGGTGTGCACGATCCGCAACCTCGGCAGGTAACCGAGCCGGGCGGCCTGCGACGCCACCGAGTATGCGCCGGCGATCACCGCCTGGGACGCGATGATCGTTGCGGCGGTGGCCAGCAACACCATCGGCACCCGTGCCCAGGACGGCGTGAGCAGAAAGAACGGGGCGTGCATGGTGCGCTCGTCGCCCACCAATAGCGCCCCCTGGCCGAAATAGTTGAGCACCAATGCCGGCAAGACCAGAAACAGCCAGGCGCGGGTGATGGCCGACCGGCCGAAGTGGCCCATGTCGGCGTAGAGCGCCTCGGCGCCGGTGACAGCAAGCACCACCGCGGCCAGGGCGAAGAACGCGATGCCGAAGTGCCCGACCATGAACTCCAGCCCGTATGTCGGCGAAAGGGCCTTGAGGATTTGCGGATGACCGACGATGCCGTGCACACCGCACGCGGCAATCGACACGAACCAGATGATCATCACGGGTCCGAACAGACGCCCAACCGCACCGGTGCCGTAACGCTGAAGGGTAAACAGCGCAACGATAATCACCGCGGTGATCGGCACTATCCAACCTTCCAGCCTGGGCTCGACGACCTTGAGCCCTTCGACCGCGGACAGCACCGAGATAGCCGGGGTGATCATGCTGTCGCCGAAAAACAATGCGGCGCCGAAGATACCGAGCGCTGCCAGCGTCATCGCGGTGCGACTACCCTGTCCGGCCCAGCGCCGCAGCAGCGTGATGAGCGCCATGATGCCGCCCTCGCCTTCGTTGTCGGCGCGCATCACCAGGGTGACGTAGGTCAGCGTGACGACGATCATCACCGACCAGAAAATCAACGACACGACTCCGTAGATGTTGTCCCTGCTAATCGGTACGGGGTGAGGATCCTTCGGGTTGAAGACGGTCTGGACGGTGTAGATCGGGCTGGTGCCGATGTCGCCGAACACCACACCGAGTGCGCCGACCACGAAGGCCACGCGAACCCCTTCTGCGTCGCGCTGTGTGCGGAGCGGCGATGCCTGTCCGGAAGTTGTGTGCAAGGCGAGATCCTTGTTCGGCGGATGCAGTTCACGGGGACGGGGCTGAGACAACGTCTGTGGCGGGTCTACCCAACTTGAGGAGAGCTGTCACTTCGATGACAAAAGCAATCATTGAGCATCTTTGTTACGTGGCGATGCGGCGGAGTTTCGCTGCCGCGGCCCACGCGGGTAGCCTGCCCGGCACGGGCGTGTAGCTCAGTGGTAGAGCTCTGGTTTTACACACCAGCGGTCGGGGGTTCGATACCCTCCGCGCCCACAAATGCTCCCGACCTGTCTGCGCAGGTAGATAGCCATTTTAATGTTTGCTAGCGACCCGTCTGGCCGTCGCGTGGCCGCATTTTGGCCGCATTCTCGCGTAAACGTGCGTCGTGCGGAGCGGTCGCGACAGCTTCGAGGTCGTCGTCGAACAGGTCCGCGTAGATGTCGAGAGTCATTGCTGCGGAGGCATGGCCGAGCATCCGCTGACACTAGGGTTGCCACCGCCGAGACCACCTTGCGCTTGACCGAGACGCAACCGCTCTCGGCCAGCATTAATTCGCCTTGGTTCCCACCGCTTCGCCGTAGTAAACCCGCCACCCGTCGTACTGCGGCGAGAGGGTGCCCGGGATCATAGATAACCATGCTGCAATGGGAAACAGTGGACCCTGAGGCGACCTACCCGTTCGAGCGCTACAAAGTGGTCAGCGGCAACCGTGAATACCGCATCTTCTACGACCCCGGGGCAAGCCAAGTCCTCCCGTGGATTCTGGTGGTCCGGGAGGTCTGGGAGGATGGCGCGCACGTGCACATCCACCACGGCACCTACCGCACCGTCGACGAGGTGAAGCGAGCCGCCGGGCAATGGGAAGGCCCGCCACCCCCAGAAGGGATGACGGGCCGACTGTGGCACCAGAATTAGGCCTCGCCGGTCAGCGGGCGGCCGGCCCACCTGTCGAGCTCGTCGGCGGCCTCGATGAGTACCGCGGCGAGTCGGCGCGCATCGTCACTGGTGATGCCAAGGTCGCTGTCAATGGTCACCGTCACCCCTGGGCGCTCGATTCGGCCAGTCAAGTCAAAGCTGCCGTCTGAGAACTGAGTGACGTGGTTCCGCACCACCACCTCTTGGCCGCCGTCCTGCTGCCAGCGGCTCAGGGCCTCCGCACGAATGGTGCGGGATGTTCCGAGGATGCAGCGATAGGCGCGCGACGTGCTGGGCTCCTGCCACTCGTCGACCACCGCAACGCCGTCGGGGAGTGGCACGTCAGGGGCGCCGTCAGGCCAGTCTTGAACAAGATGAAGTCGACGCACAGTGTGGCGCCGCTGGCGGCTTGCGGATCTCTGAGTGATGATGTGCGTCATTGTTGTTGCCTCCCATGTTAAGTCGAACCCCCAGACCCGCCGTAGACTGTAGCGCGCTACAAACCAATAGCGGAAGGTGATCCGCGAAGTTATTTCAGCGCGCTACACTTCCACCCGTGGATCAACTCGCGCTTATCAGGCGAGCGGCGAAGCTGCGCGAACGACGGCACGACGCTTTCGAGGCCGCCGACGACGACCTGCGCCGCCTCATCCGCGAAGGCTTCGAGCACGGCATCCCCGGCGAGCAGCTCGCCCAGGCGGCCGGCCTGTCAATGTCGCGGGTCTATCAGATCCGCGACGGGCGCCGCTGAGGCCAGCCCGTGGCCGCATCGTGGCCGCATTTGTCCGTCGGTTACAGATAACTCTTGTGAACTACCGTAATGTGTTTAAGCAGCTAAGCGCCTTTTTGACCCCCTGACCAGGTAGCTGCCGAGGGTTCGATACCCTCCGCGCCCACCCTCCGCGCCCACCAGGTCAGGCGCGAGAGGGACTCACACTCGAGCAGGCAGTTTGGTTGCGAAATGTGGGCACGGCCGAAGCGTCGCGAGGTTTCGACCCTGGGGCCACAACGGATAGCACCATCGGCGGATGATTGACGGCAGGGCCAGAAAAGCCCGCCGTTTTGGAGGACCGTTGTGTCGCTCAAGCCGAGGATTGCGCCGTTGTTGCTTGCTGCGGGGGCTGCCGCATCAGTTGCCGGCGCGCCGATCGCCGTCGCCGACGGAATGCCAC
>JAOPWC010000166.1 GCA_025965895.1 Mycobacterium sp.
CTGGTCGAAATATCCGCGTACCCGGCGCGGTGCAGGCTCGATGAGACCGCGTTCGCCGAGCAGCTGAGGGTAGTCCCGATCGGCGGTGGGCGACGCTGTAGTCATTAGTCCTCCTGATCGCGCACGACTGACCCATCGAGACTGTTTTTTAGACAGCTCTGTATATAAAGCGTACGTCGCTGGACAACCGCGCGTCAACCTGCTGTATCTCCGGCCCGACATGCCGCCGGACGAGTCGGCATCGGCCACCAACGGCATCGAGTTCGCGGGGTTGCGGGCTGGGCTCATCCTGGCCACCAGCCCGGGGCCGGGAATACCATCGACCGTAGCCACCGTTGCCACGGAACGCGTTGTCGCCGCGTTATGACGGCGGACGGTTCATAGTTGGGACATGGACATGGACGAGCCCGGGATCGATCCGATATTAGCGCGTCAACGTCTTCTTGACGCCGCCGACGAGCTGTTCTATCGCCAGGGGATGCACAGGAGCCTGGCTCAACGACCTGATCCACTGGGCCGCAGAAATGCTGTAGGAGTTTGAACATGAGCGACGAAGACCTGGAACCGTGCAATTTCGGCGACGAGGCCGAGTTCGAGAACGGCGAGGTTATGGTTGCGATCGAGCCGGAAGGTGTTCTGATCGAGGGAAGCACGGCGGCTGTCGACGAGTACGTTCGGCGTCTTCGCGAGGTTAGCGGTTACGACGCCGACGTGTCAGAAGTTGACGTCAATAGAGGCCTCATTGGCAGCGCGATAGGGCTAGCCGCCGGCGCGCGATCCGTCGCCAGTCAATCCGCCAAGTTCGTGCAGCTCAGCCCTGGGAGTGTGAAGGCACTCAAGGCCGGCAAATCAATTCCCGGCGACCCAGGCTATTGGCGGATGATGACCCGCAACGCAGACGGCAAGTTCCTCAAGCAATTGCAGTGGAAATCGAGTTCGATGGGCCCGCAGCGGTTGATGTCCATTCAGATGATTGCCGTGCAGATTGCGCTCTCGTCGGCGATCGCGCAAGTCGACGAATCGGTGCGCCGCGTTGAGGGAAAGGTGGATGCCGTCCTGCAATTAGCGGAGGCGACACGCGTGGGCGACATCATCGGCAACAACGCGACAATCGACCGCATGGTCGACTATGTCGACAAGCACGGTTCGCTGCCCGACGCGTTGTGGGATTCGGTCGCCTCCCTCGGACCGGCACTATCGGTGACGGTCGAACAGTTGCGCAATCATATTGCCCGCGTCCTCGGCACGCTCGAATCCAGCGAGGAATCTGTCGGCAAGCGCGGCGAAGCCCTACGACGGGCGGTAAAGGACAGCAAGCTTGCGGAGACACTCGACTTGCTGATCGTCGCAGAGGAGTCGCTCTACAAATGGCAACGTCTGCTTGTCAACCGCGTCGCAGCCACCCAGCGAAATCACCTACATCAAGTGATCGCAAGCTCCCGCGAACTGATGGCCACCGAGTTGGAGCAAGATACGAAGGTGTATCGCCGGGCCGTCGTTGCCGTTGATGCGGCCGCACGGCGCGACGACATCGACGGTTTCCAATTCTGGATTCTTCAGAGGCTGAACAAGGACCGGGACACGCTCCGGAAGGCGCTGAACGACTTTGCGGCGGCCCGTCGCCATCAGGCTGAGTCCTGGGACGATCTGGCAATACCGAAGCTCACGCAGGCGGCGTCAGCGGCGGTCGACAGGGCTCTGAACTCTACGGGTCAGACGCTGGCTATCGGCGGGCACAAGATTGTCCAGATGGGCGAGTACCTTGTTGCACGAGAACTTCGGCGGAAGAGCCCCGAAGAGTCGAAAGACGATACGCAGGCCGAGGAATAAGGCCACCACGATCACGCAACGCGAGACTCCTAGCTGTGATCCTGCAGGCCGCAGCACCTGCAACTCGCGTAGCAGGTGGCACCAACACGGGACCTCAAGGGTGCAGATAGGACTGCTGACCGTTGGGCATCACTTACCCTACGAAGTCGACCCAGAGCTATGGATGGGTGCATATCTCAGAAGTGTTGGACGCACTGACTCGACTTCGACATCGGGGAAATGCGCCAGCAGTGCGCAGACGAAAGCCGACCGTTTCACTTCAAGGCCGGGTGGAAGGCCCTCCTGCGTCAGGTAGCCGTGCCGACGTAGCCGGTCCCACGCCCGCGTGACCATCCATGCCGGAACTTTCTGCGGCCCAGTCCCTAGCTTCTCGGAACGCTGCGTAGATACCAAAATTCCGTCGTGGTCGATAGCCATGATCCGATCCACGTGACCGTTGCTAAGCGTGTTCGCTCCGCCCACCTTCACCGACAGCAATATCCGCTCAAGCAGCGCGTCGTCGAATGGAGTGCCTCTCGCAACGCGGGGCAAGTCACTGCTCGTCATCTGCCTCGTCCTCGTCCTCGTCCGCACCACCTTCGTCGATCGTCTCGTCGATCTCCTCGGATGTCTGGTTTAGATACTGTTCGAGCAAGTCGCCCAGCGACTCCTTGGTGTTCGGGCCAATCGCGAAGAACCACCAACCATTCTCGTTGTTTCCACTGATTGACCGAGCGGCAGCGGAGGGCGACAGGAAGATTTGACCGTCCACGTCGATCCGACCATCAGGAAGCACGACGGCGGTCCTATGACTATGGGCTTTGCGCCTGGCATACAGAATGGTGCCCGATTCGAGAAGCCCGGCCCCAATGAGATCTTCAACGCCAACACGCCGCTTTGGCTGTACGACAGATTTACCGAACTCAGACTTGTGACCGCTTGGAACAGACTATATTTCAATGACTGCCTCAGTCATGTCTTTGGTGCGCTCGGCGATCTTGTCATCGGTCCACGTCTCGCCGGCGAGAGCAAGCAGATTAACGTTCAGCTTCAGGACGTCATGCTCATGGAGAGCATCTCGTTTCATAACCCATGCTCCATTAGAAACCTTTGAGTTCAGCTTCGACGTGAGCAGCGTCAAGTTTCCCAGCTGATGGACGATCCTGTCACGGTTCTGATCACTGGTTCCTGGCTCTACCGGCCAATGCAGCTGCCATTTTCGGGGCATGACGTGTTCAATGTGATACTTGCCTCGCGCCACACGTTCCCCCCCGAGACCCTCTGCTGCACCCTTCCAGCCCCTCCGGTGGTCCTCAATGGCTTCAAGCACCATGCGGAGGCGCCCCCGCCTGAGCCGTTGATAAGCAGGCAGCACCTCGAGTTCGCTCGCGACGTCCTGGTCATCTGGGCAGTAGCGGCTTTCCCACGGTCTGACCCGCGAAGAACCCTTCCACCACGTCCCCAGCGTTCTGTCGTTGACCCTTCAGCAGCTGCGTTACGACATCGGCTGCGATCTGGTTGTAAGCGTTGGTTACTGCTCTTACAAGCATTCGTCGAACAAGCCAGCTCTCCAGCACTTCGAGTGCCTTCCTCACTTGGTCCTGCGGTACCGGATCCTGCTCAGGGTCGAACAGCCATAGGACAACGGGCTTGAATACCTCGCTCTCCAGTGTGCTCGAACGGTAGGCAAAGAGCTGCAGGCGGTTGATGGGATTGTTCGCCGTCGCACCCTCCACAAAGCTGCGATAAACGGAGCTCGCACGAGCAATGTGTTCGACCAGCTCGAGCATCGAGACACCAGCCTCAAAGTCAACGTACTGCTTGAAGCGGCTGAAGACGCCACGAGCTACCACCTCTTCACCCGTGCGAGCTATCAGCCAGTGGTTGAGGAAGATTGAGGAGCGTGAGTACCGCAGACGACCGAAGCTCATTTCGGTCTGCCAGAACCCCGTCTCAAATTCCTTCCAGTGTTTCTCGTAGGCGTTCTCGACATCGACGCCTTCTTCCATAAGGCGCTGGAAGACGAAATTTTTGACGAGGTCGGCTGTGTAAGACCCGCGCCACGCGCGTTGAGTGTTTCGAAGATCTCCTGGGCATTCTCGTCTGCAGTGAGATCTATGACGACCAGCTGGAGTAGTTCACGCACAGCGTGCTCGAGCTTCTCTGCTCGGGTCGAGACGTTCTCCGGACCGTCGAAATTGAGCCACTCACGGGCCTGCTCGGCAAAATAACGATGCGCTTCAACGAGGCGCTCGCCTGCGTGCGGGAGTGATTTGTACGCGATCGGTGGCGCTGCCGCGATCACGTCGTTGAATGCGGGGCGATCACGATTCGTGGGCCATACCTTGAACTGATCCTCATGGTGCTCGCAGAACGCATCATGGTTCCGGACGAGAGTTTCCAGACGCTTCGCCGGCTGCTCGGCCCCGGCGGCGTGCAACTCGGCATGTAGCGCATCGAGTAACAGTTGCAGAGTGGTAAGTCGCTGTTGGCCATCGATTATGGTGCGCGCCTGAAGCGAGCCGACCGGATTCTGAACCTATTGCAGAACAACAGCACCAAGAAATGTGAAGGATGCTTGCCGTTCGGCTCAGCTAAGAGCCTCTGGGCAACCCGGATCACGTCTCGCCGCAAGGGTTCCCATTGGTTCTCCAAGTTCCAGACGTATGGTCTCTGGAATAGGGGAACGATGAGCCGTTGGGGCTGCATGAAGACTGATTGGGGCGTGCGAACCTGTGTATCCATCAAGCTCCTCGAACCAGTTCACGGGGTTCAGCCAGCTGCTGTTTCCAATCAATGTCGAGCGGAATACCCGGCTTGACAGTTCTGCTGAGGGCATCATCCCGCCAACACCCTGATCACCTTCTCGGGCGGAAATACTTTCCATCCCTCCGCCTCGAGGTCCAGTCGATGCTCCGGTTCAAATCCAACGTCCGCAGCGATGAGACGGTCCGGCCAGGCAATGGAAATCGGTATACCGCCAGCGCTCTCGAATCCGACCTCCGGCCGTGGCACCCCGGCTTCTGCAAGTGCGGTCAGAAGCTTCCTCTCGGAACCGAACGCGGCCTCGTACAATTCGACCCAGTCGCGCGGCAATGAATCCGGGATCTCAACCGGCTCCCGTTCCAGCACGAGCGAACGGTCAAGTGCGCCCTCATCATCGATCAGCCGCCGAAGAACCTGCTCAACCGCACCGCGCGAGAGGTAGTCGTGATCACGCTGGTTCTGGTAACTCCGGAGACATCCATAGCACGATGTTTCCGGACCGCATTCACACTCGCTTACACGTCTACGCGGGGCTCGGAGCACTTCCTCGAGGTTCTCCTCAATTTGAAGCACGTGTCCTGCGCCGCCGGGGACTGCGTCGAACAACGTTATAGACCAGCGGTTTTCACCGACTGGAGTCAGTGATCCGCCCAGATCTTCCCTGGATATCTCGAGGATTTCCGAGGCCGCTTCAACGACGGCATACATCAGCGAGAGCCAAGCAGCTTGCGTCGGCCGAACGCGGGACACATCTGCATCTATTGAGAGCAAATCCGTCTCGTACACATGACCGAGGTCGAGCAATCGCTGCGGTCCCATGCAGGGCTGATTCTTCAGCAGGTGGTTGTGTTTCGGCGGCTTTTGTGGACTCTTGACTCGGGGCGAGCCGTATCCGCACAAGTCGCAGATCCAGAACCCCATCGCACTGGGTCCATCGGCAAGCGACACCAGGCGGCCACGGGGACCAACGGAAACGTCGACCGATCCCCCCTTCGTTTTGACGGTATACGTGCGCGCTTCCGGAGGGTGAGCAAGAACGTGGACAGCGCCGTTCCATGACCGGCGCGGTGGGCGCGGCCCTGGCTTCTGAGGGTCTGGTGCTGCTACAAAGCCGAACTCGGGGATGGTTATAGTCCGGGCCGCAGCTTGCGAGACCTCACCGCAGTGCTGACACTTTTCATCGACCGACTCAATGCCATACCGGAATCCGCCACAACGCTTGCAGACGTGATACCGGTACTCCTGCAGATCACGTCCAGGAACTCTATAGATTCCACGGGATACCCAAAGGCTTCCTCCCGCAACGATTTCGGCACCTGAGCGTGCGCGCGGCGACCACGGCCGCCCGCGACGTGTTAGCACCCGCGGGCAGTGCGTCGACCACCGTCACGGCGATGCCGCGCTTGACCAGCACGGCGCCCAATGTGAGGCCAGTCGGGCCGGCCCCGACCACCAGAACATCCGTCGTGATCATCATGAACCCCCTATGGCAACGCTTGTTGACATCCAGTATGCAGCGCGCCGCAGCCCGTTGTCAACAACCGTTGACCTATAATCGTCGACATGAGACGAAGCTCGGATGGAACAAAGGCCACGATCCTGGCCGCGGCACGTGAACGGTTCGCCGCGGCGGGATTCGACGGCACGACTATCCGCGCAGTCGCCGCCGACGCCGGCATCGACCCAGCCATGGTCATGCGCTATTTCGGCAGCAAGGACAAGCTCTTCGCGGCGGCCGCCGAGTTTGATCTGAGGTTTCCCGATCTCAGCGGGGTCGACCGCGATCATGTTGGGGAGGCGCTGGTGTCGCACTTCCTAAACCGATGGGAAGGCGACGAGGCACTGGTGCTGCTGCTGCGGTCGAGCGCCACCAACGAGGAGGCCGCGCGACGGATGCGTGAAATCTTCGTTTCCCAGCTCGAGCCGATGGTCGCCGCGGTCTCCTCCACACCCGGGCAGACCCCCCGGCCGACCGACACGGCGCTTCGGGCCGGTCTGGTCGCCACGCAGATACTCGGCATGGCGCTGAGCCGCTACGTGCTGCGGCTACCGCCGGTCGTCGACATGACACACGAGGAGATCGTCGGGTGGCTCGGTCCGACCATTCAGCGCTACCTCCGGCGCTAGCGCCGCTCAGGCCTCGATCGCGCCGGCGATATGCCGCTCGATGCTCGCGCGCGTCGTCGCCGGCAACACGATGAGTCCGTCGAGCTCCTTGCGGGCACGGTTGTAAGCGCTCTGGCGTTCCTGCGGGGTCGCCGCGGAATCGGACGCCAGCCGCATCAGGTGTTGTGCGCGTTCAAGCCGCTCTTGGTCGTCAGCGGAGAAATCGCTGCGGCGGCGGCGAACCGCCTCGGTCTCGGCCACCTCGAACGCGCTCACATAATCGTGAACCGCGTCACGGTACTCGAGCTGGGCGTCCCGGTCGCCAAGGAGATCCTCGATCTTGTCCGGTCGCAGAAGGTCCGCGCGCCGCTTCGCCTTGTGGAACGAGATCGTGAGCGGATCCCGCATATCGGTTATCAGCGGGAAGTCCAGTAGCTTGGCGATGTCCATCTCGTAGGACAACCAGCGGGCATCGGTCTGGTTGTGCTCCTCGAGAACCCGTGTCATCTCCCGCTTGTACGTGGCTTCATTATCGCGCGTGCGGCCGGACGCTTGGGCGGCCGCGATTTTGGCTTGTTGCTTGATGCGGTAACGCTCGAGCCGCCGCTCGGCCCGCCGGTCGTTGGCCGCGGCGATCGACCTGACGGCGCCGCCGATGACCCCGCCCAGGGGGAAGATCAGCCACCAGAAGTTCCCCGCAAAATGAAGCAGAGAGTCCACACCGCCAGCATGCCACCAAGCCGCGCAAAGTTCGGGCCGACCATCGACCCCGCCGCGCCCCTACCCTGAGTGGATGCGCCGCAGCGCGTCGCGGAATGCGGAGTTTGGCTGGCGTTCGGCAGAGCCACCCGAATGTCGCGCAGCAAGGGTCGACAGAGTCGGCGGGGTCTCGCGATAACAGCGATTCAGTCCGGCAGCCCCAACCTGCGGTAGCGCGCCAACCGGTCCGCATAGCGGCGGGGCGCGGGCACCCGGGCCAGCTCGTGCAACTCGCGGCCGATCGCGCACGACAATCGCTTCGAGAACTCGACCGGCTCGTCGGCGGCGTCAGGGCGCTCGGGCACGATCGCGTCGACGATGCCCGAGCGCAACAGGTCGGTTGACCGAATGCCTTGAGCCTCCGCCATGTCCGGCGCATGGGCGGTGTCGCGGTAGACGATCGCGGACGCCCCCTCCGGTGGCAGCGGCGCCAGCCATCCGTGCAGCGCCGCCAGCACGCGGTCGGCCGGAACCATCGCCAGTGCCGGGCCGCCGCTGCCCTGCCCGAGCAGAACCGACACCGTCGGGGTGTCCAAGGTGACCAGGTCGGCAAGGGAGCCCGCGATCTCGCCGGCCAACCCGCCCTGCTCGGCCTCGGCCGACAGCGCCGGCCCGGCGGTGTCGATCACCAGAACCAGCGGCAGGCGCAGCCCCGCGGCCAAGGCCATGCCCCGGCGCGCCTCCCGCAACGCGGCCGGTCCCACCGTGCCGCCCACCACCCGCTGTTGGCCCAGTACCACCGCCGGCTGGCCGCGGAACCGGGCCAACGCCAGCAGCGTCGTCGCCGCCTCGCCCTGACCGGTTCCCGACAGCAGCACCCGTTCGGTTGCGCCGTGGCGCAGCAGCTGCCCGACGCCCGGGCGGTCCGGCCGCCGCGACGCGATCACCGAGTCCCATGCCGGCACGTCCGGCAGCCGCTCGACGTCTGTGACGCCCGGCGCCGGTCCGGGCGGGTCCACCATCACCCTCAACGCTCGTTCCAGGGTGCGGCGTAGCCACTTCAGCGGCACGACGCCGTCGATCACGCCGTGCCGCTGGAGGTTCTCGGCGGTCTGGACGCCCGGCGGAAACGGTTCGCCGTAGAGTTGCTCGTAGACCCGCGGGCCGAGAAACCCGACCAGTGCACCCGGCTCGGCGATTGTGACGTGGCCCAGCGAGCCCCACGACGCGAACACGCCGCCGGTCGTCGGGTGACGCAGATAGACCAGGTACGGCAGATGCGCCCGCTTGTGCAGTTCCACCGCGGCGGCGATCTTCACCATCTGCAGGAACGCAACCGTGCCCTCCTGCATCCGGGTGCCACCCGAGCTCGGCGACGCCAACAGCGGTAACCGCTCCGCGGTAGCACGCTCGACGGCAGCGGTGATCCGCTCGGCCGCCGCGACCCCGATCGAACCTGCGAGGAAATCGAACTCGGACGCGATGACCGCGACCCGACGGCCGTGCACTCGGCCCTCGCCGGTCACCACAGACTCGTCGAGCCCGGTCGCGTCCCGCGCCTCAGCCAGGTCCCGGAGATAATCCGGTCCGGCCGCTACGGCCAGCGGGGTCGTGTCCCAGCTGACGAAGGACCCCGCGTCGAGCACCGCGTCGCGCAGCTCAGACGCATGAATCCGACTCACGGCAGAAGGTTATCCGCCATGCAGGTCGCTGATAGCTGATGTCGCCGCCAACGCGGCTCCGGTGGCTGATGTCGCCGCCAACGCGGCTCCGGCGCCTTTATCGTGATGCCCGTGAACGCTCCGATCGGCAAACCGACGTCGCCCGTCGGCTCGGGTGCGATCACGGTTGCCAGCGCGACGTCGATCGGTGTCGGCGGCATGATGGGCGCCGGCCTGTACACGCTCGTCGGACTCGCGGCGAGCACCGCGGGCCCGTGGATCCCGGTGGCGTTCGCGGTGGCCGGATTGGTCGCGTCGTTCAGTGTGTACTCGTACGCCAAGCTCGGCGCGCGGTATCCGAGCCGCGGCGGCGCCGCCCAGTTTCTGATCCGCTGCTTCGGCGACGGCGTGATCTCCGGCGGCCTCAACGTCTTTCAGTTCCTCGGTTGGGTCATCGCGATGGCGCTGTATGCGGCCGGATTCGCCGGCTACGTTCGCGCGCTACTGCCGTGGCACACGCCGGAGTGGTCAGGCAAGGTGATCGGAATCGCGCTGATCGTAGCGGTGGTGGCCGTCAACCTTATCGGCACAAAGCTCGTCGGACGCGCCGAAACCGCGGTCATCGCTGCGGAACTGGTGATTCTGCTGGCGTTCGTCGTGCTGGGTCTGTCGAAATCGCACCCGGCCCGCTTTGACGCCGGCGGCGGCTACGGGTGGCTCGGTGTGGTGTTCGCGGCGGGTCTGCTGTTCGTCACATACGAAGGGTTCGGCGTTGTCACGAACTCAGCCGGCGAGATGCGTAATCCCGGCAAGCAACTGCCGCGGGCGATGTACCTTGCACTGGTCATCGTCGTCGCCGTGTACGTCCTGGTGAGCGCGGTCGTCGTGATGACACTCAGCCTGCCGGCGATCGAGGCCAATCAGGGGCATGTCCTGTCGGAGGCCGGCAGGGCTGTCCTCGGTCAGGTCGGCTTCGTTGTCATCGGGGTCGCCGCGCTGCTGGCCACCGCTTCCGGTGTCAACGCGACGATGTTCGGGGACGCGAATCTGGCCTATCTGGTCGCGACCTCGGGCCAGATGCCGAAGAACTTCGCCCGCAACGTCTGGTTGGGCGGCACCGGGGGACTGTTCATCGCGGCGGGGCTCACCGCGCTGTTCGTCCTGTTCTTCCCGCTGTCCGCAATCGGCCAGATGGCCAGCCTCGCGTTCCTGCTCATCTATGCCACGGTTTCTGCGGGTCACTGCCGGGTCCGGAAGGAAACCGGGGCCAACCCGCTGCTGCTGGCGGTCGGGGTGGCGATGAACGGCGCATTGTTCGTGCTGATGCTCGGGTACACCATTCACACCGGGCCGGCCAGCACGTGGATCACGTTGATCGTGGTGCTGGTGTGCAGCTTCGGCCTTGAGGTCGGTTACCGCAGGGTGACCGGGCGCAGATTCGTGCTCGACTGACACCTATAGGGTGTCGCACATGATCGGTGTGAACCGCGTCGACAACGTCACGACCGTCGAGCTGCAACGCCCGGAGCGGCGCAATGCGCTCAACTCCGAGCTCGTGGACAGCTTGCGGACCGCGGTCGAGAAAGCCGCCGCCGAAGACGTCCGCGCCATCGTCGTGACCGGGCAGGGCAGCGTGTTCTGCGCCGGCGCCGACCTGACCGGTGACGCGTTCGCCGAGGGCTATCCCGATCGCCTCGTCGCGCTGCACAAGACCATCTACGAGGTCCCGATGCCGGTGATCGGGGCCATCAACGGCCCGGCGATCGGCGCGGGCCTTCAGCTGGCGATGATCTGCGACCTCCGGGTCGTCGCGCCCGACGCATTCTTCCAGTTCCCGACCTCCAAATATGGTTTGGCCCTGGACAACTGGAGCATCCGAAGGTTGTCATCGCTGGCGGGTTACGGCCGTGCGCGGTCGATGCTGCTCACCGCGGAGAAGCTGACCTCCGAGGTGGCGTTGCAGACCGGAATGGCGAACCGGATCGGCACGGTCGCCGACGCCCAGGCCTGGGCTGCCGAGATCGCGGGGCTGGCGCCGCTGGCTTTGCAACACGCCAAACGCGTCCTCAACGACGACGGCGCCTACGAGGACCAGCAGCCGGTCCACAAGGAACTGTTCGACAAGGCCTGGGGCAGCCAGGACGTCATCGAGGCGCAGGTGGCGCGGATAGAAAAGCGGCCACCGAAGTTCCAGGGAGCCTGACGTGCTGCGGGGAGCGTTGCGGCTCGGCTTCGGCACTGCCACGCTGCTGACCGGGGGATGGCTGATGCGTGCGCTGCACGGCGCACCGGCCGCGCTCGGGGCTGGGCCGCTGGCCATCCGTGGGGTTGCCGACGGCTCGCCGAACTACCGGGACGGGGCGTTCGTCAATATCGACACGGCGTCGGAAATCCGGTTGAGTCGTGAAGAGCGACGAATGATCGTGCGGGAAGTGCTGTTCAGCTGCGGAGTGAGCCGACCGCCGGGCGCTATCCCTGTCGTCACTCCCGACAGGTTCAGCGGCCCGCCCGGCTCGCTGGCGGTCAGCTGGTATGGGCACTCGACGACGCTTATCGAGATCGACGGCTACCGTGTGCTGACCGACCCGGTCTGGAGCAGGCGTTGCTCGCCATCGCACACCGTCGGCCCGGAACGGTTGCATCCGGTGCCGACCACGCTCGAGTCGCTGCCGGCGATCGACGCGGTGGTGATCAGCCACGACCACTACGACCACCTTGACATCGACACCGTTCTTGCGCTCGCACGCACCCAGCGCGCGCCGTTCTTCGTGCCACTGGGCGTCGGCGCACACCTGCGCACCTGGGGGATCCCGAACGAGCGGATCGTCGAACTCGACTGGGGCCAAAGCGGGAGCGTCGGCGACCTGACGTTGGTGTGCACGCCCGCTCGGCATTTCTCGGGCCGCTTCCTGACCCGTAACACCACGCTGTGGGCGTCGTGGGTCCTTTCTGGCAGATCGCACCGCGCGTATTTCGCCGGTGACAGCGGATACACGAAGAGCTTCGCGGCCATCGGTTCTGATCACGGGCCGTTCGACCTGACGCTGATGCCGGTCGGCGCGTACAGCACAGGGTGGCCGGACATCCACATGAATCCCGAGGAAGCGGTCCGCGCCCACCTCGACCTCACCGATCCGGGCAAGGGCCTTCTCGTGCCGATCCACTGGGGCACCTTCCGACTGGCGCCACATCCGTGGGCCGAACCTATTGAGCGGTTGCTGTCAGCGGGCGACCCGGCAAGTGTGAAGGTGGCTGTACCCAAGCCCGGGCAACGGGTCGATCCGGCCACGCCGCCGCAATCCGGCCCGTGGTGGCGGCTCTAACCGGTTAATGTCTCGATCATGATCAACCGCGCGGCTGCCGCCGCGATCGCGGTCGTGCTGCTGATGACCGGGTGCGGATCACGATCCTCTGAAAGCCACCCGCAGCGCCTTTCGGATGCACCGCCCAACGAAGTGTCCGGCGTCGATATCCCCCAGGGGCGCGTCAACGACGCGATCGGCAAGCTGGACGGCCTGGTTGCCGACCTGATGGGGAGCTCCGGCATCCCCGGTATGGCCGTTGCCGTAGTACATCGCGGAAAGCTATGTACGCCAAGGGATTTGGTGTCAGGGACGTACGCTCGGGCGACAAGGTGAATGCGGATACGGTGTTTCAACTGGCCTCGCTGTCCAAGCCGGTGGGAGCTACCGTCGTCGCTCACGAGGTGACCGACAAGGTGGTCGACTGGAGCACGCCGGTGTCGACGAAGCTGCCGTGGTTTGCGCTGTCGGATCCCTACGTCACCCGCAATGTCACCATCGCCGATCTGTATTCGCACCGCTCCGGTCTGCCGGACCATGCCGGCGACTCGCTGGAGGACCTCGGCTACGACCGGCGGCAGGTGCTGGAGCGGCTGAGGGACCTACCCCTGGCCCCGTTCCGGATTACGGACGAATACACCAACTTCGGGCTCACCGCGGCCGCGGAGGCAGTCGCCGTCGCGGCAGGTAAATCGTGGGAGGACCTGTCCGAAGACGTGCTGTACCGACCGCTGGGCATGGCGTCGACAAGCTCGCGGTTCGCCGACTTCCCGTCCCGCTCGAATCATGCGGTCGGTCACGTGCTGTCAGGCAACAAATGGGAGCCGCTCTACACACGCGACCCCGACGCCCAGACCGCGGCGGCCGGGGTCAGCTCGTCGATCAACGACATGGGGCGCTGGCTGGCGATGGTGATGGCCGACGGAACCTCCAACGGCGCGCGGATCGCGGCGCCGGAAGCGTTGCTGCCCGCCATCACCCCGCAGATCACATCAATTCCCGCCAAGACGGCGCAGGCACGGGCCGGATCATACGGATACGGCTTCAACGTGTCGGTGACGTCGTCGGGCCGGACCCAATACAGCCACTCGGGTGCGTTCGCACTTGGTGCGGGGACGGCCTTTTCGGTGCTGCCGTCCGAAGACGTCGGGATCGTCGCGCTGACCAACGCCGCGCCGATCGGCCTACCCGAGACTCTGGACGCCGATTTCATGGACCTCGTCCAGTACGGCGAGGTTCGCGAGGACTGGGGCACGTTGTACCACCGGGCGTTCGAATCGATGGACAAGCCCGAAGGTTCGCTGGTGGGCAGTACGCCGCCGGCCAACGCGGCGCCCGCGCGCCCGTTGAGCGACTACGTCGGCGTCTACAACAACGGCTACTGGGGACCGGCGACAATCACCGAGCGCGACGGCAAGCTGCTGCTGGAACTCGGCCCCCGAGGCCAGGAGTTTCCGCTGACGCGCTGGAACGCAGACACTTTCACGTTCACCCTGCAGAACGAGAACGCTCCACCCGGAACCGTTTCCGAGGCCACGTTCGCCGGCAACACAGTAAAGCTGGAGTACTACAACGACGAGAACCTCGGAACTTTCACCCGCTGACTGGCTATGCTGCTCGCCATGACGGGCGCCGGCGACCGGCCTCACGGATGCCCAAGTCGCCCAGCGGTGGCCAGGGGAAGGTTAACGACTCCCCACCCGGGCAGCGCGCAGCGTCTCGGCTCGATCCCGCCTCCCCGGTGGCTGAGCAGGCCGAGCAACTCGGCGCCCGAGGCATGCGGGTGCTGCTGGTCGGCATCGCCGGCGTCGGGTCGCAGGTCTTCCACACCGCCCCGCTGCCGTTCCCGTTCCAGCCGATCCACGTCACGATCGCGGCCTGGTTCACCATCGGCGTCCCGGCGTTCGTCCGGTGGCTGGCACAGAACAACGAACGCGCGCATACCGGCTTTGTGTGGCGAGTCATGACGGCCGCGTTACCGTCGGGCGCCGTCATCGGCATTGCGACGTTCGGCTGCTATCTGCTGGCCTACCGCGGCGGCAACGCCACGCCGGTCGAGCAGACCGAGGCGCCCACCTCGGCGCTGATCACGTGCTGATGATCGCGCTGTGGCTGGTGGGTGCAGGGGGCGGTCCCGGGCAACCGCCGCCGCCTGTGGCGATAGGCTGCAGCACAGAACCGACCGATTCGACGAAGGGTGGAGCCGATGGGTCTGCTGGACAGGGCGAAGGACCTGCTGTCGAAGAATGCCGACAAGGTGGACGCCGCGATCGACAAAGTGGGCGACATCGTCGACGAGAAGACGCAAGGCAAGTACAAGGACACTGTCGACAAGGTCCAGGACGCGGCGAAGAAGGCCGTCGACAAGGGCAACCCCGACACCTGACATATGGCGAAACTTTCTGTCTCCGTCGACGTTCCGCTGCCGCCGGAGGTGGCGTGGGAGTGTGCGTCCGACCTGTCCCGCTACAAGGAGTGGCTGACCATCCACCGGGTATGGCGCAGCAAGTTGCCCGAGACGTTGGACAAGGGGACCGTCGTCGAATCGATCGTCGAGGTCAAGGGCATGCCGAACCGGGTCAAGTGGACGATCGTGCACTTCAATCCGCCGGAAGCCATGACGCTCGACGGCGACGGCAAAGGCGGCGTCAGGGTCAAGCTGATCGGCAAGGTCACGCCCAAAGGCGTCAACGAGTCGACCGTCACCCTCGACGTACATCTGGGTGGACCCGCCATGTTCGGGCCGATCGGCATGCTAGTTGCCGGCGCGCTGAAGGGTGACATCCGCGATTCGCTGAACAGGTTCAAGGCCGTCTTCACGCCGGCGAACTAGCGCTTCGCTGTCGGCTCCCTGTATCGACCAGTTAACCGGAAATTCTCATCGAATCGGGATTAATCCTGGCTGAACAGGGGTAGATACTTATGTCAAGACGTCGCGGATGCGGTAAGGCGTTCACCGGTAGAGCGAGTTGCCGGCAGCTGTGGCCTGTGCGGGAGACTGCCATGAAAGTTCTGGTTCTGACCGACGACCCCGGTTTCGACTCGGTGTTGCCGTCCCTTGCCCTTCTGACCCCGCCTCCCCGTGTGTCGCCGATGACGCCGGGGCCATCGGCCGACGCGGACACCACCGATGCGGCGATTGTCGACGCTCGCTCCGACCTGCTGGCGGCCCGCACCACCTGCCGGCGGTTGGCCGCCACGTCACCCACGGTCGCGGTGCTGGCCGTCGTCCTCCAGGGTGACCTGATCGCCGTTGACATGGACTGGGGAATCGACGACGTGGTGTTGCCCGGGGCCGGCCCGGCCGAACTGCACACGCGGCTGCGGCTGGCGACCAGTCGTCGAAGCAGGGACGCCCAGAAGCGCGGGCCGGCCGCCGTGCGTCTGGGCGATCTGGTCCTCGATGAGGCCAGTTTCACCGCATTTGCCGGGGAGCGTCGGCTCGAGCTGACGCTCACCGAGTTCAAGCTGCTCGACTACCTCGCCCGGAACCCTGGTCGGGCGTTCACCCGCGACCAGTTGCTCACTGAAGTGTGGGGCCACGGCTGCGGTCACACCAAGACCGTCGACGTGCACGTGCAACGCCTTCGTGCCAAGCTCGGCACCCCGTACGAGTCGCTGGTCGATACCGTACGGGGAGTGGGCTACATGGCGGTGAGCCGGAGCAGGCCACGCTCGGCAGCCAACGGTGGGCGGCACACGGTCGTCCGTTCACTCGACATCAGAAACGCCGGACCGGCGGCGAGCGTGCATCAATAGGTCGGGCAATCCGCGCATGCCGGCGTGACGCCCGCCGTGGCTCGATACACTCAAGCGGTGGCCGGAACCGAACAGCTCGAAAAGTACTCGTACGGTGTCGATTTCGACGCCGTCGACGCCATCGACATCCACACCCACGTCGAAGTGGACAGCAGCGGGCACAAGGCGACCGACGATGAGCTGATCGCCGCCACGCAGCAGTATTTCAAGCTCGGGCCCGAACGCACCCTCACCGTCGACGCGCTCGCCGAGCACTACCGCCAGCGCAACATCGCCGCGGTGGTGTTCACCATCGACGCCTCATCGGCGATGGGCCACCGGCCGAACTCGGTCGAAGACATGGTGTTCGGTGCGGTCCGCAACAACGACATCCTGATTCCGTTCGGCACAGTGGACCCGTGGGCCGGCACGCGAGCCGTGCGTCGGGTCCACAGCCTCGTCGAGGACTACGGCGTCAAGGGCTTCAAGTTCCATCCGAGCATGCAGGCATTCGAACCGAACGACCGCGCTTTCTACCCGATCTACGAGGCGATCACCGCGGCCGGGGTGCCGGCGCTGTTTCACACCGGGCAGACGGGTATCGGCGCGGGACTGCCCGGCGGTTACGGCATCAAGCTGCGCTACTCGGATCCGATGCTGCTCGACGATGTCGCCGCGGACTTTCCCGAATTGACGATCGTGATGGCGCATCCCGCTGTGCCATGGGTCGACGCCCAGATCTCGATCGCCACCCATAAACCGAACGTCTACATCGACCTGTCGGGCTGGTCACCGAAGTACTTCCCGCCTCAACTCGTCCGTGCGGCCAACCGTCAGCTCCGCACCAAGGTGCTGTTCGGCACCGACTTCCCGTTCATCCAGGTGGACCGCTGGCGGCGCGACTTCGACACCTTGGACATGGATCCCGCAGTACTGCCGCTGGTGTTCAAGGAGAACGCGCGGCGCGTGTTGGGCGTGTCCGGCTAGGAACCGCGCGCGTTCGGTGCGATGAATTTGGGCGGCGTCGCAGGTCGATATGGACACACCCGCGACACCCTACTGAAGGAGACGAAAATGCCCATCCGTGACCGCGCGCCGCTCGGTGCCCCGACCTGGATCGACCTGTCCACCTCCGACACCGACCGCGCGCAGGAGTTCTACGGCTCCGTGTTCGGCTGGACCTCAGAAGCCGCAGGGCCTGATTACGGCGGCTACATCCACGCATCGAAGGACGGCCATCCGGTGGCGGGCCTCATGTACAACGACCCGCAGTGGAATTCACCCGATGGCTGGACCACCTACTTCCACACCTCCGACATCCAAGCAACCATCGCCGACGTCAAGACGGCAGGCGGAACGACCTGCGTCGAGCCGATGGAGGTCAAGGACAAGGGCTGGATGGCGATGGCCACCGACCCGTCGGGCGCGTTCTTCGGGCTGTGGCAGCCGACCGGGCACCGGGGCTTCGAGGTCGTCGGTGAACCAGGAACACCAGTCTGGCACGAGCTGACCACCCGGGACTTCGCCAAAGCCGTCGACTTCTACCGGCAGGTGCTCGGCTGGCAGACCGAGTGGGTGTCCGACACTGACGAGTTCCGTTACACGACAGCGGTTTTCGACGGTGAGCAGTTGCTCGGTGTGATGGACGGCAGCGCGTTCATGCCGCAAGGAGTGCCGTCGCAGTGGGCGTTCTACCTCGGCGCGGAGGACGTCGACAAGACGCTCGAGCTGATCACCGACAGCGGCGGCACGGTGCTGCGCCCAGCCAACGACACCCCGTACGGCCGGTTGGCCTCGGCCGCCGACCCCACCGGGGCGACGTTCAACCTGTCTTCGCTGCGCTGAGGTCTTCTTGAGGCTCTTCGCGCGAGCGCTCATGAGTGGCCTGCTGGACACGCTGGCCCTTCCGCAGCGTGTCCAGCAGTTCCCGGTAAGGCCCAACCAGATAGGCGGTGTCGCCGGCGACCATCCAGGTGTCGCGGCGGGGATGCAGTTTCAGCTCGCGGCCGTCGCGGCTGATCGCGATCACACGGGTCTGGGTGGACAGCTCGATCATCCGCAGGCCGTCAAGCTCGCTGTCGGGCTCCACCCGCACGCCGCCCACCATGAACGAGCGCTGGCCCACGGAGAACGTACCCAGAACCTGTAGGCCCATGGCAGCACCGATGAACCACGGCGTCGCCAATTCAACGGTGGAGCGCACATTTTCGAAGCCGAAGCGATGCGCGACCGCGGCGCCCAACGACCGGTCGTAGACCCGCAGCACCACTGGTACACCGGGCCGGTCGCCCTGGCGTTTCCAGCGGGGACCCAGCGTCTCCCTCAGCACGATACCGGTTTCGATGTTCACCATGTCGTCCTGCGTGAGTACGGCAACGGCCGAGGCGTCGTGCACGCGGGCCGCCTCCAAGCTCTCGCGCAGCGTGGCGTCACCGAAGATCACCGGCACGTCGAGTTGTGCCGCGGCGGAAAGGAATCGGTTGGTGTCGCTGCGTTCGATGACGGCGACGTCGTGTCCGGCTCGCTTGAGGTCGCTGGCCACCCGGATACCGAAGGAGCCCAGCCCGACGACGATGACATGGTCGTGCAGAGCTCGGACGCGGCGTCGCCCGGCGGAGTGCGTGAAGCGCCGGGACAACAACAGGTCGGCCACGAACGCCACCAGCACCGCCGTGGTCGTGACGCCTGCGAACATCAGCCCGATGCCCCACAACCGCAGCCAGGTCGGCTGATTGATGAAGCTGAAGTCGCCGTAGCCGACGGTGGCGATTGTCTCGGACGAAAAGTACAGGGCGTCGACGAAGCTCATTCCCGGCTTGTGGTAGGCGAACCGGAGCAGCACGGTCGAACCGATCAACAACGTGAACGACGCGGCCAACGCACGAAAGAACATCGGATTGACGTCCTCACGCAGCACATTGACCGCGTCGAGCGCCCGGATCAGCCGTGATCGACGGACGCGCGTAGTGGTGATGGGTTCGGCCACCGACGCGATGCCCTGCGCAGCGAGCTCGTCAGCCGTGCCGATCATCGCGGTCCAGTCGCCGACCCGCACCCGCAGGTCGCGCCCGGGACAGGCCACCACCTCGCCGGGCGTCGCCGAGTTCTCCCCGTGTATCACCGCAACCGGCGCCAGGTCGCCGTAGATCTCCCGCAGCGTCGCGTCCCGCGGCGAGTCCGTCCCGGAGATGACGAACTCGACGCCGGCCACCGAAATCGCGTGCGTCGTGCGGGACAGGCAAGCCTCGACGACTGACGAAGCGGCCAGGTCGGCGACCTCCAGGATCGCGCCGGGCCCGTTGCCTGCCGCCACCGCCTCACGCAGGACGCTGTTCGCCAGCCGGGCAACCACCCGGACACTCGGGTTGGACTTCCTTGCCAGCAGCGCGATTTCGAGGTTTGTGGCGTCGTCATCACCGGCGCAGACGATAGCCGTGGCGCCCGCGATGCGGGCGTCGGCCAGCCCGGCGGCGTCGGTGATCTTCACGACCGACGTCCCGGCGCTGGTCAACTCCTCGACGATGCGCGTCGCCAACGCGTCGTCTCCGCACACAATCGTGTGTCCCCGCATTCTTCACAAGGTTACGCCCGGAGGGCCTCCTGAGCCGGATGACGCATTGCGGGCAAAGATAGAATCGTGACCGTTGCGAATACCTATGTGAAGGCGTGCCTCAATGGCGCCCGCACGCCGGGGGCGCATCCCGCGCTCCCCGTGACTCCGGACCAGCTGGCGGCTGACGCGGTGGCGGCACACCGGGCCGGCGCGAAAGCGGTCCATCTGCATCCGAAGACCCGATTCGGCGTTGACTCGCTGGACCCCGACGTGGTCGCGGCCGCGGTGTCGGCAGTACGCCATGCCGCACCGGGGCTGCCGTTGGGGGTGACGACGGGGATCTGGGCGCTGCCCGACGAACACGCCCGGCTGGCGACGGTAAATGCGTGGCAGCTGCTGCCGGACTTCGCGTCGGTCAACTGGCACGAGCCGGGGTCCGAAGAGCTCGCCCGGCTGCTGCTGGGCAAGGGCATCGGCGTCGAGGCCGGCATCTCCCACGCCGATGCGGCGGCGGCATGGGCTTCCTCGGAATTGGCCGGACACTGCATGCGGGTAATGATCGAACTTCCGCCCGACGCCGACAGCGCGGCCGCGGACGAACTGTTGGCGGCGGTGCACAAGGCCGGGTCACCCGCACCGGTGCTGCTGCACGGTTGCGACGGAAGCTGCTGGGCCCTGCTGCGGTACGCCGGGCAGCGCGGGCTGCAGACCCGCATCGGTCTTGAGGACACGTTGTTGCTGCCCGACGGGTCCACCGCGCCCGACAACGCCACTCTGGTCGCCGCCGCGATCGACTTGCTCAGTCGGTAGCCCTCCGCGACTGCCCGGGCCTAGTCAGGGCGCGGTCAACGCGAAGTCGGCGTAGTCGAACCCCGGCACCACCACGCAGCTGACCAGGCTGCAGTCGTCATCGCGCGGCCGGGCCCGCTGCCAGTAGCCGGGCGGCACAACCACCTGGGGCTGTTCGCCCTTGTCAACATCAGCGCCCACCAGATGAACTGTCGCAGTTGACTGCTCGGGTCCAACCTCGAGCAGCAGCGGGCTGCCGCGGTGAAACAACCACAACTCGGCGCTGCGCACGGTGTGCCAGGCGGACTGCTGTGCGGCCGTGAGCAAGAACAAGATCGCGGTGCCGGCGCTGCGGGGGCCGGTGTAGTCAGGCGGTAACGCCGACTGGGCGATCGTCAACTCGCTCCGCCAGGTCTCCCGAAACCAGCCACCTTCGGGATGGGGTGACAGTTCGAGCCGCCGGGCCCATTCGGGAAGTTTCGTCATCGCCATCGATACCGCTCTCAGCCGCGCCGTCGGTTGACATCTCACACTAGAGCGATGGTGGCGATTCACCCCGCGATCCCACGCGTCCTCATTCTCAGCCAGTCGTAAGGTTCGCCACGGTTTAATAGGAGGTGACCTGGGGTAGCAAGTCAGGTTAACCCCCCGGGGCGGACCGGGGTGGCGCGCGAGCGAGGAGAACCACGATGAATCTCTTTGACGGTGCCGTCCGCCTCGTGACGAACACCGCGAACACCGCCACCGCGGCAGCGGGCGCCGTCGGCGGCGCCGCGGTCAACGGCGTCATCGGCGGCGTGCGCGGAACCGCTCAAGGCGTGCGGAACGGACTCAGCAACGGCAGCCATTCGACGCCCGCGGCAGCGCTGACACTCGCCGCACTGGGTGCGACCGGTCTGGTGGAATGGCCGGTACTGCTGACTGTCGGCGGTGCCGCCCTTCTCGTGAGGCAACTCACTTCGCAGTCCGACGGACAGCGGCCGGCCCCGCCCGCCTCAGCCGCTGCACCGCAACGTAATACGCCGGCAAAGAAGGCACCTGCCAAACGAAATCCGGCGCGCAAGGCGACGAGTCGGCGCACCGCGAGCAGCCGGCAGTCCTGACTCGATGGGTGCCAGCAGACTGCTGCGCGGTTCAGCGTTGCTGCCGTTTCGCGCAGCGGCTACCGCGGCTGGCCTCGGCATCGGACTGGTGACGATTCCGGTCCGCGCCGGTGAAGGCGCGGCCCGTGCGCTCCGGGAGATCGCCGGCGGTGTACCACGCAGACGTTCGTGGTGCAGCGACGGCCGAATGTGGATCGAGCTTCGCGGTATCGACGACACCGCAGACCTCAACGCGTTGCTCGACGCGGTTCGGGCACAGGCCGGAGTGGTGTCAGCGGAGATCAACCGGCCGCTGTCGCGCCTGTTCGTAAGGGTCGGCGAACAGGGGCCCACGCTGCACGAGCTGAGCCGCATCGTGGCCGACGCCGAAGTGCGTGCCAGGCAGTCCGAAGGCCACGCACCGCGACACCACCCGACCGAACTACCGGGGGACGGCATCACCCGGGCCAACAACCTCATCGCGACGACGGCGAGTGCGGCCGGACTGGCCATGGCGCTGGCCGCGGGCGCACTGCGCTGGCCCAGATTGCCAACAGGTCTGGCAGCTGCCGTCGCGGTGGTGGATTTTCAGCCGCGGCTTCGCCGGCCGATCGAAGACCGACTCGGGACAAGCGGTGCCGACACGGTGCTTGCCCTGGCGTCGGCGGCGGTTTACACCGCCACACAGGCGCCGGCCTCGCTTGCGGTGGACTTGATGATGCACCTCGCCAGACTCGCCGAGTCGAACGCCGAATTGCACGCGTGGGAACGGCACGAACCCACCCTGTCCCGGCACGCCGGTTGTGACACGGCAGGCCCATTGCACCCGCGGCCGCGCCCGCGCCCGCCCGGCCCCGTCGAGCGGTACGCGGACCGGTGCGGGATCGCGCAGGTGGCGGCAGCGGCCGCGACCGGGGCGCTCACCCGAAGCTGGAACGCCGCCGCCACAGCGGCGCTGGTGGCCGCACCGAAGGCGGCGCGAACTTCGCGTGAGATGTTCGCCAGCACGGTGGGACGAGTACTGGCAGAGCAGCACGGCGTCCTGCCGCTTCGCCCGGAGGCGTTGCGTCGGCTCGATCGCGTCGACACGGTCCTAATCGATCCGCGGGCCCTGTCTGGCGACGAACTACGAGTCAGCGGGATTCGCGGCGCAACTGATCGCGATCGCGCAGCGGTGTGGGAATGGGCTCAACAGCAGATCGGCAGCGGAAAGCTCAGTCCGGGTTGGCATTCCGTCCCACAGTCTGCTGCCGAAGTATTGATCCGCAACGCGCACCACCCCCTCGCGTCGGCAACACTGGCGGAGGTACGCAATGCCGGCGCCGAGGTGGTGTCTGTCGACGCCGAGGCGCTGGGCGACTTGCGATCGATGTTCGACGACATCCGGCCGGCCGGCAGTGATGTCGATGAGGCGCTGGCGGACGCGGTCGACCACTACCAGCGTGAGGGCCGTATGGTGGCGGTGCTGTCCTCTGGGGCGGCACAGGCTCTTTGGGCTGCGGATGTGGCCATCGCGCTTTTCTCCGATGCCGGGCCGCCGTGGCAAGCCGATCTTTTGATCGACGACCTGTCCGCGGCGTGGCGCATCGTGCACTGCCTGCCGGCCGCCCGCAGAGCAAGCCGGCGCGGCGTCGAGATCGCCATGGGCTCATCGCTGCTTGGTGCGCTGCTGATGGTGCCGGGTGTGCGCGGCCGCGGACCAGGCCCGGTCACCGCAGGCGCGGCGGCGGGGATATGGACCGGGCACAGATCGGCGCGCGACGCGTTACGTGAACCCGTCCCGGTACCTGCCCCGACTCATGAATGGCACGCAATGTCGGCGGAGTTGGTGCGCGAAATTCTGCCCACTCCACCGGCTGAACCCGCGCCTGCGCCCCGGTCGCGACTTCTGACATCGCCACGGGGAATCCACAAAGTGACCGGACCCGTAGGCCGCGGTGTGCTGGAGTTCGCGACCGCGATGCGTGAGGAGCTGTCTGACCCGTTGACTCCGGTATTGGCGCTGGGTTCGGCCGCCAGCGCGGTGCTGGGTTCGCCGATCGACGCGGTGCTGGTCGGCTCTGTACTCGTCGGCAACGCGGCGCTGGCCTCGACTCAGCGGCTGCGGGCGGAGCGGCTGCTGGCCCGGCTACTGGCGGTGCAGGATCCGCCTGCGCGCAAGGTGCTCGACCAACCCGCCGACGAGCCGCGCTACGAGAACCTCGATGCGGCGGGGCTGCGGCCGGGCGATCTGATCGAGGTTCGGCCCAGCGAGGTGGTTCCCGCTGACGCCCGGTTGGTGGAGGCCGACGATCTGGAGGTCGACGAGTCTTCGCTGACCGGTGAGTCCCTGCCGGTGGTCAAACAAGTCGGCCCGACGCCCGGTGCAGTCCTCGCCGAACGCAGCTGCATGGTTTACGCCGGGACGACGGTGGTGGCCGGCACCGCCGTGGCGGTGGTCACCGCGGTGGGCGCGCAGATGGAGGCGCGACGGGCGGCGGCAGTTCAGGGGTCGCAGCCGGCCGCCGTCGGGCTGCAGGCACAGCTGAAAGAACTGACGAATCGGGCCCTGCCGATCAGCATCGGCGGCGGCGCACTCGTGAGCGTGTTGGGCCTGCTGCGGCACACCGGGCTGCCGCAGGCGATCGGCAGCGGCATCGCGGTGAGCGTGGCCGCAGTCCCCGAGGGCCTGCCGCTCGTCGCCACCCTCGCCCAGCAGGCGTCCGCGCGACGGCTGACCAACCAGTCGGCGCTGGTACGCAGTCCGCGCTCCATCGAGGCCCTCGGTCGCGTCGACGTCGTGTGTTTCGACAAGACCGGAACGCTGAGCGAGAACCGGCTACGGGTCACCCGCGTCCACGCCGCGCCGGGCCGCTCCCGCGCCGAGGTGCTGAGGTCCGCCGCCCAGGCGACACCTCCCCAGAACGGTCGCCCACACGAACACGCGACCGATGTCGCCGTCGTCGAAGCGGCACCGCGTGCGGAATCGGACGGGGCGGCGGGGGCGACGCACCTGCCCTTCCGCTCGGGGCGGCCCTACTCGGCATCTGTGGTCGGCGAGACGTTGTGCATCAAGGGCGCACCCGAGGTGATTCTGACCGCCTCCGCCGGGACGGACCCGGCCGTCGAGCGCACCGTGCGTCGGATGGCGACGGACGGTTTACGGGTCATCGCGGTCGCGCGGCGCGACCTCACCGCCGACGAGGCCCGAGCGGCGAGCGAGGACCCCGACCAGTTCGCCGAACTGTGCGAACACGGGTTGCAGATCACGGGTCTGCTCGGGCTCTCCGATACTCCGCGACCCCAGGCCGCGGGCGTACTCACGGCGCTGGCCGAGCAGCACATCGGGGTGCGGTTGATCACCGGCGATCACCCGGTCACCGCGGCCGCGATCGCGGCGGAGCTGGGCATGCCGGTCAGTACCGACCAGGTGATCAGCGGCGACGAGTGGGAGGCGATGCCGCGCCGCGCCCAGGAGCAGGCGGTCCACGACCGGCGCGTGTTCGCGCGGATGTCCCCGGAGAACAAGGTGCAGATCGTGCAGACGCTGGAGCGCACCGGCCATGTCTGCGCGATGGTCGGTGACGGCGCCAACGACGCGGCCGCGATTCGCGCCGCCACGGTCGGTGTGGGGGTCGCGTCGCGCGGCAGCGACCCGGCGCGCACCGCGGCGGACCTGATGCTGCTCGACGGCCACATCGAGGCGCTGCTCGGCGCGCTCGACGAGGGCCGACAGTTGTGGCGGCGGGTGCAGGCCGCAGTCGCCGTGCTACTGGGCGGCAATGCCGGGGAAGTGGCGTTCTCGATCGCCGGCACCGCGATCAGCGGGCGGTCGCCGCTGAATACCCGTCAGTTGCTGCTCGTCAACATGCTGACCGACGCGTTGCCCGCCGCGGCGCTGGCCGTCAGCCCGCCCACCTCAACCGCCCGCAACGCCGGCCGCGGCCCCGACCAGGCTGCCCTTTGGCGCACGGTGGCGGTTCGCGGCACGACCACCGCCGCGGCCGCCACCGCCGCTTGGGCGATGGCCCGCTTGACGGGGCGCGCACAACGCGCGTCGACGGTCGCGCTGGTGGCCCTGGTCACCACCCAGCTCGGCCAGACCCTGCTCGATTCCCGCAGCCCGCTCGTGGTGTCCACCGCGGTCGGATCGCTGCTCGTGTTGGGCGCGATCGTCAGCACTCCGGGCCTCAGCCAGCTGCTGGGCAGCACGCCGTTGGGGCCGGTCGGCTGGGGTCAGGCGCTCGGAACCGCTGCGCTGGCCACCACCGCGGCGGCGCTCGCGCCGCGCCTGCTGGCCAAGGATTCTTCCGAGGATGCCGACGATTCGTCGAGGATCTCCACCACGCCCGCACGCCAGAGCAACGCATACAGTTCCCGCAATGGCAGCAGGAGCACTCGTGAAACGGCGTCGGTCAATGGGTCGGGGCCAGATACGGAGTCGCGTGACACGTCCATGACTGTCGGTGCCGGATACGTCCAGACGCCGAATATGACATGACCGGAGGGCAACGAATGGCAAACAATTCGGATCGCAAGGCCAATTCGGGTCGCAAGGCGAGTTCGGATCGCACGGCCAATTCGGATCGCACGGCCAATTCGGATCGCAAGGCGACCCATCGAAGCGCCATCGAACGCATCAAAGACGCCGAGAGCTTCGCTATGGACCTTCCGGTCGTCGGCCGTGTCCGGATACCGCGTCCTGAGCAGCTTGCCTACTATGGCGCGCTGGCGGCGCTGGCCGCCGCCGAACTCATCGAATGGCCCATCGCGCTGATCCTCGGCGCAGGCCATGCGCTGGCGCAGAACCAGCACAGCCGGATGGCGCAGGAAATCGGGGAGGCGCTCGAGGACGCCTGAACCGCTTGCAGCGGTTGCCGGGTCTGTGCCCGCCGGCGCGCTACTGTGCCAGCATGATCCGCCGCTGGCGTCCCGGTTGGCTGGTGGTGGTGTGCGGGGCGGTGGTGGCGGGCAGCGGTTGGCTGCCGTGGCTGACGACGCACGCGGGAGGCGGCGGACACGCGAGCGCGATCGGCGGAGCGGTGGGGAGCCTCGTGCTGCCGCCCCGATTCGGTGCCGGGCAGCTGATCGTGCTGCTCGCCTCCACGTTGATCGTGGCCGGCGCGATGACCGCGCGCGGGTTCTCGACCCGGATGTCGGCGATCGCGGCCCTGCTGATTTCGGCGCTGCTTGCCCTGCTGACCGCGTGGTACTACCACCTCAACGTCAAGCCGCCCGTCGGGGCGGGCTACGGGTTTTACGTCGGTGCCGCCGGAGTGGCTGGGGCCCTGGTGTTTTCGGTATGGGCCGTGATCGCGGGGATGACCGCTTCTCAGTCGATGTCGCGGGCAGCACCGTGACCCGGTTCGTCGAACCCGTGGTGCTGACGGGCCGCGAGTTCGTGCGGTTAGAGCCGCTGACCGCCGGTGACGTGGCCGAGATCGCGACCGCCGCCGCGGACGGCGACGCGGGCCGGCTGTGGTTCACGGTCGCGCCGTCGCCGGACACCGCCGAGAGCTGGGTGCGGCGGATGCTCGCGCTGCAGCAGGTCGGCGGCCTTACGTTCGTCGTGCGTCGGCCGGATGGGGAAGCGCTCGGCTCGTCGAGTTATCTCAACGTCGACGCCGACAACCGTCGGCTGGAGATCGGCGCGACGTGGTATGCGGCATCGGCCCGGCGTACCGGGGTCAACGCCGAATGCAAGCTGCTGATGCTAGGCCACGCGTTCGAGGTGCTCGGATGTGTTGCCGTGGAGTTCCGCACCCACTTCTTCAACAGCACCAGCAGAGCGGCCATCGAGCGGCTCGGCGCCAAGCTCGACGGCGTGCTGCGCAGCCATCAACTGCTGCCCGACGGGTCGCGCCGCGATACCGCCGTGTACTCAATTCTCGACATCGAGTGGCCCGCGGTGCGCAACAACCTGGAGTTCCGGCTAGGGCGACGTTAGCCAGAGGCCCCCGTAGGTGATGGCGCGGCGGACCATACTGATCCTGTGACCACCCGCACGGGCTCGCGACGCCGGGTGCTGGCGGTCGCGATCCTGGCGTCATTCGTGGCGTTCCTCGACGGATCGGTCGTCAACCTCGCGCTGCCCGCCATTGCCCGTGACCTGGGCGGGGGACTGGCGCTGCAGCAGTGGATCGTCGACTCCTACCTGTTGTCGCTCGGGGCGCTGATCTTGCTCGCCGGGTCGATCTCGGACATGTTCGGGCGCGTGCCGGTGCTTCGCTTCGGGCTTGTCGCGTTCGGCGCGGGTTCGGTGCTGGCGGCAGCCGCCCCGTCAGGTGCGGTGCTCGTCGTGGCCCGTCTCGTCCAGGGCCTCGGCGCCGCGTTTCTGGTGCCCAGTTCGCTGGCGCTGATCAACTCCACGTTCGTCGGTGACGAGCAGCCGAGGGCGATCGGCACGTGGACCGCATGGACCGGCACCGCCTTCGTGGCAGGGCCGCTGCTGGGCGGGCTGGCCGTGGATCTGTTGAACTGGCGGTGGATCTTCGTGCTGTCGGCGATCCCCGTGGTGGTGACCTTCGCGATGACAGTCGGGCTGAATCGCGAGGGCCGACGCGACCCCGTTCGGGGCCACATCGACCTGCCGGGCGCCGTGCTGGCCGCGGTGGGCCTGGCCGGGACGGTATACGCGCTGATCGAACTGCAGCGGCTCGGCTTTCGACACCCCGCCATCGCCACCTCGCTGGTGGTCGGCGTGATCAGCCTGATCGCGTTCGTATGGTGGGAGTTCCGCTCGCCTTATCCGATGGTGCCGATGCATCTGTTCGCGATCCGCAACTTCGGCGTGGGGAACCTCGCAACGGCGTTCATCTACGCGGGCGTGTCGATGGGCATGCTGGTCGTTGCGCTGTTCACTCAAGAGGTGGCAGGGTTCACGGCGACAGAGGCCGGGATCGCGACGCTGCCGTTGCCTGTCCTGTCGTTCCTGCTGGCGAGCCGGGTGGGGGAACTCGCGGCCAGATTCGGCCCACGCATATTCATGGCTTGCGGGCCGCTGCTCGCCTGCGTCGGGTTTGTGCTGATAAATCCGAGGCAGGGAGCGTTCAACTTCTGGACGCAGATGCTGCCGGGGCTGGTGATCTTCGGGCTCGGCATGACCATCGCCGTGACACCCCTGACGTCGGCGATCCTCGCCACCGTCGATCCATCACAAAGCGGCATCGGATCGGCGATCAACAACGCGGTGTCGCGTATTGCCGGCCTGATCGCGGTGGCAGTCACCGGCCTGATTGCTTCGGGGGCGATGACCTACGGCAGCTTCCGCCGGGTGGCGCTCGTCACCGCTGCGCTGTTCTTGGCCGGCGGGCTCGTCTCGGCGTGGGGAATCCGCAATCAACCACACCGCACGGAAGCGGTTGCGCCGGAAGCGCTTGCGCGCTGCCGCGACCGGATCACCGCCCCACCCGGTGCGTCTGCTCGGCGCGGTAGCGGCTAGGCCGAGAGGTCAACCGGGTAGACGCGGTGGGTGCCGCGGAAGCCCTTCAACTCGACCGTCACGCCGGCGCCGAAAGCCGCGCCGTCACCCACCGCGTCGCGGACCGACTCGCTCACCAGGATTTCGCCTCCGTCGGCCGCGGCGGCCACCCGCGCGGCCATCGCGACATTGCGTCCGAACAAGTCGTCGCCCCTCCGCACCGACTTGCCGACGTGGATTCCGATTCGGACCCGCACATCTCTGTCCCGCTGCTTTTTTGCGCCACCACTGAGCGCCCGCTGCAGGTCGATTGCACACTGGACGGCCTCGTCGGGATGCGCGAACGCGATCATGAAACCGTCCCCCTGGCTCTTGACCACGTGCCCGGAATGGTGGTCAACCAGCTTGCGGATCAACTTGTCGTGACGGTCGATCAGCTTCACCCACGCATGGTCACCGATCCGCTCGTTGAGCGCGGTCGAGTCCTCGATATCGGAGAACAGGATCGCGACATTGCCGTCCGGCGCAAGCCGGGCCAGGTCGGGCCGTTCGACTTCCGCCCAGTCCGCCAGCTCCTCGATCGAGCTGCGCACCGCGGCGCCAAAGCCCTGACTGCGCACCAGGTTCGCGGTCTGCCAGACGGTTTTCACCGCCTCCCGGCCCCCGGAGATAAGCCGTTGGCGCGCGTCGAGCCGGTTCCGCAACTCCGCTGCGTCCCGTCGACTCCGGGTCAACAGCACCCATAGGATGATCAGGCCGACTGCCTCGACGACCGTCACGGCAGCGACCGCCCAGCTGAAGACGTCGCTCATGTCAGCCGCCAAACAGTAGGTACAGGCCGGTGAAGGTGTAGCCGACCATGACGAGCATCATCGCCAATTGACCGGTCAGCTGGTGGCCCTGGGGCAGAATTCGCAGTGCCTTGTCGTGCGCGGCGATGACCGCGGTGATATGGCCGGCTACCACACATCCGACCCGGATCGTCGCGAGTACCACCGGATGCGACGACAGAATGTAGGACACCTGCTGATCGCCCAGCCCGAGAAGGTCCCATCCGCGGCCGAACGGGTCGCCCAACTGAATGAACGTCTGCTGACCTCGCTCTACCAGGAACGTCAGGTAGTGAGCGAAGATGTATCCCACCACGATCGGGATGAGCGAATGCGCCATCTGGCCGGGCAGCGCCCGCCGCTGCTGACGGTCCACGCCGCCCGTCGCCATCGCCGCCAGCGAGAACGTCACCGCGACAACCAACGCGAATATCAGCAGCCCAACCGTTTTGACGAAGGAGGTCGCCACCTCGCTCGGCACGAACGAGGCGTGACGCGCGAGGCCGTCGGCGAAGCTGCGCCATCCCACCGTCGAGGAGAAGCTGTCGAACGCCGTCGAGCCCAGCAGCACCGACAGCACGGCAACCACGCCAGGCCGAACCGGAAGAGAGGGCAAGTGGTCGAACGGGTTGCCGATCACGATCCGATGCGTTTCGGGGTTCCGCCGAAACGGCGACAACCGCGACACCGCCATGCTGTACACCTCGAACGGGTCAGCACCTGCGAACCATCGCTGGCCCCACACCGCCGCACCGGCCAGCATCAGCACCGCGTAGCAGAGCAGCCACATCTTCACGGCGATCAGTGAAGCCGAGTCAGGGCTGGCCAGTTCCAGCCACACGAAAGCGAACAGCCCGAACGCCGCCGGACGGTATCCCAGCCCTTCCGGGTAAGCGCGCGACCGAGATTTCAACCGCCGCGGCACGATTCGATACACGGTTCGCATGGGTGAGATGACCTGCCACACCGGCCCGATCAACAGTGAGACCGCCACGAGTCCGACCCACAGCAGAACATAGAACACGCCGAGCAGAGCGTTCTGGTTGGTCTGCGGTCCCAGCAGTCCGGTGAGCACCAGCCAGACGGTCACCAACAGCGCGACAATGGAGACCACCCAGCGCGTGATCGGCGAGTCGACGACGGTCGTGATCCACTCCGGAAGGGGCCTGCCGGGTTTCGCCGGATCGAAACGCGGCCGTCGCCACGCGAACGCGACCACCGCAAAGGTGATCGTCAGCGCCCACGCCGCGCCAACCAAGGCGTACGCGTAGGGGACCGGTAGGTCGCTCGAACCGCCGAGCCCATGCGCCAGCACGTCGACGTGCTGGTCACCCGTCACTGCTGAACTTGGATGGTGCCGACGGTGCGATTCAGCTTATGGAGTTCGACCTCGACCTGGCCCGGCACATTCACAGTGAACTGGAATATCTGGCCCTGTTTCGGCTCGACAGTGAATTCGTGGTCAGGTGTCGAGTGGGCGTGCAGCTCATCGTCCGCGTCGCTATTGACCCGGAACTCGATCGGTTGCCCGACCTTTGCCTGCCACTGCGCGTTGGTCGGCGCGACGTTGCCCTTGCTGATCGTCACGTCCACCACGACGGCGGGCGCTGACGGCTGTTGGGATGCAGAGGAACTGGATGCCGTTCCGCCGTCGCCGCTCTTGGAGCCGCCGCAGCCGCCGCTCACAAGTGCCACCACCGCCAGGAGGGTGATCAGGGGCGGTGTCATCATTCTTGCTTGTCGCTCCTATCAGCACCTTCCGAGTTGCCAGGGGTGCGCCGGTCACGCATCGCGACGTAGACGACTACGCCGACGACGGCGATGGCCGGGACAAACGCGGGTATCGCAAGCAGCAGATAATGGTGGGAGAGGATCTCGACATGCGGCGGCGGCCCGGTCATGCCTGCACCGTTGGACGGCGTTCGGCCTTGGCACCCTCCTGAGTCTCGCTGTTGTTGATGCGTGCACCACCCCATGTCAGGCCTGCGACGACGATCAGTGTGCACACCAACACGACAAGACAGCCGATCGTCCACAGGAAGCCCGGCGTCTGCGGATTGCGTTCGCGCTGCAGGATTGTGATCTCGTGAACGAACTGGCGCGTTATCGAAGGCGGTGCCGGGGTCTCCGGCTGGTTGATGCCCGGATCGGCGGGCAGGTAAATCGGCGCGGCGGTCAACATTCTGCCGTCGTGCACGCGCAGCAGCGTCTTCCAGCTTCCCCATACCGGGACCGGTTTCGTCGACCGGTAGTGGCCGGGCCCGAGTCGCTCGAGACGATCCACGATCAGGCCGCGGTCGTTGGCGAAGCCACCTTGCCACGACAGAATAGAGACCCATTCAGGGTTGTCGCTGACCAGGTTCGGCGGATTCATCCGCACGTCGGCCGACACCATACGGTGATCGCCGCTGGAGGGTAGGTCGGTCAAAGTCATGGTCGCGGTTGCGTTCTCCGGCACGGTGTAGCGCAGGCCGTTGGCGGTGGCGCCACCGATGACCACCACAGTCAGCGCCACCAGACCGACCCCGACCGCTCGCCCGGGTAGCCGCCGGCCGGTGAGCACCATGCCCACCATGCCGCCGCATGCGCCGGCGAGGAGGCCAACGGGTACGGCCATTGCGAGCGCCTCCAGGTACATGCTCGTCGGCCACGGGTAGTAGTAGACCGCGCCGATCCACAACGATTCCAGCCACAGCCCGACAGTGCTCACCACCAGGCCGCTGACGGCGCCGAACAGGATGGGCCGCTCGAGCAACGGTGTCAGTGCGATCAGTTCGACCACGATGGCCGCCCCGAGGTACAGCGCGAACCAGTTGATCGGCGCACCGAGAATTGGGCCGACCACCAGGGCAACCGCGCCACGGAGGGCGATGGCGATCAGCGCCGCGATGATGGCGGCCCCGCGACCCAGCATCAGCCGTGCGGCGACCAACGCGACCGCGGCCGCGGCCCCGATCAACATCGGCTGGAACACCAACCGGAATTGCGGTACGCCGAAATCGTATTCGATCTGGAACACCGACAGCCCGATCACGACGCCAGCGAAAGCCAGGTACTGCATGAACTTCAGGCCGATGCCGTCGGCCAGCTTATCGGGGCCCATCGCCTTGCGTCCCTCGTATTCGAGATACAAGGCGGTCAGGGTGGAAAGACCGGCGCCGCCGATCATCATCAGGTGCGTCGGGCCCCACAGTGTGACGTCCTGCCCGAAGGTCCGGTGCCACACGTCGTCGAGCGGAAAGCCGATCAAGGCATACAAACCGCACCCGGCCATCAAAAGACCGCCGACGGGCGCATACCAGTTGCGGGTGATGCGCACGGCCGCAGGACCCGGCTTGTCGAACGGCAACACCACCGCCACCGCGCCGGCGAGGAACAGCAGGAACAGCCCGATCACGATGAAGTAGTGCGCCGGGTTGGCCAGCGGACCCGGGTCTCGACCCTTGCCGATGTGCCAGCTGACATCCCAGATGAACCCGAACAGCGCGCAGATCAGCGTCGCGGTGAAGATCGCGATCGGCAGCGCCACCCACGGAGGCCGCTTGAATCTGCGGCCAAACGCTTCGGCCAGCCTGGTCAGCCACGTAATCCGGTGAGTTCGGTGTAAATAGCCGATCCACAGCAGGCCGGCCCCCACGATCACCGCGACGATCGACAACGCGATCACCTGGCCGATTGCGGCGCCGCCACCTTCTGACCCAGCGGCGTGGATGGACATTTCCGACGAGTCTTTGATCATCCCCACGGCATGAGTATGGACTAAGGCGGACCGCCGGTACCAGTGTGTTGCGACAAGACACGTCTTTGCTGACGGTCAACAGCGTTCTGTGCGGATCATCTTCGCCGGCGTGAGCCTTATAGTGCAGCTGTGCTCAGAGGAGTGCTGCGCACGATTGCGGGCAGTGGATGATTCAAGGGAGTTCCGCGGATGACTAAAGACCCAGAGCAGGCCGTTGCGGCGCGGATGGCTCAGCTGGCGCGGGAGGCCGCGGTGCCACGCACCGTCGAGCAGGTGCTCGAAACGGTCACCTCGGCGGCGCTGGAACTCATTCCCGGTGTCAAGACGGCAGGGGTGTTGCTGATCGAAAAGGGCGGCAAATTCGAGACCCACGCCGGGACCTCCGATTTAGTGCATCAGCTGGACCTGCTGCAGGAAACGTTCGGGGAAGGCCCGTGCCTGGAGGCCGCCGTCGACCAGTTGATTGTGCGCAGCGACGACTTCGACGGGGAGTCCCGATGGCCGCGCTACTCCCGTGCGGTCGTCGATCTCGGCATCCGCAGCGGGCTGTCGTTCAAGCTGTACACCAATGACCAGAACGCGGGGGCGCTGAATCTG
Source organism: Mycobacterium sp. (assembly GCA_025965895.1). Lineage (GTDB taxonomy): Bacteria > Actinomycetota > Actinomycetes > Mycobacteriales > Mycobacteriaceae > Mycobacterium. Next base: position 34,071 of record JAOPWC010000166.1, read on the forward strand.
TTCTCCGATACGCCGAACGTCTTCGACTCGCAGTCCGAGTCCATCGGATCGGTTCTCGCCGCGCACGCCGCCGTCGCCATTCTGGCCAGTCGACGCGGCGAGCAGCTGGAGTCGGCGGTGGCCAGTCGTGATCTGATCGGCCAGGCCAAGGGCATCATCATGGAGCGCTACAAGGTCGACGCCGTCCAAGCATTCGAGATGCTGCGACAGCTGTCCCAGAACAGCAACATCCGTCTGGTGGACATTGCCCAGAGCGTGGTCGACAGCCCGGCTGATTAGCTGCTGTTCCTGACTCGTCTGGTCGCCGAGCGTGAAGCTACTGAGGAATTTGCGCGGGGAGCGTCACTCTGGCTTCACACTCGCGCTGCTGGATGCATCAGTTTCGCCCATTCGGACCCGTAGATGCCGCGGTCGTCACCCTGAAGGACCCACTGGTGCTGTTGGTCGGCACGGGCGGCGATCGCCGCGTTGTGACGGGCGAGGGCGGCTCTGCGTTTGCGATCCTTCCGGATGAACCCTTGCACGAGGAAGAACAGGCCGATCAGAGCTGTAACGGCGAGGATCCACCAGATGAACTTCACAATGATCGCCACAACCACCAGCACAGCTATAAACGATCCCAGCGGGCTGGAATGGCTTCTTCTCCGAGATCGGCGCCGCGTACTCACGATTGGCCCACGTTACGCCCATCACCGCGTTAAAAAGACGAAGTTGCGCAAACCCAAGCCAACGGCATCGGATTCTGGTCAGGATCACTCACGAGTGTTCGGGGCGCCGAAAAATGTTGCGAATCATCGTTGTTCGGAGGGAGTCGATGCCGAGGGTTGAAAGTCAGCCCCACTCCCTCCCCGCGGCGCACCATCTTCCGCGTGTTGACCTTGACCAGCTCGGAGGTCTCAAGTTCCCGGTGGCGGAATGCGGATAGTCCCAGGGGAACCGTAGAGCGGCAGCCGGCTGCCCGCGCCGCTGTGATCTCCCCGGCCTCTTCGATCAACGAAGCGGCAGCGGCGAAGTCGCCTTCGAACAGATGCAGCCCGGCGCGTTGGCTAAGCGGGCTGTCCGACGCGCACAACGGCCTGCGTGCCATGGGAGAACGCCGAGCGCGCCAGCATCGCGGGCGAGCCGGACGTGACGGGTAAACAGCAGGCGCCAACTCTCCTCGTCCCAGCGATTTTGGGCGGCGGGGACTGCGAGCCAAAGCCAGCGCAGCGCTTCCTCTACGGGGGTGTCCTGGCCGGAGAAGGCGCCCAGCGCCCGAGTCAGCGCTGGCGCCGGGTCAGCGTCGGGCCCGTGTACCCGGCAGCGGAGCCGCCGGCAGCCAAGCCGCTGGGAATCTCGGGATGCGAACAGCGGCCGCCCGCGAGGCCGGGGTCAGTCATTTGACTGGTGCCGGGCTTTGCGTGCTTCAACGAGGACGGAGCACTTGCGGTCATTCGGCTGTAGCGCGGCCGACGCCGTGTCGACGGAAATGGAGACCATGCGGTTCCGGCAATGACTGGTGCGGTGCGATACCGCTCGCCCTTGGCATCGGCAACGACTAGCACCGGAGGACAACTCGCGGGGTTCGTCAGCGCCGATCTCGACAACGCATCCGCACTCAAGAAGCACTCAAGAAGCAGGAGATGACTGACATGGCCAACCAGGGATCGAAACCCCCGGGCACGGGGCGAATGGCCACGAAGGTACCGCCCGAACCGGGGGGCGCCGGCCGAGCGGTTGAGCCCGGCCAGCTTTACATCGGTGGCGTGTGGCGGGATGCATCGGATGGTGGAACCGCGCCGACGATCACCCCGATCGATGAATCAGAGATTACTTCGGTCGCACAGGCGACCGAAACCGATGTTGAGGCGGCGGTCGCGGCTGCGCGCGCCGCGTTCGATGAAGGCCCGTGGCCTGGCCTGAACATCCACGCGCGCGCAAAAGTACTGCGCCGCATCGCCGAACTGGTGGAAGAAAACCTCGACGAACTCGCCTATCTGGAGAGCATCGACATGGGCAAACCCATCGCGATGGCGCGTGCGATAGACGCCCCGATGACTGCGCAGCTGTTTTACTACTATGCGGGCATAGCTACCCAGCTCGAGGGATCCACGCGCGGCGGTCAGTCACCGACCACTCATCCGTTTCCTGTCGGCGGTCTGAACTACACCGAGCGCGAGCCGTTGGGTGTGGTGGCGGCAATCACGCCGTTCAATTTCCCGCTGCTGTTGTCGGCGACAAAAATCGCCCCTGCGTTAGCAGCCGGCAACTGCGTGATCCACAAGCCGGCATCCATTACTCCGCTGTCAGCGATCCGGATCACCCAAATCATCGAGGAGGCCGGGCTACCCACCGGTGTGTTCAATCTCCTGACGGGCCCGGGTGGGCGGGTCGGTAATCAGCTCGTCGAACATCCCGCCGTCAACAAGATCGCCTTCACCGGCTCCACCGCCGTTGGCAAAGGCATCATCCGCCGCGCGGCGGAGACGCTGAAGAAGACCACCATGGAGCTGGGCGGCAAATCAGCGAATATCGTTTTCGCTGACGCCGACCTCGACAGCGCACTCGAACACGCGTGGTTTTCCATCTTCTACAACAAGGGCGAGATCTGCACCGCTGGCTCACGAATGCTGCTGGAGCGCTCGATCCACGACGAGTTCGTGGAAGTCTGGTCGCCCGCGCCGCGGCGACAACACCTGGCAACCCCCTCGACCCGACCACGACCTTCGGGCCACTGGCGGATGTGAACCAGTTCAAAAAGGTCTCCGACTATGTGGGCTACGGACGCGATGAGGGTGCTCATCTAGCTTTGGGCGGCAAGCCATTTCACCCCGGCGGACTGAACCGGAAGGGCTACTACTATCTGCCCACGATCTTCACTCAGGCGACCAACCAGATGCGGATCGCGCGAGAGGAGATCTTCGGGCCGGTGCTGACGGTGATTCCGTTCAGCACCGAGCAAGAGGCGATACGGCTCGCCAACGACAGCGACTACGGCCTCGCATCCGGGATACACACGCTCAATCTCAAACGAGCCCACCGGGTGGCACGCGCCCTGCGGGCGGGAACGGTGTGGGTGAACACTTACAACATGTTCGACGCCACCACCCCTTTCGGGGGCTACAAGGCTTCCGGATTCGGGCGCGAAGGCGGACCGGAAGTGATGGAGAACTACACGCAGTACAAATCGGTCTGGATCGACCTGTCCTGACCGGGATAGGTCGAGATCGGGAAGGTCGATCGACCACCGAGAGAAGGGACAGATGATGAGGATTTTCGTCACGGGCGCCACCGGGTACCTCGGCGGCCCCGCCGCCGGCGCACTGACCTCACGAGGGCATCACGTCTTGGGACTGGCCCGATCTGAGCGGTCTGCGAACACTCTGCGCGGACGTGACATCGAGCCTGTCATGGGCGATTTCGGTGACCCAGTCAGCCTGGGCCACGCCGTCCGTCAATCCCGGCCCGACGTGGTGGTCAGCACCGCCAGCGTCGGGGGGGCCAGCGGAGACAGAGCGGCCTTTGCGCGTGACGGTGAGGCGGTCGGCGCCATCCGAGAGGCGCTCGCTGATCGTGGCGGTGCCCTCGTGTTCACCAGCGGTTCGGCGGTGTTCGGCAGTTTCAATGGGGGAGATGCCACCGACGCTGTCTACGACGAGGACAGCTCTCTGCCGCTTCCGGCGTCGCTGTTCGCCCCTGCGTCCGCGGGCGTGCACCCACTGCTGGCCACAGGTTTCGCCGCCGCAATGGCCGCTCGCGTCGGCACGGAAAAGGCTGTTCTGGCCGACGGGGGCGTGCGCGGTGTGGTGGTGCGGCCCGGGCTGGTCTACGGACGCGGCGGCAATTCCGATCTCAGGTCGCTGATCGATCGGGCGCGGGCGAGCGGGCGGGCCGGGCACTGGGGAAGCGGCGGCACCACCCAAAGCTACGTGCACGTGGACGACGTGGCCGAGCTGTTTTGCCAGGCCGTTGAACGGGCGCCGCACGGGACGATACTGCACGGCGTCGCCGACGACATCACCCAGCGCGAACTTGCCACCGCGATCAACCAGCTGATCGGAGCGGGTGAGCGGACCGAATGCCTGTCACTAGAACAGATGTTGGGCATCGACACTGACACAGCCGGCCCGCTGGACGGGACGTTCACGCCGCCGCCCACCGCCGCATCCGGTATCAGCCTGTCGCTGAACAAGCGCCTGTCGGCAGAAAAGACACGCAAGCTCGTCGACTGGTCCCCCAAGCGCACAGACATTTTGGACGACATCGCCTTCGGCTCATATGCGAACGGATGAGGCAACAGGCTGATTACGCGGTCATTCCGGCGCTGGTGCGCGGTGTAGCCTCCCGGAGGCAACGCGGCGCCGTCGACACCGAGGTGGCCCGGTGCGCATCCGCGTGGCGTCCGGGCGGTCGACGATCACCGCAGCAAATCACGACGAGTTGCCGACAGTCGGTGGCGGGCTGCGGTACCGAGCATCAAACAACCGCGTGTTAGGCGCGATTCGACGGACGGAAATTTTCTGGAGAACCGGCCCCCGGGACGGGGAATACCCGCAACCGCTGCACCAGACCGTCGACGTCGAGCGACATCACCCAGGCAGCAGGTGACGGGTCACCCGATGCGCCCGGCGAGTTGGTCGACTCGATCTCCCAGATCACCACATCGCCCCCGACGACCACGTTGACGGGCCGGCGGCGGGTGCCGTCCTGTTGACCGGTTTGCAGAAGGCTCAGCAGTAGGTCGGGCCCGCCTCGGTGTCCCTGCCCGGCAATCACCTCGAGTTGGGGTGACCACCGGACAGTCAAGTCCGAGAAGGCCCCCCGGTCGACGGCTGCGAGCGTATCGACAGCATCCTGTCGGCATATCGCGAGCTTGGCGGAGGCGTCCTCGTGCGACAGCTCCGCTGTCGCCGACAACGCCCCGCTCAACTTGAGCCGGGCTTGGCTGAGCCGACTGCGGACGGTGCCGATTGGCAGCTCACACACATCTGCGATGCGCTCATAGGACGACAAATCGCTGAAATAACGCAACATCGCGACGACTCGCAGTCGCGGCGACAGCTCCTCCATCGCATGCCACACCCAGTCCCGCAGCAGGTAGGCGTCGAGTAATTCCTCGGGTACTGGATCTGCTGACGGCAACGCCGCCATCCACTCCCCGCTCAGCTCAACTACGCGGTGGGCCCGCAGCCGCATCCGGCACTCGTTGCGCACGACCGCACGCAACCAGGCGCCGACCGCCGCCGGGTTCCGCACGTCGCTGATCCGGCGCACGGCCACGAGGGCCGCGTCCTGCACCGCGTCGTCGGTGTCCGGGCCGTATCCCAGCGTACCCAGGGCCACCGCCCGCATGGCCGCCTCATGCCGCGCCAGCAACACTCCCAGCGCCCCGGCGTCGCCTGCCTGAGCCGCACGGGTCAGCTCAGCATCCGACAGCGGGCTCGAAGCCACGCCACTTCCCACGGCCACTCCCTACCACCCCACTTTCCCTCACAAGATGCTGCAGCCGTTCGAAAAGTTCGACCGGACCGTGGTGGCGACCGGGAGGACGCGCCAGTGGCGACTCGATGACTAGTTCACCGGTCGGTATCGCCCACCTCTGGCGCAGTGTTCTCGAAGAGGTCGAACCTGCCGGGCACCGGCAGCATCTGGATTTACAGGATCGACGGTGCTGGAGGTCGCATGGATTCGGACGAGAACGACGTGTCAGTCGAGGACCGACTGGTCGGCCGGGTGGACGAACTGAAACGCCTACGCGGGTTCCTGGCCAGCGCGGTCAGCGGTGGCGCGGCCTGTTTGGTCACCGTTGATCCCGGCGTCGGCAAATCTGCGCTGTTGGCCGCCGCCACCGCTGAGGCGGCCGAACGGCTCGGTATGCGGGTGCTGCGCGCGGAAGGGGTGGACTTCGAAGCCGCAGTGAGCTTTTCGGGCGGCCATGACCAAGGCCAACGTCGCCGCCATCTCACCGCGCATGGCGCTGATCCAAGCCGGGTCGTCCGCGATCGTGGCCACCGATCATAACGCTGAGGAGCTTTTCGAGCGAGAAACTGCTGGTGTCCACGCCGTCACACAGAGAGGTCGACGGGCGGTTCGCCGGGGAGCGGGCCGGCAGCCTCGTCGGCGCGGAGTCCGGCTAAAAGGATGGCGGCGGTGCGCTCCGGCTGCCTGTCAGTGGCGTGAACGCCGAGACAGGTGCTGGCGTTAACGGAGGCGAGCGAGAGTACGACGATGTCGCGCCAGGTGACGTCCTTGCGCAGGACGCCCGCTCGATGCGCCCGCTCGGTGATTTCGGTGACTGCGTGCCGCAATTTCATGGTGTCCTCATGTAGTTCGGGTGAGAATGCCGCGGAGTCAGCAGCGGTGAGTTCGTACAGGCCGCGGTTGGCGGTCTGCGCCGTGCTGAAGTCGGTCAAGAACAGGGTCAGGCCCGTCCATGGATCCGGTGCCGCGAGCGCACGGTCGGCGGCGGCCTGAGTCTCGGCGATGCCGTCCAGGAGGATGTCTTTGACGAGCGCTTCCCTGGTGCCGAACCGGCGGTAG
>JAOPWC010000189.1 GCA_025965895.1 Mycobacterium sp.
GCCGCCACCGCCACAGACCGAATAGCCGACTCGCCCAAGAGTCAGCAGCACACAGAAACGAAGTGGCAAGGTCATGCAATATCAACATGAGGTGGGCTCACCGGGATTGATTCTGCGACCCCTGGAGCCGGGCGACTTGGGCTGGGTGGTGCAGCGCCACGGCTTGCGTTATGCCACAGAGTACGGCTGGGACGTGACGTTCGAAGGCCTCGTCGCACGGATCGTCGCAGGTTTCGCTGAGCGACATGACGACCAGCGCGAGGCGGCGTGGATCGCCGAGATCGACGGTGAGCGAGTCGGCTGTGTGTTCTGCGCGGCCACTGAGGCGATATCCACCGCGCAACTACGCTTGCTGCTCGTCGAACCGCCCGCACGCGGTGCGGGGGTGGGAACTCGGCTGGTCAACGAGTGCCTCGGGTTCGCCGGCCGATCTGGCTACACCCGGATCATGCTGTGGACTCAAGATGTGCAACTGGAGGCTCGACGGCTCTATCAGCGGGCCGGATTCAAACTCGATCGCAACGAGCCCCACCACAGTTTCGGCCGTGACCTCGTCGGCGAATACTGGTCGCGAGACCTTCACTCTTCGTGACTGCACACGCGGCGAAATGTCACTCCGCCTCCTGTCCGGTCACGCAAATGACTCGACCGATACGGGTTCGACCCGAATCGCTGCCAGAGGGCGCTCGCGGCGATGAGTGAGGAGACCTCATTATGTCGAGATCTGCGGCACGGTTATCCCGACCGCCGCATTGTCTTCGGGTGACCCCAGGACATAGCCGTAACTCACCGCGACGTCGATGAAATGCGCGAACTCTGCAGGAGTTGGTGGTGCAAGGGAATCGGTGACCGGTCGGCCGATCTCCTGAAAGAACCGTCCCAGTCGGGCGGTCGTGATGATGAGTTCGACCACCGGCTCGTTGGACACGTTGCGGTGGGCGTGCGGGACATGTCCCGGTATGCGCACGTAGTCGCCGGCGCGCGCGTCGTGCCATTCGAGGCCGTTCTCGCCTGTCACCAACACCTGCTGCGTGCCGGAAATGATGTAGAAATCCTCGGCGTCCACGTGGCGGTGCAACGGAACGGTGACGCCAGGCGGAACCACACCCCGCATGACACAGAATTCGTCGGACCAGGTCAAGAACTCAACGGTCGGCCCGAACACATCGAACGACTGTCCGGGCGTTCGGTTAGCTAGGTGATAGAAGAACTCGCTGTTGTCGTGAGTGGAAAGCACGCGCGTAACTCCTTACTATTTGTCGCAATAAGCAGATCAACCGACACAGGGTCGACTTTTTTTGTCCGACTGGATGTCGGGGGTAGGTACGTCATCGCCCGACGAGATGGTCGAGAAGTCCCTCGGCGATGTAGGCGGGAAAGCCTTCAGGCATCACCGGCCCGGCCTGCTGACCGGGGTAGCCGATCAGCTCGCGCACACAGCCTACCGAGACAATAGTGCCGCCGCCGCCGCCGTTGAAGTTCATGATCGACATGTCGGAGTCTGTTACGTCGATCGGGTAGTCGCCCGGGCGCCTGGCGAACATTGGGGTCAGCCGACCACTGCTTGAGGCCGCTGAGCTCCCAATCCTGCTCTGTACCAGGAAACGTGGCACGATCGGGCCACTCGCGGGCCTCCAGGAACATGACGTACAGCCCCGGCTCGGCCAGGCGCTGGGCCACGACCGCACCGGATGCACCGCCGATGATCAAGACGTCGGCGTGGTTAGTCGACGACGCAGACGCGGCCACCGGTGTGGGTCACCCGGCGCATTTCACGAGGGCCCGCTCCGGTTGCTCGAGGTGAATGAACACTCGTTCGGCTCGGGCGGCATCGAAGGAGGCGTCCTTCAAGGGCAGCTCGTAGGCGGAACCGACTTCGAAGCGCGTTGGTGTATCGAGTCCGTCGCCGCGCCGGCGCGCGGCGGCGATCATGGCTGCGCTCGCGTCGACGCCGACGAGTTCACCGCGCGGACCGATTCGGGCTGCGAGATCGGCGGCGTCGAGTGCGGGCCCGCACCCCACGTCCAGAACGCGGTGTCCGGCTCGAAGGTGAAGCATTGCGGTCGATAGCATGCGACCGGTGACGATGTCTGGTATCCGGTGTCCTTCCTCCATGAACCTGACGTAGTAGTCGGGGTCGGCGGTGTGATCGACAACGGAGAATCTGGTGGGACCGAGCGCTGTCGAGGTCGACGGATCGGAGCGGGTCATGTCAGTCTTCCGTGTCGCGGTGGGGCCGACGCCGCTGTCGGCTCGTAGGTCGACGAACGCAATCTGATGCCTGCGGCGCCGAACTCCGTATCGCGTCCAATCATGAGTTGGTCGGTCTGATTCGCTGTCATGGGTTCCTTCTCGTGGTGTGGAGGGGCGAGGCGGTGGTCTCGAGCGGGTGCGTCAGGAGCGACGAGCAGCGCCGGATTCGTACACCTCGGCTGTGGCTGCCGTGCCCATCCCGTTTCGCGGGTGAGTTCAGAGCGTGTGTTCGGCTTTGAGGATGTCGGCTGCGCGTTCACCGATGACGACGCAGGGCGCCATGGTGTTGCCGGTGGTCACGCCGGGCAGGATCGACCCGTCGGCGATGCGAAGGCCTTCTATTCCATAGACTTTCAGCTGTCCGTCAACCACCGACATGGCGTCTTGGCCCATCTTGGCGGTGTAGGTTTGGTGGTGGTAGGTCGAGGTGGCGTCGCGGATGAAGCGCTCGAGTTCGGCACCTTTGAGATTGCCGGGCATGACTTCGCGTTTGGTGAAGGGGCGAAGCGCGGCGGAGTTGGCGATCTCGCGGCACAGTTCCACGCCGGCTATCGCGGCCTTCAGGTCGTCGGGGTGCGACATCATGTTCGCCTGGATCTGCACCGGGTCGCTCGGATCGGGGCCGGTCAAACAGATCTGGCCTTGGCTTTTCGGGCGCAGCACCCCGGGGACCAATGTCCAGCCGAACTCGGGCAGAGGGAATCTGGCCGTATTCTCCGCACTCCCCGAGAAGGGAAACTCAACCACGCAGACCTGCAAATCCGGGGTGTCCAGGCTGGGGTCGCTCTTCCAGAAGTAGGTCGCCTCACCGCCATTGTTGCGTGGGGGCACCGGCTGCGCAGATTCCCAGACACAGTCGAAACCGGGATGGTCCTGCAGGTTTTGACCGACGCCGGGTAGATGCTGGATCACCGGGATACCGTGTCGCTGCAGTTCGTCCTGCTCGCCGATGCCGGATTGCATCAGCACCTTGGGGGTGTGGATCGCACCGAGTGAGAGCACCACTTCGGATCGCGCGTCGACGCGGTGCATGGTGGCGTCGTGGGAGAACTCCACCCCGGTGGCTCGCGTGTGCTCGAATGTCACCCGGGTGACCAGCGAATCGGTGAGCACGGTCAGGTTGGGCCGGTCCATGTACGGGAAAAGATAAGAGCGGAACACCGATTGGCGGTATCCGTTGCGGATGATCAGATCAGTGATCGCCGCGCCGCCGGCGCCCTCCATCATCCGACCGTTCTGATTCTCGAACGTCGGAATCCCAACCGAGCGGGCACCTTCGAGAGCGGCGGGTGCGATCGGGTTGGGATCAGGGGCGGGTTCGACGTACACCGGCCCGCCGGTTCCGCGGTAGTCGGGGTCGGGCGCGCCGTGCCAGTCCTCGATGCGCCGGTAGATGTCCAGCACCGCCTCATAGGTCCACGCCTTGTCGCCGGCTTCGGCGGCGAAGAGATCCCAATCGTTTTTGTGCCCGCGCGCCCACGCCATCACGTTGATGCTCGATCCGCCGCCCAGGACCTTGCCCATGGAAAAAGGAATCGAGCGGCCGTTGAGGTGCGGGGTCGGTGCGGTCTGAAAGCCCCAGTCCCGCTCGCTGCCCAGGTTCAACGGCCACTGTTCTGGTCTCATCACTTCGGGTACGTCGTCGGGGCCGCCGGCCTCCAGCAGCAGCACCGTCACATCCGGGTTTTCGGCCAGCCGACGCGCCACCACCGATCCCGACGAGCCCGATCCGCAGACGATGAAGTCGTACTGGGGTTTTAGGTCCGCGCCGAGCTGCTGCTGATTGCGACGAACGCGTCCGGTGAACTCGGCCGCGGCAAGGTCTGTTTCGTCGGGATTTCTACTCATATCCTCTTCTCATTTCGATGTGTTGGTGGACGCTCGTGTGGGACAAGGTCAGCCGGGCTCTACTGAGCGCTTTCCGACATGGCTTCATTGCTACCCCGGTTGCGGCCATGTTCGAAGACATCGGGATGTTGAGGAGCAGCCGGCGGCAAGCGAGACTCCCGCGACCGCCACGGTGAAAGCTCGGGAGAATTCTCTCCTGTTGATCATGTGACTCCTTCCCTATATGACACCGAGGTGTTGGGGACGGAGCCCAACGCCTCGATGTGATCGGCGATGTTCCGCGCCCGGGCGTGATCACCCGGCGCGACGGCCGCGATGAGCCCGGGCAACAACGCGAACTCGCGCCGGAACACGTCGTGCACCATCACCATCTCTGGGCCGTCGAAACGGGGCTCCTAAATGGTGTTGGTCTCTCTGGAAGTCATGACTTCGAACGTAGGAAGCTGTGACAGCGGAGTCGCCCCCCGCGGTGCAGGGGATTAGCCGAGGGGCCGAATGGGATTTGATCATCGAGGCGTTCACCACACCCACAGGCCTGGGGTATGCCCGCTGAGCGATGCCGCCGTCGCGGCGACCGCGACGGTCAGGAACAACCCGACGATGATGTGATCCGAGCCGTCAAAACGCAGTGTGCGAACAGAGGTTCGGCGTTGGGTGCCGAATCTCCGCAGATCGAGTGCGTCGGCGACATTCTCAGCGTCGACGAAAGCGCCGACGGTCACGGGAACCACAAGCGGCTGCAACTGCCGCAGCCGCCGCACAGGATTGCGTGTCCTGGTTACCTCATAGCCGCGCAGTCGCTGGGCAGCGATCGTCTCCCGAAGATTGACCGAAATCGTCGGCAAGGACCTGAATGTCAGATCGATCGCGTAGGCGAACCGGGCGGGCACGCCAAGGCGCGCGAACGCCACCGCGAGGTCGCCCGGTCGCACGGCCAATGCCAACGGAAAGCCCGTCGCCGCGATCGCCAGGAACCGCAGCAGCATCGTAATCATGTAGGAAAGCGAAGCCGTCGACACGGCAATATCGATGACCGGGAACGAAAACAGATGCCCCGCCGCGTCTCCGTGTTGCTGCGCGCCGACGATGAGACCGTTGACGCCCGCCAGCAACCCCACGAACACCCCGACGAACGCCCAGTTGGCCCGGACCACATCGAACGGGATCCGGGCCGACGCGTAGTAGCCGACCGCGACCACCACGGCCGCGACCATCAGCCGCAGATCGTGGATCTGGGCGACGGTGACGACCGTCAGCGCAGGCACCAGGATCAGCACACGCGGGTCACGCCGGCCCAGAAACGAATCGCCCGCCAGATAGCGCG
>JAOPWC010000194.1 GCA_025965895.1 Mycobacterium sp.
TCGTCCGCGGCGATGCGCCGGTCGACTACAGCGGGATCCAGGTACCGAAAAACCAGAATCCCCAACCGCCGTGACCGTTGTCGAACACCGGGTTGACCTGCTGACCCCCGTACATGAACGGTTGGTGATCCTGACGGCCCTGGTCGATCCCACGCTGTTCAACGGGCGGGGGTCCGCCCGGATCACCCTGTCGAGGGCCGCCCGGATCGCCCTGTCGGCGGCCGCCCTGCTGGGGGTCACCATGCTGCGGTCCTGATTGACACGCCGCGGCGCAAGGCTGCTCCTGGTCGGCGCTGGCGGTCCCGAGTCCGACGCCAAAGAGTCCGGCCAGCCAGAACCGGCCGCTAACGACGACGCGCAAAGCATGCGTTTCATATTCATCTGGCGAACTCCATCTCCTAGGGACCCACGGCGCTGGCGCGCCCTCACCCGTCCCGACGTTAAGGGCCGAGGTATTGAGCCAGCAATGACCACTCTATGAGCTGGCTATGTAACAAAATGCGTTGTACGCCAACGATTGTCCTGGTTAATGGAACGGGTTACCGACCGCTTTTGAAGCAAGTGCGAGAAGAATGCACTGCCACTCGCCACCGGCGGGTTGGCTCAACGGCGCGGTCGTTATCGGCTGGGGCGAAACGATCACGTCACCACGCCAAGCCCGGCGCGCGGCGTGAGCGACAACTGCTCCCGACGCGTCGTTGCACTCGTTCAGCGCGGGCACTTCCCCCTGAGATCAACCCGAGGAGACCTAACGGCTTCCTTGACGCCGGAAAGGGTATCCTCATCGACCGCTTACAACAGGTGACCGAAAGAATCACTGTCGACGAGCCCGGACCGGGGGTTCGTCGACCTGGCAGCGCAGGTCAGAGTGCGTCGCCGGTGGAAGCTTTATCGCCCTCCCGATCAGCTTGGTGGTCAACGACAATTCGCGCTCTCCTTGCCCTGCCCGTTAGCGGTCGCGTAGCGACCAAGGCCGTAGCCAGCAGCGCGACGCTGGCAGCGAGGCACCCTGTATGGCGCATGACTCAGAAGGCGAAGCGGTTGAGCACGTCGTAGTTGCGGGCCGGTGTGGCGTAGATCAGCCGCCACAGCAGCCGCACCGGCGCCGAGGGGATGCGTTCGTAGAGTGCCCCCACGGAGGACTGCTCGAGGAAGCGCAGCCGCGGATTCCATTGCTCGATTTCGCGGGCATCACGGATGCCCCACTTGGTGATGCCCTTGGTGAGCACCTTGGACAGCCGCGGCCCCATCGGCGACACGGTGTCGAAGACGAGCTCGCCACTGCCGAACCGATCCGTGAGGCGCTGCAGCAGCGTGCGCACCTCGGGCTCGGTGAGATACATGACCAGTCCCTCTGCGACCATCAGCATCGGACGATCGGTGGGTATCTCGTCCAGCCACGCCTCATCGGTCACCGACGAGCCGATCATCCGGTAGCCGTCGCGGTCGTCGTAGAGCTTGCGCCGCAACGCGATCACATTCGGTCGATCGACGTCGAACCAATGCACGGTTTCCGGTGCATGCAGCCGGAACACCCGGGTATCCATGCCGCACCCGAGGTGCAGCACGACGGCGTTTGAGTGACGGCGGAGGAAGTCGCCGCTCCAGTCGTCGAACTGTTTGGCGCGCATGGTGACCATGTACTGATTGAACCCAGGCCGCATGGCGCGGCGCATGCGGGCCCAGTCGTATTCGATGCGGTCCACCGCCTTGGCTGCCGCCGCGTCTCCGAGAATCGGTGCCGGCGAACGGCTTTCGTATGCCCGCAGGTACAGCGTGCACAGGCTCGTCCATTCCACCGAGCCCCACCGCACATCGGTGAAGTCGACCTTGTCCGTCGAAGTCATGGCTGTCTCCTTCTCTCCCGATACTCAGTCCACATCCGCACTAACTCGTCGCGGTAGGAATGGGTGCAGAACTCGCAGAAATCGCGGAAGTCCTCGACACGCTCCCGCTGTTCGGCGCGGTCGGCGCCCAGCACCGACAGGCCGAACTCGCAGGCCTCGATGCCCAGGCGGTTCGGGCTCGGCAACCGCTCCACCATGCCGGCTTCCTGCAGCTCCCGGGCGACGGTGCTCACCGAGGCCTTGCTCACCGACAACGCGTCGGCCAGCTGGGTCAACGACTGCTGCGGCGGGTCGCAGATCAGTAGCCACCCATACACGCGGCCCATGGTGCGCGGGCCGCCGAGGAGCTCGAACAACAGGCTCGGCAGGCGATATTCTCCTCGACACGGACATAGGCTCCTTCCTCAGACTTGGCAGGTCTTCGAGGGAACATATGTCCGAATGCTTTTACACCGCCGGAGGGACACAATCCGCGCCTTCCCTCCCACGCAGGAGTGTGAGAACACTGCCACGCTGTGGTTGCAGGCGAATTCCGAAAGCTACTCAAAGGTGATTCTCAGCGAATCCCGGTGTGACGCTCAGCCGATCCCCAGCTGGACTCACGATGATCAATTGCATGACTGAAGCGCCTGTGCCCAACGAGCCGACAACCGCAGCGACCGCGTCGCCCACAGAGGACCAGCCGTCGCACTGGGACGGGCGGTGGCGGTGGGACAGGGCGCACCGGCACGGCAGAATCTACCGGCTTACTGCATTCGTCGTAATGCTCGCGGGAATCGTCTTCATCATCGCGGTGATCTTCTGGAGCGGTTTCATTCTGGGTTTAAGCGGCCACGGCGGTGGCCACCACGAAGATGAGGGCAGCGGATCCCGGCACGAGAGAGGGATGGTGCACTACGGTCTGGCGATCGAGCAGACCGTCCCGTCGGTAGCGGTGACGAGTTAATCCGCGACCTTCCCTAAAAGTTCTTCGACCTCACCGCGGGGAGGTTTGATCTACCGATCATCCTCCTACGACGGCCGCAACGCGCAGGCAAGCAAGCGCCCCCGATAGGTGGTTAGCTGCCCCTTGGATAGTTTAGGCTGCCCTTGGGTAGCGGTCCTACCTATCGTCTACTGATCAGCGCCCGTCCGGCGGCGGTGACCGTGAGGGGGTCGGTTTTGTGGATACCGTTGCCGGCGCGGCCATCGCGCAGAGCCAGCATGCGAAGCCACCCGACGGTCGGCGATTGCGGCGCCCATGGCTGCGTTGGGGGTTGCTGGCCGCGTGGGGTCCTGGGCTGGTGGTGATGTTGGCCGATACCGACGCAGGATCGTTGATCACCGCGTCGCAGTCGGGCGCGCAATGGGGCTACCGGATGGTACTTCCGCAGCTGATCCTGATGCCGATCCTCTACGTCGTCCAGGAGATGACCGTGCGGTTGGGCGTCGTGACCAGGAAAGGCCACGGCGCGCTCATCCGGGAGCGGTTCGGCCGTGGCTGGGCATGGCTGTCGGCGTCGACACTGGTTGTTTCTGCGCTCGGGGCGTTGCTCACCGAGTTCGCCGGTGTTGCCGGAGTCGGCGAACTGTTCGGCATTTCACGCTGGCTCACCATCCCGGCCGCCACCGCGTTGCTGTTGACACTGGCGGTGACCGGAAGCTACCGGCGCGTGGAGCGGGTCGGCCTCGCGCTCGGGGCCGCGGAACTGGCGTTTCTGGTGTCGATGGTGATCAGCCGACCACACCTCGGCGAGATTGTGCACGGCCTGCAATCACTGCCGCTCGGTAACAGCTCGTATCTCCTGCTCGTCGCCGCCAACGTCGGCGCAGTGATCATGCCATGGATGGTCTTCTACCAGCAGGGCGCTGTGATCGACACCCATCTGTCGACCGCCACCATCCGTCAGGCCCGCCGGGGCACCGCGGTCGGCGCAGTACTGACCCAGCTGATCATGATCTCGGTGGTTATCGCGGTCGCCGCCACCATCGGCATACACAACCCCGACACCGCACTGGATACCGTCGGGCAGATCTCCGAGGCGCTCACCCCCTACCTCGGACATATCGGCGGCACTGTTCTGTTCGGGCTCGGCATGCTCGGGGCGGCCCTGGTTGCCGCAATCGTGGCCTCCCTGGCCGGCGCCTGGGGGCTTGCCGAGGTTTTCGGTTGGCAGCACAGCCTCAACCAGCGCCCCAGCCGAGCCACCGCCAAGTTCTACCTGACGTACGCGCTCACCCATCTCGTCGGCGCGGCTCTCGTCCTGGCAAGCGTCAACCTGGTCAACCTCGCGGTGGACGTGGAAGTGATGAACGCGCTGCTGCTTCCGATCGTGTTGGGCCTGCTGTTGGCCCTCGAGGCCAAAGCCCTTCCCCCGCAATGGCGCATGCAGGGAATGCGCAAATACAGCACATGGATCCTGTGCGCGCTAGTCATCGCCTTCGGGCTCTACATGGTGCCCCACACGCTCGGCTGGACGTAACGCTAACCCCAACCCGGTGGCGGCAGGGGCGAATCCCCTCAAGATCAGCGCGCAGTCCGAGAGGACGCCGCGCGGGCGGTAACGTCCCGAATCGGCCTGCTGCTGCGCACAACAACGTATTGGCCGAGCCGGCCATAGTTCGGACACCGACGTCGGCAAGGCGCGGACCGATGAAGTTCATTGTCTGTCTTTGTTCTTCGTGGCGGTAACGGCAACGACGTTGCCGAATGGCCCCAAGGCGTCAAGGTCGGGAACGGGCCGACCGTAGTCGCCGAACAGGTCGAGGCGGTCGCGGGTCGACACGTCCCATCCCGCCGCGGTGAGGTAATCAGCCACGTCGCGTCGATCGCCGCGATACGCCAGATCGGAGACATCGATCTCGCATCCGAGGTTTTTCAATCGCTCGGTGAAGGTCTGACGACGTTGGTCACCCAACGGATCAACGCCCGGACGGTATTCGGTGGCGAGCATGCTGCCGGGCGCGCTGAGCGCGGCGATGCTGTCGAACAACCGGTCCTGAGCCTCGGGCGGCAGATAAATCAACAGGCCTTCGGCGCTCCATGCCGTGGGCCGGCGGGTGTCGAACCCATTGCGCCGCAAGGCCGCAGGCCAGTCGTCGCGCAGGTCTACAGCCACCGTGCGTCGCTGCGCTGTCGGCTCGGCGCCCAGCCCGGACAATGTCGTGGTCTTGAAGTCGATGACCTGGGGCTGGTCGATCTCGTAGACAACGCTATCCGGCGGCCACGGCAGCCGATACGGGCGTGAGTCGAGGCCGGCGGCCAGGATCACTGCCTGACGAATCCCCGCACCCGCCGCTGTGAGGAAAAACTCGTCGAAGAACTTGGTGCGCACGGCCGGCGAATCGATAACCAGTGCCCCATCGACGTCCGCGCCCTCCCCCGCGTTGGGCGGCTCGATCTCGCCGTCCAACAAGCGCACAAAGAACTCCGTGCCGACGGCGCGTACCAGCGGGTCGGCGTACGGATCTTGGACGAGCGGATCCTGTTGCTGTGATGCCAGGGCGCGCATCGCGGCGACCATCGTGGCGGTCGCGCCCACGCTGGAGGCCAGATCCCAGCTGTCGCCATCAGTGCGCGCCATCAAAGACTCCCTTCCCGACCGGCAGAACTGCTTAGCCGATGTAACGATCGGCTGCCACGATACGCCGCTCACCTGATTCCGGACTCAGCGCGCGACATCGTCGAGCGTGGGCCACGACGTCATCGCAGACAGCCGGCCAAATGCCAACCGAATAAGATTTGCCTGGCGTGGGTGGGATCTCGACGAGCTCGACGTCGAGTCGGCCTGCCGCTCCAGCCGTCCCAGGTGACACTGGTTACTGGAAATTAATCATCCACTCGGATGCGTCCTTCAGGCCCAGATGCCTGCTATCGCCGGCGCTGTCGCCGCATTCCCGGTGGTGTTCAGGCCGTACATCTGTTGAAGCGTCGACAGCACGTTGTAATGGGTGATCGGCTGATCGTAGGTGCCGGTGTTCACGTTGGCGCCGTAGAAAATGGTGGGGATCCGATTGCTTTCGCTGTTGTCGTCTTCGTCCCAGGTGAGCACCAGAAGGCTGTTGTTGGCCTTTGCCCAGGCGGCGTAGGCGGACAAGTTGTCGTTCAGCCACGCGTCACCCTGGGCCACAGACCCATCGTGCATGTCGTGGTCAAGATTCGGGATGACAAACGCAACCGTCGGCAGGCTCGCGTAGTCGGAAGGCGTCGGGAAGGAGGAGAAGGGCACCGAGGCGGCCGCCGGCACATTGGTGAAATTCACCCACGGGGCATGCTTGCGAGCGTATTTGCCTGACACGCAGGTGGTGGAGCCGACGCTGGGCAGGTCCTCGGAATAACCGGTGAACGTCTGTCCGGCCGCGAGCAACTCGGACGCGAGGTTTGGTGCGGCACCACCGTCAACCGGGCACGCGTCAGAGGTCAAACCGAGGGTATTGCCGGCGAACAGCGCCAGGTAATTCGGTTCGCTGGGGTGGGTGATCGCGTAGGACTGCGTCATTAGCGCGCCGCCCTTGGCCAGCGAGTTGATGTAGGGCGCGGACGAATTGCCGATAATGCCGCCCGCAGGCTGGTTTTCCTCCACCACCACGACGACATGCGCAGGAGTCGGCAGCGTGGCCGCGACAAGCCGAACATCGGCGGTGACAGCCGCGCGAGGTGAGCATGTCGCCCCCAATACGAAGGTTGCCACTGCCGTGAGAGCAAGCCGCGCAACAGAATTAGACCGGCCGTGAAGCGATGCCGATGCTCGTGGGCTCATAATGGCGTGATTGTAGTGACCCGGGGCTGGGCAGTGGGCCGGCCGAACGGTTTCGGGAATCGGCGGGGCGCCCCTCACACGCTCAACGACGACACGACAGGCGACGCGAGACGGTTGACACGCCTTCGCTGTTGCGGCGGTACAAATGGTCACGCTGTGATTTCGATCGCGGCAATCCGTCGCGAACCAACAGCGGCGCTGAGCAGTTGTGCCTAATCGAAACGCCAACGTACGAGAAGACGACGTGCGGAGCTCGTGAGGGCAGCGACGCAGGACCGACGCCACTTCTCGACGCCGCGGTTGCCCAACCAGTTGTCGCCTCTCGAAGGACCAGATGCGACCTCTCCTGTCCGTCGCCACCTCAAAGCTACGATTTCTCATAGCAGAGGCAAATCGGGCAAAAGTCACCCTGCGGCACAACTGAAAGTCCCTCGTCCGACCTCGTGAACTTTGGCGTTGAGATTGCACCAGAGCCCAAGGCGGCGCCAGGTGCGGCCAGGGCGGCGGTGAAGTCGGCCAGGCCGGCAGCGCCGAGCCCCGCCGCGATCCCGATCGCCCGTACGCGCAACGCCGACTCGCGTCCCTTCACCTGTAGCGCCCCGCTGATGCCCCGCGCCCACGCAACGGCTTCCGCGGCGCGCGCGTCGGCGGCAGAACGACCCCATACCGGACCACCCGTAGAAAGACCTGGCTGCCCGAAAGATGACCGGTCAGGGCGAGTCCGACCGCGGTTCTCGGACGTTGACGTCGGTCTCTCCTGAACGCGCGCGGTCCTCTGACAATCCCCCGCCTGGCCCAGCATCCGGTCACCGACTAAAATCAGGCACGCGTACGAACCGTATGTCGGCGCCGTACCCAGTTGGCCGGCTTCTATGGGCGGTACTCACCCGGGATGTGATGACGGCTCACGGGGCTAACTTTCAGTCCGTCGCCGCGTCCAGCGCTTTTAGTCCCGTGCTTCACCCACGCGGTTCAACCGGCGTGCAATCGGGGAACACGGAGAGTTGCCGCTCGTCGAAGTCGGACAGCGCCCGCAGATAGCGTCCAGACGGACTGAAAGGAACCGCGGTATGGCCTCCCCGTACGGCAGCTCGCGCCTGGGCACCCGATTCGGGCCCTACGAGCTGCAGTCTTTGATCGGTGTGGGCGGCATGGGTGAGGTGTACCGGGCCTACGACACGGTCAAGGACCGGACGGTCGCGCTCAAGTTGCTGCGCGCGGAGATGGCCGCTGACCCCGGTTTCCAGGAGCGGTTCCGGCGCGAGTCGCGGGTAGCGGCGCGGCTGCAGGAGCCGCACGTTATCCCGGTGCACGACTTCGGTGAGATCGGCGGTGTTCTCTACATCGACATGCGCCTGGTCGAAGGCGCGAACCTGAAAGACGAGGTACGGGCGAACGGTCCTCTGGACCCGGCGCGGGCCGCGTCGATCGTTGCGCAGGTGGCTTCCGCGCTGGACGCCGCACATGCCGACGGCCTGGTGCACCGTGACATCAAGCCGGAGAACGTGCTGCTCACCCAGGACGACTTCGCCTACTTGGTGGACTTCGGCATCGCGCACGCCGGCGGCGATGCCAGCCTGACGATGACTGGAGCGGCGATCGGGTCGTGCGCTTACATGGCGCCGGAACGGTTCAACGGGGGACGGGTCGGGCCACACGCCGACGTCTATTCGCTGGCCTGTGTGCTCTACGAATGCCTCACCGGTCAGCCGCCTTTCCCCGCCGGGGACTTGAGGCAGGTGATCAGCGCGCAAATGTTTTCAGCGCCGCCGCGGCCAAGCGTCAAGCGCCCTGGACTCAGTCGCGCGTTTGACGATGTCATCACCAGGGCGATGGCCAAGCAACCCGCCGCACGGTTCCCCTCGGCTCGGGATCTCGCCAAGGCAACGACTGCGGCCGCGGCGGTGCCCCAATCACCGACTGCCGCCCCTCCTAACCCTGGCCAGCCGAGCACCCGCCAGTTCTCGGCGGTCTACCCGAATCCGGCCGCAACGGGGTACACCCCGTACCCACAACCCTTCCGGCCGCCTGCAGCCGCACAGCGGAAGCGCCGTTTCGGGACTGCTCAAGTGTTGCTGGCCTCTGCGACAGTGTTGATGCTCGCCGCCGCCGCGGCGATCGCGGCGGTGCTGGTCTTGCGCAGCAACAAAGGCAACTCGCCGCCGCAGACCATCGTCGCGGTGCCGCCCTCGTCGAGCACCACGACCGAGACGACCAAGCAATCAACGACAACCGAATCGCCCTCGACAACATCAACCACGTCGACAACAGGTCCGGCGTCGACGGCCCAGTCGAGCTCGGCCGGCACCGACACGCAGGGCTTCGTGGGCTACTCCGCCCGCTGCGACCCGGGAAACCCCCCTGCGGTGATGGCCCGCACCGCCCAATCGTTGGTTGTCGTGTGCCAAACCGGGCCCGGGAATTTCTACTATCGCGGCCTTCGGCTGAGCGACGGCGCCCCGCTCCAACTCTCCAATGCCGTGCCTACGTCGGGTGGATTCGATGTCACCAATCCGGTCGACGGGACCCTCTACGAGGTGCGTCCCGACAAGCTGACCATCAGCAACGAGAGTCGTCACGCGGCGTCATCCGAACAGATGCTCCAGTACGTCGGGTGAAAGCGCTTCGCCGCTGCCCCCCGGTAAGCACAAGCGACGCCATTGACTTCACCGGCTCCCGGATGGGTGATTGGGAGACAAGAACCCGTTTCCCGACACTCGGTGAGGCCGCAGGGGAGCAAAGCTCTCGTCTTCGGTTAGGCGTCGAAGCGGACCATCAATCACGGGGTCCGAGAGGCTCCCAGCGCCCCCCGGCAGATCCGGCTTCATGGCTTGCAATTGAGCACCGCAGCGCACCCAGCTGTGGGTGCCGCTGTGGGGGAAATTTGAACAGCGCGTTACTGCCGCCGGCGGCCAGGTAGGTATCCCCCGCCGTCGCGGCGGTGTGTTGTTGCCGAAAGGGTCCCACCTCTTGAGGTACGCCCGCATTGACTCGGGTCGTAGGCGAAATGATGAACTGCGCCACAGCAGTTGATGCCGGGGCCGAAATTTTGACGCAATCGTTTAGGACGGTCCCATCTCACCGCCGCGCCGGGGAACGGGCCGTCGCTCAACCGCTATCGAGCGGGAGAAATACTCGAGCAGCAAGTACCGGGACCGCCGGGCCAATGGCGAATGCGACTGCTAGTCCAACGGCGAAACCAGTTTTGCCCGTACGTGAAGGACACTCATCGTCACACTCCTCAATCTCTTGAACGAGCGGAAGCGGAAGCGCCGTTTCGGTCTTTGAAGCCCCGATTGCGAGCAGGTATGGGAGTACTCAGAACAATGCAGCGCACCACATCGACGGATCAGCTTACGACGCTGAGTGCGGTGGTCCAATCGGCGGCGATGGCGTCCTGGGCGGCGGCCAGCGGTACCCGGCCTCCGCACACCAGATCGTGGAGTTTGGATTCCACACCGTCCTTTTGGTTCGGCGACGCGCCTGGCTCCACCCACAAGTTCCGCGGATCGTTCGGATCACCGCCGAGCTCAAGCGGCACGAGATGGTCGTACTCCATCCCCGACAGCGATCCGGTGTCGCCGTAAGCGGCTGCGTTGGCTTGCTTTTCAGCCCCGGTGATCGCCTTTGGCGGGCGAATCGACTTGGTGTAGCCCGACCGGCAGATGGTGGTGTCGAGGGTGTCTGGCGTGACCTTCGGGCTGACGGCGCCTGGTGTGCAGGTCGGGTCCGGCAGGGTCTGCCCGTTCGCCGCGGCGCGGTGGTGGCATGCTCCCGGCGCCGGCTGCGGCTGCACCGTGTAGTTCGTCGGGCCCGGACCGACGGGCACTTCCGCCCGCGCCGCCGGCGCGCCGCCCAACCACCCCACAAGGCTCGCCAGGACGGTGGCGGCAGTGAAGATCGGCGTTCTCATGCCCGCAGCTTCCCACCAAGGGCCGACAATCCGGTAGAACCGCAGCTAGCGGACTTTCACAGGCCGAACGTATATGGTTTCGGGCGCCCAGCGTAAGCGGCGCGATGTCCGGTCTCATCATCATCTTCTTGATTGAGACCTTCGCTGAGTGAGCAGTCGCACACCATCATGGACAACGTCGTCAAGGCCGCGTGTCCTGATCATCATGTTGGTTCACTGCTTTAACCCCCGAGATCGTCGTGACGTAATGAGCGAACGAATTCCCACGCGCTGATCCCGCCAAACAGATGGTCTGCGATCCGCAAGAATACGACGTGGTGACGGTTCGCAGCGGGGTGATTTCCGAAGGTATTCTCTCTGCTGCTCAACGACATCGGCGCCAGCCGCTACATGTTCGGCGTCCGCCGCCGCAACTGCGGTCGTATCGCAACCGTTAAGCACCTTCAGGTGGCATCCGGATCCTGTTGGCGGAGAGGTGGAATTGCGGTCGTCGCGTCCGCCTCACCGTCGCCAATTGGGCCAGCGGACCGCGGAGCGCTGTTGGGTGGTGGGCGCAATTCACCGAGCCATGACTCGATTTCCCGGTGATCGCGTGCTGTCGGCGCCGCCGCGGCACCGTCGCGCTCCGTCGACGCCGCCGCGTTGCCGCCGGCATTGTTCGTCGGTTTCTTGGCGGTTGAGATCTGCGTGGTCGGCGGTTCGCCGGCACCGGTGGCGCGCGCGTCGGGCATCGGCATGGTGTGCGCGAGCGACGGCGGGGTCGGTCGTCCGCCAACCGGAGTGGTGCGGGCGCTGGGGATCGGCGTGGTGCTGGCGAGCGTCGGCCGCCGGCCAACCCGCGCCGCGGCCCCCGGCGCGGAGGAACCCTCGACGGTCGGATGGGTGGGCTCATGCTTCCGCGCTGGCGCACCGGCCCCGGCAAGAGCCTCCTCCTCCTGCGGCTCCGGCGCCGCTGGCTGCGTGCGGTCGTCGCGCAGATGGGTCTCGTCGAGCCCGATCCGGTAATGCAGCCACTTCATCCACCGCGGCGCCCACCAGCACTCGTCGCCGAGCAGCTTCATCACCGACGGCACCAGGAACATCCGGACCACCGTCGCGTCCAGCACCAGCGCCGTGATCAGGCCGAACGCTAGGTACTTCATCATCACCAAGTCCGAGTACACGAACGTGCCCGCCACCACGACCAGGATCAACGCCGCCGCGGTGATGAGGCGACCGGTGGTCGCGGTGCCGATGCGGATGGCCTCCGCCGTTGACATGCCGAGTGCGCGGGCCTCCACCATGCGAGACACCAGGAAGACCTCGTAGTCGGTCGACAGGCCATAGACCACCACGATGATCAGGCCGATCACCGGGGCCGTCAACGGGGTCGGTGTGAAATTGAGCGACTTCGAGAAGTGCCCGTCGACGAAAATCCATGTGAGGACGCCCAGCGTCGAGCCGAGCGTCAGCACGCTCATCACCGCCGCCTTGATCGGCAGCACCAGCGACCCGAAAGCAAGAAACATCAGCAGCGTGGTGGTGGCGATCAAAATGACGGCCATCAGCGGCAGCTTGGAAAAAATGATCTGAATGCTGTCGTGTTCGAGCGCGGGTGTGCCCCCGACCCACAAGGTTTGGCCGCGCTGCGGCGAAATCGCCCGTAACTCGTCGATCTTGGTCGCGGCGTCGTTGCGGTTCACCAGGCCGTTTTCGATCACCCGTACCGACGGGTCTCTTGAGGCGCCGTCGAGGTAGGGGCGTTCCTTCCACATCTTGGCTGGATTGCCATCCGGGTCGATGAAGCCCGAAATCGTCATCGCGTTGCTGCGGACCAGCGCGACCTGGTCGTCGGCAACCGGCCGGTGGTTCGTCGTCTGGATCACCAGCGTCAGAGGCTCGGTGCGGAAGCCGGGGAAGATCCGGTCGAACTCCTCCTGCGCCTGACGGACCGGGTTGGTCGGCGGCAGGTACTTTTCGCTGATGCCACCCAGGGACAGTTTGCCCAGCGGGACAATCAGCACAATCATGATGATGACGATCGGGGCCGCGAACACGACCGGCCGCTTCATCACGCGGTTGACGAGCTTGCCCCAGAATCCGTTCTCAATCTCTTCGCGGGTCTTGGTCTTCTGCACCCGAGCGCCCAGCCAGTGCAGCCACCAATTTGTCGGTTTCCAGTTGCGGAAGAACGGCACCCGCAGGAACGTGTAGACGCCCAACGCGTCGACGTGGCGGCCCAAGATCCCCAGGCAGGCAGGCAGCACGGTGATCGACAGGATCGCCGACAATGTGACCGAGGCGATCATGGCGTAAGTAAGCGATTTGAGGAAGCCCTGCGGGAACAGGAACAAGCCGGCCGCGGACGCCACGATGATCACCGAAGAAAACGTTACGGTCCGCCCGGCCGTCATCACAGTGTGGCGCACCGCGGTTGCGGTGTCGTGACCCTCGGCGATCTCCTCCCGGAAACGGCTCACGACGAACAGCCCGTAGTCAACGGCGATACCGAGGCCGATCAGAGTGACCACCGGCTGCGCGAAGTAGTGCACCGGCCCCGATATCGCGACCAATCGCATGATGCCGAGCGCGCCCGCGATGCTGAGGCCGCCGACCATCGCCGGCAGGCTCGCCGCCACCACGCCGCCGAACACGAAGAACAGCACGACCGCAACGAGCGGCAGGGCGAGCACTTCGGCCCGCTTCTGATCGGCGCCGATAGTCCCGGTCAGTTCGTTAGCCAACGGCTGCAAACCGGCCAGTTTCACATCCACGCCCGGTATGGCGAAGTCGTGCTCAACCACTTTGTAGTTGTTGAGGATGGTGTCGTCGTCGTTGCCCTTGAGCTGAATCGACATGAACGCGTGCTTCTTGGGCGCGTCGGCCATGTTCCTCAACAGGTCGGGGCGTTTGAAATAACCGACCGACCTGAGGATCTGGCCCGGATGGTCCTTTTGGACCCTGGCTAGGTTGTCGAGGATCTTCTTGTCGAAGACCGGGTCGTCGACCGTCTTCCCGTCCGGAGCGGTATAGATCGCCACGACGTGACCCGAGGTGTCGCGGCCGTACACCTGGTCACCCGCCCGCGATGCCTTCGCCGACTCGCTGTTGTCATCGTAGAAACCGCTCTGGGTGAGATGTGACCCCAGACTCAGGCCGAACGCGCCGCCACCCAGGCACAGCGCCACCATGACTCCGATCACGATGAATCGGTAGCGGTAAACCGTCTGACCCCACCAGGCGAAAACGTTGGCTCCTAACTGGTCTTCCTCTGCGACCCGCGAGCCGCGGAGCGGATCCATTCGTTTCCCATGAACCTACGGCGTACCCGGCCCGCAGGCGGGATTGATACCAAACGGTTGCTTTTGGGGGTAGTCGCAGTACGCGGTCGCGACCATGTTGAGGTGGATAGCACTGTAATGAACAACACCCTCCACCCAAAAGTAGGGCCGCGGGAATAGCTCGGGAAGAGTCGTACATTCACGACCATTCAGGGCACCGCTCGACGACCAGCGCGAACGGCCTGCCTGTAAAAGCCACCTGGCCAACGGTTCTCCCTGGGGGGCCGGAACGCAACTCTCGCTCGCTTGGGCGGCAGAGGGCACCTAATCGAAGTGTGCGGTATTCCTGAGGCGCATTATGGATGAGTCGACGCTGGAAGGTACTCCGTTTGCTACCCGGAGGGGTTCAGCGCGTTCCTTGCCCATCGTGCGATCCAAAAGCCCTTACCGCATCCCACCGAAGCCTATCGGCAGAGAACGAACTCTTTTCCGATGGCCCGAGGTGAGCGTCGCAGCAGCTAAGCGGTTTACATCGTGCGTGGCAGCGTGAACCATCCGAGCCGAACTCGTAGTGCGTGCAACACGATCGATCGACCCGAGCCCCTTCTCGAACGTCCTGACAACCCGTCGCTTACGCCGCGGGCCGGCTAGATCACCGACGCGCTGGAACCTCGCCAGCGCATCGAGACGCACTTCCAGTAGCTCGCATAGCTCGGCCTTCCGGCGAGCCAGCAGCGCCACCACGACTCAGCCTGCTGTATGTCAGCACCCCGCTCGAGAGAGGCCCGCGGCCGCGGCTCGGCCATTCAGTGGCACACCATAACCCCAGCTGCAGCGCAAGCCCCACGAATTGACAAATGCATCAAAAATCCATCACACCCCACCCGACCCAACGGGGCGAGCGCCGGACGCTAGCTGGGCAGCGTCCGCTGCTGCCCGGGCAGCAGCCGACGGAGCTGGTCGGCCATGAGGGCAACCCGTTCGCCGCTGTCGAGGAAACCTGCGTAAAAACAGATCCCCCACATGATCGCGAGCAGCATCTCGACGAGCGCCGAGGCGTTGGTGTCGATCGCGAGCTCGCCGCGTTCGACAGCGCCGTTGATCGCCCAGGTAAGGAATTCGCGGGTCTCGGCGATGGCGCCTTTTGGCAGATCAGGATGGCGCTGCGAGTCCAGCAGCGCAGTCACCAGAAACGCTGCCGTCGAACCGTCATCCGCGCTGACCTGTGTGATGGCGTCGATGAAGACCGACAGCTGAGCGAATAGCGTCGGGGCCGCGATGGCGTTGCGAATCGCCGCCGACACCACTGTGGCCCTGGTCGACTCGACGACCTGCCGGTACAGATGTGGTTTGCTGCCGAAGTAGTAGTTGATCGCCGGACGAGTCAAGCCGGCGCGATCGGCAATGGCCTGAAACGTGGTGGCGTCATAACCAAGCTCGCTGAACACTTGTCGCGCAGATCGCATGATGCGCTGTCGGGTCTCGGGCGACTGAGCTGCTGCGCCCGGCGGCCGCCCGGGACCTCGCACCCGCGGCCGCGCGTCCCCGTCGAATGTGAGCCCAAGTATCACTGAACCCGCTAAAATAGCCACGCCCCGGATCATTCGGCCCCTCCCCAGGGGTCAGCGACCGACCCTCACTGGCCGGAGGCTAGCACTAAACTATTTGCTCCGTGCCTGCTTGCCGGAAAAACGAAAGCGGCGTGTAGCCAGCAAACACCGAGGCGTCCGTGTCGACCAACCCTCGCAGCAGCGCGGTTTCAAGCAGCGACCAACGCTAGCGGCGCCCGGCGACTCAGCCAGCCTGCGCGACGGTGAGTCGGCAGCGCTGCGGGCGGAACGCCGGGGTCTCTGGCGCTGCTGATTGCAGAGCGGCACTGTGCGAACCACAGGAGTCTTCGCTCGTCGGGGCACTCACCGGTCGACGTGACTGCACCGTCGCCCTGTTCATAAAAACCAGCGGCCCCTTCCTACAAGCCGCCGCACTCGAAGACGCCGGACGGGTGACCCCAACCGCACACCGTACGAACAAGCACACGACATCTACTTCAAGACCGGGGAGGGCTCGCGACGCGCGCAAACGCCAACGCCTCCGCGCCGCATCAGTTCGCGGCAAACACATGCTCCGTCGCACGACGGGGACAAACTTGCCGCCCTCACGCCTTCCGAGCTGGCTTGCCGACGTTGACGATCGACGGTTCGCTCGGATCGGGTTTCGCATCACACACGCGGTTATGAAGCCGAATCGGCGGGGACCAGGGAGGTCCCCGCCGATCGGTGGAAATAGACCGCGGTCAGAAGCCCACGTGCGGGTCTACGTGGGTGTGCACCGACACGTCATTGTCGACCTGGCTGGTGTGAGACAGCGACGAGTCGTGACCGGCCTCGAATACCGAGTGACTCGATGCGTCGGGGCCCGACTGGGCGGACGAATCGAACACCGAGTGGTTCGGCGAGTCACTCACGGAGTGGGCCGACGCGTCGATCGTGGAGTGTTGGTCAACGGTGGTCGGCGTGTGGCTGGCACTGACCGAGCTCACGTCACCACTGTGGGCACTGCCGCCGGGACCCGTGATGACGGAGCCGCTATGCGACCCGGAAATCGCATCGCCACTGGCGGTGGAGCCGCTGTCATGGATGACATTGCCGCCACCGACGGAGCCGGTCGAGGCGTGGGCACCGGCGACGGCGCTTTGGCTGACGTTGCCGTGGCCGGTTAGCGCGGTGCTCTCATGGCTCAGGATGTCGCCTTGGGAGCCACCGCCGGCTCCCACCGCGGCGCCGCCACCGGCGCTCGGGTGGGCGCCCATACCCGCACCGCCGCCTGACAAGCCCGCCGCTTGAGCGTTGCTGTGACCACCCAGCGCGGTGCTCTCTTGGCTGAGGATGTCGCCTTGGGCGCCACCGCCGACTCCGGCCGCGGCCCCACCGGCGCTCACGTGGGCGGCCATACCCACACCGCCGCCTGACAAGCCCGCCGCTTGGGCGTTGCTGTGGCCACCCATCGCCGCGCTGTCACTGTTGAGGAAGCTCACTGCCCCGGCATTGCTGGCGGCGGTCTGGGCACTCAGGGTTGCACCGCCCAGCGGACTCGTCAGTCCGGCATTCGTAGCGCTGCTCAGCCCGGCACCCCCCGCAGCGGCCAAACCGCTGGAGTTGCCCGGGCCGATTCCCGCTGCTGCGGCACCGCTGACTGCGGTCTGATTACCCAGGGTCGCACCGCCCACCGGACTCGTCAGTCCGGCATTCGTAGCGCTGCTCAGCCCGGCGCCCCCTGCACCGGCCAAACCACTGTTGTCGACGTTGCTGCCACCGACCGTTCCGCTACCGCCCGCCGTGGTTCTATCGGCGAGGTTCCCGGAGGGGCGTTCTTGTCGCTGGTCAGTCCGGCGGTCGCCGGCGAAACCGGCGCCACCAGCAACACCCGCCTGCCCTCCGAGCTCCGCACCACCGCCTAGCCCAGCGCCACCGCGACCTGCAAGTCCGGCACCGAAACCACCACCAGCCCCCGCACCGGCCTGACCACCCAGCCCAGCGCCACCACCCAGCTCAGCGCCGCCACCAAAACCGCCGCCAGCCCCCGCACCGGCCTGACCACCCAGCCCAGCGCCACCACCCAGCTCAGCACCACCACCGACACCGCCGCCCAGCTCCGCGCCACCACCCAGCTCAGCGCCGCCACCAAAACCGCCGCCAGCCCCCACACCGGCCTGACCACCCAGCCCAGCGCCACCACCAAGCTCAGCGCCACCACCGACACCGCCGCCCAACTCAGCGCCACCACCCAGGCCGGCACCAAAACCACCACCCAGCTCAGCGCCACCACCAAGCTCAGCGCCACCACCAACACCGACGCCCAGCTCAGCACCGCCACCGAGGCCGGCACCGAAACCACCACCCAGGCCGGCGCCACCGCCCAGACCGGCGTCGCCGCCAAACAGACCCGCCAGTGAAGTACCACCGTCACCGTCTGGCTGGA
>JAOPWC010000196.1 GCA_025965895.1 Mycobacterium sp.
CTCGCAGCAGGCAGCTTTACCACTACCAGCCACGAGCACCACACCCCGGGAGATCTGTTGCAGAACCGGCCCGTGTCGCCGGTCTACGCAACGTCACACAACAGTTCAGCCAACCCCAGAAAACGGCGTCGGTGGTTGGATTCGTCTTTCGAGTCGCTGATCACGACACTGGCGTGAGCCACGCTTCAGAAGAGGTTGATGTTCAGGCATTCGTCGCGGATCCGGGCGTCTGAGACAGCAACGGCACGTTGAGGTAAGCGGTGTGGCGGGCGGCGGCCCGGTCGACATCGGTGTTGCGCACTCTGGGTCGGCGTCCGCGCAGGCTGATTCTTTGATAGCTTTCGCCGCCGGCGCAGCCCGCGCAATCCGGGCCAATCGCACGACCTTGCTTCATGAACCCCGGCGATCAGCCTCCGGTGGGCGGAAACCACAGCAGAAAGGCAGCGTCGCCGCGGCGGGATCCCGAAACCGGCGATAGGCACCGAATCGAAAGCCTTGCCCGCCACGATCCCAGAACGCCTCGACGTGGCCGCCTTCAATCATGATGTGATCGCCTCTCTGGGACAGATGCGCCGGGGTCTCATCGGGCAGCACGGCCGGCACAATTAACCCAGTCTACCCGGAAGTATTGCTGCGCAACGTTTCCGGGCGGCACCGCAGCCGCAGCGTGCCCGACACCGGCACCGAAACATCGATCAGCACACGGCTGCCGGATCCCGCCGGGCCACCAGATGATCACCGCTGACTTCGACTCCCCGAAACGGCTGGCTCATCGCCGTGACGCTTATCCCACCCGCCCCGGGAGACGCGCTGGGTAGATGCGGGTCCGGATGGGTACACAAGCCGGGAGCCAGCCGATCCCGGACGCGCGAATGCCCAGGTCGGCGATGTGAAGGTGCGACAGGAGGGTGTGATGGCTTCCGACAGTGTGGTGCAGGTTCGGTTCGGCGGACCCGACAATGTCCTTGAGGTCGAGGTGGGCACGGTCGAGATCGACGTGCCTCGGTCTGTGGGGTATTTCGGTGGCCTTGCGGTCGCGGTCGGGATCGGTCTGATCGAGCCGCCGTTGGCGCTGTTCATTGCCGCGGTGCCGGTGTTCAAGGCATTGACCAACACCGCCCTGCCTGCCGCGGTGCGCGTGGTCGGCGAGGTGCTCGAAGGCGCCGCCAAACCCGTGGGAAGCGACGCCGACGGGGTCGTCCAACTAACCGATCAGCGCCAGTCCGACACCAAGGTCATCAAGGCCGCGCCGAAGGCTGCCGCCAAACGGCGAGCGACCAGTCGCACCCCGTCGCGACGCGCAGCCAAGCGCACCCCCGCGCGGCGAGCAGCCGCTCGCTCCACGCAGTAAAACCACGACGGCGAGGCCCGTTCCGGCCCGTCTGTGCGACCGACGAATCCCGACGGGCTCGTTCTCGCGGTGCGGGAGCAGCTGGGGTAGCCGCGGAAACGTGTTTAGGGCCGCCGCATTCGGCTGGAGTCGACCGAAGACGTCGTGCCTTTCCTTATACGGCAGCACAACTTAATCAAGGACATGTTCGACGAAGTCCTGTAGGCGTCCGACCCGAAGGCCCGCGAGAAGGCATTTGTCGATCTGCGCCAGTTGCTGGCTGTGCACGAGACCGCCGAGGAGATGATCGTCCATCCGCGGGCACGCAAGGAGATCCAAGGCGGCGACGAGGTCGTTCGATGCCGGCTTTTGGAAGAGGAGAACCAGGCCAAGAAGCAGCTGGCACAGATCGAGAAGACAGACATCGGCTCACAGGAGTTTGTCGAGTCGCTCACCGAGTTCCACGGCGACGTGATCGATCGCGCCGAACATGAAGAAAACGAGGAATTCAACACACTGCAGCGTGAGGTTCACGCCGACGATCTGAAGCGGATGACGGCCGCAGTGCGCGCCGCGGAAGCCATCGCTCCCACCCGTCCCCACCCGGGTGTCGAGTCGGCGATGGCGAACTTCGCGCTGGGCCCGTTCGCGTCTCTGCTCGACCACGCGCGCGACGCGATTCAGGCCGGCCTCCGGGTAGCCCTTGGCCGGCGATCTCCCACCTCTATGTGCGGTGGAGCTTTAATCTCGAGCCGATTTGGCTGCTGAACCCGAGGTGATCAGCGGTGCCACATCAAGTCGCCGGGTTTGGCACACGTCGGCAGGTTCGCCGCTCGACTTAGGCGACGACACGGAACTTCTGCAGGCTCGGATCCGAGGGGTCGGGCAGCGTCATGCCTGCCTGCACGCCTGACCGCAGGTAGTCGATGACCGCGTCGTTAAGTCGTTCGCCGGGAACGACGGCGGGGATGCCGGGCGGGTATGGGGTGATTTGTTCGGCGGCGATGCGTCCGGCCGCCTCAGCGGCCGGCACCATCTCGGTGGGGCCGAAGAACGCATCCCGAGGCAGTTGCACCGTCTCGAGTTGCAGTTCCTCGGGGGACGGCAGCCGAATCGACGGTGGCCGTTGGAACTCGGGAACCGCCTTGCGCCAGGCAGTGATTGTGTCTACGAGCCGCTCTGCGGTGTATTTGTCGTCGGCGAACGACATCGTGGCCATGATGCGGCGGTGGTCGCCGAGGCCAAGATCGATTTGACAATTTTCACGCACCCAATCCATCGCCTGGTATCCCGACGTTTTGGTCGCGGAGATATCCATCAGCACCTGCGTCCAATCCAGGTCGCAGGACGCCTGTTTGCCGAGCAGCTCGTCGTCGAGCACCTCGACGTCCGGGATTTGTTCGAGACGCTCTCGCACCTCGCCGGCCAGATCCAACGCGGCGCCAAGCAATTCGTGACCGTGCTCGACCATCTGTCGTCGCCATCCGTCAATCGCCGCGTAGACCATCACGTTTGGGCTCGTCGTCATCAGCAGATCGGCGCATGCCGACAGCCGGTCGGGGTCGACGAGGTCGCCCTGGAGATGGAAAACGGATCCCTGCTCGAATCCTGCGCCCATCTTGTGGACGCTGACCACGCAGACGTCCGCGCCGGCGTCCATCGCCCAGGTCGGCAGGCTCTCATGGAACGGCAGATGCGCCCCCCATGCCTCGTCGACGATCAACGGCTTGCCGCGCTGATGACAGATCGCCGCGATCGCGGCGATGTCGGCGCACGTGCCGTACGGACTGGGACTGACGATCAGGGCTCCCGCCGCGTCGGGATACGTGTCCCACGCGGCACGCACCTGTTCTGGGGACGGCGGATGGGAGAAGTGCCGCTGCGCGTCCCACCGCGGTGTGATCCAGCGAGGCTGTAATCCGGAAAAGATCAGGCCGGCCACGATCGACTTGTGGCTGTCGCGGCCGACCAGCAGTCCGCCATCGTGGCCGCCAGCGACCGCCATGGTGGCGGCTTTTACCGACAGCGAACTGCCGCACGTCGAGAAGAAAGCTTGTGACGCTCCCACTGCATCAGCCATCAATTCTTCGGCGTGGGCGAGATACCTGCCCCGTGACATGCGGTCATCGAGGCCACCGGTGGCGAGGACGTCATCGCGAAACGGGTCCTTGCCGAGGACGGCCAGAACTCGGCTGTCAGCGCCTCGCCCCTGCCGATGCCCGGGTGGGGTGAACCCGTACCGGTCGAGCCGGTGGTAGTCGGCCAACGCGTCCAGAATCGGCGTCTCGGAATGGTCCATGGTCGGAGGAGTACCCAAGGTGCCACGAATCTAGGCGACTCCGCCCTAGGCGTCGGGACGATGCGAAGATGGGCGGTCAGCAGCAGACTCTCGTAGGCGGCCCGGTTTTTCAGCGTGTTCTGTTGAGCCCATCGATTGCCCCTCCCTGCGGATCCGCACCGGCGTGATGGTGGTGGTGTCCGACGATCAGCTTCTGCGCCAACCCGTGGGTTGGACTCCTCCGTAGCGCTCGCGTGAACCCTCATGGAGGAGTCGTCGGGCGACCGTGCATCCGCACGGGCTGAAGAACTGGCGAAGTGCACCAGTGAGCTCGCACAGCGCAGCCTTGTCATCACGCAGCGTCGGGCGCGGCAGGCGGCGCAGCGGGCCGAAGAAGCCCACGACCGGGCGGCGGAGGCGCATCGCAAGACCGCTGAACGTCTTGACGACGCCGCCGTGCTGCACGACGCCCGAGCCGACTCCCATGAATCGGCTGCCCAGGTCTTCAGCAATGATGACGTCCGCGAGCACCGCGAGGCGGCGGAAGCGCATCACGAGCCCGCGCAACAAGATCGTCGCCAGGCTGAGGCTGCCATCGACGAAGTTACCCACGAGACGGATTAGCTCGAAGCATCACGTCGGCGTTGGGAGAACGCCGCTTTTCGCAACACGTGTGCCTACCAACAGCCCTGTGGTGGGTTCCACTGCTGCACCCCGAGACGCAGACGGTTTCAGGAAATGCTCGAGGGCTGGCGCCACAAAGAATCCAAGCCCACCGCTGCCCGTCAAGGGTCACCGGCGCTGCCAGCCCGACACGGGCGCGACGCGCTTGCGGGAATGAACGGTTGAACGGCGTGCAGCGCTTAAGCTTTGGCGGCATGAGGATCGGCATCGACTTTGGGACCACGCATACCGTCGCGGCGGTCGTCGAAAAAGGCGGCAACTACCCCGTCGTATCGTTCGACGGGGTCGACGCATGGCCATCGGTCATCGCCGCGAACGCTGCTGGAGAGCTGCGCTTCGGTTTGGACGCCGCCGCGGTCCGCCACCAGCCGGGCTGGTCGGTCCTGCGGTCGTTCAAGCGTCTGCTCAACGACGCCGGGCCCCGCACCGAGGTGGACCTGGGCGGGTGCTGCTATCCCCTGGCCGACCTCCTCACGGGCTTCCTTGCCCAGCTGAAACGCGACCTTCACCATCGCTCGAACGCCTGCCTCGCGCCCGGCGAGTGCATTGAGGCGGCGATCAGCGTGCCGGCCAACGCCTCGAGCGCTCAACGCTTCCTGACGCTGGACGCCTTCGCCAGGGCGGGCTTTGAGGTCGTCGCGCTGCTCAACGAGCCGTCCGCCGCGGGTTTCGAGTATGCCCACCGGTACCGCTCCAGCATCACTGCCAAGCGCGAGTATGTCCTGATCTACGACCTGGGAGGCGGCACGTTCGACGCCTCGCTTCTGAAGATGACCGGGCGTTTGAACGAAGTCGTCACCAGCGAGGGCATCAGGTGCCTCGGCGGCGACGACTTCGACGAGGCGATCCTGACGCTCGTCCTGAAGGCGTCGAAGCTCCGGAAAGTGGACGCCACGACGCGGGAGCTGCTGCTCGAGGAGTGTGCCGCCCGAAAGGAAGCCGTCGGGCCCAACACGCGCCGCTTCTCGATGGACCTCTCCGCGGCCGACCGCCCGCCGTTCTGCTGCGGGATCGACGACGTCTACGCGGCGTGTGCGCCGCTCGTCGACAACACGGTCGAGGTCCTCTGTCGCGTTTTCCGTGACCGGGCAGCGGACGGCGGCGACGTGGACTGGTCCGAGGTGGCCGGTATCTACGCGGTGGGCGGCGCCGGAAGCTTTCCGCTCGTCTCCCGGATGCTGCGCAGGTCCTTTGGCGAGAAGCATGTGAAGCGCTCACCGAACCCCTATGCGGCCACGGCCATCGGCCTGGCAGTCTTCCTCAACAAGGAGGCCGGCGTCGCGCTGTCCGAGCGCCTCTCGCGGGATTTCGGCGTTTTCCGGGAGGCGCACGGCGGCGAGGATGTCGTCTTCGACCCGATCCTGCCGAAGAACGTCGCTCTTCCCGCCGCTGGCCAGCCTCCGCTCGTCATCACGCGGACCTACCGGGCGGCGCACAACATCGGACACTTCCGGTTCGTGGAGTGCAGCCGCCTCGTGGACGGCCGGCCCGACGGCGACGTAACGCCATACGATCAGGTCTTCTTCCCGTTCGACCCGGACCTGCACGACGAGGAGGACCTGCGGCGCCGGTCGGTCGGCCGGCGCGAGGACGGACCCGATGTCGAGGAGCGCTACGTCGTCACGCCCGGCGGCGCGGTGGAGGTAACGCTCACGACGCGGCCGGCTGGCTTTACGCGCACCTTCCGGCTTCGCGACATACCCGCGCGAGCCGCTGAGGGATGGGCGACATCGCGCCGCCGCAACCCGGACTTGACGCCTCGCGCACTCGTGGGTTGATCCCTCGCCTGATCCGATGCCTGCCCAGTTGGTCAGTTCTCGCTGCCAGGCCAGCTGCAGAGCGCAAGTTTCATTCGGGACATCTGCGGCGGGGGCCCTCGCAAACCGCTCCCCCAATTTTTGCCCGGGGAGAATTCTCCATGAAGCCGGTTTGATGGCCTCGCCGGTATCGAGCTGGCACGCGACTTCCAGCAAACGGTGCACGTCCTGGCTCATGCCCTCCCCGATCACGGTGCCGCCGCCAGCTGATCAATCGGAGCCAGTCCGCGACACCGATGCATCGATGACCCCAGGTCGCAGGAACGGCGCGGGCACACCGTCGTGGGCGCGCCAGATCCAGGACGCGGTCCAGCTGTCCGCGGGCGCGGTCAGCCTTTCTGCGCGACAACTGATCAGCGCCGGGATGCTAGAGCGGGTCTCCCGGCCGGACCGCCAAACGTATTACCGGCTAGCCTGCGGTAGCATCACCGCTGCCGGAGACCGAGTCGACTACCGCCAATTGGAAATGCGAGATGCATTCGCCTGGTTCGAAAATCAACTCGATGACCCCATCAAATAACGACGGCACCGGACATGATCGGCGCCTGTGCGCAGGAGGAGTAATGCACGCAACGCTGACATCGGACGCGCCACATCGCAACGCGCTGCTT
Organism: Mycobacterium sp.; assembly: GCA_025965895.1. Taxonomy (GTDB): domain Bacteria; phylum Actinomycetota; class Actinomycetes; order Mycobacteriales; family Mycobacteriaceae; genus Mycobacterium. The sequence goes on from JAOPWC010000196.1 coordinate 6,721, forward strand.
CTCGATGCGGCACAGCTCGGCATCGCGCAGTGGCTGTTCGGCAACGTTTATGAGGCTGTCGTGCGGATCCCAGAACTGTTGTCCGACCAAGCTTCTGCCGTGTCGGCAGACGAGCGGCCAAGATCGATCCTGGGCGCCGGCAGCCCGGTGCGCTATTACGCCGCCGGCGCGCCGCTGACAACTGTGGCGATTGTCGCCGCGCTAATCGCCGCCCCGCAGGACAGCCGCAGCAGGAGATGGCTTCGCGCAGCGATTGGGTGCTGGCTCGGTGGTGCTGTCGTCACCGCCTACTTGGTCCGCACCGTCAATCTGCCGTTGTTCTTCTCCTCGCAGCCCCTGCCGGCCGACAAACGGTCCACTCTGATCCGCACCTGGTACCGATGGAACGCCGCGCGGATCGCCGCGGCCGCGGCCGCCCTCGCCGCCGCTCACCGCGCAAGCCAGACCGACTAACCGCGTCAATTCCGCAGCGGATGGACTCGCTGTGGAACCCTTGGGCGAGGCAAGGATCCTCGGCTCAGTCGCCTCCGCCGCGCCAGCTCAGACCGGATAATGGCGAAGTTCCTACGATTTTTGGGGCTCTTAGAATTTTCCACCTGAGGGCGTGATCAGTGTGGTGGTTGTCGGGTTGCGATGGCGGCGCGCCGGAGGGTTTCGGCGGCGGCGTGGTGATCGCGGAGGTAGAACTCGCCGCCGACGTTGATGACCACGGGCGGATGATGCTCGGCCACGCAGTTTATCACCGTGTCGGCGCGGTCGGCGCGAGAGCCACGCCATCAGGACAACTCTCCACACACTGTGCCCCAATGGGTTCGGGCGCCCCTTCGCTCTCCGGCCGCTCTCGCCGCGCTTTGGCTAGAAGTCGAGCAGATTGTCGCGGAACTGCTCGTAGGTGTACTCCGATCGCACCAGACCCCGGCGCTGCAGTGCCGGGACGAGGCCGTCGGTGATCTCGACGACATACCTGCGGTTGATCCGCATGCTCGGCGAGATGAACAAGAATCCGTCACCGCCGACTTCGGCCATGATCTCGCCCATCGTATCGGCCACCGTCTCCGGCGTACCGATCAGATCGACCGCGTCGAGCGGACCGTCGAGCACCAGTTGGCGCAACGTCTTGCCGCTGCCCCGTTGGATGAACTTCTCCAGCGAGCCGCGTTCGCCGTTGGTCGAAATATCGTCGGGCAGAGGGTGCTCGAGGTCGTACCGCGAGAAGTCAATCTCGGTGATCGCCGACTGGATGGCCAGCGCCTGCTCGATGAAGTGCGGGTCCTGCGTCATACGCTCTGCCTTGGCCTGGGCCTCGGCGAGCGTTTCGCCGAGGATCGGTGTCACCAGGAAGAGGATCTTGCAGTCATCGGGCTCGCGGCCGTGCTCAACGAGGCGGCTACGGATGTCGTCGCGATATTCCTTCATCCCTTCGATACCGGTCGCGACCGCGATGACCGTGTCGGCGTACTTCGCGGCGAAGTCACGACCCTTTGGGGAGCCGCCGGCCTGACAGAACACAGGCCTGCCCTGCGGTGACGGCACCGTGTTGAGTGGCCCCCGGCTCTTGTAGTACCGCCCTTCGAAATGGATCGGGCGCACCTTGGTGTAGTCGGCGAATATGGAGCGTTCCCGATCGAGCACCACGGCATCCGGTTCCCAGGATTGCCACAGCTGGCTAACGAGTTCGACGTATTCGTGCGCCATTTCGTAGCGAGTGTCGTGCTCGTAGAGCCTGTCCAGACCGAAATTTTGGGCGGCGCGGTCCTCGGCCGAGGTTACGATGTTCCAGCCGAGCCTGCCATCGGTGATGTGATCGAGCGTGCTGCAAAGGCGCGCCAGCAAGAAGGGCGGGTAGAAGCTGGTCGACATTGTCGGGATGATGCCGAGTCTGGTGGTGGCGCGCGCAATCAGTGGGACCAGCGGCACGGGGTCATGTTTCGGTGAGAACAGCGCGTGCTTGAGGTCGGCTTCGGCCGTTCCGCCGTACGCATCGGAGACCATCAATTTGTCTTCAAGGATCAGGTAGTCGAACTTCGCCCGTTCGAAGGCCTGTGCCAGTTCAACGTAGAAGTCGCCTCGCCATGGAGTGCCGCCTGATCCCCATTGCTCATTCCACGCGTCGACGACGAAATTCAGGAACCATCCGAGATGGAATCGGTTGTCGGGCAAAGCTATCCCTTTCCAGCAACCTCGCCGTTATTCACCGTCGAGCAAGCCAAAGAGTAATGGCCGGTGCGTCCGTGGGCCCAGACGGGCCGCCAGGCGGGCGAGTTCCGACCGTCTGCGATCGATCGCCTCCCGCTCGTCGTCGAGGTTGAGGGTGGCGTGTGAACAGTTGTGTGAACAGGTAGTACGACACCGAGCATACGACCAAGCCCGGTAGGAAGGGGAAATGGATCGGGCCCAGCAGTGCAGCTGGCCGAACTGGTCGAGCTCGACGGTCGAGACCAGCGTCTTCGACGGCCGGAACCCCACGCCGACGTCGATGAGTGCCAGGGATCCAGGTCGGCGTCCGGATACGGCGGAGAATCGAATAAATGGGTTACCGGTAAACTCCTCGCTGTTCGTTATCGTGCTGCGCTGCAACACCGTTCGATTACGTCGTTGTCCTTGTTCAGCGCATCAGTGATTTGCCCCTTTAGTCGGCGCATTTGTCGCGACACGCTCAGTTTAGTTGTCGCATGTTGTGCTGGTTGGTGCTTAGTTGTGAGATTGTCGGCTGTGATGGCGCCGCAGTGATACTGGTCGCCGACTCGGGCCCCATGTGTGATGAAGGCGCTGGTACTACTTGGTGATTCGACGTTTGAGATGATCGGTTCACTGCTCACGGAGCGTGCGTTTCAGCAGTCCTTCTGATTGCACCGGATAGTTGCGGCAGGCTGTCCGCGCCATCACCGCCCGGTCACTCGGCGCCGCCGCGGTATCCGCCGCCCGGCACGAATCGTCCGGTCCGCTCGTTTAGCGGCCGGCCCTCCTGCGCGACGAGCCGGCCCCGCAGATAGGTGCGGACGACCCGACCGGTCATGGTCCGCCCATCGAACGGCGTCCACCCCGCTTTGGAGAGGACATCCGCGTTGCGCAGCGTTCGCGTCGCCGCGGGGTCGACGAGGATCACGTCACCGTCCGCGCCCGGCGCCAATCGCCCCTTTCGCGGCCACAACCCGTAGTTTCGGGCGGGCGTCTCGCTGTACACCCGGGTGATGTCCTCGTAAGACAGGTGCCCGCGTGCCGCGGCGTCAAGCAACACCGTCATCGTGCTGTCCAGCCCGGGCAGCCCGAAGTGCACCTCCCAGATGTTGCCGGCTTGTTTCTGCTCCAGAGTCGACGGCGCGTGATCGCTGGACATGTGGGTGAGCACGCCGCTGCGCAGCAGACGCCACAGCTCCGCCTCGTCTTCGTCGGTCCGCGAACGCGCGGGCGGCGTAAACTTCCGCAGCGCGCCATGCTCGTGCACCTCGTCTTCGCGCAGCAAGAAGTACTGCGGGCAGCCCTCGGCCGCAAGCGTCGCGCCCCTTGCCCGCTCCGCCGCGATGTAGCCGGCGACCTCGGCGTTGCTCACGTGCGCGACCGTGGCGCGCGCGCCCGTCCGGCGGACCAGCAGGGCAGCGACGACGGCCGCGACCAGTTCCGCGTCGGCATTGCGCCATTCCGGTAGCAGACCGGGATCGTCGCGCCCCTGTCCTTGCAAAAGGCCTTCCGCCGCCTCGGTCAGCGACTGGTCCTCGCAGTGCATCAGGCTGACAGCACCGGTGAGGGCCGCCGTTTCCAGATAATGTTTCAGCGCCGCCGCATCGTGGCCCGGCACGCCGTGCGTCGTGCAGGTGAACACCTTGAAGAACGAGACGCCCGCGGACCACAGTTCGGGGACGACATCAGCCTGACCGGGCCACGCGTGGGCGGCGAGGCCGAAGTCCACATTGGCGCGATCGTGGAGGTAATTTGCCTTTTCGGTCAGATCGGCGGCAGTGCGGACGGGCCTTCCGTGCGAGTGCTCGATGATGGTCGTCACGCCGGACACCGCGGCGGCGCTGGTGCCCGTCGGGAAGTCTTCGCGCTCCGGACTGCCCGGATCCATCAGGTGGACGTGCGTGTCCACGCCGCCGGCCATCACCAGCAGCCCGGATGCGTCGACAACATCGCGCGCATCCGGACGCTCGCGGGTGACGCCCGTGATGCGCCCGTCGCGCACCACGACGTTGGCCTGCCGGCGCCCCGTCGGGGTGACCACGGTGCCGCCGCCGATGAGCAGATCTGCCTCTGACATGTTGTGCTCCTTAGGAATAGCGCACGTCGTCGTCGACCGTGCCGAACCAGTCGAACGCGGCGTTGGACGCGTTGACGACCAGACTCTGCTGGCGGGTGTACGCGCGGAACGCCTCTATCCCGTTCTCCGAGCCGATGCCGCTGTCCTTGAAGCCGCCCCACGGCGATGACGGGTCGATCCGGTGGTGGTCGTTGATCCAGATGATGCCGATGTCGAGCCGGCGGCTCACCCGGATCGCCCGGCCCACGTTCTGCGTCCACACCGACGCGGCGAGGCCGAACTGCGAATGGTTCGCCAAGCGCACAGCGTCGTCCTCGTCGTCGAACGACGCCACGACAGACACCGGCCCGAACACCTCGTCACGCCAAAGATCGTCGGCCAGCCCAACATCAGCGACAATCGTCGGCTGGTAGAACCAACCGTTGGCATAGTCGTCTCCGGCGGGCACAGCACCTCCCGCGAGTACGGTCGCGCCCTGGGCGCGGGCCTGATCAACCGCCGCTGCGGTTTTCTCCCGCTGGGCCTTCGACACCAAGGGTCCGATCTGGGTCCGTATGTCGAGCGGATCGCCCAGCCGCAGCTGGCGCGTGCGCTCGACGAGCCGAGAAACGTACGGCTCGTAAATCTTTCGTGAAATCAGGATCCGGGCGCCCTGCACGCACGTCTGCCCGGTGGCGATGAACGCCGCGAACAGCGCCCCTGCGACGGCAGCGTCGATATCGACGTCGTCGAACGTGATGACGGGTGCCTTGCCGCCGAGTTCGGCGGTGACCGGGATCAGGCACCGGCCCGCAGCCGCGGCGATTACCCGCCCCGTCTCGGTTCCGCCAGTGACGTCGAGCTTCGCCAGGCCAGGGTGCTCGGTGAGGGCCCTGCCGGTGCTGCGGCCGAGGCCGGGCACGAAGTTGACGACACCGGGCGGAACCCCGGCCTCCTCAAGCAATTTGACGAGTTCCCCGGGCACAACAGGCCCGAGCTCACTCGGCTTGACCACGAGCGAATTGCCGGCGGCGAGCGCGACCGACACCTTCTTCATCGTTATCAACAGCGGGTGGTTCCACGGCGTGATCAGTCCGACGACACCCAACGGGACGCGGCGTACGACGTTGAGGTGGTCCGCCCCGAAATCCGGACTCGCCCCTTCGTGCGTCTGTGCAAGCGCACCGAAGTACTCGAGCCACTCCGGCAGCCGCTTCAGCTGGGCGCGCATCTCCCGCAGGGTGCGGCCGATCTGAACGGTCTCCAGTCGCGCGTACTCGTCGATGCGTTCGGCCAGCAGACCGGCGGCACGGTTGAGGATCCGTGCACGGTCGCCTGCGGGCAGGGCGTGCCAGCGGCCATCGTCGAACGCCGCGCGGCCGGCCCGCACTGCGCTGTCGACGTCGTCGCCGGTGCCGTCCGAGACGGTGTATAGGTGTTCGCCCGTCGCCGGGTTCGTCACCTCGAAGTCACCACCGTCGCTCGCCGGCGCGTCCTTGCCGTCGATATGGAGCAGAATCTGTTCAGCCACGCCCGTTTCCCTTGTTCAGTGTGAAGAGCCGTTCCGCATTTCCCGATGCGACGGCCAGCAGCTCTTCATCGGATCCGGCGAACCCATCGAGCTGCTCGGGGAAGGTGCCCCCGGCCATGTCGAAAGGGACATCGGTGCCGAAGAGCACTCGGTCGGCGCCGACGCGCTCGATCAGCCACCTGGTCGAACTCGCGCTGTGCGTCAGCGAGTCGTAGTGGAACCGGCGCAGGTAGTCGCTCGGGGTGTGCGCAGGCCGCTTCGCCTCTGGGCGAACGCGGTACCCGTGGTCCAACCGGCCGATCTGGTACGGCAGATGGCCACCACCGTGCACCAGTACCAGATCGAGCTCCGGCAGGTTGTCCAATGTTCCGGAGAAGATGAGCCGGGACGCGCTCAGCGCGGTCTGCCAGGGGTTGCCCTGCAGATTCGTCAGATAAAAGTCATCGAGGTCCGGCGACGACCCGACGTAATAAGGATGCAGCACCAGCGGAGCGCCGATCTCGGCGGCCACCCGCAGCACCGGCCGCAACGACTCGTCGTCGAGCGGGGTGCCGTCGATGTGCGGCCCGATCTGGGCTCCGTGCATCCCGAGCACCTCGACGCAGCGCCGCAACTCTGATGCGGCGGCGTCGGGATCCTGCATCGGCAACGTCGCCAAGCCAGCGAACCGGGTCGGCGCCTGTTCGACCATCGCTGCGATCGAGTCGTTGATCGTCTGGGCGGCCGATGCCGCACCGTCGGCTCCCGTCCAGTACAGGAACAGCGGGGGTGCAATCGACAGCAGCGCCAAATCCGTTCCGGCCGCGTCCATCTGGGCCAGTCGCGCCGGCACGGTGTGGAAAGTGTCCATCAGCGGATACCGGTAGCCCTGCCGGTGCACAACCCACGGCGTGTCGCCGTACTGCTCGAGGACGATGCCGTCCGGCGCGGAACCGGACCGCATCGCGGCCACGAGCGCAGGCGGGACCACGTGGGCGTGGACGTCGATGACTCTCACAGGGCCTCCAAAATTTCGTCGGTCGTGGCGGTCCAGCCGAATGCCTGTCGGATCAAGGCGAGTGCCGATTCATGCATTGAGCGGTCCATCGTGTCGACGCAGTCCGCGACGACGATCGTGGCGTAGTCCCTGGCGTTGGCCGCGACCGTTGTCGCGAGCACACAACTGTTGGTGTTGACGCCGGTCAGCAACAAAGCGTCGATGCCGCGGGCACGCAGTACCTGATCGAGTTCGGTCGCAACGAAGGCGTCGTAACGCTTTTTGTTGTAGACCACCACGTCGTATTCGGTGTCGAGCAATTGCGGCATCACCTGCAGCCCAGGGCTGCCCGGCAATTGGTGGTTGAGCACGTTCGAGCGGGTGGCATCCGTTCCGGCCACCTGTTCCCACCACGGGTTGCACGAGATCTCCAGGACGTCGTGGTAGCTGGTGACGACGTGGATCACCGGGATACCGCGGGCCCGGGCACCGGTGATCAGTGTCCTGTTGGCGTCGGTCACCCGGGCCGCGGCCTCCGCAGGCAGCGGCATGGTGGCCACCGACGGATCGAGGTGACCGCGATGCAGGTCGATGGTGACCACGGCGGTCTTTCGGCCGCCGACGGGCAGGGCGGTCATGCGGACGTTTCCCGCGGATGGGGACGCCGTTCCACATCGCCGGTAGGCAGGACGTAGTCGACCCGCTCATCGACGGGCTTGCCGTTCACCCGATCGAGCAGCCAGTCCGCGCAATAGCTGGTCCAGTTCGGCCCCGACGCGATCGATGGTGTCGGCAACGACAGGGCGTGGCGACCCTGTTGGTAGACGAGCATCGCCGATGGACTAGCACATGCCGCAACGAGTTCATAGCTGTGTTCGATCGGCGACAACTCGTCTTCGTCGCCCGCCACCACAAGCCAGGGCACCCGCATCTCCGGCATCGACGGCCTCAGGTCGATCTTCGTGGCCATGTCGTCGAAGGCATTCTCGTCGTGCTCGAGCCCCGACATCCACATGAAGCGGGCTTTGAAGGTGGGCGAGGCCGCCTCGAAGATGGTGTGGCAGCCCGCCTCGTGACACACCAGCCCTACCACCACGCCCTTGAGAGCCGGTTGCGTCGCGGCTATCTGCGACATCCAGTAGGAGCCGAACGAGAGTCCGAGGCCGACGATCTTCTCGTTGTCGACCTCGGCGCGGTCTCGACACCATTGCATGATCGCGGCACCGGCATCCACCCAGGCGGTCGGGGTGAAATGCAGGCCCCTGATCGCTGCTTCACCCTGGCCGGGCCGTCGAAGGTGAGGACGGCGAATCCGCGCTGCAGCAGCTTGTCCCCGTACAGGCTGACGTTCAGCTCTTTAGGCGCATCCATTCCGCCGCAGTAGATCACCGTGCGCACCGACCCGCCCTGATAACCCGGAGGCAGGTGGAACCACGCAGGAATGTAAGAGTCGCCGAGCCGGATGTCGACACTTTCGACGTGGTGGTCGGCGAGCCGCGCGTAGGCGTTGAAGCACTCGTTCTTGAGCTCGTCCAGGTGGATCAGCGCAGGGGTGGTCTCCCAGATCGGCCATTCCGCTGTCACATAGAGCAACGCCGCGTGGAAGTAATGTTCGCGCGCCGACTCGAGCTTCTGCTCGCGCTCCGCTGCGACGGCGATTGCGTGACGCCGCTGCGCCCGCTCGGTGAAGACGGGAGCGATGTCGGCGAACTTCGAGATGCGTGATGTGGCCACCGCGAAATCCGGGGTGGCATCGACTCCCATCGGGCGCAGCGTGTAGGCGATGCGCGGCTGGTCCCATTCCAGTCCCTCCGTCCGAAGCACCGAATCGATAAGCCAGCGCTGCTCGTGCCAGCGTCGTGGTCCCGAGGGACGCGTCATGTGATCCGGCCCTCTCATTCGTGTGTCGTCGATGTGACGCGTGCGAGCTGCCTGGTGTCGACAAACAGCAGCGCGACCACACCCACCAGGGGAAGCATGCTCAACTGCCAGAACTCCGCGCCGCCCCAGCCGACCGCGCCAACCAGCCTCGAGAAGAGGTAACCCGCAACGGATGCGGGAATGTAGAAGCACGTGACGTAAAAGCCGGATGCGCGGCCGATGAGTTCAGGACGCACCGATCGTTGCAATCCCGCGTAGACGCCGACGAAGCAGAATCCGCTGGCGATAGCGCCCTCTCCGAAGGACAAGACGTACTGCCAGCCAATCGTGGTGGGCCCGTTGAAGATCAGGAAGCCGACCCCCGACCCGACCAGCAGGGCGACGATTAGCACGTAACGCACATTGAGCCGATCCATCAGGTAGCCGGCGGGCAGGCCCATCATGGCGCCAAGCCCGAACATGCTGGCGACCACACCCGCGTCGCCGAGGCTGAAGTGCAACTGTTTCTGCAGAAACGTCGGGTACAGGCCGATGAACCCGTACATCGCCACGCCGATGACGACGGAGGTCAACCCGAGAAGCAGCGTATTTCGATTCAGAAACCCTTGCGGTATCGGCTCGTTTGCGCTTTGCCGGGACACGGCGGGATTCCGCAGTTCGACCTGCTCGGTGAAACGGCGGTCGACGACGGCCATGATGATCAGGACGAAGAGGAAGCCGATCGCACCGTAGACATAGAACGGCACCCGCCAGGAGCCGAAGGACACCGCAATGCTCGCGCCCAGCATCGGGCCGATGAAACCCCCTACCCCGTAAGCGAAGTTGATACTTCCGATCGCCAACGCGCGGTGCGCGAAGAAGTAGGCGCCCACCGCCGAGAAGAGCGCCGCGTTCTGCATCGCCTCGCCGACCCCGGACAGCGCGCGGTACGCGAACAGGTCGAAGAATCCGACGCCGAGTCCGGTAAGGACCGTGAAGCCGGAGTACACGGCGATGCCGAGCAGCACAACCGCTTTTCGTGACCGCCGGTCGAGCAAGAAACCCGTTGGCACACCTGCTATCCCGATGCCGAGGGTGAAGATCGTCGCGAGCAGTCCACCCTGCGCCAGGGTAAATCCGAGATCCTTGCTGACCTGGGGCAGGACAACCGGAAACACCTGCCGGTCCATAGCATTCGTGACATACGACAGCGCGAGGATGACCAGGCTGATCAGGGCCGTCGCCCTCGCCAGGCGCGGCAGCCCGGCCTTCGGCTGCACTTGATCGACGTCACTGGTCATGCGCGATCACTCCTTGATCATGGTCCCGCAAGCACGGACGTATGGATTATATACAATGCATCGTGCGGCGTAGCGTGAGCGGGACGTCGAGGTCTTAGCGAAGACGTGACGTGCGCCAACACCCGGGGGTGCGCGAATCAGTCAATGGAAGGCAGCCCATGAGCGAGGTCAAGGTCATCACCACCACATCGACCGCGCCCGCGCGCTACGGCACGCTCGTCGGACTCTCGCTTTACCTCTTCATCGCGTGCTCGTACATCGCCAACGCGATGGACCGCAGCGTGTTCTCGAATCTGAATTCCTACGTCCAGAAGGATCTGCAGCTGAGCCTGGCTCAGAGCGGATTCATCACCACCATCTTCGCCTTCGGATTCGGCATCACGGGCGTGTTCGCCGGGGTTCTGCTGGACCGCTACCGCCGCAAGACCATCCTCATCGCCGGCATGCTGGTCTATTCCATTTTCACGATGATCATCCCGCTGTCCCAAGGGTTCTGGGACATCACCACGTACCGTGTGATCACCGGGATCGGCGAGGCGATGCAGCAGACGGCGATCTTGACGATGGCCGGCGTCTTCTTCGCGATGCGCCGAAACCTGGCCCTCGGGGGAATGAACGCGGCATACGGGTTGGGGTCGTTCATCGGTCCCATCCTGGGTATCCAGATCTTCCTCGCCGGCGGCAACAACTGGCGGCTACCGCTGTACGTCTTCGGGATCATCGGCTTGGTGTACGCGGTGCTGCTGCTGTTCTTCCTGCCACATCCGTTCAGTGAGTTCGGCAAGGCCACGGACGGGGTCGAGTCGTCCCGTCGGCCCGCCGAGGAGCACTGCCGTCGGCAGCAGACCCAGTCATGGCTCACCCGCAACCTCGCCCTGCTTGCCGCCGCGAACATCTTGCTCGGCGTGGTCAATTACAGCTACCTCGGTCTGTACCCGACCTTCCTCAAATCGCAGTTGCACTATCCGCCCCAGGCCGCGGCGCTGGCGGCGAGCATGTACGGGATCGGCGCCTTCGCCGGACTGCTGGCCGGTTATCTCGCCGACACGTTCGGGGAGCGACGGCTAATCCTCGCCGCCATCGTCGGTTCCGTCGTCGTCGATCTCCTGATGTTCAACGTCGCCGAGGCGCGGTGGCAGCAGATGGTGCTCAGCCTGTTCTTCGGCGTGTTCAACAGCGGATTCCTCTTCGTGAACGTGTACGCGCTGACGCAGCGTGCGGTCGCCGGCGAGCACATCGGCAAAGCGTCCGGGGTGGCCTCGAGTGCGCACTACATCGGTGCGGGCTTCTCGGGCGCCATCTTCGGCGCCATCGTCCAAGCCGCCGGCTGGGGCATCGGCAGTCTCGTCGTCCTCGTCGCCGTCCCGGTCGTCGCCGGAATGTGCGTCGCCCTCGTACGCCTCGCCGACAAGAACCAGGAGTTCGTGAGTGCGTCAGCGGCGTGATCTCTGGCCAACCGACCGCCCCAGCGGAAAGGGACAGCAATGAAAGTTTGCGAGGCGATCGCCCGGTGGTGCGCCGACATCGAAACGCCCTTTGTCGCAGGAATTCTCGGCAACGGTTTGCTCGAGATCGCCGACCGGCTCGCGGCCGACACCGACGTGCCCTTCATCCTCACCCGGCATGAGCAAGGCGCCGCGATGATGGCGTACTCGTATGCGTTCCAGACCGGCAAACCGGCAGTCGTGGTCGCGTCAAAGGCGCCGGGCGCGACCAATACGGGAATCGGTGTGATGGGCGCCTACGTCGAGTCCCTGCCGATGCTCGTGATCAGCGCACAGGTGAGCAACGACCACGAAGGGTACGAAGCCTTCGAGGAGATCGACCTCGCGGCGTTCTTCGCGCCTATTACGAAGTGGTCGGTGCAGGCGAACAACGCCAATCGGGTGCTCGAGCTGCTCAACGAGGCTTACCGGCGGACACTGACGGGACGCCCCGGTCCTGTCCATGTCGCGATCCCGTACAACTTCATGCAACGCGAGATCGAACAGTACGTGCCGCCGAGCATTCCGAGCGCGGACACGACCATCAGCGGGGACCGGCTGACCGACGTCGTCGAACTCATGTCGTCCGCGAAGCGCCCGCTGATCATCGCGGGTGGTGGAGTCCCGGCCCGCAACGACGTCGATGTCCTCGTGCTCGCCGAGGCGCTGCCCGCACCGATCGTGTCTTCGTGGTTACGCAAGCCCGTCTCCGACCGACATCCGAACTTCGTCGGCATGGCCGGGATCGGCGGGTCGCCCGCCGCGCGGGTCGCCATTCACGACGCCGACACCGTGCTGGTGCTCGGCTGCCGTTTCTCCGAGCAGATGACCGAGCACTATCGGATGAAGTTCGCCCCCGGCGTCCGGATGATCCACATCGATCTGGATCCCGCCGTGATCGGGCGGGTGTATCCGGTGGCGATGGGAATCACAGGCGATCTCGGTGCCCTGTTGCCGCTGCTGCGGGAGACCGTCACCACGGCAGCGACGGCGCCCGCGCCATCCACGCCGTCCGGCGAGCGGTCGTGGCTGGCCCGTCTCCAACGCGAGCATGCCGGCTATCACCAGCGCCTGGCGGACGCGCGCACTGCCGGCACCGCCGTCGGCGGCCGCGAAGTGGTCCGCGAACTGCGGCGGCTTCTTCCCGACGGCAGCCGGCTCATCCTCGACTCCGGAAACTACCTGCACTGGGCAGACCAGTACTTCCCGATCACCTCGGCCGGCGAGTTTCACTATCCGACTTCTGGGACAATGGGATTCGGCGTGCCCGGTGCCATCGGCGCCAAGATCGCGCACCCGGCCGCACTGGTGTGCGCGCTGGTGGGCGACGGCGGTTTCGCCATGACCATGGGGGAGCTCGAGACCGCGGCGCGAGTACGGAGCCCGATCCTCGTCGTAATCGTCAACAACGGCACGTTGGGACACATCCGCATGCGTCAAGACGCCGCCTTGGACGGCAGGCGCGTCGGTGTCGACTTCATCGAACAGCATTTCGCGCATGTGCCGAAGGCCTTCGGCCTGTTCGGGGCCGAGGTCTCATCCGACACCGAACTGCAGGCGGTGCTCAAGGAGGCGATCGCGGAGGTCGAGGCGGGCCGGTCCGCCGTCGTCGACGTCCATGTCACTGATGAGCTGGCGCCCGGCCCTCTCGTCCATTGGTGGCACGACTAGTAAATGCCTTGCACGAGAACGCATCCGATCCGTGCACGCCTCGAGACAGACAGGAGATACGCCCGAAAATGGCCAGACCGCGGGTAGCGGCCGCGTCCCTCGGTGGCACGATCACGATGACGTCCACCACCGCCGACGGGCAGGGGGCTCGACCAACCTTGAGCGCCGAACAATTGCTCACGGCCGTACCGGCGCTCGACGATAGCGCGGAGCTCAGTGCGACGACGTTGAACACCATGCCCGGCGCGTCGCTCACCTTCGATGCGGTGGTCGGCGCGCTGAACTGGGCATGTGCGGAGGTGAGCGGCGGTGCCGCCGGTGCCGTCGTGATCCAGGGCACCGACACCATCGAAGAGACGGCCTACCTGCTCGACCTGTACTGGGACCAGCCGGCGCCGCTCGTCGTCACCGGCGCGATGCGACCGCCACAAACGCCGGGCGCCGATGGTCCTGCAAACCTGGTCGCGTCGGTCCGGGTGGCCGCCGACGACGCCTCCCGGCAGCGGGGGGTGCTTGTCGTGCTGAACGATGAGATTCATGCTGCCCGCCGCGCGCGCAAGGTACGGGCGAGTGGCCCGGACGCCTTCGCGTCGCCGTCGTTCGGGCCGCTCGGCTACGTCGACGAGCGGCGGCCGGTATATGGGACGACCGCGGCCGACCGGAGAACGCTCCGGTTGCCTGACCCTTTCATCACGCCGCGCGTGGCGCTGCTTGAGACCTTCCTCGGCGACGACGGCGAAGTGCTCGACGTGATCAGCTCGAGCGGGTTCCACGGCGTGGTGGTCGCGGGGTTCGGGGTCGGACATGCGTCGACTTCGCTCGCGGGTGTCGTGGAGAAGGCGGCGTCCTCCCTTCCAGTCGTGTTGGCGTCGCGGACCGGAGCGGGAAGCACCCACCGCAACAGCTACAGCTTCGATGGCTCGGAATCCGACCTGATTGCCAGGGGAGCGATACCGGCGGGATGGCTGGACGCGAGGAAGGCCCGGGTGCTACTGGCGTGTCTCCTCGCAGATGGGGCAGGCAGAGACGACATCCGGTCAGAATTCGATCATCGAAGCAGCACACTGTAGAGGCGATTAGCCTTGCTGGTGCACGACGTAGCGCTGAAGGGGTAGCAATGACACTTGGCCTGAATGCCCGGCACAACCGGGCCCTCACGGCGCATGTCTACGTGCTCGACACGCTGCGGGAAGCGATCCTGGATGGCACCTTGCCCGGCGGGACGCGACTCATCCAGGCCGAACTCGCTGCGCAGCTCGATGTGAGCAATACCCCGGTCCGCGAGGCGTTGCGTGACCTCGCAGGCGAGGGCCTCGTAGTCTTCGACGCGCACCGCGGATCGCGGGTGCGCAGCCTGGATCTCGACGAGGTCCGCGAACTGTACGAGATGCGCATCGCGCTGGAACCGCTGATGGTGCGCCGCGTCATGGACACCATCTCGCCGAAACAACTCGATCGCGCCGAAGAGCTCTGTCAACAACTCGAGCAGACCACGAGCCTCACCGAGTGGTCCGAGCTGAACCGGCAATTCCACGCGTTGTTCGCGCTGGGTGAGAAGGAGAGCCGCCTCGCGACGGTCCTGAGCGGGCTACGGGACAGCGCGTCCATGTATGTCACGCTGTCCCTCGGCGCCAATACCGCGCGCATCGCGGAGTCCAACGCCGAGCACGCCAAGCTCATCGAGTTCTACCGTGCCCATGACATCAAGGGCGCGATAAACATGACCGTTCAGCATCTTCGGGCGACGCTGGCCGACATCGAAGAAGCACACCAGAAAAACCTGCTCTGAGCGGGCGCCCTCCGCGACTGAGTTCCGCCGCCCGTTGACCAACACCTGAACGTTTCGCGCCGGACCCCGGCTTCCCGTCCCGTTCGGCGTTCAGGTCCATGGTCGGTCAGACGCAGCATCCGATCAAGACTCGGCCGACTCGATAGGCGACTATCGACTGCCGCGCCCACGGGGACGGCCCGACAGCTAACCGGACGGTGTCAGCCGAAGCAGTCCCCGTCGAGCGAGGAAGGAACCTATGCGGCTGTGTGTGGTTGGCGCCAATCGAGGGTTGGGCCGCATGTAGTGGCGCGAACCCACCAACGCGGTCATCAGGCGACCGCTGTGGTCCGGCAACCCGGACATGATCAAAGAGGCGCTCGCTCGGTTTTTCCCACGCGTTCGAAGGTCCGGAACCCGTAAACGCGCACGGACTGCGCGCACGGACTGTTTTCGCTGGCGCCGCGCTGGAAGGTTTCGATCCGACTGCATTACGGGCTGGCCGTGGTGGTGAAGTAGAAGAAGTCGCGTTGGTCAGCGCGGATGTAGCGGTCGGCCGGTCCGGACATCGCCGGCACGAGTCGTTGGGGTTTGGGCACTCCTGAGGCGTCGGCGGACCAACTGCTGAAGAACTCCATGCCGCCGTGCATGTCAAGTTCCATGCCGGTCACTGCACCCGCCTTCACCAGGGCAGCCGTCAGGGACTGCAAGTTGAGTTGATCGCCGGCGACGTAGACCACATCGCCGTCGGTGGTGGTTCCCAGCCCGGAGCGCCACGTGTATTGCAGCTGGTTTTGGGCAGTCCCCCACCGCTGGTCGGTGTTTCGGTCCAGGCCTGGTACTCGGCACCGCGATCGACGATGAGGGAAAGATTTTGGCGGACGGCGCGGACAAACGGGGTCATTCCTACGTCACGGCCCCACTGGCCGATGATCAGGTGCCCCTGGTCGTCAATCACCGCCGATGCCTTGCCGTCGACCAAACGCTGCACGGTGGTGCCGGCTAGATAGAACCCGCCGGGCGCGGCGGACATTTTGAAGCCGGAATTGAACGCGGCGACCACGTCAGGAATTTGTGCCGGCGGTATGCGCCCCGGCGACCCGGTCTGGCCGGGCTCCACGGTTCCGGGCATCAAATACGCTCGGGTTCCTGGCAAGCGGATGAGCGCGACCCCGGCGACGACGCTGTGGTGAGCCGGATCTGGTTCAATCAGCGCCGTGTACACCAGCGGTGGCGATCCGGGCACCCGGGTCACCGGATGCCAGCCGGCGTTGTCGGCGGTCGCCACCAACGGCGGCAGCACGGGACCGGGGTCCGCAGGCCTGGGAGTCGCGCCGACAGAAGTGCCACCGGTTCCCAGGGTGCGCGGATCGGGTGGTGTGTCCGATGGCGGATGCCGGGTGTATCGCCAGTTCTCATACTGATCGAGCAGTCCACCCAGCCCGACCTGGCGCAGCATCGTCGAGGCCATGTCCTGCCACGTTGCATATCCGGTCGATCCGAGCACCTGCTCATACGTCGCGGCTGTGCTGATCTCGGCGGCCAGCACCATCAGGACGGCGATTTGTGCCAACCGCCGCCACACCCCCCGGGACGGAAGGCGGCGGTGGCGGCCCCCAAACGCCGAGCGCGGCGCCTTGGTGAACATCACCCCAGCGTCTGTCGCGCGGCTGTGACCAACCTGAGGACCACACCACAGGACGCTAAACATAGTGGACAGTTGCCGTCGGCGCATTTGTGACCGTAGTAGCTGGAAGAGGTGGTATCGGTGGGGTATCAGGCGAGCCGGAGCGGGCACCTGATGACACCGGACCCGGTCCAATCGATGAAGCCGACGCGGAAACGCCTCGATGTCCCTCGGGTCGCCAGGTCGGTGGTCGATTTCGCCATCGGTGAGCACCTGACAGGACCAGGGCGCCGATGCGGGTGGTTGTTAACACACACCGATAGTGAAGGTCCCCAACCCGTTCGGCGGCCACGGCAGTCGCCCCAAGCTCCACGCAGGTCACCGTTGATCGATCCCGATCGGCTGCGGTCTGTCGGCGTGCGCGGTCTTTACGCCGGTGGGCCGTCGACTCGGCACAGGGTGCCCGGGTGCACCAGGGTGGGCAGCCGTAGCAGTCCTGGTATCTGAGGCATAAGGACGGCGGGCTGGTTAGCCCGCGGGCTCGGCGTCGACTCTCCTCCGTAGCGACATCGCGGTCGGCGGAACGTTGCGCCCGCTGTAACCGCGGCTCGACGACTCCGACATCGTGATCTGGAGGTCGTAGTTGTCCAGGTGGCCGACCAGACCGACCGCTGGCCGCGTCACCGGCGCGGAGTTCTCCCACGACGGGGCGATCCACCGCGTCGGCGTGGGATCCGAAGTGGTGCTGTCGCTGGGCGCGATCCACACCCCCGAGGTGCTGATGCAATCGGGTATCGGCGACCAGGCCGAATCGCAGCGGCACGGGATACCGGTGATCCAGCATCTTCCAGAGGTCGGTCAAAACATGCAGGACCACCCTCGTTTCGATTGTGTCTGGGAGTACCAGCAGCCGCTGCCGCCGCGCAGCAATGGGGCTGAGGCGACCTACTTCTGGAAAAGCGACCCCAGTATCGACACCCCAGACTTGCAGGCCTGTCAGGCTGAATTTCCGTTGTCGAGTGCGGAGATCGCGGCCAAATTTGATCTGCCTGAGTTCGGCCGGACATGGTGTAGCGCCGTGGTGCGGCCCAAAAGCCGAGGCCGAATCTGTCTGACCGGCCCCCCCGCTCGACCCGGTGCAGATCGAGGCCAACATGTTGTCGCACCCCGATGACCTCAAAGCCGCGATGGCCGGCGTGCAACTGTGCCGCCAGATTGGCAACTCAGCAGCTTCGTCCCTTTACCAAACGCGAAGTCGTGCCGGGCAACCTGAAGGGTGCCGAACTTGAGCGCTTCGTGCGCGATGCCGCCTCGAGCTACTGGCACCAAAGCTGCACCGCCAAGATGGGCCAAGGCGCCATGTCGGTGGTCGACGGCATCCTGAAAATCTATGGAATCGACCGCCTTCGGATCGCGGACTGGCGGCGGCCACGGGTCGATCATGTCCCGCGTCACCACCGGAAACACCATGGCGCCCTGCGTCATCATCGGCGAACGCGCGGCACAAAATTTGTTACGCCCAACAGACGCGCTAGCCAAACTTCTGTTTCTGAAGTAATTGGGTGACACGTGACGACCCAGAAAACCCACGTCAACCATCTCTTCGAAAGACCGAGACACATCGGCAAGGGCCCGCGCGCACCCACCATCGCGATGCGTCCGCACGGCCCTGAGATGCTCAGCTACGAACAGGTGCGCACGGTGCTGCGAGACGACCGCTTCGTCAGGACCCGGGGTCTGGGACCAGACGTCCAGGGCATCGCCTCGGCCCCTCTGTGGGACTTGGCGGCGAAACGGATCCTCAGCTCAGGTCGTCAGTTTCTCGCTGAGCTCCCAGAGCCGTTGCGCCGACCCTGGATCCACGGCGTACGGCGTGACGCCAACTGTGGTGTGCAGCGGTCCCGCCGCGATGTCGATGTCGACCGGCGTCGCACCCTCTTCGACGGGCGCTATGTCGTTGTCCTGCAGGTAAACGCCGCCGATGTCGGCGAGCAGGGGACTCGTCGCGGCGAACACCGTCGTCGCGGCACCCTGCTGCGGCGTCTTCATGTCGTTGTCTGGATCAACGATGGGTTGGAAATTGTCGTCGAGCAGACCCATCGCGCGGCGGTCTTGGTCGGTCAGCCAGGGCGCCAGGTTGGTCGTGGTGATGCCGCCCGGGTGCAGCGAGTAGGCCCGGATCCCGTCCGCGGCACACCGCCGGTCGAGCTCGACGGCGAACAGCACATTTGCGGTCTTGGACTGGCCGTAGGCCACCATTCCCTCGTAGTCACGCTCGAAATGCGGGTCGTCCCACCGGATGTCCGACAGGTGATGGCCCCAGGACGAGACCTGGACAACCCGGGCGCCCGCTGCCTTCCGCAGGGACGGCAGCAGACCCTGTGTCAATTGGAAGTGGCCGAGGTGATTGGTCGCGAACTGCTGTTCGTAGCCACGCGGATCGCGGACCAGTTCGCCGCCCATGATGCCGGCGTTGTTGATCAGGATGGCCAGCGAACGCCCTGAGTCCCGATAGCTGGTCGCAAACGCCTCGACTGCGCCGGGGTCGACGAGATCCAGGGCGCCGACCTCGACGCGGTCGATTCCGGCGAGGGCGGCGGCGACGCGCTCGGGGTAGCGAACAGCCACCAGCACCGACGCTCCGGCGTCGCTCAGCGCGCGGGTGGTTTCCAGCCCGATGCCGGAGTGTCCGGCGGTGACGATGACGTTGCGGCCGGTCAGGTCGATGCCCTTGACAACTTCCTCGGCGGTGGACGCGGCGGTGAAGCCGGATCCGATGGCGTGTTGTGTCGATGTCATGCCACCACAGTGCGCCCGGATTTCCGAACTCTGAATGGTTGTCAGTCCGCATTTTCTGCGCGATAGTACGGGTATGGGTCGTGATCAGCTCTCCGACGTATTCAACCTGATCGAGGTCCGCGGACTCGTGTCCGGCGGGTTCTCGGTGCGCGGCGACTGGGTAAGCCGATTCAAGATCCACTATCCGCTCAAGCTGGTCGCGATGGTCTGCGGAGGCGCGCGGCTCACCACCGACGGGCTGCGGCGCCCGATCCGGCTGGAGGCGGGTGATGTCGCGATCCTCAACGGCCGCGGGTGGATGGTATTGGAGGGCGGACCCGGAACCGCGGCGCCACACGAGTTCACGGTCCGCGAGCCCGATCCATTCCTACGCGTGGACGGTGCCGACTGCGGCGAGGCCGACGTGGTCATCGGCGGTCACGTCGATGTCAACCGGGCGGGCGAGGCGTTGCTGGCGCGGGCCCTGCCTTCGGTGGGGCATGTGCGCGCGTCAGCCACCGAAGCCCCGAGCCTGCACGCGATCCTCAACCGTCTGGTCGACGAGGTGACGGGCAACCGGATCGGCGCCGCCTTCGCCATTCAGCAGCAGGGTCAGCTGTTGCTGCTGGAGGTGCTTCGTGCGTACATCGCGCAGACCGACGAACTGCCGCCGGGCTGGCTTCGCCTGCTCACCGACGAACGGCTGCAGCCCGTAGTGGAGCTGATGCACGAGCAACCCGGAAAGCAGTGGAGCCTTGAGGAATTGGCGCGAGCATCGGCGATGTCACGGACGTCGTTCGCCGAGCGGTTCCGCGCTGTCGCGGGGGTTCCGCCGCTGACATATCTGAACGCCTGGCGCATGCAGCTGGCCCAGCGCGCGTTGCGCGACGACGACACCCGCGTCGGACCGCTGGCGTTCAAACTGGGTTACACCTCCGAGAGCGCGTTCAGCAACGCGTTCAAACGCGAGGTCGGGATGTCGCCGTTGCGATACCGGACCAGCGTTCGCGAAGAGTCGTCCACTGCTGGTCAGTCGGTACCGGTATGACGGTAACTGGAAAGCTCGACGCACGGGTTCAGTGAGGCAACGGAACCGCCGGCTTCCGGGTCGATCCACGCCCAGGTGTCCCCGCAGGAGTTCCATGTCGGCGATCAGCTGATCGGTGGTGTCGGCGCCCAGATCGACGCGGATCGCAGGTGCGGCTCGACCCGGCGCGCTACTAGGACGTGCGCTCGCCAGATTCGAATCTCGCCTGAGAAGGCGTGGCCAGGCGAAAGCGGTACGTCGCGAGGTCGCAGTTCCTCGGTGATGCGCAAGCAGTCACCTCACGGCACCAGCACCACCTTGCCCACGTTCTCGCGTGCCGCGAGGATCCGATGGGCCTGCGGCGCTTCGGCGAACGGCACCGCGGCGTGCACCACCGGCGACACGGTGCCGTCGGCGAGCGCCGCCACCAGGGGCGCCACCCAGGGCTCGAGTGTGCCGCGGTCGTCCCACAGGGCGAGCATGTTCAGCCCGATGACCGCCTTAGACTCCTCGAGTTGTTTGATCAGGTTGAAGCCGCGGAGCATCGACAGCGCCTGTGGGGCCGCTCTGCGTAGCGAGCGCTTTTCGCCCTGTTGCATCGCCGAGAAGCCGTACGCAACGAGCCGGCCGCCGGGACGCAGCAAGTCATAGGACCGCCGCAGCGAGGTTCCGCCGATCGCGTCAAGCACGACGTCGTACCGTTGCAGGCCCTTCCACCACCCGTCGCGGCGGTAATCGATGGCATGGTCCACGCCCAGCTCGGCCAGCCGTTTGTGCTTGCTCGGCGACGCGGTGCCGTGCACCTCCGCGCCGGCGGCCTTGGCCAGCTGGACGGCCGCGGTGCCCACGCCGCCGGCCGCCGCATGCACGAGCACGCGCTCGCCGCAGCGTAGCGACCCGTAGCCGTGCAGCGCCGCCCAGGCGGTGGCGTAATTGACCGGGATCGCGGCGCCTTGCTCGAAGCTCAGCGCATCCGGGAGCCGGATGGCGTCGGTGGCCCCGACATTGACGGTTTCGGCGTAGCCGCCGAACCGTGTGCCGGCAGCGACGCGTTCGTTGACCCGTGCCGGATCTACCCCGTCGCCCACAGCCTCGACGGTTCCGGCCACCTCGTAGCCGACTACGGAGGGCGGGTTCGGCGCGGCCGGGTAGAGGCCGACACGGGCGAGATGGTCGGCGAAGTTGACACCCGCGGCGCGTACCGCGATGCGCACCTGGCCGCCAGCCGGCGGCGGTGGGTCGGGCCGCTCCCGCACCTGCAGAACGGAAGGGTCGCCGTGCCTGGTGATAACAACTACTCGCATGCGTTCCTCCTACGTTGGATGTATGTGCTGCAACCCGTCCAGCGTGGCTGAAGCGTATCGCCACCCGTCCTCCTGGCCGCTTCACCTATTCGCATCGGGTCCCTTCCTCGCGCGGCTGACACTGTGACCCCGAAACGTTATCTTCTGTTCCGCCATGGCCTGTGACCCGGAACGACGAGCGCACGCCCCGGGTATGCGCCTCGGTCGGTCCTTTCGCCGCACTCGCCTGGGTCAAAGGCCTGGACGACGCCGCGGCGATCACAGCGGCCGGGCTGGGCGCTGCGGCCTTGATCACCAGACAGGGGGTGCGCAGCATCTCCAGCTCTGTTGACCACCGGCTCCACAGCATCGAAGCGCCGACTAGCGACATCGGTCGATCGGCGACAACCGGGTTGGCGGCTGCGGGCGACGGCAGGGCGTCACGGACTGTCGCTAGCCGATCACTCCCCTGGCCCGGGACACGGTGAAAACGGCGAAATCGACTACAGCGGGTTACCGGTAGCATCCCCCATGTTGCATCAAATGAATCAACCGATGCCGATATCGCTTGCTACATCGAACGACTCACTGCCAGCACCGATGATCGAAGAAGACGCCGCGGCCCTAACCAGAATCCCGTGATGGCCAACATTCCTGGCACCCGGTGATCTGATTCCGTAACCGAAACAACCGGTGCCGACGTCTCGGAGAACTGGTGATGAGCAATGGGCAGGGCTACCGAGTCGAACCATTCTGCGGTAATACGGGCGCAACCAGCAGATCACGCAAGGCCTTCGCCAGCATCGCGAACACTTCCGCGCTGCGATCCCTGCCCAGCAACCGGTTACAGTGCATGTGAATGCAGCTGTGCAGCAGGTTTTTCCGTTGACCGCGACCCCGACTTCTCCCGGTACCGATAAGCAAGAATGCGACAGCTCGGCGTGCTTCCCGGAGGCTTCATGACCGGGCAGACCCCTCGATGAATGTGTTCGTGTGGATCGTGCAGGCGATCCTGGCCGCCTTGTGTGCCATGGCCGGCCTGGTGAAAGTCCTCTAGCCCAAGGACAAGCTGGCCGGCAAGTATCCGTGGACGCAGAACGTCTCGCAGGGGACCGTGCGGTTCAAGGGAAACGGGATGCGTTCGTCGAGCGCGCCAATGCCAGTCGGATGATCCTCCATACCCGCCACACTAGCACTCTTGATGATAGTCATATACAGTGATGATCATCCATAGGGACCATTTGGATAGAGGTGACATGAAACTCGTGATTTTCCGGAGCGAACCGTCAGACCGGCCCTGATCCCCTACGGCGCTCTGTTCTTGGCCAGCCCTGACTTGCCGGGCCCCCTGGCGCACGGAGGACGGACCCGTCGACACCCCGCACCGCGAAACCTTCCACGGCGGAGGCCCGTACGGGTGAATCTGACATCACCTAGCGCCCGGTCTGCCCTATCAACAGAGGAGACAACAGATGACGACGCCACACACCGACGCAGCAACACCATGTTCGCCGTCGATCCAGCAGACCCGCCGGCTCTACTGCAGACGACGTCGGTCGTCGCTGAGGTGGTGTTCAGCGGCGTGTTCGCCGGATTCCTCGCCACCATCCTGGTTTTCGAAGCCAGCCTGCGCGGATTCGGGGCCGCGGTCTACACCCAAGTCCGCCTCATCGAACTCGAGCACCTCGACAGCCTGACCTTCGCGCGACTGGCCGCAGTAGCGGTGCCCGTGCAGTCGTCGCGGAATGCAGTCCAACCCTCAGCCGCAATCGGAAACAACAAATCGAAAAGGACAACACCATGAAAACAGTTCTGGTCACGGGTGCAAGCGGCAATATCGGCCGCCCGCTCCTCACATTTCTGGTCAACGCCGGCGCCAAGGTCCGCGCCGTCACTCGCCGCCCCGACCTCGCTGGCTTTCCTGCCGGCGTGGACGTCGTGACGTCAGCCTCGGCTGGGCTTGGGGGCGCCGACGCGGTGTTTCTCAACTCCCGGGCGCTCGGCGATGACCTCGCAACGGTTGTGGAGCGGGCCCGCAACGAGGGAGTCGCGCGGCTCGTGGCACTCTCGGCGATCAACGCCGACGACGACTTCTCCCTTCAGCCGTCACGTTTTCGCGGCGACCGCAACACAGAGGTCGAGCAGCTTGCCACCGAGTCCGGCTTGGAATGGGTGAGCCTGCGCCCGAGCGAGTTCGCGTCGAACTTCGCGAGCATGTGGTCAGCGCAGCTGCACGCCGGTGACGTCGTCAGTGGCCCATACGCATCCGCGTCGAGCACTCCCATCGTCGAGCGGGACATCGCGGCGGTGGCCGCGCAGGCGTTGCTCACCGACGATCTCAACGGCCGCAAGGTTGCGCTGACCGGCCCGCAAGCCTTCACCAACGCCGAGCTGGTCGACGTCATCGGTACGGTCCTCGACCGCCCACTGCGCTACCAAGAGATCCCGCCGGAGACGGCGCGGC
>JAOPWC010000200.1 GCA_025965895.1 Mycobacterium sp.
GACCATCGATGATGCCGCTTCCACACCGTCTGCCACGGTCCGAAATCGGCTGGCAGGTCCCGCCATGGGCTACCCGTGCGAAACCGCCACGCGATGCTTCCAGTATCAGACGATGGTCACCGAATCTGTTACCCCGCTTGCCCACATCAGAGGGCATCACCGATTCGACAGCCGCCCAGAACTCATCAGAAATCACACCCATTCGCGTCACCGGTCAATCGTCGCCGGTCAACGCCTTCCCATTCGGGAGACACGCCCTAGTCAACCCAGTGCCGACCCGATTGCGTCAGCAGCGACCTGCGCGCTTCGCCGGTCGAGGTGGCCGTAGACGCCGATGGTGGTCTGAATGGATTCGTGGCCCAGATGCTGCTGGATGATCGGCAGGGGTACACCGGCGGCGATCATCCACGACGCGCACGTGTGCCGGAGGTCGCGCACGCGGGGCGACTTTGCGAGCCCGGCCTTCATCGCGCTGTCGCGGCCGGGCTTCCAGCCGCCGTTGAAGAACTCCTGCGCTCGAACCGGATTGCCCGCGCCATTGGTGAACAGAAACCCAAGCGCCGTGAGGTCGATGACCTCCAGGGCCGCGTCCGGCAGGCTGATGGTACGGATCGACTTCCTCGTCTTCGGGAAACCGATCTCAGGCCGGTAGTTCCCCGAGTACTTCCACGCCTTGGTGATTCGGCACGTGCTCGCGTCGGCATCGATGTCGGCCGCTGTCAATGCGGTGGCTTCGGAAAAGCGCATGCCCGTCGTGACCAGCCAGGTGGACAGGTTCTTCCACCGTTGCTTCTCGATGTGACCTCGCAGCAGGATGAACTCCGGTGGTGTCAGGAAAATCGTCTCCTCAACGCGTGTGTGAGGCATGCGCCGGCCCTGACACGGGTTGGACGCCATCACCCCGGCACGCACTGCGGCACTCAATGCCCCCGAGAGAAAACCGTGCTTGTTCGAGATGGTCTTGCCGCTGCCGCCAAGTTGCTTCACCCAACGCGCGATGGTCGTATCGGTGACCGCAGACACCGCCATCGAACCGAACACAGGGTCGACGTCGCGGGCGACGTAGCTCCGGTAGCGCGCGATGGTGGCCGGCTGGACACCCGTCAGGTTGTCGATGTGAGTGTGCAGCCACTCGGTGACCGTCGGGACGTGGCAACCGATCTCGTCGAGCTCGATGATCCGCAGCGCCTCATCGGGACCGTGATCCTCCAGCAGGACCTTGAAACGCTCTGCGGCAGGCAGACTCTCGAAAGTCAGGGAGCGCTGGCGGCCCTCCCGGCGCCACAGCACGCGGTATGTGTTTCCGGATCGGTTCTTCTGGGCGTGGATGCTTGCCACAACCCCTGATGTTACGTGATCTGTTACGTTGTTCTGGGCGTAACTTTGGAAGGCGCGCCTGAGCTGGTCCTTCGTTGTGGAGCTAAGGGGACTCGAACCCCTGACCTACTCGATGCGAACGAGTCGCGCTACCAACTGCGCCATAGCCCCATGGTCGGAAGGAAGGCTACCAGTCTGAGCGGTGCGGCGCGAAAACGTCGAAAAGGCGCAAAAGCAAGCCGTACGTCCCAACATTCCGGGGACTTCTGCCGGGCGACTGCGGGAAACCCACTGCATGCGGTCACCGGAGAATGCAACCTCGCGGCCTGCATAGGCCACAGCTGCTACATCGTTGCCGCTTCGGCCGTCGTCTACAACGTGCTCGACCGCCCGGCCGATGACGACCGAATGCGCGCATTGTTCAAGCAGTACGTGGAGCGCCCCGCGACGTTGTGTATCCCGGTCCTGTCCGCCACTTTCACTTTGGGTAATGGGGCCGCTGTCTACCGGCCCGACTTTCTCGACGTGCCCACCGACATCTGGCTGAGCACTTATTGGCTGCTGCTCTGCAGCGCGCCCTCATCTACCTACTGAAGTTCGAGTCGCGTGTGCTGCTGATTTTGCGCAAAGACCCGCGGTCGAGGCGCATCGCCGACCCTGTACCTGGCCTCCTCGGTGAGCGGCATTATTGCCTGCGCGGTGCGGATCGCTACTGCATGCGAGGCGCCGCCCCAGTCCTTTGAGGGCGGGCGTCTGGTATGGCTCTTCGCCTGCCTCTGCGGCACCGGATTCGCACTCGCCTCCGTGCATTCATCGCGAATCAAAACGGGGTGGTTCGCAGGGGCACCAGCTAAGACTCGGGTCCCGACACCGCGCCGGGTTTTATTGGCCGGCAGCGCGCGGCAGGTGATACTCCATCGGCCCCTGCGCATGGTCCAGGTGCTCGAAAATGGGATCTTCGTCGTCGATTTCGAGCACGACTGCGCCGGGGCGCCGTAGCCGCGAGGGCGCAACGTCGAGATCACGATCCTTCGTGTTTTCGACACCGAGCCGGGACCGTGCCATCCGCTGCATCCGCCGCCGCCGCAACCGTTCCTCGATGCGGGTCTGGCGCCGCAGATACGCCAGATACAACAGGGTGATCACGCCCGCGGTTGCACACAGCCACTTCCCGCCCGGCCACACCGTGAACGACGTGAGCGCCGAGATCAGCAGCAGCAGCACCATGACGCACACCACCCGCTTGCGGAACTTGTACTTGCGGGCACTGACAGCCGCCGCGGTCTTCGACTCATACATCCGCCGACGGGAAGCCGTCGGCGACACCGTCGTCGGCGGCTCGTCGCCCGACTCCAGACCCGACGTGTCCTCGACGTACTCGTATTGATCCGCGGTGCCGTCATCCTCGGACGCCACGGGGAGTTCGGCTTCGTCCTCTACGTCGTCCGCCTCGACGGATTCGTCCTCGGCGACCGGCTCTTCGGGTGCTTGTTGTGGTTCGCGTTCCGGCTCGTCGACGGCTTCGGCAGAGCCCACCGGCAGAGCCCCGGAGTCCACCTCGATGACGTCCACGTCGAGGTAGTCGGGTTCCTCGTCGATCACCGCGTCGTTCCGGCCGGTCACCACGACCGCTCGCGGCGCCGTTTCCTCGTCGTCATCGTCGAGGTCGTCATCGTCCTCTTCGGCCGGTTGCCAGTCCGGATCGCTGCGGTGCCCGTCCGCCGGGCCGCGCCTGAGCTTTCGGGCGCCGGCGCTGTTGAGCACCCGCGTCGCCAGCGCGACATCGCTGGTCCGACGGACGGCATCGCGCTTGCTGATCAGCATCGGAACGAGGACGAACAGCCAAAGCACCACTAGGGAGATCCACAGAAGTGATTGGGGGACGCTTGGCATGCTGCCTGCTCCTTTCGCCGTCAGGCTAGGTCCGTGATCAGCGCGAAGGCGCGAGGCGCGCCGGTCCCGAGAGCGGTAGCGATGACCATGACAATTACACACCTGTAATTCGATGCACACAAGCATCACATGCCACTCTTGTCACATCTGTAACAGACCTAGATCCAGCGGGCGTGGCCGGCACGCACCAGCGCGGACGTGATCGACCCGTACACCTCTTCAACCGTGATCGCCACCAGCAAGTGGTCCCGCCACGCCCCATCGACGTCGAGGTAGCGCTGAAGGAGCCCTTCCTCACGGAAGCCGACCTTCGCAAGCACCCGCCGGCTTGCCCCGTTCTCCGGCCGGACCGTCGCCTCGACGCGATGCAGCATCACCGGACCGAAGCAGTGGTCGAGCCCCAGCGCAAGGGCGGCAGTAGCCACTCCCCCGCCCGTGGCCGCACTGGCCACCCAGTAACCGATCCACCCCGACCGCAACGCGCCGTGTGTCACGTTCCCGATGGTCAACTGACCGCTGAACTGACCGTTAAGTTCGATCGCGAACGGCAACATCCGGCCCTTCCGGGCCTCGGCACGCAGGCCGGAGCACACTGCGGGCCACGCCGACATGCTCTGACGGACAGCCCAATCCGAATCGGCGGTGGGCTCCCATGGCTCGAGGTGGCCCTGGTCGGCCAACCGAATGCGGCTCCACTGTGCGGCGTCACGCATCCGCACCGGACGCAGCCGCACCAACCCGGCCGCCACTCTGATGGGCCCGACGGTTGTGGGCCAACCCGGGTGAATGGACGTAGGACGGAGAATCTTCACGCCGTGCGGCTCCGACGTTCAGCCGCGCTGGGCCAGGAACGCGACGCTGACAGTCTCGCCGGTCCGAATCTGTTCAGCGTCGCTCGGCACGACCACTAAGCAGTTCGCCTCAGCCAAGGTGGCGAGCAGATGCGACGACGCACCGGGCGCACCCATCGCCTGCACCAGGTACTCGCCGGTGTCCTGGTCCCGCATCAGCTGGCCTCGCAGGTAGCCCTTGCGGCCGGCCACTGACGAAATCGGCGACAGCGTCCGCGCCTCCACGATGCGGCGTGTCGGCTGGCGCTTTCCGAGCGACAAGCGGATCAACGGGCGCACCATGACCTCGAACACCACCAGCGCGCTGACCGGATTGGCGGGCAGCAAAAACGTCGGCACGCCTTCGGGACCGAGCTGCCCGAAGCCCTGCACCGAGCCGGGGTGCATGGCGACCCGGCTGACCTCCATCTCGCCGAGCTTCGACAGCACAGAGCCAACGCTGTCTGCGGCCGAACCACCGACCGCGCCGGCGATCACGACCACCTCTGCCCTGTTGAGCTGGCCCTCGACGACCTCGCGCAGTTCCTTCGGGTCGCTATTGGTGATGCCGACCCGGTTCACCTCGGCACCCGCGTCACGCCCCGCCGCAGCCAACGCATAGGAGTTCACGTCATAGACCTGACCGTTGCCCGGTGTGCGGCTGACGTCGACCAACTCGCCCCCCACGCTCATCACCGACAACCGCGGCCGAGGGTGGACCAACACCCGCTCCCGGCCGACCGCCGCGAGCAACCCGACCTGCGCCGCACCGATGATGGCACCGGCGCGCACCGCCACGTCACCGGGCTGGACATCGTCGCCGGCCCGCCGGACGTAGGCGCCGGACCGGACGCCGCGGAGCACCCGGACCTTGGACGGGCCGCCGTCGGTCCAGCGCAACGGCAGCACCGCGTCGGCCAGAGTCGGCATCGGCGCACCGGTCTCCACCCGCGCGGCCTGCCGCGGCTGAAGCCGACTCGGGGTGCGGGCGCCGGCCTCGATCTCGCCGACCACCGGCAATCGGACCTCGACGCCGACAGGGTCGAAATCGGTGTCATCGCTGACCTCGTCGGATTCGCCCACGGCCGCCACGTCGACACTGCGGACGGCGTATCCGTCGATGGCGGCTTGGTCGAACGCCGGCAGCGGCCGTTCGGTGACCACATCTTCGGCGCACATCAGGCCTTGTGCTTCGGCGATCGCTACGCGCACGGGTCTGGGGGCCACTGCGGCGGCCATCACCCGGGCCTGCTGCTCCTCCACCGAACGCACAGCATGCCTTTCTGCCGTCAAGTGCGGGCCCGACGCGCGCCTACCTTTCGCTCAAGCCCAGTCGTTCGACCAACCAGCGCCGCAAGTCGGGGCCATAGTCTTCACGATCCAAAGCAAAGTCAACCGCAGCTTTGAGGTAGCCGCCGGGATTTCCCAGGTCGTGTCGGGAGCCGCGATGCACCACCACGTGTACGGGGTGGCCCTCGTCGATCAGCAACGCGATCGCGTCAGTCAGCTGGATCTCGCCGCCCGCACCGCGGTGCACACGCCGGAGTGCGTCGAAGATCACCCGGTCCAGAAGGTAGCGACCGGCGGCCGCAAAAGGCGACGGCGCGTCTTCGGTCTTCGGCTTTTCAACCATGCCCTTGACCCGCAACACATTCGGGTTCGCCGCGTCGGGCACCTTCTCGACGTCGAACACGCCGTAGGCGCTGATCTCCTCAGGTGACACCTCGATCGCGCACAGCACCGTGCCCCCGCGCTTGGCGCGCACCTTCGCCATGGTTTCCAGCACGCCCGCAGGCAGCACCAGGTCGTCGGGCAGCAGTACCATCACCGCGTCCTCGTCCGGCGACAGCACCGGTTCCACGCACGAGACCGCGTGGCCGAGGCCCAAAGGCTCGGCCTGCACCACCGATTCGACCTTGATCAGGGCCGGTGCGCGGCGCACCTTCTCGAGCATGGCCTCTTTGCCCCGCGCTTCCAGCGTTCCTTCGAGCACCAGGTCCTCGACGAAGTGCGCAACCACGCCGTCCTTGCCTTCGGAGGTGACGATCACCAGCCGCTCGGCGCCGGCCTGGGCCGCCTCGGCGGCAACCAGCTCGATGCCCGGTGTGTCGACGACCGGGAGCAACTCCTTGGGGACCGTCTTCGTCGCGGGCAGAAATCGCGTGCCCAGACCCGCCGCTGGCACGATCGCCGTCCGCGGTATCGCTGCCGGTGGCGGTTTCATCCCTGCCACCCTAACGTCATGAGGCGCTTGGCTCTCTGTTCCATGGCTGTCGTCCCCCTGTCATCGTGTATCGGTGGCGCTCACGTTAAAGGACCGTATCCGGGTACACCGAGTTGCCGCGCGGCATTCAGTAACAGATGACGTTCGTCGCGCGGAAACCGTGGCCCTGTGTGAGCACCTACGCGCCATTGTCGGCGATGACGACAATGTTGCCGCGTATGCGCCGATCGAAACCGAACCGGGCTATCCGGATCTCCCCAATGCCCTGCTTGACCTTGGTGTTCGGGTGCTGTTACCGGTCGCACGGACAACAGACGACGGGACGCCTTTGCCTCTGCGATGGGCCGAGCTTCGCCGCGGCGGTTTGCAATCTGCGCCGTTCGGTTTGCGCGAGCCCGGCGGCCCATGGCTGGCGCCTGGCGCGCTGGCGACGGTACGCACAATATTCGTGCCAGCATTGGCGGTAGACCGGCACGGGGTGCGGCTCGGGCGCGGTGCTGGGTTCTATGACCGCTCCCTGAGCTTCCGTGATCCGGCGGCGCGGATGATTGCTGTGGTGCGTGACGACGAGCTCGTCGACGAGTTGCCGGCCGAACCGCACGATGTGCCGATGACCAACGCGCTGACGCCCAGACGGGGGCTGGTGGTGTTTCCCTGAGCGGGAATGCCGGCTGGCTGGTTGGCACTTGAATAGGTAGAGTGCTAACAAGCTGACCTAATCGGAGGGTTCCTGTGCCGAGATACTCCTATGCGTGCACCGAATGTGATCACCGGTTCGACGCGGTGCAGGCGTTCACCGACGACGCTTTGACCACCTGCCCGGTGTGCTCGGGCAGGTTGCGCAAGCTGTTCAACTCGGTGGGCGTGGTGTTCAAGGGCCCAGGTTTCTACCGCACCGACAGCCGGCTGCCCTCGGCGAAGGATTCGTCAGGCGGCGAGAAGGTGGCGAGCGGCGGCGAGTCGCCGAGCAAGAAGGAAACCTCGAAGGAAAGCTCGAGTTCGTCAGGAAGCAGCAAGCCGGAGTCCTCTTCTGCACCGGCCGCCGCGGCCAGCTGACCCGTTATCCGCGGGCTCTGATCGGTTGCTAGGGCCCACCGTCCCGCTGTATCTGGCCAACACCGCGTTGCGTGCAGGTGGCGCT
>JAOPWC010000210.1 GCA_025965895.1 Mycobacterium sp.
GGCCTCCGGCTCGGCGGCCGGGGGGCCGGCCTCGACGTGGCCGGTGGCCGGCTTGCCCGCACGCGTGCGTCGGCGCGGGCGGCTGCGGCTACGGGGCGCCTGCTCCCCGGTTTCCCGGTGCTGAGCCGGCTTCGCCGGTGCCTTCTTCGCCGGGCCCACGGTGCCGCGAGCATCTTCGGGGATGTCCAGCTCGGCATACAGGTGAGGTGAGCTGGAGTACGTCTCGGCCGGATCGGGGCAGCCGAGGTTCAGCGCCTTGTCGATCATCGACCAGCGGGCCAGCTCGTCCCAGTCGATCAGGGTGATCGCCACTCCAGTTTTACCGGCACGGCCGGTGCGCCCGATGCGGTGCACGTAGGCCTGCTCGTCTTCCGGGCACTGGTAGTTGATGACGTGCGTGACATCGTCGATGTCGATGCCGCGGGCGGCGACGTCGGTGGCGACCAGCACGTCGACCGCCCCGGCGCGGAACGCCTTGAGCGCCTTCTCGCGCGCGATCTGGCCGAGGTCCCCGTGTACCGCATCGACGGCGAAGCCGCGGCCGCTGAGCTCGTCGGCGACCTTCTGGGCCGTCCGCTTGGTGCGCGTGAAGACCATCGTCGCGCCGCGGCCGCGGGCCTGCAGCAGCCGGCTGACCAGCTCGACCTTGTCCAGTGCATGGGCCCGGTAGGCGAACTGCTCGGTGGTGGCGTGCACGGCCGACGAGTGCGGGGCCTCGGCGCGGATGTGGGTCGGGCGGTTCATGAACGTTCGGGCCAACGTGATGATCGGATCGGGCATTGTCGCCGAGAACAGCATCGACTGCCGGTTGTCGGGGATCTGCCGAAGGATTCGCTCGATGTCGGGAAGAAAACCGAGGTCGAGCATCTCGTCGGCCTCGTCGAGCACCAGCACGGACAGGCCGCCGAGCTGCAGGTGGCCCTGCTGCCCCAGATCGAGCAGTCGTCCCGGAGTGCCGACCACCACGTCGGCGCCGGCGCGCAGCGCCTCGATCTGCGGTTCGTAGGGACGCCCACCGTAGATCGACACGACGGACAACGGGCGGCCTTCGCCGGCGAGCAGGTACTTGGCCGCGCCTGCCAGGTCACCCGAGACCTGGAGGCACAGCTCGCGGGTCGGCACCACGACCAGCGCCCGCGGGACACCAGTGAGGGGCCGCTGGGCATCACCGGCAATGCGGTGCAGGAGCGGCACACCGAACGCCAGTGTCTTGCCCATGCCGGTGCGGGCCTGGCCGATCAGGTCGTCGCCCGCCAGCGCCAGCGGCATTGTGAGTTCTTGGATAGCAAATGGATGTTCAATGCCTTGCTCGGTCAAAGCGCGCACTATCTCGTCGCGAACACCAAGTTTTGCAAATGTTGGATTGAGGGCGGTCATCTAGCCTTCCGTGTCTGTTCCTCGCTGCGGTCCACGCGCGCACGAGTTCTGAAAAGACACGTCCTGGCACCGGCTTCTGAAAAGACACGTCCTGGCACCGGCGACGACGCCGATTCGCGAGGCCCTGCGCAAACCTTCGGCGGGCCAACTGCGTACACGCACATATGTTGCAGGCGGCAACGGTGATCGCCGCCTGTACTTTCATCATACCGGGCTACAGTGTGGGCCATGACCTCGACTCACCCCACCGCTGCGGCGGCCTCGGCGATAGCGGCGGATCATCCGGGAGTCAACAAACTTTTCGCGCTGCTGGCCTACGGCGAGGTGGCGGCGTTCTACCGGCTCACCGACGAGGCCCGGATGGCGCCGAACATGCGCGGGCGTATCGCGATGGCAAGCATGGCGGGGGCCGAGATGCGGCACTTCGAGATGCTGCACGACGCCTTGGCGGCTCGCGGAATCGACGTCGAGCACGCGATGACGGGATACGTCGCGGCGCTTGAGAACTACCACCGGCTCACCACGCCGAGCACGTGGCTGGAGGCGCTGGTGAAGACCTACATCGGCGACGCGCTGGCCGCCGACTTCTACCGGGAGATCGCCGACGTGCTGCCCGACGAGGTCGCCGACGTGGTGCGGTCGGTGCTGTCGGAGACTGGTCACTCGCAGTTCGTGGTGGCCGAGGTGCGGGCCGCGGTGGCCGCCAGCGGCAGGCAGCGCAACCGGCTGACGTTATGGGCCCGCCGGCTGCTCGGCGAGGCCATCACACAGGCGCAGTACGTGCTGGCCGACCACGACGAGCTGGCCGACCTGGTGGTGTCGGGCACAGGGGGCCTTGGCCACATCACCGAGTTCTTCGATCGGCTGCAGCGCACCCATGCGGAGCGGATGCGCGAACTGGCCTTGGCCTAGCGGTTGCAGGTCGCGGCGATCGTGTTGTAGGTCTGCGACGCCAGGGGCTGACCGCCGCCGTCGGTGATCGAGCAGTTCAGATGGCTGGCGAAGCTGACCGCGGTGACGGAGTTGAGCACCACATTCCCGCCCATGACGACCGTTCTGGTCCACGGCAGCGTGACGTCGAAGTCGGTGCGCAGCGCGCCGGTCTCGTCTGTGTAGGTGATGGTCACCGGGTCGAAGGGCTGCTTGGTGCCGGAGACGGTGTAGACGACGGTCCGCGACTCCGCCTCAGGTGACGTCGGGGGTGGCGCGGTGGTTTCGGTGCTTCCTGGCGCCGCCTGGGCGGTCGACGTGCTGGTGCGCGAGGGCGTCACCATGGTCACCGTCTCCGACGGCAGCGACGCGGACGGGGGTTTGGTCGGCGCCGGGGTGAACGCGGGCCGGCTGGCCGACGGGACGATCCTGGCAGTGGTCGAGGCGCTGTCGCCCCCGGTGACGATCACCAGGGTGCCGACGACGGCGATCAGCAGCACTGCCCCCGCCGCCACGGCGATCCAGCGCCAATTGGGGGGGTCGGGTTCGAGGTAGGCGTCGTAGGCTTCGACGTCGTCGCTGGGCTTAGGTTCGGCGGCGTCGTACGGGTCGCCACCGCGGGACGTTCCCGTCGAATAGTGCCAGCTCATCACCCATCGCTTCCGTGTTTTCGCAGCTCCGATGGTATCGGTCCCCTCGACCGCTTTCGGTTAGCCGACGGGCGTGTCGGGCGTGACTTCGCTGACCGCGAACGACCGAGACC
Source organism: Mycobacterium sp. (assembly GCA_025965895.1). GTDB lineage: Bacteria > Actinomycetota > Actinomycetes > Mycobacteriales > Mycobacteriaceae > Mycobacterium. The sequence goes on from JAOPWC010000210.1 coordinate 3,071, forward strand.
GATCAGCGGCGCCCGCGTCCACTAGCCTCTGTCGGGGGTACGCATCGACGGAAAGGGAGCAACCGTGGAGGTCAAGATCGGCATCTCGGACAGCCCGCGGGAATTGGTGTTCAGCAGCTCGCAGACGCCCGCGGAGATCGAGGAGCAGGTCAACGCCGCCCTCGCAAAAGGCTCCGACCTGCTGAGGTTGATCGACGAGCGCGGCCGCACGATCCTCGTCCAGACCGCGAGGATCGCCTATGTCGAGATTGGCGCGGCCGATGTGCGCAGGGTCGGCTTCTCCGGCTAGCGACTACTCCGCGCGTGCCAGCGGCACGTGCGAAAGGCCGCGCCACGCGAAGAGCACGGTGCCTTCCACGGCGTCGTCCTTGGAGATCGGCCGGTCGGCGCCGAGCCAGTACCGGGCGCAGTCGACGCTGATGGCCACCAGCCCCACGGCAATCATCCTCGCCCGATGGGCTTCGAGGCCGGAATCGCGGCTGATCAGGTCGAACACCGCGTCGGTGCACGCTTCGGTGGCCACCCTCACCTGGGCAGCCACCTGCGGTTCGGTCACGTAGTCGTTCTCGAAGATCAGCCGGTAGCCCTGGCCGTCGTGCTCGATGAAGTCGAAGAACGCCTGCACCGCGGAGCGCAGTCGCTGGCGGTTGTCGGTCGTGGTGCGCAACGCCTGCCGGACCCCGGACACCAGGTTGTCGACGTGGCGCTGCAACACCGCCAGGTACAGCTCTAGTTTGCTGGAGAAATGTTGATACAGAACGGGTTTGCTCACGCCGGCCCGGTCAGCGATCTCGTCCATCCCGGCCGCGTGATAGCCGCGGTCAACGAAAACCTCACTGGCGGCCGCGAGTAACTGGCCGCGGCGCTCGTCGCGGGGCAGCCTGTTGCCGCGCCGGTTTGCGCCGGCCGAAGCGCCGCCCGTGTCGTCGCCGGTGGCGAACCTGGCGCCTCGCCGCTCGGCGGCGTTGGCGAGATCGCTCATTGCATCCTCTATCTGAACTCAATCTGAGTTGGGTCCGAGAGTCCGACACTACTACCCGTTGGCGGAGACGCGTGCCGGAAGTACGACCCGGCGGGACTGTGACATTCTGGATCGGTGACCGACGACCCGGGGCATCGCCGCGGGGGGATGCCAGTGCTGCGCAACGAGTACCGAGAGCCGTTGCGCGCCCAACGCGACCCTGTGACCGGCGATTCCGGGCGGATTCGGTCGAACCGCCAGGGCCGGCGCCAGTGGCGCAAGCAGACCTGGCTGGGCCGGTTCATCTCGACCTACGGCTGGCGCGCCTACGCACTACCGGCGCTGGCCGTGCTCACCGGCGTCGTCATCTTCCAGACCGTCACGGGAACCAACGCACCGGCCCCACCCCGGGAAGGACCCGTACAAGGGCCGCCCATCATCGGCGCGGTGGGCACCGCGATCATCGGCGCACCGCCGAAGGGATTGACGCAGTTCGACGCGAACCTGCCGACCGGGATCCTGCCCGACGGCGGCCCGTTCACCGAGGCGGGCCCCAAGACGTGGCACCTCATCCCGGGGACGACACCGCAGCTGGGCCAGGGCACCACCAAGGTGTTCAAATACACCGTGGAGGTGGAGGACGGCATCGACACCACGTCGTTCGGCGGCGACGACGGGTTCGCCCGCATGGCCGATCAGACCCTCGCCAACCCGAAGAGCTGGACCCACAACCCGCAGTTCGGGTTCGTCCGCGTGGATAACGGCGCCCCTGACTTCCGGGTCTCGCTCAGCACGCCGATGACCGTGCGCGAGGGCTGCGGCTACGAGATCGAGCTGGAGGCCTCCTGCTACAACCCGTCCTACGGGCCCAACCCGCAACCGCGGGTGTTCGTCAACGAGGCCCGCTGGGTGCGCGGAGCGGTGCCGTTCCAGGGCGACGTCGGCTCCTACCGCCAGTACCTGATCAACCACGAGATCGGGCACGCGATCGGCTACCAGCATCACGAGCCGTGCCCGAACAACGGGGACCTCGCCCCCGTGATGATGCAGCAGACATTTTCCACCAACAACAACGACGAGTCCAAGTTCGACCCGGACACGGTCAAGCCGGATGGCAAGATGTGCCGGTTCAATCCCTGGCCGTTCCCGATCGCCTGACAGCTCGGGTATCACTGCGGGAAGGAGCGGGAGGCAGTTGCTGTTGATCGGGGTACACGTGTGGTTGTGTAGAGATTAGGACGCGCACCACCGCTTGCTAGTAAGGGGACATTCGGTGTCGACATTGCCGCCGTTGGTGGAGCCAGCTGCCGAGCTGACGCGCGAGGAGGTCGCGCGTTACAGCCGTCATCTGATCATCCCGGACCTCGGGGTGGATGGGCAGAAACGCCTGAAAAACGCCCGTGTCCTGGTGGTGGGCGCGGGCGGGCTCGGTTCCCCCACGCTGCTGTACCTCGCCGCGGCCGGCGTGGGCACCATCGGCATCGTCGAGTTCGACGTCGTCGACGAGTCCAACCTGCAGCGCCAGATCATCCACGGCCAGTCCGACATCGGGCGGTCCAAGGCGCAGAGCGCCCGCGACTCGATCCGGGAGATCAACCCGCTTGTCGATGTCCGTCTGCATGAGATGCGGCTGGAGCCCTCCAATGCGGTCGACCTGTTCGAGCAGTACGACCTGATCCTCGACGGCACCGACAACTTCGCGACCCGCTATCTGGTCAACGATGCGGCGGTGCTGGCAGGCAAGCCCTATGTCTGGGGCTCGATCTACCGGTTCGAGGGCCAGGTGTCGGTGTTCTGGGAGGATGCCCCCGATGGGCTCGGGCTCAACTACCGCGACCTGTATCCCGAGCCGCCCCCGCCCGGCCTGGTGCCGTCATGCGCAGAGGGCGGCGTGCTGGGCATCTTGTGCGCATCGATCGCTTCGGTCATGGGCACGGAAGCCATCAAGCTGATCACCGGGATCGGGGAGCCGCTGCTTGGCCGGTTGATGGTGTACGACGCGCTCGACATGAGCTACCGCACCATCAAGATCCGCAAGGATCCTGAGACGCCGAAGATCATCGAGTTGATCGACTACGACGACTTCTGCGGCGTGGTGTCCGACGACGCGGCCATGGCGGCCGCCGAATCGACTGTCACACCGCGGGAGGTGCGCGAGCTGCTCGACTCAGGTAAGAAGCTTGCCCTGATCGACGTGCGTGAGCCGGTCGAGTGGGACATCAACCACATTGACGGCGCCGAGCTGATTCCCAAGTCGACCATCGAGTCCGGCGAGGGCCTGGCCAAGCTGCCCCACGACCGCATTTCGGTGCTGTACTGCAAGACCGGCGTCCGCTCCGCAGAAGCGCTGGCCGCGGTGAAGAAGGCGGGTTTCTCCGACGCATTGCACATGCAGGGCGGAATTGTGGCCTGGGCGAAGCAGCTTGAGCCCGACATGGTGATGTACTGAACGTCCTGCGACACAGCCTGGCAAACTCAACCGACGCGGGGGCTGCCCCCGGTAACCTGGCGGTATGACAGTCGAGCGGCCGCCTGACCATGTGCTGGCGACGTTCGGATTGAGCGGATTGGGGCCTGTGCCACTGGGAGCGGGCTGGGAAGGTGGATGGCGCTGTGGCGAGGTGGTGCTGTCGATGGTCGCCGACCACGCCCGCGCCGCATGGTCTGCGAAGGTGCGCGAAACCCTGTTCGTCGAGGGGGTCAGGCTGGCCAGGCCGGTCCGCTCAACGGACGGTCGTTACGTCGTCTCCGGTTGGCGTGCAGACACATTCGTCGGCGGTACACCCGAACCTCGTCATGACGAGGTGGTGTCGGCGGCGGTGCGGTTGCACGAGGCGACCGCCAAGCTTGAGCGGCCCCGGTTTCTGACGCAGGCGCCTGTGGCGCCATGGGGCGACGTCGACGTGTTCATCGCCGCCGACCGTGCCGCGTGGGAGGAGCGGCCACTGCAGGCCTGGCCGTCAGGTGCGCGGGTCTCCCCGGGATCGGCGGACGGTCAGCGGTCCATCGACTTGATCAACCAGTTGGCCGGATTGCGCAGGCCAACCAAGAGTCCCAGTCAGCTGGTGCACGGAGACCTTTACGGCACAGTGCTTTTCGCGGGCACCGCAGCCCCCGGCATCACCGACATCACCCCCTACTGGCGACCGGGGCCCTGGGCCGCGGGCGTCGTCGTCGTGGACGCGCTGTCGTGGGGTGACGCTGACGACGGGCTGATCGAGCGCTGGGCGTCGCTGCCGGAGTGGCCGCAGATGTTGCTGCGCGCGTTGATGTTCCGGCTTGCTGTGCATGCGCTCCACCCGCGCTCCACCGCTGCGGCTTTCCCCGGGTTGGCCCGCACCGCCGCGCTCGTGCGGTTGATCTTGTAGGTGCGCCCCGGCGTCAGAAGCGGTGCCGCGCCTCGCTCAGCCGGATTTTGCCGTCGACGGCCAGCACCCCCTCCGCGCGCAGCAACTCGAGTTGGCGCGCCCACAGGTGCGCCGCCGGCCGGCCGGTGGCGCGAATGACGCGGTGCCACGGCAGGTCGGCGGAGTCGGTGCGCATGATCCAGCCGACAGTGCGTGGGCTCCGAAGCCCTGCGACGGAAGCGATGTCGCCGTAGGTGGCCACCTTGCCCGGCGGGATCGCCGCGACCAGCTCCCGCACCCGCTCGATCTGCTCGTCGCTGACCACGGCTACGCCATACGTTCCCGGATTACGGCCGCGGTTCTCGCCGGCAGTGCCAGCGGCACCATATGGCCGCAGTCGAAGTCGACGTGGGTGAAGTCGGGGCCGAGGCTGACGTCCAGGGCCTCGATCAGCGTGTCGCTCACGTATGGGGGATCGGTGCGGGTGGCTCGTACCAATGTCGTCGGAGTTCCGCTGCGTGGCAGCACAATCGGACGCGCCAGCTCGCTCCAGTAGCTGATCATCGCCGGCAGGCTCAGCCGCCAGCCCACCCGGCCGCCCGGCCTCGCGACCAGATGCTCGTCGAGTTCGGCCTCCAGCTCCGCCCCATCCACATCGGCCCAGGAGCCCGTCGCCTTCTCCGAACGCGCCTCCTCGCGGTCGGCGTAGTCCGGCGACGCCAACATGTCCTCGGCGATGGCGCGCATCCACTCGCCGTCCAGGGCGACGGCGGGGTCGAGCAGCACCAGGCCGTCGACCAGGTCGGGCCGCTCGGCGGCGAGGTTCAACGCCAGCGCCCCGCCGAACGAGTGCCCGACCACCAGCACCGGACCGTCGGCGTGCGCGTCCACCAGGGACGCCAGCGCGTCGACGTTCGCGTCGATCGTCCACGGCGCAGCCCACGACGAGCGACCATGGCCGACCAAGTCGGGCGCGGCGATCGCGATGTCCGGCAGGTGAGCGGTGGCAAGGCTCGCCCAGCGCTTGCCGTGGCCGGTGAGGCCGTGGATCGCAAGCAGGCGGATACCGGCGGCGGGCCCGTAGCGGTAGACGTGCAGATTCATCGACACGGGTTCGATCGTGCCATCTACTTGTCGGACCACCGTGGTCTCCTGCCCGCATGACCGAGCCGCTGCCCCGTCAGTGGGAAGCCGACGCGCAACGCGTCATCGATCCGGACGCGCGCGGGCCTGTCCGCCTGCTCGGTGGTCCCGGCACCGGCAAGAGCAGGCTGCTTGTCGACGCGGCCGCCGCGCATATCGGCGCCGGCGTCGATCCGGAATCGATTCTGCTGCTGTGTGGTTCGGCCCGGGCGGCCGTTCGCAGCCGGGCCGCACTCACGGGTGCCTGGTCGCGGTCCGCTGGCCGCAGCGCCATCCGGGAGCCGCTGGTGCGCAGCGTTCACTCGTACGCGTTCGCGGTACTGCGGCTCGCCGTGCAGCGCACCGGCGGCCCGCCTCCTCGACTGGTCACCGGCACGGAACAGGAGGGCATCATCCGCGAGCTGCTTGCAGGCGACCTCGAAGACGGTCCGGACGCCGCGGTCGCTTGGCCCGCGGCACTGCGGCCCGCGCTGACCACCACCGGGTTTGCCACTCAGTTGCGGGACTTGTTGGCCCGCTGCGCCGAACGCGGCGTCGACCCCGTTCGCCTGCAGCGCATCGGCCGGCTGGCCGGCCGGCCCGAATGGGTGGCCGCCGGTCAGTTCGCCCAGCAGTACGAGCAGGTGATGTTGCTGCGGGCCGCGGCAGGGATGGCCGCGCCGCAGGCCACTGTCCCCGCGCTCGGTGCGGCCGAACTCGTCGGCGCGGCGATGGAGGCGTTCGCCACCGACGGCGACCTGCTGGGCGCCGAGCGCCGCCGCGTGCGGGTGCTGCTCGTCGATGACGCACAGCACCTCGACCCGCAGGCTGCCCGCCTGGTGCGGGTACTGGCCGCCGGGGCGTCGCGCACAGTGTTCGCCGGCGATCCGAACCAGACGGTGTTCGGCTTCCGCGGCGCGGATCCCGCGTTACTCGCTACCGATTACCCGGCGGTGACGCTGACGCGCTCGTATCGCTGTGCGCCTGCGGTGGCCCGCGTCGTCAGCGGGGTCGCGGCACGACTGCCCGCAAGTACACCGTGCCGTGAAATCGACGGCAGCCAAGCCCATCCCGGATCAGTATCACTGCGGCTCGCAGCGTCCCCTCATGCCGAGGCCGCGCTGATCGCCGACGCGCTGCGCCGGGCCCACCTTGTTGACGAGATGCCGTGGTCGGAGATGGCCGTGATAGTCAGGTCCCTGCCCCGGACGGGCGCGCTACTGCGCCGGGCGCTTACCGCGGCCGGAGTGCCGGTCACGACACCACCGCCCACCACCCCGCCGGCCGACAGACCGGCCGTTCGTGCGCTGCTGACGGTGCTTGCCGCCACGGCCGGGGAACTCGACGGCAATCAGGCACTCGAGCTGGTGACCGGTCCGATCGGGCGGGTCGACCCCGTGTCGCTTCGCCGGCTCCGCCGGGCCCTGCGCCGCCGCGACACCGGCGAGCCGCCGCGCGACTTCGGGCAGTTGCTGGTCGGCGTGCTGACCGGCGAGCAGCGCGATGTGCCCGCCGAGCACTTCGGGCCGCTGCGGCGGATCCGTGCGGTACTCGACGCGGCGGCGCGTGCCGGCGGTCGCGATCCCCGCTACACACTGTGGCAGGCCTGGAACCGCTCGGGTCTGCAGCAGCGCTGGCTGACGGCCGGCGCCCGCGGGGGGACCGCGGGCGCGCAAGCGGACCGAGACCTCGACGGGGTCAGCGCACTGTTCGAGATCGCCGACGAATACCTTTCCCGCACAGCGGGCGCCACCGTGCGCGGCCTGGTAGACCATGTCAGGAACCTCAAACTTCCGCCGCCTGAGCGCGAGCCGATGGCTGCCGCCAACGCGGTCACTGTCGTCAGCGCGCACGGCGCGCTGGGCGGGGAGTGGGATCTCGTCGTCATCGCGGGCCTCCAGGAAGGCTTGTGGCCCAACAGTGTTCCGCGTGGTGGTGTGCTGGACACCCAGCAGCTCGTCGACCGGCTCGACGGGATCGTGGCGCCGGTATCCGCCAGGGCGCCGGTGCTCGCCGACGAGCGCAGACTGCTGGTCGCGGCACTGGGTCGGGCGCGCAGCCGGTTGCTGATCACCGCGGTTGACAGCGACGCGGGCGGCGACGGGGCGGCGACGCTGCCGTCGGCGTACTTCTACGAGCTGGCGCGGTGGGCCGATGACACCGCGACCGCCCCCGTGTCGGCGCCGCAGGTGCTGTCGCCAGCCGCCCTGGTGGGCCGGCTACGTTCGGTCGCCTGCGCCCCGCCGGGTACCGTTGACGACAGCCGCCGCCGCAGCGCCGCAACACAATTGGCCCGACTGGCCGACGCCGGTGTGCCGGGCGCCGACCCCCGGGACTGGTACGGGATGGCCGCGGTCAGCACCGGCGAACCGCTGCATGACGACGGCGCGCCGGTCACGCTGTCACCGTCGGCCCTGCAGAACCTGGCCGATTGCCCGCTGCGTTGGCTGCTGGAGCGCCACGGCGGCACCGACGGATACGACCTGCGCGCGACCGTGGGATCGGTGCTGCACACGTTGATCGCCGACAGCGGACGATCCGGGGCGCAGCTGCTCGATGACCTCGAAAGGGTCTGGGACACGCTGCCGTTCGACTCGCAGTGGTATGCCCGCAATGAGTTGTCGCGGCACCGGGCGATGCTGGCGGCGTTCGGGCAGTGGCGGGCGCAGACCCGCGACGAACTGACCGAGGTGGGCACCGAGGTCGACGTCGACGGCATGCTCACCCACCCCGATCCGGGCCTTCCGGACGTTCGGGTCCGCGGCCGCGTCGACCGGCTGGAACGCGACGGCGCCGGCCGCCTTGTCGTGGTGGACGTCAAGACCGGCAAGAGCACACTCAGCAAGCACGACGCGCAGCGGCAAGCCCAGCTGGCGATGTATCAACTGGCCGTCGCCGCCGGGCTGCTGCCGCAGGGTGGCGCGCCCGGCGGCGGTCGGCTGGTGTACGTCGCCAAATCCGGTGCCGGCGGGCCGGTGGAACGCGACCAGGACGCGTTGACGCCGGGCACCCAGCGTGAATGGCAGGACCTCGTGCATTCCTCGGCGGGCGCCGCGGCGGGCCCGCAATTCCTGGCCCGGGTCAACGACGGCTGCGGTCATTGCCCGGTGCGGTCCAGTTGCCCGGCTCAGGGCGGCCGGACATGACCCGTCGTTACAGCCCCACCGGGCTGGCGCGGCTGCTCGGGCTGCCCGCGCCCACCGACGAGCAAGCGGCGGTAATCGCCGCCCCGCCCGGCCCGCTCGTCGTGATCGCCGGCGCCGGCGCCGGCAAGACCGAGACCATGGCGGCGCGCGTGGTCTGGCTCGTTGCGAACGGTTACGCCGAGCCCGGGCAGGTCCTCGGCCTGACGTTCACCCGCAAGGCCGCCGCGCAGCTGTTGCGCCGGGTGCGGTCGCGGCTGGCCAGGTTGTCCGGCGCGGGGCTGCGGCCCACCCAGGCCGACGGCGAGTGTGCCACCGTCAGCACCTATCACGCGTTCGCCGGCACCCTGCTGCGCGATCACGGGATGCTGCTGCCGGTTGAGCCCGACAGCCGGTTGCTCAGCGAAACAGAATTGTGGCAGTTGGCCTTTCGTGTCGTCAGCGACTACCGCGGCGACCTCCAGACCGGTAAGACCCCGGCCTCGGTCACCGCGATGGTGCTGCGGCTGTCCGGGCAACTTGCCGAGCACCTCGTCGACACCGCCCAGTTGCGCGACACCCATGTCGAGCTGGAGCGGTTGGTGAACACGCTGCCGGCCGGGCCGTATCAGCGCGACCGCGGTCCCAGCCAGTGGCTGCAGCGGATGCTGGCCGTTCAACACGAGCGCACCGAGCTGGTGCCGCTCATCGACTCGCTGCATGCCCGCATGCGGGCGGACAAGGTGATGGATTTCGGAACCCAGATGTCCGCGGCCGCCCGGCTGGCGGCCGGCTTCCCGCATGTCGGTGAGCAGCTGCGGGAGCGCTACCGGGTGGTGCTGCTCGACGAATACCAGGACACCGGCCACGCGCAGCGCATCGCGCTGTCGTCGCTGTTCGGGGGCGGGGTCGACGACGGGTTGGCGCTCACCGCGGTCGGCGATCCGATCCAGTCGATCTACGGCTGGCGCGGCGCGTCGGCCACCAACCTGCCGCGGTTCGCCACCGATTTTCCCCGCGCCGACGGCGCACCGGCTCCCACGCTGGAGCTGCGCACCAGCTGGCGGAATCCACCCCGTGCCCTGTATTTGGCCAATGCGGTGTCGGCCGAGGCGCGCCGACGTTCGGTGGCGGTGCGCACATTGCGCCACCGTCCCGGGGCCCAGCCCGGGACCATCCACTGCGCACTGCTCGAGGACATTGTGATCGAACGTGACTGGGTTGCCGAACACCTGGCCCGCGGCTATCACGGCGCACGGTCCCGCGGCGGTGCCGCGCCCACGGCGGCGGTCCTGGTGCGGCGCAACGCCGATGCCGCGCCGATGGCGGAGGCGCTGACCGCCCGTGGGGTCCCGGTCGAGGTCGTCGGGCTGGCCGGACTGCTCGGCGTCACCGAGGTGGCCGACGTGGTGGCGATGCTGCGGCTGGTCGCGGATCCGACGGCCGGCTCAGCGGCGATGCGGACGCTTACCGGCCCCCGGTGGCGGCTGGGCGGGCGCGATATCGCCGCGCTGTGGCGCCGTGCGCACGAGCTCGCGCACGACGGCCGCGCTGCCCCGGTGCCGCTGGAACGGCTCGCTGCACAAACCGGCCCCGACGCGGATGTCGCCTGCCTGGCCGACGCGATCTGCGACGCCGGCGGCGCCGACAGGTACTCGGGAGAAGGGCATCGCCGCATCGTCGCGCTGGCCCGCGAGCTCGGCGCGCTGCGCGGGCGGCTGACCCATCCGGTGCCGGAGCTGGTCGCCGAGGTGCGTCGCGTGCTGGGCGTCGACGTCGAGGCCCGCGCCGCCCGGCCCGTCTGCGCGGGATGGTCGGGCAGCGAGCACCTGGACGCCTTCGCCGACGTGGTCGCCGCCTACGCCGAGCGGCCCAATACGTCGATCACCGGCTTTCTGGCGTATCTCCACGCGGCGGCTGAGGTCGAGAACGGGCTGGCACCCGCCGAGGTGACGGTGTCACAGGATCGCATCCAGGTGTTGACCGTGCACGCCGCCAAGGGCCTGGAATGGCAGGTCGTCGCCGTGCCTCACCTGAGTACCCGCATCTTCCCGTCCACGGCATCGACCCGGACCTGGCTGACCGACGCGGCCGACCTTCCGCCGTTGTTGCGCGGCGACCGCGCCGCCGGCGGCATGCATGGCGTCCCTGTGCTCGACATGTCGCGGGTCACCAACCGCAAACAACTGTCCGACAGCATATCCGAGTATCGGCGAAGCCTTGAGCAGCGCCGCGTCGACGAGGAGCGCCGGCTGCTGTACGTGGCGATCACCCGCGCGCAGGACACGTTGCTGCTCTCGGGTCACCACTGGGGCGCCACCGCCGCCAAGCCCAGCGGCCCGTCGGACTTCCTGCGCGAACTCAAAGAGATCATCGACCGCTCGGCAGGCGACGGAAATCCGTGCGGGTTCGTAGCGCACTGGGCGCCACCGCCGGCCGACGGTGACCCGAACCCGCTGCGCGACAGGAAGGTCGAGGCCGTCTGGCCGGCCGACCCGCTGGCCGGCCGGCGGAAAGACGTCGAGCGCGGCGCCGCTCTGGTGCGGGCCGCCGCGGATGCCCCCGTCGACGACGACCCGGACGGCTGGGCGGCCGACGTCGACGCCCTGCTGGCGGAACGCGCCCGTGCTGCAGAGCCGACGAATATGGCATTTCCGCATCAACTTTCGGTGAGCAGCCTGGTGGAGCTGGGCCGCGACCCCGACGGTGCCGCCCAACGGCTGCTGCGGCGGCTGCCGGTTCGCCCCGACCCGCATGCGCTGCTGGGCACCGCGTTCCATGACTGGCTGCAGCGGTTCTACGGCGGTCAGCGGTTGTTCGACCTCGACGACCTTCCGGGCGCCGACGAGCACGGTGCCGACGCCGCGGACCTGGCTGAGCTACAGCAGGCGTTCACCGCCTCATCGTGGGCAGCACGCACACCCGTCGACGTGGAGGTGCCGTTCGAGATGGTGATCGGCGACACAGTGGTGCGTGGCCGGATCGACGCGGTGTTCGCCGACCCCGACGGTGGAACCACAGTCGTCGACTGGAAGACCGGAGAGCCGCCCGCTACTCGGGAAGCATTGCACCACAATGCTGTTCAGTTGGCAGTCTACCGGCTGGCGTGGGCGGCCCTGCGCGGCCGGCCGGTGTCGTCGGTGCGTGCGGTGTTCCACTACGTACGCAGCGGTCGCACGGTGACCCCGGACGCGTTGCCCGACGTCGACGCGCTCGCCGCCCTGCTGCCGCCTCAGGCCCCGGACCGCCACACCTTCAGCGCCTGAGTGATCATCGGAATCTGCAGCGGCAGCCGGGCGATCGCGGCGACGCGCAGCGGCCACGGCCTGTCCCACCACAGCCGCACCATGTTCACGTTCGCCGGGAAGACGGCGGCAAACAGCGCCGCGGCCGTCAGCCCGCCCATCCGCCGGGTCCGCGGCACCAACAGCAGCGCACCCGTCGTCAACTCCGCGACGCCCGACGCGTAGGTGTAGAGCCGCGGGCTGCCGGGCAGCTTGGCCGGCACGATCGAGTCGAACGGCTTAGGGGCCAGGAAATGAGTGCTACCAACGCCGAGCAGCAACACGCCCAGCCGGTAGGCGGCGGCCTGCGCCGAGGTGGACGGGTGTTCAGCCGGCACGTGTGTGATGGGTACATTGTGCTCATGCGGCGCCGGCGGATCAGTCGTTGTGGCCGCTAGAATTCGCAGTCTCCGCGGCGGCGGACCGGATGAGGCCCTGACCTCCCAACCCGAATTTTCGCTCGTCGGTGTGCTGCGCATCCCGGAAGCGCACGTCAGCCCGGGCCGCGCAATCACCCGCCGGGTGCTGCTGGCGCTGCTCGCATTGTTCGCGGCGGTCGTGATCGTCTACCTGGACCGCGACGGCTACCGCGACGTGAAAGGCGGCCGGCTTTCGTTCCTGGACTGCGTGTACTACGCCACGGTGTCGCTGTCGACCACCGGCTACGGCGACATCACGCCGTTGACGGAATCCGCCCGGCTGATCAACGTGTTGATCATCACCCCACTGCGGGTCGCATTCCTGATCGTGCTGGTCGGCACCACGCTGGAAGTCCTGACCGAGCGGTCCCGCCAAGCGTGGAAGATCCAGCGCTGGAGGAGCAGAGTGCGCAACCACATCATCGTCATCGGCTACGGCACGAAAGGCAGGACCGCCGTCGACGCGATGCTCAGCGACCAGGCGGCGGCCGCCGACATCGTCGTCGTCGACACCGACCAGACGGCCCTCGACCATGCGGTGGCCGCCGGCCTTGTCACCGTGCACGGCAACGCGACGAGGTCCGATGTGCTCAGGCTGGCCGGCGCCCAGCACGCCGCGTCGATCATCGTCGCGACCAACCGCGACGACACCGCGGTGCTGGTGACGCTGACCGCGCGTGAGCTCGCGCCGAAGGCGAAGATCGTCGCGTCGATCCGTGAGGCAGAGAACCAGCATCTGTTGCGGCAGTCCGGTGCCGACTCGGTCGTCGTGTCATCGGAGACCGCGGGCCGGCTGCTGGGCATTGCCACCACGACACCGACCGTCGTGGAGATGATCGAAGACCTGCTGACCCCCGACGAGGGGTTCGCGATCGCCGAGCGGGAGGTCGAACCCGGCGAAGTCGGCGGATCACCAAGGCATCTGCGCGACATCGTGCTCGGCGTGGTGCGCGACGGCCGGCTGCTGCGGGTCGACGACCCGCAGGTGGACGCGATCGAGCCCGGCGACCGCCTGCTCTACATCCACAGCGTGGATCATTGACGCATGGCGCATTTCGAATTGCGCAACATCCCGCTCTTGTCACGCGTCGGGGCCGACCGCGCCGACGAGTTGCGTACCGACGTCGACGCCGCGCTCGCCGGCTGGCCGAACGGCGCGGTGTTGCGGGTCGACTCGCGTAACCGCGTCATGATCGCCGGCGGCCGGGTCGTACTCGAGGACGCCGCGGCGCTGGGCGACAGACCACCGCAGGACGCGGTCTTCCTCGGGCGGATACCCGACGGCCGGCACGTCTGGGGAATCCGTGCCGCGCTGCGGCCGCCCGACGACCCCGACGCGGACGTCGAGGTGCTCGACCTGCGCCGCGCGGGGACGATCTTCGACAACGTCAGCGCGCAACTCGTCGCGTCCGCCATGGCGCTGCTGAACTGGCACGACAACGCGCGGTTCAGTCCCGTCGACGGGCTACCGACCAAGCCGATCAAGGCCGGCTGGTCGCGGATCAACCCCGTCACCGGTCACGAGGAGTTCCCGCGCATCGACCCGGCCGTCATCTGCCTCATCCACGACGGGCACGACCGTGCGGTGCTCGCGCGCCAGACCGCCTGGCCCGAGCGGATGTTCTCGCTGTTGGCCGGGTTCGTCGAAGCGGGGGAGTCGTTCGAGGCGTGCGTGATGCGCGAGGTCGCCGAGGAGATCGGGCTCAACGTGCGCGAGGTGCGCTACCTGGGCAGCCAGCCGTGGCCGTTCCCACGGTCGCTGATGATCGGGTTCCACGCGATCGGCGACCCGGAGCAAGAGTTCTCGTTCAACGACGGGGAGATCGCCGAAGCCGCCTGGTTCACCCGCCACGAGGTCCGCGAGGCACTCGCCGCGGGCGACTGGAGCAGTGGCTCCCAGTCGAAACTGATGCTGCCCGGCGCGATTTCGATCGCCCGGGAGATCATCGAATCTTGGGCTGCACTCGACTGAGCCCGTTGATGCCGAGCGCTTAGATCTCGGCCAGTTTCTGCTTGACTTCCGGTCCGCTCGGGTTCGTCAGCGTCGTGCCGTCGGCGAACTGGACCGTCGGAACTGTCCTGTTGCCGTTGTTGACGGAGCTGACGAACTCGGCTGCCGCCGGGTCCTGCTCGATGTCGACCTCGTCGTAGACGATTCCGACCGACTTCAGCATGGCCTTCAGCCGGAAGCAGTATCCGCACCAGGTGGTGGTGTACACGGTCAGTTGGGCGGTGGTTGCGGTCATGCCCAAAGTTAACGCGCCGTGGCGCTGCAACCTTCCTGTCGGTCCGCCCTGACATGATGGACCCCATGCCGGTCCCCGCCCTGCTCGACGGCTTGGACGACGAGCAGCGCGAGGCGGTGCTGGCGCCGCGTGGCCCCGTCTGCGTACTGGCGGGCGCCGGCACCGGCAAGACCCGCACGATTACCAGACGCATCGCTCATTTGGTCGCTGCCGGCCACGTCGCGCCTCGCCAGGTACTGGCGGTGACGTTCACCCAGCGCGCGGCCGGCGAGATGCGAGGAAGACTGCGGGAACTGGACGCCGGCGTCGGCACGGGCTCGGTGCAGGCCGTCACGTTCCACGCCGCGGCGCGCCGTCAGCTGCGGTACTTCTGGCCCCGCGTCGTCGGCAACACCACCTGGCAACTGCTGGACACCAAGTTCTCGGTGGTGGCGCAGTCCGCGTCACGGCTGGGGCTGCAGGTCAGCACCGACGACGTGCGCGACCTGGCCGGCGAAATCGAGTGGGCCAAGGCGTCGTTGATCACCCCGGAGGACTACCCCGACGCGGCGGCGGCGACCGGCCGTGAGACGCCTCGGGACGCCGGCACGGTGGCCCGTGTGTACGCGGGTTACGAGACCCTCAAGGCCGGCCGCGATGGCGTGGCCCTGCTCGATTTCGATGACCTGCTGCTGCACACCGCCGCAGCGATCGAAAACGACGCCGGTGTGGCCCAGGAGTTCCGCGACCGGTACCGATGCTTCGTGGTCGACGAGTATCAGGACGTCACGCCGCTGCAGCAGCGTGTGTTGTCCGCATGGCTCGGGGACCGCGACGACGTGACCGTGGTCGGCGACGCCAACCAGACCATCTACTCGTTCACCGGCGCCACCCCGCGCTATTTGCTTGAGTTCTCCCGGCGTTACGCCGATGCCAGTGTCATCCGGCTGGAGCGCGACTACCGGTCGACGCCGCAGGTGGTGTCGCTGGCCAACCGGGTCATTGCCGGTGCGCGTGGCCGGGTGGCGGGCAGCAAGCTTCATCTCGTCGGGCAGCGCAACGCCGGACCGGCGCCCTCGTTTCACGACTATCCCGACGAGGTCACCGAAGCCGCGGCGGTCGCCAACCGGATCGGCGAGCTGATCGAGGCCGGCACGCCCGCGTCGGAAATCGCAGTGCTGTACCGCATCAACGCTCAGTCGGAGGCCTACGAAGAGGCGCTGAGCGAGGCCGCCATCCCGTTCCAGGTGCGCGGTGGCGAGGGATTCTTCACCCGTCAGGAGATCAGGCAGGCGCTGCTGGCGCTGCAACGCGCCGCCGAGCGCGGCGACCAGGGCGTGGTGCCCGAGCTGGTCCGCCAGCTGCTCGAGCCGCTGGGGCTGACCGGCCAACCACCTACGGGCACCAGGGCGCGGGAACGCTGGGAGTCGCTCGGCGCGCTCGCGGACCTCGTCGACGAGGAGTTGGCCCGTCGCCCGCAGCTGGACCTGCCCGGCCTGCTCGCCGAGTTGCGGCTGCGCGCCGACGCGCGTCATCCGCCCGTCGTGCAGGGTGTGACACTGGCCTCGCTGCATGCGGCGAAGGGACTGGAGTGGGACGCGGTGTTTCTGGTCGGGCTGGCCGACGGCACGCTGCCGATCTCGCACGCGCTGGCGCACGGCCCCGACAGCGAGGCCGTCGAAGAAGAGCGCCGCCTGCTGTATGTCGGCATCACACGGGCTCGTGTCCATCTGGCACTCAGCTGGGCGCTGTCCCGGACACCGGGCGGCCGGCAAAGCCGGCGACCGTCACGCTTCCTGAACGGCATCGCGCCGCAGACCCACGCCGACCCGTCACCTGCCAAGCCCCGCAGGGCCCGCGGCGCGGTATCCCGCTGCCGTATCTGCAATGCCACCGTGTCGACGCCGGCGGCGGTGCTGCTGCGTCGCTGCGAGAGTTGCCCGGCCGACATCGACGAGGAACTGCTGGCGCAGCTGAAGGAGTGGCGGCTCGAAACCGCGAAGGGGATGGGCGTGCCGGCCTACGTCGTATTCACCGACAACACGCTGACCGCGATCGCCGAAGCCTTGCCCACCGACGACGCGGCGCTGGTCGCGATCCCCGGTATCGGCGCCCATAAGCTCGAAAAGTTCGGCGCCGACGTGCTGGCGCTGGTCCACAAGTGCGTCCACGAGTCGACAAAACCGCAGGTCAAAAATGGGTTGTCGGGGTCCACTGCTAAACTCTAACCTCAACATGGGCGCCAGAGGCCAAGGTGTCATGTCCGCCGTGTGCCGACGAGAGGAGGTCCCGATCATGAAGAACGCCATTATTTTCGGCGGTGTACCGCGGGCCCTCCCGATGACCATCGCGTGGCCTGTGCATGCCGCGTTCGCTGCGCACGCCGCCGCCCTCGCCGCGACCCCGGCGTCCGTGGACGGAGGCACCGTCTAGGTAAAGCCCCGACAGCCCGATGGCCACGGACCCGCAGTCAACAGGATCCGTGGCCTCATTGTTTCAGGCGACAGCCACCTGGTCCGGATCCGAAAAGAAGACAACCGACGGAAACGACCAGGAAGCAGGTGATCGGACATGTCGGCCGTGACATGCCGTGACAAGAAACTGCCCGAGTTGCCATGCCACGACGGCGACCCCGACCTGTGGTTCGCCGACAACCCCGCCGATCTGGAACGCGCGAAGAAGCTGTGCGCACAGTGTCCGATCCGGTCGCGGTGCCTGGCCGCCGCACTGGAGCGGGAGGAGCCGTGGGGCGTCTGGGGTGGGCAGATCTTCGAGCGGGGCGTGATCGTCGCGCGCAAGCGAGGACGCGGACGTCCGCGCAAGAACAGGCACGCGTCGGTGGCCGCCGCCTGACCGCTTGCGGGTCAGGCCATGGTCGCGCCTGACCGCTTGCGGGTCAGACCGCCGCCGGCCTACTCGGCTGGGCGAAGCCCGGGATGAATTGCTCCGCGATGCTTCTCAGCGGCACATGGGCATCCAGCTGGGCCGAGATCGCCACGGTGGACGCAATCACCCGCAGCGGCAACGCGAGGTTGCGCGGCAGGTCGAGCTGGCGGGCGGTTCGGATCTGAGCCACCGACCGGTCCATGTTCACCGCGGCCATCCTCTGCAACCACTTGCGCGTGTAGTGGAAGACCTCGCTCTGCACGGGTTCTACATATTGGCGCAGCATGTCGTCGATCTCACGCGCCGACACCTGCTCGCCCGGCTGAATGAACCCGGCCCTTTCCATCGTCGGCAACAGCCGCTCGTAGTCCTTGTCCACCGCATAACGAAGCATCAGGCCGAGCTCGACGGGCAGGCCACCGGGCAGCGGAGCCACGGCGCCGAAGTCGATGACGCCCATCCGGCCATCAGGCAGCAGCATGAAGTTCCCGGGATGCGCGTCGCCGTGCATCATCGCGACCCGGTGCGGCGCGCCGTACGTCAGCTCGGCCAGCCGGGTGCCCATCAGATTGCGTTCCTGCTGGGTTCCGCGGGCGATGATCTTCGCCATCGGGACGCCGTCGATCCATTCGGCGATCACCACCTTGGGTGAGCTGGCCACGATCGCCGGGATCACGAAGTGCGGGTCGTTATGGTAGGCGGTCGCGAACGCGCGCTGGTTGTCGGCTTCCAGGCGGTAATCCAGCTCCATTTCGGTGCGTTCGATCAGTTCGTCGACCACGCCTTGCACGTCGGCGCCGGGAGAGAGCTGCCTGAGCATACTCACCATGCGCTGCATCGTCTTCAAGTCGGCGCGCAGGGCTTCGTCCGCGCCGGGGTACTGAATCTTGACGGCGACTTCGCGCCCGTCGGACCAGACCGCTTTATGCACCTGGCCGATGCTGGCCGACGCCACCGGCCTGTCGTCGAACCAGCTGAACCGTTGCCGCCACTTGGTGCCGAGCTGCTGGTCGAGCACGCGGTGCACCTTGGGCGCCGGTAACGGCGGCGCGTCCTTCTGCAGCTTCGTCAGGGCCTCGCGGTACGGCTCGCCGTACTGCTCGGGTATCGCGGCCTCCATCACCGACAGCGCCTGGCCGACCTTCATCGCGCCGCCCTTGAGCTCGCCGAGAACCGTGAACAGCTGATGGGCCGCCTTCTCCATCAGCTCGGCGTTGACCTCGTCCCTCGACTTGCCGGTCAGCCGTTTGCCGAAGCCGAGCGCCGCCCGCCCGGCGATGCCGACGGGAAGCGTCGCCAACTTCGCGTTACGGGCAGCTCGGCCGCGTTTGATGTCTGCCACCAGACCATCATCCATGACGGCTGAGACACCCCCGCAACGATGTGGCAACAATTGGTTGCTGGACAGCAGCGGCCACTGATGGTGGCGATGGTGCTGATCGGCGACCGACTTGCCATGCCGCCGCGGGCCGGTCTCGCGGTCATGCACAGGCGCCGGTCTCAGTCCTTGGTGTCGTCCTGATTCTTTTCCATCTCGGCGATCGCCTCGTCGATGCCGCTGGTGTCGCCGCCGATCACCCGATCGATGAACGCTGCCGGGTCGTCGAGGTCGCTCGAGGCAGGCAAAAGGTCGGGGTGCTGCCACACCCCGTCGCGGATGTCGATACCGGCCGCCTGTGTGAGCCGCTCCCACAGCACCGCGGCCTCGCGCATCTTGCGGGGCCGAAGCTCCAGCCCGACGAGCGTGCCGAACGTCTGCTCGGCCGGCCCGCCGCTGGCGCGGCGCCGGCGCAGCATCTCGCTCAGCGCGGCGGTGCCGGGGATCCGCTCGCCGAGCGCGGCGGTGACCACGGTCTGTACCCAGCCTTCGATGAGCGCGAGCAGCGTCTCGAGGCGCTCGAGCGCCGCGGTCTGCTCAGGCGTGGCTTTCGGCTCGAACAGGCCCTGGGCCAGGAGCTGCTCCATTGCCGCAGGGTCGCCGAGTGACATCGGGTTGAAGCCGCGGGCGGCCTCCTCGATCCCACTCATGTCGATCTTCATGCCGCGCGCGTAGGTCTCGACGGCGTTGAGCAGCTGGCTGGCCAGCCAGGGCACATGGCTGAACAGCCGGTGATGCGCGGCCTCACGGGCGGCGAGAAACGTCAGGATCTCGCTGCGCGGCTGCTCGAGGCCCTTGGAAAGCGAATCGGTCGCGCCGGGCATCATCGCCGCGACACCCTTGGGGCCCAGCGGCAGCCCGATATCGGTGGAGGTGAGCACCTCCTTCGACAGCGTGCCCAACGCCTGGCCCAATTGGGAGCCGAAGGCCATGCCGCCCATCTGCGACATCATCGACAGCAGCGGGCCGGCCATGGCTTTGGCCTCCTCGGGCAGGGCCGACGCCCACACAGTGGATATCTGCTCGGCCATCGGATCGCACAGCCGCTTCCAGGTGTCCAGTGTGTTGTCGATCCAGTCGTTCGGCGTCCAGGCGACGGCCTTGGTGGTGCCGGCGGGAAGCGCGGTGGCGCCGTCGAGCCACGTCTCGGCCAGGCGCACCGCGTCGGCGACCGCCGAGGTGGTACCGGCGGGGATCGGGGCGGCGAAGCCGATCGAGCTCGACGCCAGCTGCCGGGCCAGGTCGTAGTTCACGGGGCCGGACGCCTTGGCGCCCCCCATCGCGCCTGCACCGGAGAACATCTGTCCCAGACGAGTGAAGATCTCGCCAAGATCGGCCACGTCGAAGCCGCCGCCGCCGAACGGGTTGGGACGGGTGTCGTCGCCACCCTCGTCTGGGTTCTTACCGGGCTTGTCGGGGTCGGGGTCGTCCCCGGTGGAGAAGCCGAAAGGCGGGTCAGCCATATGGTCAACGGTACTCACCAGGGGGCGACGACGCGGTTGCCGCGATCACGCTGTCAGTGAACCGGGCTTGAGCAGCCGTCCGTCTACCCTTGTCGGCGTGAACAGGCGGATTCTGACGTTGCTGGTTGCGCTGGTGCCGATCATCGCGTTCGGCGCGCTGCTGGCGGTGGTGACGGTGCCCTATGTGTCGCTGGGTCCCGGACCGACGTTCAACACGCTCAGCGAGGTCGACGGCAAAGAGGTGGTCGACATCCAGGGCACCCAGGTCCATCCCGCATCCGGGCACCTGAACATGACAACGGTGTCACAGCGTGATGACCTGACCCTGGCCCAGGCGCTGGGCCTGTGGATGTCGGGCCGCGAGCAATTGGTGCCCCATGACCTGGTGTATCCGCCCGACAAGACGCGCGAAGAGGTGGATAAGGAGAACGACACCGATTTCAAGCGCTCAGAGGACAGCGCCGAATACGCCGCGCTGGGCTACCTGAAATATCCTCAGGTGCTGACCGTTGAAACTGTGAATGATCCCGGCCCGTCGGCGGGCAAGCTGCAGCCCGGCGATGCGATCGACGCGGTCAATGGCACGCCGATCACCGGCGTCGACCAGTTCCAGTCACTGCTCAAGCAGACTAAGCCCGGCCAGAACCTTGTCCTGAACTACCGCCGCAAGCTCGCGCCGCCCGGGACGACGACAATCACGCTCGGCAAAAACCCCGACCGCGACTACGGATTCCTCGGCGTGGCGGTGCTCGAGGCGCCCTGGGCGCCGTTCAGGGTCACGTTCAACCTTGCCAACATCGGCGGTCCGTCCGCCGGGCTGATGTTCTCGCTTGCGCTGGTCGACAAGCTGACCACCGGCGACCTCGCCGACTCGAAGTTCGTGGCCGGCACCGGGACCATCGGCGCCGACGGGAAGGTCGGGCCGATCGGCGGCATCACTCACAAGATGCTTGCCGCGCAGGAGGCCGGTGCGGGCGTGTTCCTGGTACCCCACGACAACTGCGACGAGGCGCGCTCGGGCAATGACGAGGGCCTTCAACTGGTCAAGGTCGACAACTTGGGGCAGGCCGTCGACGCGCTGCACACGCTTTCCGCCGGTGGCGAACCTCCACATTGCTGAAACTTTGTCGCACCGGGTTTGCGTACAGTTGGGTCCGTCACAACACAACCTGACGGGGAGTTGATGAAGTGGGAATGCGGCCGGCCGCGAGGATGCCCAAGCTGACCCGACGCAGCCGGATCCTGATCGTGATTGCGCTTGCTGTGGTGGTTCTGCTGCTGGTCGGGCCGCGGCTGATCGACGCCTACGTGGACTGGCTGTGGTTCGGTGAACTCGGCTACCGCTCAGTGTTCACCACCGTGTTGTTCACCCGCGTGCTGGTTTTCCTGATCGCCGGGTCCATCGTCGGCGCGATCGTGTTCGCGGGTTTGGCGCTGGCCTATCGCACCCGGCCGGTGTTCGTGCCGGCCACCGGTCCCAATGACCCGGTGGCGCGCTACCGCACCGCGGTGATGGCGCGCCTGAGGTTGTTGGGCATCGGCATCCCTGCCGTCATCGGGATCCTCGCCGGAATCGTGGCACAGAGCTACTGGGTGCGCATCCAGTTGTTCCTGCACGGCGCGACCTTCGGTGTCAGGGACCCGCAGTTCGGCAAGGATCTCGGCTTCTACGCGTTCGAGCTGCCGTTCTACCGACTGGTGTTGTCCTATCTGTTCGTCGCGGCGTTCTTGGCGCTAGTGGCAAACCTGGTGAGCCACTACGTCTTCGGCGGAATCAGGCTGTCCGGGCGCACCGGCGCACTGAGCCGCCCGGCGCGCATTCAGCTCGTGACGCTGGTCGGTCTGCTGGTGCTGCTGAAGGCGGTCGCGTATTGGTTGGACCGTTACGAGCTGTTGTCGCACAGCCGCAGCGGCAAGCCGTTCACCGGCGCCGGCTACACCGACATCAACGCCGTGCTGCCGGCCAAGCTGATCCTGATGGCGATCGCGGTGATCTGTGCGGTCGCCGTGTTTTCGGCGGTGGTGCTGCGCGACTTGCGGATACCGGCCATCGGGCTGGTGTTGCTGCTGTTGTCGTCGCTGATCGTCGGCGCGGGATGGCCGTTGATTGTCGAGCAGATCAGCGTCAAACCCAACGCCGCGCAGAAGGAAAGCGAATACATCAGCCGCAGCATCGCCGCGACCCGGCAGGCCTACGGGCTGACTCCTGACGTGGTGACCTACCGC
The DNA here is from genome assembly GCA_025965895.1 of Mycobacterium sp. Classification (GTDB taxonomy): domain Bacteria; phylum Actinomycetota; class Actinomycetes; order Mycobacteriales; family Mycobacteriaceae; genus Mycobacterium. The sequence continues at coordinate 25,504 of JAOPWC010000210.1, forward strand.
GACTACACCGGAAACTCCGCGGCCACCCCGCAGCAGGTTGCGTCCGACCGGGCCACCACGTCGAACATCCGGGTGCTGGACCCGACGATCATCAGCCCCGCGTTCACGCAGTTCGAGCAGGGCAAGAACTTCTACTACTTCCCTGACCAGTTGTCCATCGACCGCTACCGCGGTGTTGACGGAAATCTGCGCGACTATGTCGTCGCGGCACGGGAACTCAATCCGGACCGGTTGATCGACAACCAGCGTGACTGGATCAACCGGCACACCGTCTACACGCACGGCAACGGCTTCATCGCGTCCCCGGCCAACACCGTGCGCGGGATCGCCAACGACCCCACCCAGAACGGCGGTTATCCGGAGTTTCTCGTCAACGCCGTCGGTGCGAACGGCAGCGTGATCTCGGAGGGCCCGGCTCAGCTTGACCAGCCGCGGATCTATTACGGCCCGGTCATCGCCAGTACGTCGGCCGATTACGCGATCGTCGGAAAGAACGGCGCCGACCGCGAATACGACTACGAGACCAACACCGAGACCAAGAACTACACATACACGGGAACCGGCGGCGTGCCCATCGGCAACTGGCTGTCGCGCACGGTGTTCGCGGCGAAGTTCGCCGAGCGGAACTTCTTGTTCTCCAACGTGATCGGGTCCAACAGCAGGATCCTGTTCAACCGCGACCCGGCGCAGCGGGTGGAGGCGGTGGCGCCGTGGCTGACCACCGACAGCAACGTCTACCCCGCGATCGTGAACAAGCGGGCGGTGTGGATCATGGACGGATACACCACGCTGGACAACTACCCGTACTCGGAGCTGACGTCGCTGACCGCGGCCACGGCCGACTCCAACGAGATCGCGGTGAACCGGCTGGCCCCCGACAAGCAGGTGTCCTACATCCGCAACTCGGTCAAGGCCACGGTCGATGCGTATGACGGCACCGTGACGCTGTACGCGCAGGACGAGAAGGATCCGGTGCTGCAGACCTGGATGAAGGTGTTCCCGGGCACGGTCAAGCCCAAGAGCGAGATCTCGCCCGATCTGGCCGCGCACCTGCGCTACCCCGAAGACATGTTCAAGGTGCAGCGCATGCTGCTGGCCAAGTACCACGTCAACGATCCGGTGACGTTCTTCTCCACGTCGGATTTCTGGGACGTGCCGCTTGACCCCAACCCGACTGCCAGCAGCTACCAGCCGCCGTATTACATCGTCGCCAAGGACCTTGCCAAGAACAGCAGCACCGCTGCGTTCCAGCTGACCAGCGCGATGAACCGGTTCAAGCGCGACTTCTTGGCGGCCTACATCAGCGCCAGTTCTGATCCCGAGACCTACGGCAAGATCACCGTGCTCACCATTCCGGGCCAGGTCAACGGGCCGAAGCTGGCCAACAACGCAATTACCACGGACACTGCGGTGTCACAGGATCTCGGGGTGATCGGGCGCGACAACCAGAACCGGATCCGGTGGGGCAACCTGCTGACGCTGCCGGTCGCGCAGGGCGGCTTGCTGTACGTGGAACCGGTGTATGCATCTCCGGGCAGCAGCGACGCGGCGTCGTCGTATCCGCGGCTGATCCGCGTGGCGATGATGTACAACGACAAGGTTGGTTACGGGCCTACCGTCAGCGACGCGCTGGACAAGTTGTTCGGACCCGGTGCCGGCGCCACCGCGACCGGCCCGGCGCCGGCCGATAACGGGCAGCCGGCGGCTGCACCGCTGACCAACTCGGCTCCTCAGGCACCCTCGCCGGATGGCAGCGTGCCACTGCCGCAGGCCGCGCCTCCGGTGCCTGCTGCGACTCCGCCCGGAACCGCGGTCGAATTGTCGCCGGCCAAGGCGGCGGCGTTACAGGACGTGCAGGCCGCGCTCGCCGCGGCGAAACAGGCTCAGCAAGGCGGCAATTTCGCCGACTACGGCAACGCGCTGCAGCGGCTCGACGACGCGATGAACCGGTTCAACGCGACAAGGTGACAGGGCCGGTCAAATCGTGACGATTTGGCGCGAAGCGGCCGTTTCGGTAACCTGGAGTCTACCGTCGCGGGGTGGAGCAGCTCGGTAGCTCGCTGGGCTCATAACCCAGAGGTCGCAGGTTCGAATCCTGTCCCCGCTACCAGCGGAAATGGCCCCAGAGTGCGACTTCTGGGGCCATTTTCATGCCCGATGGGAACGCGTTTGGGAACATTAACCTTGCTAACCATCTGAACTGTCGTCTTCGTCGTATGTTTCCCACGCGTTGCCGATCAGGAATGTGGCCGCCTGCTCAGCGGCTTCGCGGTCATCATTTGTGAGGACATGCGCATAGGTCTGCAGGAAGAACCCGACATCGGCGGCCTTCATGGCAGGGTAAGCGGGCTCAGGCGGGAATGATAGTCCCGCAGATTGCGTAGCTCTGACAGCTTGTCACTGCTGCTATCTGAAACTCGTTGCCAGCGTGCTGTGGTTTGCGTTACAGTTCGACTCGCACGGTGTTGAAGTATGAGGTGCCGTTGATTCGCTCCAGGCGGGCTGGCTGCATGGGAGCGTGCGCGTCGGCGGTCCAATTGACGTCGCCGCGGCTTGGACGCAGCCCGGTCGCGGCCATCGGCGGTGGCGGACTGATCGCCGTTCGCACAGCCCGTCCCGTCTGTGTGGGAAAGGAATCCGCGAATGAGGGAGATCATTGTGGGGTTGCCGGATCCGCCCGTCCTCGTCTCGGAATTCAATCCGGCTGTGATGCTGGTGTTCTTCGGTGCGACCGCTGTAGCTGCTCTCGGTCTGGCCTGCTACTGGGCTTTCACTCGCCGCGACGCGCTACCGATCGTCACGTGCGTCAGCGCCGCGATTTGTGCGCTGAATGAACCGATTTTCGACATTCTGGGCAAGATCACCTACGCCGAGAACAATCCAATCGCGTTCACTGCGTTCGGAAGGGCGATCCCGTGGTTCCTCGTCGTGGGCTACATCGCATGGGTTGGCCTGTTCCCCTATGTCATAGCGGGATGGATGGCGGCGGGATGGTCCAAGCGCCGGCTGTATCTGGTGTCAGTGCTCGGGATGCTGTCAGTCGTCGGCACCGAAGTTGTCAATCGATTTGTGCACGGCTGGAAGTACTACGGTGAGCCGCCCCTGCAGTTCTTCGGGGGAGTGGCCGCAATGGCGTCGGTGCCGCTGGTAGCAGGCTTTCTGTTGTACGCATTAGCCTTGCCCGCAATGGGTTTCCGCCGGCTCATCGCCGGGCTGTTCATCCCTCTCCTGTCGTTGCCAATGATGTTCGCATCGACAGGCTTGCCGCTGTACATCGCGCTATACAGCAATTTCCCGCCCGTGTTCAATTATGTTGCCGTCGCTGTGCTATTGGTGCTGATCTGGGCGGCCGTCGTCGGTACGGTGCACCTCACCGAACTGTGGCGTAACGGCGGAGGGCTCGTTTTTCAGCCCGTCAAGACCGGTCAATCAGCCAAGCCAAACCCCGTGATGGAGGATATGTCATGAGTGGACGTGTCGTAACGCTGGCAGATGCGGGGATCCCCGCTCCGCCGCCGCTGGTATCGGATATCAGTCCGTGGCTGCTGCTGGGCGTCTTCGGTGTCATTGTGGTCGCGGCGGTCGCATGGGCACTGTCACTGGCCGTGAAGAATCGGGACTTTCTGCCGATCGCGTGCTGCGCGGGCGCGTTGGTGGCCTCCTTTAACGAGCCGATATATGACATCCTCGGCAAGATCGTTTACGCGGAGAACAACCCGATGGCGTTCAGCGCATTCGGCCGGGAAGTGCCGTGGTTCCTCGTCATCGGTTACCTTCCGTGGGTGGGCCTGGCCCCCTATGTTGTGTACAAGAAAATGGAAGGCGGCATCAGCCGGCGGACATTGCACATCGCGGCGGCGGTCCTCTTCGTTTCGGTCGTCATCATCGAAACGTTCGGCAACGTACTGCACCTGTGGTTGTACTACGGTGAGGGGCCGATGAAGTTCCTGGTGGTGGTACCGCAGACGGTGACTTATCCGCTTGTCGGCGGGTTCCTGCTGTACGCGCTCGCTGGTCACGCGACCGGGTGGCGCCGTTCCGCGGTCGGATTCGTCGTCACGGCTGTCGTGTTGCCCATCGGCTTCGCCGCCACGTCCTGGCCGGTCTATGTAGCGCTGTACTCCGATCTTCCCGTCGCACTCGACTGGATCTTGTCGGCGGTGATGCTGGGGCTGTGCGTCGCGATGGCCGTGGCGGCGACGTTCCTTGCTGAGAAGTGGAGGGCAGGACTGCGTAATCGTCAGAGCCCGCAAACGGATCCGGCGCTCGTCTGATAGCCCGCTGGGGAGAGAGGATTCGCGGTTGTGGCGGCCGCTCATCGAGGGCGCGTCGCCAACCAAACCTCCTCCCCAGATCTGCCGGATGCGGGCCAGCGTCACGCATCACGGGATCGGCCCGGCCACGGACGTGGTTAAAGCCGAGCACAGACGTGATGGCGCGCGCAGTTGGCCCTCCGAAGCATTCCCGGTTCAGTCCGTCTCCCCGGCAGCACCCGGCGGACCGCAACACATCCAGCGGCACCGTTGCGCCCGATGTAGGGCTGCCGACCGACGCAACTCGTCACGAGCCCGCTCCGCGGATGCGCGGCGGGCGCCCAGGGGTGCGACCATCTGCGCCGCCGGCCGACGCCGAACGATCTGCTGATGTTCAGGAGTCGAACTGGGGTGCGATGTCTCTGATGATGGTCAGCAGCGAATGACTCAGCAACACGGTGACCTCTTCACGGGTTAATGCGTTGCGCACCAGCCACTGTCGACCCGCCGCCCGCGCAAGCCCTCCGAAGGCCAAGAACATCGCGTGCAACCGTTTCCGTTGGGGGTGCGCCGTCAAGCCGAGCGCTTCGAGCATTCTGTCGGCGGCGATTTCATCTGCCTGTTCGATGATTTGCTCGATCTCGCGGTCCCGGGTCGGCGCATCAAAACTGATCGTGGAGGTCCATATCGACTGGTGCCGCGAGGTCACCGACAGCCAGTAGTCGATGCTTGCGCGGATCCGCTCCTCGAGGGCATCTTCGGCGATCCCTCGGACGGCGGCCGCTGGAACATCCGGGGGCACCATGGCAAAGCGCCGCACCACCTCGAGGTAGAGATCGCGTTTGGTGCCGAAGTAGTAGTGGATCAAGGGCCGGCCTACGCCGGCGTCCTCGGCGATGGCGTAGGTCGAAACTTCGGTGTAAGAGCGTTCCTCGAAATGGCGGGCGGCCACGGCCAAGATCTGTTCGCGACGTTCGGCGGGCCCCATGCGCTGGCGCACCGGGGCGTCGCCGTCAATCACGCGGCACTCCCCGCTCCCGGACGCAGCTCATGACACCAGACATCTGGCGATGACCGGCACACGGAACGCTTCGCCGGACGGGCGCTGTCCTGACCGCATCGTCTCGTCTACCGGTGGCGGTGCGCATTCGTGCGGCGTCGCTGACGACGGATGATCGCCGTCCCGCCGCAGCGGCGAGGAGTGCTCATGACGTCGCGGTTGGAGGCCGTCGCGTTCGGGTGTGTCGGGCACCACGGGGGCACCCAGCCACCCCGGTGACGGACACAGCGCGGTAGCGACCGAAGCCGAGCGATCTGCCAATCTCGTTCCTGTCCACGTGCGGGCTGGCGCCCGCGGGCTCACTGTACCCAGAGGCGCTCCTTCTCTGGCGCGCCGCCAACGTGCACGCGGGGCGCGCCGTCACCAGGTTGGCTGCCGAGAAAGTGTGTCTAAGGCTCCGTGATGTCTGCAGTGTAAATGATGCTGAATATTGTGCAAACTGTTGACCTGTGCAGGCTCGGATAAATAATATGCGCTTCAGATCCTGTTCGATCATCGTATTGGCCAATTAGGTCTATCGTGATGCTGGACGGTGGTCGCGGCCAGACCGGGATCTCGCGTCACCGCGGGTGGCGCGGGTTGCCGTTCGTCGCGCGGAGCGCACACCATTTATGCAGAAAGGGCCGGCCGTGGAGATCGCCGCTGTGAACACGAAGAACGCCTCAACCAATGGGTCGGGGCCGGCGCCAGCTCAGTCCCCGGAAGAGCAGATGGACTGGGCTCTGGGGCCCGGCTCGGTCACGTGGCGGGTCATGAAGGATCCGACGGTGTTCATCGTGGGGCTGCTGCGTGAAGCGATGCTGTTGACCCTGCACCCCGCGTTCGCGGCCGCGGCGGTCGATCATGACAGCTTCGGTGATGACCCCGTCGGACGGTTCAAGCACGTCGCCTGGTACACCTACGCTGCGACCTACGGCACACTAAGCGATGCCGAACACGTCAGCTCGATCGTGCGCCGCCGCCACACCACCATCGTCGGCATGGAGCCCCTCACGCAATTGCCGTACCGGGCCGATTCCGAATACGAACTCGCGCTGACGCAAGCCATGCTCTCGGCGTCCTTCCTGGCCACCTACGAACTGCTGTACGGCGAACTGACGAGCGTTCAGCGCGATCAATTCTTTCGGGAGCAGATGGTGCCCGCCGCGCTGTTGGGCACCAACCCCGAACACCTGCCGGCAACTTACGGCGAGATGATCGACCAGCTCGCCCACGCCCGAAACCGATTCGCCACCGGCTTGCAGGCGCGAGAAATCCTCTCCCCGTTCGCTACCGGCGAATATCCGCCCGGCACGGTGATCGGCGATCTTCACCCGGTGTTCCGACGGCCGGCGATGTTCGTCCTCAGGGCCTTCGCCGACATGGCGATGCTCACGATGTCGTGGGAGGAGTGTGAGCTGATCTCGGTCAATAGGCGCCCGAAGCTGGGATCCCGACGCATGGTCGAGGCTTCGCTGCGCCTGCTGTCCAAGGGCTTTCGCAGCAGCAGGGGCCAGGCACTGTTCGATAGCTTCCTTGGCGAGCACATCGCTGGGATCTACCGCCGGGGCGTGGCAGCCGACGAGGCGCCGGGCGGGCGGACCCGCGCCGCCCAGTTCGTCGTGCCCGACGCGGCGGCGTGCCTGGTGAGGCTGGCCGACCTGTCCCGCAACTGGCCCGGCTCCCCTGAACGGTACGCGCTGGGCGCGGAGGGGCGCGAGGACTCAGCGACGGTGGCCACACCAACAGTGTTGCGCCGCACGACAGCGTTGTCCTAACCGCCGACGGCAGACGTCGCAGCCGGGTGATGAACACCTGCAGTACCGGACTGGCCTGGCTCGGGTAGAACTACCGATCGGGTGGGCGTTGTGGGCTGAAGAGATTCCACGTCACGCCCCACCTCGTCCGTCGACGGCGCGACAGCACCGTGTCGCGATCTACTTGACGAGGGTGAACTGGATGACGTCGGCGTGACCGTCGCGGAACAGCTTCGCGCACCCAGTCAGGTAATGCATGTAGCGTTCGTAGACCTCCTGCGATTGCACCGCAACAGCCCGGTCCTTGTTGTCCCGCAATGCTGCTGCCCACATGTCCAGCGTCTGCGCGTAGTGCGGCTGCAGCCGATGAAGGCGCGCGACGTGGAAGCCGGCCTTCGGGGAAGATCTCGGCCAAGATGAATCGTGAGAATTCGACCAACTCGCGGGTCAGCGCCAGCCCCCGGGCCATGCGTTCCTTGCAGGTCAGACGGCTGATGGTGTGGAGCAGCAGCACGCCGTCGGCCGGCAGAACGCGGTAGGCGATCTTGAAGAAGGCCTGGTAGCGGTCGGGGCCAAAGTGTTCAAATGCGCCGATGGAGACGATGCGGTCGACCGGCTCGTCGAATTCTCCCCAGCCCGCCAGCAAGACTCGTCGGCTGCGGCGGGTATCCATGGCGTCGAACATCGCACCGACGTGATCGGCCTGGTTCTGCGACAACGTCAGACCGATGACGTTGACGTCATATTGCTCAACGGACCGTTTCATGGTGGCGCCCCATCCGCAGCCGACGTCTAGGAGCGTCATCCCGGGCTGTAGACCCAACTTGCCGAGCGAGAGGTCGATCTTGGCCAGTTGGGCGTCTTCCAGGGTCATGTCGTCGCGTTCGAAGTACGCGCAGCTGTATGTCTGGGTGGTGTCCAAGAACAACCGGAAGAACTCGTCAGACATGTCGTAGTGTGCTTGCACTTCGGCGAAGCGTGGGTTCAGTTGCGCCGTCATACGTGAAAGCCTTTCTGCGCCCAGGACGTGGATGTGCCTGCGTGCTCTGGAATGGGGATCCGGGGGGTGGGCGCGTGCTAGCTACTCGGTGTCGCGTCGCTGCCACGCCTTGTCATGCCGGTGGTGACGATCAATTGACTGTTGAGGTCGTCGCCGTGGATGCAGTAGATCGCTGACTCTCGGTTCACCGCGCAACGCGATCCGCGGTACTCGAGGTAGGTCTGTCCTACCAGAATCGTCTGCCGCGCACCGGAATTGAACCGCGGCTCGTCGGTTTGGTACAGCCGGGGAAAGGGGTCGCCCAGAAACCATGCGACTTCGTTCTCAACGGGAGGTGCTCCGGGTAGGTCTCCGGAGCATCCATAGCTGCCGTCCTCCTCGATGCCGCAGTACAGGCCCTCCGGGGTGGTAAACCAGATGCCGTCTCGGTCGGTGACTTTGAATTTCTCGAGGTCGATGACCCTCTGGTACTGCGAGGTGTCCGGATAGGGACCCTGGGCAGGAACCGCAGCCGCCGGTGCTGCGGCGCCTACCCCGATGGCGGCGCCGGCAACGAATCCAGCCAGCAGACGCCCCAGCGGCGTGACGGATCTGCGCATGACTACCCGTTGAGCCAGGCGTGCGTTGCCGTGATCAGGAAGCGGAACGGTCCACGCTCGCAATACGTGCTGCCGTCCAAGGTCGTTGCGCACGTGGTGCCCTCACTCGTGATGTAGTTCAGGGGAGGTATCGCCAGCGAACCCCGCGACGGAGGAAACCGAATGGCCATCGTCCAGTCGTAGTGGACGCGCGCGTCGCCGGTGATCCACCCGATCTGGTGGGTGCCCGCCGGGGCGCCGGGGATGTCTCCGGTGCAACCGAAGCTTCCGCGAAACCAAATCCCGCAATTCAGACCCTGGGCGGTCACGAACCACACGCCCGGCTGGTCGGGCAGGTCGGCCGCCGGCGAGTCGCTCAAGGAATAGGGCGCGGAATCGATCTCGGTGAAGTACCGCAGCTCGGGGTAAGGGTCGGGGGGAGCATCGCCGGCGGCAGGATCAGCCTGTGCCGGCGCGACGAGCCCCGTCATGGCAGCCGCGACCACCCCGATCACGACGAGCACTCCACGGACACCTAATCGTGCGCACGGCACAACCCGCCCCACACACGCCGAAACCACGAGGCGGTTCAATGCGCGCTGGGCGCCACGTATCGTCACGGTGACGAAATGTCGGGATTTGTCGGTCGCGTCATCCGCGAGCACCCCGTCTGTGACGTCGACCACGTTTGCCACCCTAGGGCGGCGCGTTTGCTGTGTCAATAATCCGCAATCACAGAAGTTATTTACCGTGCGAACTGTGCAATAGGCGGGCCGGTAAGGACGTAATGCGTACTCTATGGCCAATCGAGAAGGGCAATGTCGCTGCGGGCCGTCCGCGCGACTCGGCCATCCGTGCGGCACGCGGCTACGGGCTGAGCCCCTCGCCCGGGGGTGGGGCCGGCGGGAAGCCCACACCCGGGCGCCGTCGAACGCCGTGGCGGTGGGCGTTTACGAGGCGTGCCGCGGCTGGGTGTCGAGCGTACTCACGGGTGCTGCCAGGACGACGGAGGTCAGGTTGAACCCGCCTTCATCTCGCGTCGCGCTCACCCCGTACTGGGTGTACGAGCAGTTCGGAATCAACTCGCGGCCTTCCAAAACCAGCCCGTGAATGGCGTCCGTTTCGTCGGTGCCGTAGCCCGACAGGAGTAGGGCCTTGCTTCCGGTATAGCCGATGGTCTTCAGCGCGGGCATCGGGTCGGTGAACGGAACGGCAGCGCTGCGATGGCTGATGTAGTCGCTGGTCGCTTGCATGGCCATCTGAGCGGCGCGCTGGACGAGGGGGTCAGATTGCAGCGGCGGGCATTGTGACGCACCGCGGATGGTGTCGACGGCGCTGGTCAAGCTCGACAGCGGGTCCGCCGCCGCCGCAGGTGCCGTCACCGTCGCCGTTGCCACGGTCAGAACCGAGATGGCGACGAGATGAGCCGTTCGGCGACTTTGCATCGTTCCTCACTGTCCGGGCCTGGGCGTGCGGCAAAGATATACCACTGGTCATCCGTAGCGAAAGAGTGCGTGCTCCGATGCGGATTGGACTGCGGTAGTGCCACCTGAGCCGGGAGGAGGCATGCTTGCGCGAGAAGCGCAGCGTATCGGCTGCACGCAAAACCTGACGGATCGCGCGAAACTCGGCGCAGCCGCCGGAAGACGTAGTCCAAACTCGAAGCTGACCAGACCAAGACCATCACTCTAGTACGGTGTGGCCTACGCGGACTGAAGTTCATCAAACGAGGAGGCGAAGGATGCGCCGACATGCGGGTATATTTATCTCGATTATCGCGATACTGTCCTCCGCGATGGTCGTCCTGATCGGACCCGCCGGCGCCGAACCCAGCGCCGACGAGATCGCGCCACCGCTGCCGGTGATCGTCCCGACTCCCAGCAACTTCACGCCGCAGTCTCCCTTCCCGTTCGACCAGACGCGGGGGAGCGTCACCGACGCGGACATCAACGCCGAGCGCGAGATGTGCCAGTGGTACAACGCGCAGTACCAGACCTTGATGACCCAGATCGACAGGTTCAACGCAAATCTGATCAAGGACAACGGCGACTACAGCGTGGGCGACAATCAGCAAGCGGCGGACGCGGTCGTCGCCAACATCGACCAGACAGAAGCCTTCCTCGCCCCTCGCGCCCAGGCCCTGACTCAAAGCCAGGACTTCGCCGGAGACCAATACTTTCCCCTCTACCAGGGCCAGAGCTTCTACCTGCTCTGGCAACTCCTGTCCGAGGTGAGTGCCGGTATTCACGGTCACCAACCGGCTTGGTTCGTCGGCCCGTCCTACCAACGTGCGATGCGGTGGGGCAGCGAGATCAATCGCTCGCATGTGTGCCGCTAGGCGTTGTGCCCGGCCCACCCCATGAGGGTCTTGCTCGTGCTGGGGAGCCGGATGTCGCGGGGGTGCGCTGACCGCAAAGGCTTCCGCTGCACCTCACGGGATGGGCAAGGCGTCGTGTCGCGTGGCGTGCGAAACCCCGCCGCGTTCAGAGAACAAGCCGACTACGCCCGGTGCTGAACCAATCCTGCACCGGACACGTCTGGCAAATCGGCCCATCACGGTGTGAGCATTGACACAAGGTCAGTAAGGTGTGTACACAGTCATAGTCGCGGCTCACAATCCGTAAGAAAGGGAGGGGCTGATCGTGCAAATTCAGGGCAAAGGTCACCTGTCACCGGAAGGTTGCGCAGTGTACCAGGGATCAACGCCTTGCAAGTAGTTTCCGATACGCGGACACCGCCAACGGCGCCGGCGCCAGCGGCGCCGCCACCAAGGCAGGCCGCCGCCCACTCGGCGAGACGGTCAGCGAATATCCCCTGGCACGCCTTGACGAAGGTCTTGTCACACATTCTGATGATCCCGGTGCTCAGCGCGGCAACGACCGGCCGCGGCGTGGCGATGGCCGTCTCCGTGGTGCTGTACTCGGTGATCGACGCAATTTCACTGCGCCTCCCGTTCGGTGAGCTCGTCGTCGAGGCCTGGACCTTGCTCAAGGTCACCGCGACTCCGGCGCTGCTCATGGCCATCCCGTTCGGCGCCATGGTGACTGTCCAGACCTCGGGTCTGGTGAATCAGGTCGGAGCGAGTTCGCTGGTGGGCGCGGCCAGTGGAGTGGGCGTGATCAGGCAGGGCGCGCCGATCACGGCGGGTCTGCTCATGGGTGGTGCCGCCGCGGCGGCGATAGCATCAGATCTTGGCGCCCGCGCGATCCGCGAAGAGCTGGATGCCTTGCGCGTGCTGGGCATAGACCCCGTCCGCCGCCTCGTCGTGCCTCGTTTCCTGGCGCTGATCATCATCGCGCCGATCCTGTGCGCGATCATCATCGCGGCCGCGGTGGGCGCCTCGTACACGCTGGCCGTGATGGTCAGCGGTGTGAGCAGTGGCAGTTTCTGGATGTCGTTTGGATCCTTCGCGAAGATGGTGGACGTCTGGTTCACCATGGGTAAGGCCATCCTCTTCGCCGCGATGGTGGCCATCATTTCCTGCCTTCGCGGTATGGAAGCCAAGGGCGGGCCGCGCGGCGTCGCAGACGCGGTGAACTCTTCTGTCGTGCTCAACGTCGTGTGCATTGCGCTGGCGAACCTGGCGGTCACGCAGCTTCAGACCATGTTCTTTCCGATGGAGATCTCCTAGTGGTGCCGCTGTCGAGCCGTCCATCCAAGCAGTCAGTTCCCTTCGCCTCCCGGTTGCTGTCGGCGCGTGCCTCCCAGGGCGCGTTTCGCACGGTCGGTCAGTTCGTCGTGTTCACTGCGCAGACTCTGTGGCTGCTGCCCATCACCCTGCGGCGCTACCGGCGCCAGACCTTCCAAGCCATGAACGGTCTGGCCTGGGGACGCGGATCGATCATCGTGGACGGCGGTGTGATCAGTGTCCTGGTCATCCTGGGCGTCGCCATCGGGGCGTCAGTGGCCGTCGAGGCGTTTGCGACGCTGAATCTCATCGGGTTCGGTGCGCTGTCCGGGATCGTCGGCGGCCTGGCGAACGTCCGCGAAATGGCGCCGCTAGTCGCCGGTATCGCGTTCGCCTCGCAGGCCGGCTGCCGCATGACCGCTGAAATCGGCGCCATGAGAATCTCCGAGGAGATCGACGCCACCGAGGCGCTGGGCCTGCGGCCGATCCCCTTCGTCGTCGGCACCCGGCTGGTCGGCGCGATGATCTGCGTCGTGCCGGGGTTCCTCATGACGCTGGTGATCAGTTTCTTCGTGTCCAACACCGTGATTCGGGTGTTCCACAACCAGCCCGGCGGCACCTACGATCACTACTTCGTCCAGTTTCTGCCGCTGACCGACATCGTGTACTCCCTGATCAAGGCGACGGTCTTCTGCGCAGCAGTGACCCTGATCCACTGCTATTACGGCTACTTCACTTCGGGCGGTCCCGTGGGCGTCGGCCTGGCATCCGGGCGCGCCGTGCGGGCGAGCTTGGTCGCAATCATGGTCCTGGACTTCACCCTCACCGTGGTGTTGTGGGGCCTTCAGCCCGTTTTCGTGTTCAAAGGATAGGTGGCGGCAGGGTGCTGATCCATAGGGCATCAGAGGAACGCGAGGCTCGCATCCTGACCGCGGTCGGGATGGGCCTGGCGATATGCGTCGTCTTGGCCGTCACGGCGTTCGCCGTCGTCGATCCACTGGGCGGTCGTCCTAGTGACCAGTTCGGCGTCGTGATCGAGTCGCCCTACGTCGGCGAAGGCGTCGTCGCGGGAACGGCCCTTCTCATGCACGGTGTGAAGGTCGGCGAAGTCACCCAGGTGTCGAGCCTTCCGGGCGGCGGAGTTCGTCTGGCCGCCGATCTGCGGCAGGGACCCACCGCGGGGCTCACCGATGCCATGGGCATCGACTTCAGACCTTCCAACTATTTCGGCGTCACCGGAATCAATCTGGTGCCCGGCGACGGAGGTCAGGCCCTGGTCAACGGAAGCCTCATCAGGACGACACCGTCGGGCAACTTCACGTTGCAGGCGTTGCTTTCCCGGCTCGGGGCCCTGTCCCACGGCGTCTTGACCCCCCACCTCATTGACGTCATCCAGCGCACTACGGAATATACCGACGGTCTGGACCCGCTGTTGGAGACCATGCTCGTCGTGTCCACGTCGCTGGCGAACGTCCAAAAGGTCAGTACTGCGCAGCTCTTGACGAACGCCACCGGGATCAGCGTCGCATTCCCCGGCTTCGTGAACGCAACGACGGACCTTGGCGACAACTTCGTCCACGCCAGCCTCGACAACGTCACCGACGACTTCTTCCAGAACACCTACAAACCCACCATCGCCATTACCTCGACGGGCCTGTTCGGCGCAGTCGGCACGCTGGTGAGCAAGCACAGCACCGATCTGGCCCCGCTGACCGACATGATCAAGATCCTGACCGACGTGGCGCCAGGACTGGTGCCCTCCGACGACATCGCCGACACGGCAGTCGAACTGCGGACGCGGTTGCAACGGCTGTTCGCCGGGCCGCCCGACCAACGGGCGGTCAACGTGCGGGTGATGCTGGACAGCCTGCCCGGCGTGGCGGCTCCCATCGAAGCCGTGGGGGGCCCGCAATGAGAAGAATGACACCCATCTCAGCGCTGTGGCGGCTGGCCATCGCCGTAATCGCCGCGGTCTTGCTGATGATCCTGGTGTCGAATGTGATCACCAATCCCGTCGCCGCCAAACTGGGCGCCTACACAGCGGATTTCACCGACGTCTCGGGACTGCACACCGGTGCTGACGTCCGGGTTCGCGGTGTCCGGGTCGGGAAAGTGGACTCGGTTGAGCTTCTCCGGCGTTCCGGGCAGAGCCTCGCACAGGTCGCCTTCACCCTGGACTCCCGTTACGGCATCGACGCCGACACCCGGCTAGCCGTGAAGTACCAGGCACTCACGGGCCTGCGGTACCTGGACGTGGCGAATCCCTCCGACGGGGCGCCGCCGGCCTCACCGGTGAAGCACATCCCCACCTCGATGACCCAACCGTCCTTCGACATCACTACGCTGTTCAACGGTTTGCAACCGGTGCTAGCGACGTTGAGCCCCGATGACTTGAACACCTTCACCTCCAACGTCGACACGTTCCTCTCCGGCGACGGCAGCGGACTCGGACCGGTCCTGGAAAGCATCCACACGCTGACACAGTTCCTCGCCGACCGTCAGCAGATCGTCGCCACACTGATGAGGAACCTCAAGGCGGTCGCCGACACCATGTCCGGGCACGCCAAGGATTTCATCCAGATCATCGACTGGGCCAATCGGCCGATCGACGGGGCGCTGACCGTGCTCGACGAATTCCGCAAGTCCGCCATCTATGGCCCCGATTTCACGAGCTCCGTCGTCCAACTTCTCGACAACGCCGGATTCAAACCCGGCATCAACATCGACGACGCGCTCGACAAGGCGTTCATCAACCTGGACAACACCATCGAGGCGTTCAAGCTGGTGCCCGTGATCTGGGACAACATTCCACCTCCTTCGCAACAAGGTCATCCCCTGGAGTGCTCGGCCGGACGCGCCGAGCTTCCGTTTCCGGTCGACGTCCTGCTCAACGGTCAGAAGGTGACACTGTGCAAGCAATGAGGGTCATCCGAGATCCACGCCTGTGGGGTGCCAGCGCATTGGCCCTCGTCGCGATCCTCGGCCTGGTCGCGGCGATGCTGTACGTTAGCCCGCCCGGAGACAAG
Organism: Mycobacterium sp.; assembly: GCA_025965895.1. Lineage (GTDB taxonomy): Bacteria > Actinomycetota > Actinomycetes > Mycobacteriales > Mycobacteriaceae > Mycobacterium. The sequence continues at coordinate 40,785 of JAOPWC010000210.1, forward strand.
ATCGTCACGTTCTACACCGACGACGCGTCGTCGATCACCCCCGGAATCACCGTCCGGATCGCCGGCATCACCGTCGGCAACGTCAGGGACTTGTCGATCGAACCCGAGCAGGTGCGTGTCCGCGCCACGGTGCAGGGCAGCGCGTTCGTCGGCGACCAATCCGACGTTCAGGTGCGCATGCTCACCGTCGTCGGCGGCTACTACGTCAACATCGACTCGCTCGGCGACGCGGCACTCGGCGGGCGTGCCATCCCGCGGGAGCGGGTCACATTGCCCTACAGCCTGATTCGGACGTTGACCGACACCACGAAGATCACCCAGGGCGTACAGACCGCTCCGATCAACCAATCCCTGGACCAGGTGCAACAGGGGCTCACCGGACCGAACCTCGAATCGGTCTCATCGATCGTCGATGCAGGCAACAAGCTCACCGACACCCTCGACCGCCAACGCGGACAAGTGTCGGCGATCCTGAACCTCAGCGACGAGTACATCGAGCACCTGGCCAACTACCGCGGCCAGCTCCAAGAGCTGATCCAGAAGATCTCCATCCTCGAGCAGACGCTGGTGCTCTACGGAAAGGGCTTCGCCGCGGCCTTGGTAGGCATGGGCAAGATCGTGCAGGGAATCGGCCCGCTCGGCGTGTTCTACGCCCACCACCGCGACAAGTTCCTCGAGCGGTTCATCCACGGCCAGCAGATCGTCAGGAACTGGGCAGACCGAAGCGGGCTCATCGTCAGGATCCTGCGCCGAACGCGTGACAGAATGGAGCGCACCTTGGGAACGCAGAACGCGCCCCCCGAATTGCTGGCCACGGATCTGTGCATCCCCTTGCCCGAAAGCCCATGCTGATGAGGGGGGCACGGCGCGTGCGCACCGCAGCCGGCCTGCTCGCAGTGGGCGCAGTGGTGATCGCCAGTACGTCGTGTGGCGGGCCCACCGGTTCCCGCGCCAGCGGGTATTGCGCGATTCTTCCCGACTCCATCGGTCTGTACGTGGGCAATCCGGTCACCCAGATGGGCTACCCAATCGGCACGGTGAACAAGATCACCCCCGGCGACGCCAGCGTGCAGGTCGACTTCTCGGTCACCGACACCCGTCCCCTGCCTCATGACGCGAAGGCGATCATCCGCTCGGCGTCCATCCTGGCCGACCGGGCCTTGGAGCTGGTCGGCAACTACGAATCAGGACCCAAACTGGCACCCGGCGAATGCATCCCGCTGAGCCGGTCGGTGACACCGAAGAGCCTCTCGGAAGTGATCGGGTCGGCGAATACCTTCGTCAACGGCATCAACCCACGGAATTCGACGAACATCCAGGCCGTCCTGACTCAGCTCGACCAAGCTGCCCACGGCAACGGGGCCGGAGTCAACCAGATTCTGACGACGTCCTCACGACTGCTGGACAACCCCGACCAGCCCATCAGCGACATCGGATCAATCGTTGGCAACCTCGGCACACTGACCAAGACGCTGGTCGACCTGCGCGACCCCCTCAAGGAGATTCTCAATGACTCGGTCACGACCACCCCGTACCTGCATGACGCCGTCGTCGGATCCCAGAATCTGGCCGAGCCGCTTCCGCCGATCATCACCTTGGTCTCCGACCTGGAAATCCACGCTGGCGACGAACTGCAATTGACCTTAGACACCGTGTCGGACGCGATGCGCGTCTTCACTCCGCACGCCCGAGGATTGGCGAGTCTGCTCGATCCCGTTCCCCGGTGGATCAACACGATCGACAACCACTTCAACAACAGGCAGTTCAACCTCTTCTACCGGCCGCCGCTATACCGGATCAGAACGCCGGACGGAGTGGCGATGTGCAACGTCATGAACTTCTCGATGCCCGGCAGTTGCGCGAACGTCGCCGGGCAGCCCTATGCCGTCGACATCAATCTGCTGCAGTACGTCTTCATGAATGCGAGCAAGTGATGCGCAGATCGGTTTCGGTACTGCTGTCCCTGCTGTGCGCCGTTGCCGTCTCGTCCTGCGCGTCGCTCAACGCCAACTCTCTGCCCCAGCCGGGAAACAGCTACAGCGGCGGGTACGACATCATCATCGAGTTCGCCAATGTGCTCAACCTGCCCGATCGCGCGAAAGTCGTGATGGACGGCACCACGATTGGTGTCGTCGAGGGTGTCGCGGTGGGCAAATCCGACGTGGACGTGACCGCTCGCATCGACCGTTCGGTCCACGTGCCGTCCGACATCCGCGCGGTGCTGCAGCAGGCCACGGTCCTCGGCGACATCTACGTTGCGCTCGACCGTCCCGCCGTCGTCGCCGGTGGGCTCCCGCTGCAGGCGGGTGGCCGGATTCCGGTGGCACAGACGACCTCGCCGCCGCAGCTGGAGGACACCCTGGCGAATCTGGCGAACTTCGTGGCCAGCGGATCGATCCAACGCGTCCAGAACGTGATCATCGACATCAATCGGGTGACGCCCGCGCGCGCCGGCCAAGTGCGTGAGATCGCCTCGCAGGTATCGCGTGACCTGTCTGACCTATCGGGGAACATCGGGACGGTCGACGAGTGGCTGAACGGCGTATCGGGAACCGTCGACGTGCTGACTAGGCGCATCCCGCAGTTGCAGTACTGGTTCTCCCCGGCAGGAATGCTCGCGTTCAACCGCGTCACCGAGGCTTCGGTGGCGATCAGCACTCTTCTGCCGTCTATCGGCAGCATCTACACCGGCGGGTTCTGGCTGGTCCCCCTGCTGCAGTCGCTGGGGATCGCGGTGGGTGCGGTGCAGAAGTCCAAGGTCGCCGTCGAAGGTGAGTATCCGGCGTGGAGACAGCTGTTCACCGACACGTTCCTTCCCGAGGACAAGTATCCCGCGATGAACATCACCTCGGTCGTGTCTCCGGACGGACGTGACATCACCGGAAACGTCCAAGAAATCCTGCGCATCCTGGGAGCGACACCGTGAAGATCCGCTACGCCGTGTCGTTCATTGCCTTCGGTTTGATCGTGGCCTACGCCGTGTACTACATCGGTGCGCTCGGCGTCCGACTCGGACCGCCCGACGACCGCGTGAACGTGGCGATGCAGGTTCCCGACATCAACGGCCTGGTGGTCGACTCCAACGTCCTGCTTCGAGGGGTGCCGGTCGGCAAGGTGACCGGAATCGACACCACGATGCAAAATGCCACCGTCCGCTTCTACATCGACAAGCAGTATCCGATCCCCGTCGACAGCGACGTCCGACTGGAGAATCTGTCGGCACTGGGCGAGTCCTACATCGGACTGGTGCCCCGCACGTCCGACGGCCCGACGTTCCACGACGGACAACAGGTCGCGACCAAAAACGTCACGCAACCGGCGTCGATATCCGAGCTCGCCACCAGCGTCGTGCGCGTCCTCAACCAGATGGACCCCGGTCAGCTCAACCGGATGGTGAACGAAACCGACCAGGCACTGCCGCCGCCGAACGAAGTTCTACCCAACCTGACACGCGCCAGCACCCTGCTGCGCGACACCGTGAATAGCATGCAGGGCCGCGGCTCGCAAATGCTCGCCAACTTCCAGACGCTGCTGCAGAACGCTGGTTTCGTCGGACCGATCCTCTCCGAGATCAGTCCCGGCCTGCTCGCCACGGGCACGCCGTTGAACAGACTGTTCTGGGCCGCCTACCACGTTGTCACCGACACGGGCGCACCGGAGTCGATCAAGAACTTCGGGCGGTTGCTGGCCAGGGTTCAGAACTTCCTGGACACCCGAGGACCCGACATCAAGGTGTATGCGCAGGCCCTGATGCCCAACATCCAGGGGATCGGCGCGGCGTTGATGAACTTCGACACCGGCCAGATCCTGTCCAACATGCTCGACGCCGTGCCCGAGGACGGCACGATCACACTCCACGTCACGACGCCCAGCCCGCCACCCGGCCCCTAGATTCGCTAACAACGGAAGGATGATGATCTAGTGAGAGGTCTGCAAGTCACGGAGAGTAGGTCCGCGGTGTCGAATCCGGCCGACGACGACGTTGTGCGCGGTGACGGTGTCGAACGCGCCGAGCCCGATACCCCACCGGCCTCCACCCCAGGCGACGCCGACGGGTCGATGAAAGCGGATGCCACCTCGACGGACGGCGGCCAGGACGACGGGGCCTCCAGCACCCGCGCGCCCTCCTCGCGGCGGGTGTCGCTGAGCGTCCGGACGCTGATCGTCTCGGTCGTGATCCTGGTCCTGGTTGCCGGCGTCGGCGTGATGACCTGGTTGTATCTCGGCGAGCGCGGCAGGGTCGAGGCGCAGCTGCGTCAGGCCGACAACTACCACCATGCCGAACAGATCGCCTTGGACTACGCGGTGAACGCGGCGACGATGAACTTCCAGGATCTCAACACGTGGAAGGCCAAATTGGTCAACGGCACGACCCCGACCCTGAATGACAAGTTGACCAAGGCGGCCACCTCGATGGAACAGCTCCTCGTTCCGCTGGAATGGAATTCGACCGCACAACCGCTAGTGGCCAAGGTCCGATCGGACACCAACGGCATCTACGTCATCGACACGTTCGTCAGCGTCCTGACGAAGACCACGCAGGCGCCGGACAGCCTGCAGTCCACGGCGACGTACAGCATCACCATCGATAGCAAGAACAACTGGCAGATTAGCGATGTCGGTGGCATCGGGGCGGTCGTCGGAGCGAAGTAGTGCCGAAACTCGGGAGAAACCCAACGACTCGCAACCGGGTGGCCGCCCTTCCGCTGATCCTCGGCATTGCTGCGGCGGTGTTGGCACCGCCGGCGCATGCCAGCGATGCCGTTACGTACGAGGTTGTGTCGGAACGTATTTCGATGATGAACGTGGAATTCGTCGATCAGACGGGGCGCAAGCTCTTGGAGTCGGTGCCGCTGCCGTGGCGACTCGACGTGACGCTCAACGACGCCAAGGGACCCACTGGACGTGGCGCGCAGGTCCGCGCCGATTGGCGACCGACCGCTCGGCCGTCACTATGGGTCATCGTCCGGATCTACAGCGACGGACAGTTGCTCTGCCAGACCACCCTCGACGTCGGTAATGCCACTTGCTACGGGAACACTCCCCACGTCGCCTGATCGAGAACGGCCCGTGTGGCGTCGGCGGTGGGCCGAATCTGCAGGCGGTCGGCTGTCGAAATGGCGTGGGCCAGTTGGCGGATCGACGGATCGGTTGCAGGCGCGTGGCGTCAGGCAAACTCGCTGAGGGGGATCCCGCCACGGTCTGCGAGCTCGGCGGCGGCAAGCGTCGTGGCATCCCTTAGGGCTGTGGCGCTACGGGCGAGCTCACCGGAGGTGAAGTCCATCCAGTGCCCGTGCGGTGTCCAGCCGATCTGGAATGGGAGCTCGATGCGTGCGACGGGTCCGGCGCCGACGTCCTCGGTATCGAAGATCAGGAATTCGGAGAGGTTCTGCATGAACCGCGATACCGGGAGGATCAGATACCCGTCTCCTTCGGGCGCGCCTTCGTGGCGTGGGGCGAATGTCGGCTCGAAAACCGACACGGGTGAGTCTCGCTGGATCCGGCTGGACTGCTCTTTGCCTGAGGGAATGTCGCGGCACACGAGCGTGTCAAGTGACCACAGTTCTGAACCGGCGACCAGGAAGCCCTTCGTGTACGGCTGGCCGTAGAACCGCTCGTCGACTTTGGGGAACTCGCAGGCGCGATCGTCGACATGCTCGCTGCGAACCATGCCGGTGCTGAGGTCGATGGTCCACCTGCCGAGTCTGGCCGTGGGCATCGGAACGTAGTCCGAGCCGCTCGCCGTGGATTTCTCGCTGGGAAACGGTGGGCCCTCGTAGAGCGGCGCATCCAGGATCAGCCGGTCGCCGTCGTGGTTGGCCGACATGGTGTGCAGGACGTACTGCGGCTCGAGGCCGGTGTCCAACCAGCGGATGGGTGCGTCGATGTCATCGCGCCGGATGAGGGCAAGCACGATCGGGAGTTCGGGCTTCCATTCGTAAAACGCCTTGTCTTCCTCGATGCGATCCGTGCCGACGATAAGTGGCTGGAAAGGCAAAACGACGTAGTTCTTCGTCAGCCACATGTCGTGGGTCAGCGCCGCATATGGCGCATCCCAGAGCTCTCGTGAACGCACCGTGCCGTCGGGTTTGACCCAGTGCAGGGTGGTATATGGCTTCTCGTCCGTGTACGTCCAGCCGAACAGTTCGCCAGTCTGCGGATCCCACTTGGGATGCGCGGTGAACGCCGCGTCACCGAAGCAGGCGGGCTCATGCATGCCGCGGGAGAGCCGCGTCGACCACGGGACGATGCCCGCCGTATTCAAGGAGATGGGATCAATTGCGACCGGTGGTGATCCCTGCTCGCCTAGCGCCAGGAGCTGGCCGGCGAAGGGGACAACGTTGACGTTGTTGGTGCCCTGGGGAATTCCGTGGGTCAGTTCATTACGAATGACCTCCCCCCAGCCGAAGCCACGCCAGTCGTCGAATTTTCCATCCGTCCAGTCGAACAGGGCCCGCCCGGCGCGCTCCTCGGCTTGGTACTTCGGCGTGCGGATCCAGCGGTTGCGGAAATCGACGCGGCCCTCACGGAAGATCAGCCCCTGGACCATCCCGTCGAGCGTAAACGGACCAGTGATGCCCTGGCGCGATGGTCGCTTCCAGGTGCCCCCGACACGGTAGAAGCCGCCGTTGAGGGTCGTGGGAACTTCACCTTCGGTGACGATGCAGTCGTCGACGTTCGCCTCGAAGCGCATGGGCTTCAAAGAGCCCATGAGCCAAATCTTTTCGGGCCAGGTAGCTGCCATGTTGCCTACTCCTCTGTTGTTGTTATTGGGTGATCGATGCCGAGCGCCGGACCAAGGAGTTGGTGAAGCGTGTTCGCGACCTCTACTGCCGGCCGCGGAGGTTCCGCACCGATCGCATCGGCCGCCAGCGCCACCAGTGCTGCGGTTGCCGCCACCGCAAGTTCTCGCACCGCCCGCGCACCGGAGTCCGGTCGGGCGTGCGTGATCAGTTCGCCAAGATGGTCACTGAAGGCAGCCACATACGGCACATAAGGATCGCGCCCAGCGGTCCGCAGCTTGTCGGGCACGCCGGCACTTCCGCGTGCATACAGCACCATGAATGCTCGATTCGCGTCCATGATCGCGAGCAGATCGTCGAGCAGCGCGAGAACCCGCTGTGGGGGCTTCAGTGCTGAGCGGTCGACGTCGAACAACGGCAACAAAAGCTGCTCGTAGCCGTCGGCGATCACCGCTTCGAACAAGTCATTCTTGCTCGTAAACACCGCATACAAGGCTTTCAGACTCAAGTCCGCACGGCGGGCTATCTCTCCCATCGCCGCACCGTCGAAGCCGCGCAGAGCGAAGAGTTCACGACCGGCTTCAAGAGCACGTCGACGGTCGATCGCGCGACGCGCATCCACCAGTTCGGCCCGGCGACCCCCGGTGAGAACCTCTGTTTGCAATAGGAGAACCATAATTCTCGTAATGTACAGCACGATTGACGCATTAGCAATATGCGCAGCTTCTTGCCGCTGCAAGTACGCAAAAATGCATCCAATCCCGATTGGTTCTGACACACTGGGAGTGGAAAGGTAGGTGTGACTACGCGCCACACCCAGCGTTTCGACCCGAAGACGGGTCAAGATGGCATTTCAAGCACAACGACGGCGCGGCGAAACTCCGTGTCAATCGGCAACGAATGGAGGCGGTATCGATGCCCGACGCGACTACACCTTCGCTGGCATCAACCAGGCTCGGCATCTACTCGGGATGGGGCGTCCTGTTTTTCATGGCGGCAGGCTTGATCCCGTTCTTCATCCCCCCGCCGGGCCCGTACGACGCGGCAACTACGGCGGCGTTCTACCACGAGCAGATCGATCTGAAACGAATCGCTGTGCTTTGTCTGATTATCGGCGGCACGATGATGATCCCGTTGGATCGGCGATCGCCGATCGGCTTCGCCGAGTGCAGGGCATTGGCCCGACTGTTGGGTTCGCACAACTGGGATGCGCGATCGCGGCTGCCACGTTGATGATGGCATTCGGCGCATTTCTGCTGGTTGCGCTGCACCGACCGGACATGCCTGACTCGTCGTATCAGTTGCTCAACCACGTGACGTGGATGGCGTGGGCGGGTCTGTGGCAGCCGGGTGCGCTGCAGGCGGTGATGGTTGCCGTGGGCATCTTCAGCGACAACTCCGCCACGCCGGTGTTCCCGCGTTGGGTGGGCTGGTACTGCGTGTTCATGGCGTTTGGTTCGCTCATGGGCTCACTCATCCCGTTCGTCTTGACTGGACCGTTCTCGTGGACCGGGGTGATGGGTTTCTACCTCGCGGGCACGGTGTACTTTTCGTGGTTCGCCGTGATGCTCACCCAGCTGCACCTTGCCTACCGTCGTGACCGAGCGCAGCTGCAGACGGTAGCTGCTGACCACGACCAATCGAGCCTAAGCGCCATGCCGGCCGTGTCAGGGGCGCGATGACGACCCCAACGCGGGCACTAGCAGGGCGCGAGGACGAGCGTGGCGAACGTATCCCGGGCGAACCAGGCGTGTGGGTGTTCATCGTCTGCGAAATGGTCGTCTTCGCAGTTCTGTTCGTCGTTATCGTGTGGAATCGAGGTCAGAACCCTGGACTGTTCGCGACATCGCAACGGCTGCTGAGCCAACCGCTGGGACTGACCAATACCGTCGTATTGATCGGCGGGTCAGTCCTGGTGGTGCTTGTCCTCGCGGCCGCTTCACAAGCCCAATACCGCCGCGCATCGCAATTCTTGGTTGCAGCCGTAGCCTGCGGCGCGGCCTTCGTCTCGGTCAAGGCGATCGAGTACGGCTTGGTGATCCATCACGGAATGTCGTTCCACAGCAACGTATTCTGGATGCTGTTCTTCGCCGTTACCGGGGCGCATTTGCTCCACGTTGTCATCGGCGCAACCGTGCTGGTCGTCATCCGCCAGCGTGTCGCATCCGGTCTGCCGGGACCCCGCGACGAGGCCTGGCTCGTCTCAGCCACCTGCTACTGGCACATGGTCGATCTGCTCTGGCTGGTCCTTTTCCCTCTGTTCTACTTGGTTAATTAGCGTGGCCGACAACATCTCTCAACCCGCGCGCGCATTGCAATCAACAGCTCAGTACGTCGGGGCGACGCTGATCGCGCTCACAATCAGTTCCTACGTCTTGGGAATCGACCACCTACTAGGTGTGTCGCGGACCGCGATGGCGCTTGTTCTCGTGGTCGCCTTCGTCAAAATCTGGCTGATCACGTCATACTTCATGGACATCCGGCATGCCCCTCGATGGCTCGGCGCACTCATTCACGCCTGGATCCTCGTCACCGCAAGCCTCGTGATCGGACTGTACATCGCGCTTTGAACCACGACGTTGTGCAAATTGCGCCACTCGTGAGATGGGTCAGCGGCGGTTACGTTTGTCCGACCGCAGCACTGCATGCGCGGCCAATCGACCTGGAATCCCCGACACCCCGCCACCCGGATGGGTACCGGCGCCCGAGAGCGCCAGGCCGGTCACGTTGGTTGTGTGCTTACCCCAGCCCCGGCCAGGGCGAAGCGGGCCCAAACGTGTCACCGTCTGGTCAACGTGGTAGATGCAGCCGTTCTCGGCGCCGAGCCTGCTTGCGAGATCGGCTGGAGTTTCGACGAACCGGCCGATCTCCAGTTCGCACACGCCGTTGATCACCCGGTCTGCGGAGGCAATGAGTTCCTTCTCGGCGACGGGCTGAAGGGTGGCCCAATCGGGTTGCGGCCGTGTCGGTGTCGGAGCGTAGAGATACAGATTGTCTTGTCCGTCTGGCGCCTGGGTCGGATCAGTAGCCGACAGGATGGTCGCCGTCCACGGCGGATCGACGACGGCCTGGCCAGCCCGTGCCTGGGCTTCACCGCGCAGGACATCCTCGAGGGTGCCGTAGAACAATGACGGCTTTCGAAGGTCGAGGCCGTCCCTGCGCTCGGCTTGATGCCTCGCGATATCGAGCTTGCCGCGCAGGGCCATACCGATTGTCAGGCAACCGATTCCGGCGCTATTCGCCGGCGCGTGCGACAGTGCCTCCAGTCCCGTTACGTCGCTGCCCCGCAGGAGTCGGGCGGTGACGTGCGGGGGTACGGCGGCTACGACCTGGTCGGCGTCCAATTGCCGGCCGTCAGCCAGCCGAACGCCGCTCGCGCGGCCGTCTGCGATCACGATCTGCTCGACTGCGGCGTCGACATGAACTTCGCCGCCTTCCGCATGAAGGCAGGCCGCAAGTGAGTCCGCGATCGCCTGCATGCCACCCACCGGGCGGCCGACACCGTAGCGGTGCAGCGGTCCGGTCGCCATCAAGCCGATGCCGCTGCTGTCGCCGGTGATGGACCCGAGGATGCTTGCCATCGACGCGAATATGCCGCGCATCTGAACTGATTCGAAGGATTCTTCAATCAGCTCGGCCGCCGAGGTGGTTAGCGCTGCGCCGAGGAGGCGACGCACCCGTCGATCGGTCAGTCCACGGATAGCCGCCACGACCGTACGCCAACTCGGCCTGTTGGCCGGGTCTACGGCGTAGCTGTCTTGGATGGCCAGCGCCTTGGCCACGACGATCGAGAACTCGCGGTATGTCTGCGCGTCTGCCGAAGAAAAGTGCGCGATCTCGTCGATGGTGCGGTTCACGTCTCGCCGCACGACAAGTGATTCACCGCTGGGACCGAGCCATCCCCACGCGGGGTCGTGGTCAATGACCTGCAATCCGTGACTTCGCAAACCGAGTTCGTGCTCGACGGGAGAGGCCCGCCAGTAGACAGCATCGATGGCACAGGGACTGAGCAGATGGTCCGGTGCGTCGGGAACCAGGGCGGCCGTCGAGGTCATGCCACCGATGCCGGGCTGGGCTTCCAGCACGACAACGCTGTAGCCAGCTTTCGCCAGATAGCACGCTGCTGTCAGCCCGTTATGTCCTGCGCCGACGACGATCGCCTTGGCCACGGTTTACCTCCATTGGTAGATGGGCAATGACCGATGCTCTTGGGACTCAGGTCTGTCGGGACAAACCCGCCACTCGTGGGTTCTTCGCTTCGGAACGGCTATCGCTTGCCGCGGCGGGCCGTGGCCATCGCGTGCCAGGGTCGAATCCGAGCCAGTGGTCCGGCCGGGAGACCGCTTGCGCCACGAGGTGGACGATCGCGCAACCGATACCAATCGTGACCGCGGCCGCCACCCACTTTCCGGCTGCCGACCAACCGGAGTTGAGGGCGGTGGAGATCGGCCAACCCACCGCGCCACCGGAGGCAGCGATCACGATCGTGGGAACGGCCAGGAGCCACAGTCGCGCGAATCCTCTGAGACGGGGAGCCAGGAGCAAGACGACAGCGCCGCCAAACATGACGTGGGCGCCGTCAATTGCCGCCCACCACAAGGGATATCCGCCGACGTTCATCGGCGGATCACCGTAGAAGCCCATGATCCCGATCCACGTGGTGGCCGCGATGGCCACATAGTCGACCACCGCCACCACCGCAAATATTGCCCAGACCTGCGCGGGACGTACGCCGGCGGCATAATTTCTGGCGGCGAAGTACAAGAGGGCGCCGCAGAACCACGCGTAGCCGATCGGGACAAACCACGGAACTGTGCGCCCGAAAGCTTCGAAAGCAGCCAGCGGTTGTTCGGGGGGCCACCACACCAGAACCACGTTGTCGAGAAAAAGCTCGACAAGCCCCGAAAGCGCACCCCCGATGAGTAACAACGGCAATGCCGGACCACGCTGTCGCTCCCGCGAAACTCCCCACCACGCGAATAGGCCCAGTGTGATCGCAAGCATTGCCGCCGTATACAGCGCAAATGCGAGGGTGGATCCGTCGTGGATCGGCATGGGGACCGTCATGGCTTCCTTTCCTGCTGCGGCCAGCTCCGCCGGTCGCCCACGATACGACTAGACAGTCAGGAACGAGCTGTGACTACGCACACTCCCCGGTCGGACAGTAGCAGCTCACACATTCGTGTGAAAGCCCTCAGATCGCTACGCGAACTTGATTCCGTGCATCGATTCGGATCTCCCCGGGTCGACAAGGGGGCGGTCGATGGCCGATATCGGATGACCGTCTGATTGACGAATAGCAATACGCGGCGTTGAGGTAGAGCTCGTCCCTGCGAAGGCATGCGTATTCAATCTTGCGTTTTCCTGCGCAAAGTGCTACGAACATTACGCATGACTCATGTCACTCCCTTGGTGTCTGGGGTCAACCTGCCGGGACGAATGCTCGCGCCCGTTAGCCAATCTCGTTGAAATGCAAGAGAAAGCGACCGAACAGTGAGCGATTCATTGCTAGCGGCCGGCCCGCAGTATCCGGCACCGCCGGCGGATCTGTCCGCTCCCCAGGCGATGAGCACCGCATTCCTCGTCATCTGCGCTGTGTTCATGGCGGTGTCAATCGGCTATGTCGTCTGGCGGGCGGTCAAGGGCGACCCGCTCGGACTGTTCTTCCTGCTGGCGGGATTGCTGATGGGCACGTTGGAACCGGGCTTGGACTATCTGGGCCTACTCTGGTTCGCCGACGACAACGTCGCGATCGCAGTAGAGATGTTCGGTCGCCACATTCCGCTCTATGTGGTGCTGGGCTACTCGTTCTTCTTCGGGCTACAGGCCTACTTCATGTACCTGGCGATCACGGTCGGGAAGAATGCGAGGTTCTTCGTCTACGCGTACGCGGTGTCGTGGGTGTTCGACCTCATGCTGCAAGCGACCGGCAGCGCGTTCGGTCTCTACAAGTACTACGGCAATCAGCCGTTCATGATTTTCGGGGTTCCGGCGTGGTGGTTTTCGATCGATGCGCTCATGCCGATCCTGACCGCCCTGATCGTCTTCGTCTTGCGCCACCGCCTCCAGGGCTGGGGCAAGCTCATTCTGATCCCGTTGGTGCCCGCGCTGTATGCGGCGCTCAACGGTGCCGCCGGCACACCTGTCTTCGCGGCATTGAACAGCAATTTCGACCCGTCCCGCAACGGCAATGGATCCGACCTGCTCGTCTGGTTGGGCGGCACATTGACGATCGCGCTGTGCTTGTTCTTCCTGTGGTTGGTGATCGGCGAGATCGGCAACGCTCAACGCCGCGCTGGCATCCGTATCGGCGAGTCGGCATCCGTCGTCGATGTACTGCAGTCGAAAGCGGGCATGGGTCTAGGGGAGCCCGCGGCGTCGAAAAGTGCGCTGTCCGCATGAGCGTGACGTCCCAACGAAGACGTCCCGAAACGGCGAACGCCGCCGAACTAGAGGCGCTGGCGGAGCTTGCACACAGCTTCTTTGTCCGAGATGTCTTGCCCCACAGCGAGAAATTCATCGGTCAAGGGCATCCCGACAAACTGCTATACCGCAGAGCGGGAGAGTTGGGACTGCTGTGCATGTCTGTACCCGAGCAGTACGGCGGCGGTGGTGGGACCTTCGCCCACGACGCGGTTCTGTTTCGCGAACAGGTGCTCGCCGGGGATTCGTCACTTCACCTCGGCGTGCATTCGGGAATCGTGCCGCACTATATCCTCGCCTACGGCGCGGAGGAGCAGAAAAAGCGCTACCTACCCCGATTGGCGTCCGGTGAGTGGGTAGCGGCGATCGCGATGACCGAGCCGGGGACGGGATCCGACCTGCAGGCGATCACCACCGCAGCCGTGCGAGACGCCGACGGATACCGGATCACCGGCGCCAAGGCATTCATCTCCAATGGCCTGAACTGCGATGTGGTGATCGTCGCTGCGAAAACCGATCCCGAGGCCCGCGGAGCGGGGGTGTCTCTGTTCATAGTCGAGGTCGGCGAGGAGCCGCGTGGCTTCAGTCGTGGTCGTCCGATCCACAAGCTCGGCCAGAAGGGCCAGGACACCACCGAACTGTTCTTCGACGACGTGAAGGTGCCGGCCTCGGCGCTGCTCGGCGAAGAGAACAGCGGGTTTCGTCAGCTGAAAGATCAACTTGCACAGGAGCGTTTGATCCTTGGTGTGTCGGCAGTGGCGGCAATGCACCGTGCGGTTGGCTTGGCGGTGGAATACGCCAAGGAGCGCAAGGCATTCGGAGCGCCGTTGTTTGCGCTGCAGAACACCCGATTCGAGCTCGCCGAATGCGCGACGATCGCGCGTGTTTCGCAGGCATTCCTCGACGACTGCACACAACGCCACTTGCGTGGAGAATTGGATGCGACGACCGCGGCAATGGCGAAGTATTGGCTGTCGGATCAGCAATGCGTCGTGGTCGATCGTTGCCTGCAACTCTTTGGGGGCTACGGCTACACGCTGGAGTATCCGATCGCCCAGATGTACGCCGACGCCCGAATACAGCGGATCTACGCGGGCGCCAACGAGGTGATGAAGGAACTCATCTCCCGTTCGCTGTAGCTACTCGGCGGCGTCGAGCCGTTTCATGTACGGGCTGAACCGCACGACATCGACCATGAACAGGGTGTCGGTGGCGAGAACGCCCTCGATGGTCTGCACGCGCGTTGATATCAGCTCGACGAGTCGCTGCGGATCCGCTGCGGTGACAGTGAAGCTGAGGTCGGAGCTACCGACACAAACGGCCATGAACACGACCTCCGGCATGGCCGCGAGTTCCTTCTGGATGGCGTTGATCCGGGCGCGGTCGACGCGCATCGCGACGCTCGCGATCACACCGGCCAGACCGAGCGCCACCGGCTCCACCATGGCCACCACCCGGACAAGCCCCGCCTGGGTGAGTCGATTCAACCTTGCCCGGATCGTTCCCTCCGACACATCGTGAGTTCGCGCGATCTTGCGGCTGGACTGTCGCCCGTCGTCAATCAATGCCTGCATGATCGCGATGTCGAGGTCGTCGAGATCGATCTTGGGGGCAGGCAGCCGGATTGGCGGCGCGCCCCTGGCCAGAAACAATCGCCGTCCGTTAGGCGTGACCGACGTTTCCGTGGCCAGATCGACGCTCATTTCGGAGATCCCACTGATCGCGGGAAGGTCGTCGTTCGTGAGCTGGCGTAATTCGGCGCGGTCCTTGACCAGGAAGTACGCCAGCACGTCGTGAGTTCCCAGGGTCACCGCGACCGCCTCGCACTGCTCGAGTCGGCTCACGTCTTCAGCGACATCGCGAGGTGACCGGGCCTGCGTCTTGATCCGGGCAATGACAAACCACTCGAAGCCGGCCACTTCCCAATCGATGAGCGCGGTAAAGATGATCGCGCCGTTGGCGGCCAGCTTCCGAAGACGAATGCTCACCGCGGATTCACTGATCCCGGTGTGCGCAGCCAACTCTCGGTTGGTCATCTTGCCGTCTTGCAGCAGGTATTCGATCAGAACGTGGTCGAGGTCATCAAGACGTGTCGGGGGCACGAAATTCATCTCGCCGGGTGAGAGCTTTCTGCCGGCAGAGGCCCCTTGGACCGGGGGTGGCCGCAACCGGACCCGGTCAGGTTCAGGGCCGTCATACGTCACTTAGTTGCCCACCCGTCTCTGGCGAATCCATCGAAATAGTCTAACTATGCTGCGCGGTTTTGATCGGCATCTGGTGCGGGCAGGCGCACTATTCAGAATCGGCGCCACGACCCGATGTCACCAATCTGAACCGTTGGCCTCGACGTACGCGGGCACCGACAGGAGACATCGCTCATCTGGCTGCTTGGGTCTCTGCACCCTTGGTTCCCGCGAGCGCATATGCATAAGTTTGCGTCGTCGTAACCCATAATGGATGAGGATGTTTGACAAGGTTCTGGCTTCTTGCCTACAGTGATCGTCATCACTGATTGCCCCAGGAGGTGCGCGTCGATGGTCACGGCGATCCCAGACGACATTCGGCTGTTCGGCCCGCTGAAGCCGATGCGCTTTGAAACCCATGTTGAAGACTGCGTGGTTGCAGACGGGGAGATCCCGCGCGAGTTGCACGGTGGGTTCTACCGGATCGGCCCCACCTGGAAACGGCCCACCCGGCAGGGATTCAACGGGTTCGCCGCCACCGACGCGATGGTGCAGGGGCTGGTGTTTCGCGACGGCAAGGCCGACTTCACCAACAAATGGGTGCGAACCCCGAAGTATCTCTTGGAGGAAAAACACGGCGTCGGGCTGTTCGAGTGGACCGACGGCCAGTACACCGACTGGCGCGGCTACGGGATGGGCCGGGTGATCCCCAACGAGTACACCGACGGTGTGCCCAGCGGCAGCCCGATCGTCAACGTGTTCCCGTTCGGCGGGGAAATCCTCGGGTCCGGCGAACAAGGCCTGCCCCCAATCGCGATCGACCCGATCACCCTCGAGACCCGCGGCTTTGTGCCCTGGTCGCACGAGCTGTCGCCCGGGATGACCCCGCCGGCGTGCTTCGGCGATAACGCGTTCACCGCCCACCCCAAGTGGGATGCCGAGACCGGCATCCTCTACGGCTGGGCCTACCGCGACACCGAGCCCTACGTCACCCTGCACTGGGTGCACCCGGACGGACACGTCGAATCCCGCGACATCGACGACGCCCCCTACGCCCAAAACGCCCACGACATGTGGCTGACCGAGAACTACGTTGTGCTGCCGTTCCAGCCATTCATCGTCGGCCAGGACCGCATCGATCGGGGGCTGTCGGTGTTCGGCTGGGACCCCAGCCTGCCGACCAAGCTGGCACTCATCTCGCGCAAGGACATCGACGCGCCGATCAAGTGGATCACCGCCGACTTCAACGAGGAATACATCATGCACACGATGTCGGCCAACCACGTCGGCGACACCTTGATCCTCGACGGCCCCATCTTCGACCGACCTCCGTTCCCCTTCGAAGACCAGGTCGAATTCGGTGTGGACTTCGTGCCTTTCGGCTCCGGTGTCACCGGGCGGTGGACCATCGACCTGACCACCGGGGCAGTCACCAGCGAACGCCTCGACGACCGCGCCGTCGAATTCCCAAAGGTCGACGAACGCCACTACGGCAAGAACTACCAATGGGCCTTCCTGGCCTCTGGGGACAGCCTGTGGTCGCTCGATACCGTGATCCGGCGCAACGTGCGCACCGGGGCCGAGGAAAGCTACACGATCGACAACGAAGACCAGTCCGCGGTGCTCTTCGAACCGACTTTCGCGCCCCGCGCCGTGGACGCGCCCGAAGCGGATGGCTACCTCATCGTGCCGATCTCCCATTTCATGGAAAACACCTCGGAATACCAGATTTTCGACACTCAAGACTTCAGCAGCGGACCTATCGCCCGTATCGAACTGCCCTTCCAGATCGGCTGGACCCCGCACGGCCACTACCTGAACTTCAACCACTGACCATTTACCGCCCAGGCGTGAAAGAGACAAACTGTTGGCTATCTTCACCTCCACTGAACAGCTCTACGATGTCTTCACCGGCTTCATGGAAGACATGGCCGCCGACCCTGTCCTGGGCCCGAAATTCGTGAAGTCCAAAACAGTCTTCCGGATCAACTACACCGACCCCGACGCATCGATCCTCGTTGACTGCACGCACGACCCGATCCAGGTCACCCAGGGCCCCTCAGAGGTCAAACCCGATGTGGAACTGACGATGTCGGCGGACAACGGCCACCTCTTCTGGATTGGCAAGCTGAAGATCACCACAGCTATCACGAAGCGGAAGGTCAAGGTCAACGGGCAGGTCACCAAGATGATGAACCTTCTTCCGGCTCTGGATCCGGCCTTTGCACGGTATCGGACCTACCTCGCCGAGAAAGGTTACGCAGACCTCCTCAGCCCGTGAGACGGCTCCCAGTGGGCTACTGCGCGTCATCACAGTTCACACCAGCGCGGATGCGGCTATCACCGAATCTCGCCGTCATCTTTGGAGGTTCACCCCGGTGAGCACTAGCAATTCTCGTCTCCGTACCCCGGGGCGGTCAGCCACGCGACGTCCGACGTCTATCGCGATCGTCGGATGCGGATTTGGCGGTCTGGCCGCCGCGATCGAACTCAAACGTTCGGGCTTTGACAACTTCATCATCTTCGAGCGTGCGAGTTCAGTCGGCGGTGTGTGGCGCGAGAACACCTATCCCGGAGCGGCATGCGACGTCCCGTCACCGATCTACTCGTTCTCCTATGCGCTGAAACCGGATTGGTCCGGTCTGTTCGGCAAGCAGAACGAGATCCACAGGTACTTAGACGAAGTCGCGCACGACTTCGGTATCACCGACCACATCCGGTTCGACACCGAAGTCGCCTCGGCGGTGTTCGACGAGAGCACTGGCCAGTGGGTTGTCACCACCGCGGCAGGGGAGTCGCTGCGGGTGGACGCGCTCATCATGGCGACCGGTCAGCTGAGCCGACCCAAGATGCCCACGGTCCAGGGGATGGAGACCTTCGACGGCGATTCCTTCCACTCGGCACAATGGCGCCACGACGTCGACCTGACGGGCAAAAAGGTCGTCGTCGTCGGCAGCGGCGCCAGCGCGATTCAGATCGTGCCGTCCATCGCCGAGACGGCTGCCGACCTGACCGTGGTGCAGCGATCCCCCAACTGGGTCATGTGGAAGAGCCGCCGCCGGCCCGGCCGACTGCAGACAGCGCTGATGAGGCGATTCAGCCTGCTCCGGACACTCCACCACATCCTGCTCTTCCTCGCCTACGAGAGCCGATACCCCCTGGTCACACGCACGGCCAATCCCATTCGGAAGCTCTCGCAATGGTGGCTGATCCACATCATCAAACGCCATATGAGCGACCCCGACGAGATCGCGGCGGCGATTCCGAACTACCGACTCCTGTGCAACCGGCTGCTGCTTTCCAACGACTGGTACCCGACCCTCGGCCGCGACGACGTGCACCTGGTCGGGTCGGCGGTGGACCATGCCACACCGACCGGTGTCGTGACCGCCGACGGCCGCAGCATTGACGCCGACGTCCTGATCTGGTGCACCGGATTCAAGGCCAGCGAATTCCTCAGTCCCATCAGCATTATCGGCCGCGACAGTATCGACCTACACGCTCAGTGGCAGCACGGCGCCGAGGCGTACCTCGGTATCAGCGCGATCAACTTCCCCAACATGTTCATGCTGTTCGGGCCCAACACCAACAGTATTACCAACACGATCGTGTTCCTCCTCGAACGTCAGGCCAGCTATATTCGCCAGGCCCTGGACTACAAAGAGGCACACCGTGCCGCGTGGATCGACGTCAGCCGCGAAACGCACGACAATTTTCAGCAATGGCTTCAAAAGAAGCTCGACACCACGGTATTCACCGACAACTGCCCCGGGTGGTACACCAACGCCGAAGGCAAAGTCACCGCTATGTGGCCGGCGTCGCACCTCGCGTATGCCCGCGCCACAGCACGCTTCCGCCCCGAGCGGTACACCGTCGCCACGCGCACCCCACGGGGACTGGACGACGTACCCGCAGGGAGCCCGGCACACAGCGCGTCGCTGCCCACCGCGACAAGCACTGCGGCGCAACCGACTCCGGGTCCGGCGCCGCGGCTTATGAGCTCCGCGCGCAGCATGTGCGAACTGTTCGACACAACGACGCAAACGTACGCCGATCTGCCGGCACTGCATTCCACCGACGGCGAGCTGACCCTGACCTACCGGCAATACCGTGACGCCGTGGCCAACATCGCCGGAGCATTGCACCTGCGCGGCGTCCGGCACGGGGACGTCGTGGCGTTGATGTTCGACAATCGCCCGGAGTTTCACCTCGTCGACACCGCGGTGATGCACCTCGGGGCGACCAGCTGTTCGGTCTACAACACCTCACCGGTCGCCGACATCGAGTACGTGCTGGCCAACTCCGCTGCGACGCTTGCGATATGCGAAGAGGCCTACGCTGCGAAGCTCGCCGCCGCGGCGCCCCCGACGTGTGAAATCGTCTGCACCGCAGCAGGTGTCGAGGGCACCCTCGCGCTGGACGAACTCGCGCGTCCCGCGCCCGCGGAGTTCGACTTCGAGGCGACCTGGCGTGCGGTCGCTCTCGACGACGTCCTGACGTTGATCTACACCTCGGGCACCACCGGTACCCCCAAGGGTGTCGAACTGACCCACGCAGCGATGCTCGCCGAGCTGGAGCTGACCAGCGAAGTGCTCGACTTCCGCCCCGGTGACCGGGTGCCGTCGGCCCTCC
Organism: Mycobacterium sp.; assembly: GCA_025965895.1. Lineage (GTDB taxonomy): Bacteria > Actinomycetota > Actinomycetes > Mycobacteriales > Mycobacteriaceae > Mycobacterium. The sequence goes on from JAOPWC010000210.1 coordinate 60,766, forward strand.
CGATGGCGCATGCGGCCCAACGCTGGGGTACTCACTACGCCGGAATCGCGTTCGGCCTCGACGTGACCTGCGTCGACGATGTCGCCGCGCTGCTGCCCACGCTCGTGCGGATCAAACCGCAGATCTGGGGAACGGTGCCCCGGATCCTAGAAAAGATCACCGCCGGACTGAAAACGAAGTTCGACGCCGAAACCGACCCCAAGAAGCGGGCCGCGGTGAGCTGGGCGCTCGACATCGGCTACGCGGCAGTGGCAGCCCGCAAAGCCCACGGCAACGCAGAGCTGTCACCGGAACTGGCCACCGCCTACGCCGACGCGGACCGGCGGGTACTGACCGGGATTCGGCAATCACTCGGACTGGATCAGCTGCGATGGCTGCTGGTTGGGGCAGCACCGATACCGCCCCATGTCATGGACTTCATGGCGGCGCTGGGCCTGAACATGGTCGAAGTGTGGGGAATGTCGGAGTTGGGTGCGGTGGCCACCGTCAACGCGGCCGGAGTGTCAAAGGCCGCGACGGTGGGCAAACCGTTGCGCGACGTCGAAGTCCGGCTCGCCCCCGACGGCGAGGTATTCGTGCGCGGGCCGATCATGATGCGCGGCTACCGCGGCGACCCGGTGAAGACCGCTGAGGCCGTCGACCCCGACGGTTGGCTGGCTACAGGTGACGTCGGGACCCTCGACGCCGACGGTTACCTGTCGATCACCGACCGCAAGAAGGAACTGATCGTAAACGCCGCGGGCAAGAACATCTCGCCCTTGCGGATTGAAGCGGCACTCAAGGCGGCGTGCCCACTGATCGGCGCGGCGATGGCCATCGGTGACGGGCGGCCGTTCATGACGGCGCTGATCGTCCTGGATCTCGAAACCGCCCCGGCTTATGCGGCCAGCGCCGGCATCACCGCCACCGCGGTGGACGCGCTGGCCGGCGACGACCGGATCCGGCAGGTCATCGACGACGCGGTGGCCACCGCCAATGAGCAGGTGTCCCGGGTCGAACAGATCAAGCGCTATGTCCTCGTGGGTGATGTGTGGATGCCCGGCGGTCCCGAACTCACCCCGACCCTGAAGCTGCGGCGCAAGAAGATCGCCGAACGCTACGCCGGAGAAATCGAGGGGTTGTACTCCGAAGCGCGGGCAACCACATGACCGTCGACAATCGCCTCGGCGACGCCGCCGACACGGTGGTGTCTCGAGACGTCGAGACCGGAACGCAACTCGGCGCCTTCCCCGTCATGGGGCAGGCCGACGTCGAGGGGGTGATCCGGCGGGCAGGGGAGGCCGCCCAGGTGTGGTCCAGCGCGGGGTTCGCGATGCGCCGTCGGGCGCTGACTGGGTGGGCACGCGAAATCGCCTCACGTAGCGATGCATTCGTCGCAGAGATCGGGCGTGAGAACGGCAAACCCGCCGATGACGCGTACATGGAGCTGGTCATCGCCGTCGAACACATCGTCTGGGCGGCCCGCAACGCCGAGCGGGTGCTGCGCTCGCGTAAGGTGCGTTCCGGTCTGCTGATGGCCAATTACTCGGCGGCGGTGCACTACGAGCCGTACGGCGTCGTCGGCGTCATCAGCCCCTGGAACTATCCGCTGTTCGCGCCGGTGGCGGCGCTGGCCTCGGCGCTGGGGGCCGGTAACACCGTGGTCCTCAAACCCAGCGAGTACGCCACCTCGGTTGCCGCGCTGCTCGTCGACTGCTTCACCACGGCTAATCCGCAGCTTCCCAACTCGGTTCTGGCCCTGGTCACCGGTGACGGGCGCACTGGGGCAGCGCTGGTGGACAGTGCCGTCGGCAAGATCGAGTTCACCGGCTCACCGGCCACCGGCCGGCGCATCCTCGCGTCGTGCGCGGCGTCGCTGAAACCGGTTGTGATGGAATGCGGCGGCAAAGACGCCCTCATCGTCGACGCGGACGCCGACGTGGACGCCGCGGCTCGGGCCGCGGCGTGGGGCGGCTTCAGCAACGGTGGTCAGACCTGCGTCGGAGTGGAACGGATCTACGTCGTCGAATCGGTCGCGGCACCGTTCATCGAGGCGTTGACCGCCGCACTGCGCGACGTCAACGCCGGTCCACCGCCCAACGGCGACTACGGACCGATGACCATTCCCGCTCAGGTCGACACCGTGCGGCGCCATCTTCTCGAGGGCATCGAATCGGCGGCCGCCCTGCCCCTGGGCGGGCTCGAACGGATCCGCGGCCGCTACATCGACCCGATCATCCTGGTTGACTGCGCCGAGGGCAGTGCCGCGGTGCAGGAGGAGACGTTCGGTCCCATCGTGACGGTCCGCACGGTGCCCGACGTGGGCGAGGCGATCCGGCTGGCCAACGCGAGCCCGTTCGGTCTCGGGGCGGCCGTCTTCTCCAAACGCCACGGTGAGCGCATCTCCGCTCAACTGCGCTGCGGCATGGTGTCGATCAACTCGGTCATCGCGTTCGTGAGCATCCCGGCGCTGCCGTTCGGCGGCGTCGGCAGCAGCGGATACGGCCGCATCCACGGCGACGAGGGGCTACGGGAATTCTCCGTCCCGAAAGCGGTCGCCACGAAGCGATACGACGTGCCCGGGATGAACGCCATGAGGTTGGACCGCTCCGCGGTGACGATGCGGCTGCTGCGCCTGGTGACCGCGCTGCGGTTCTCCCGGAAGCGCCGAGGAGCCCGATGACCTCGCGGCGATTCACCCATTACGCGCGCACCCTCGCCGACCCGGCCACGGTGACTGACCTGCTCGACGACGTCGACTCGTGGTCGACCTGGAGTCGTCCGCTGCTGACCCAAACGGCATGGGAACGGTGGGGGAGTCCTGCACCGGGGGGCATCGGCGCGGTGCGCCGTCTCGGACTGTGGCCCATGTACATCCGCGAGCAGATCACCTCCTACGATCGCGGCCACCACCAGGAATACACCGTGCTCAGTCCCCACATGTTCCGCGACTACCTCGGCCGCGTCACGGTGTTCTCCCCAGGTGACACAGGCACATTGATTACCTGGCATGTCGAATTCACCCCGCGCTTCGCGCCGCTGGGGCCGCCGACGCACCGTGTCCTGTCGCGCGTCATCGAACGATTGGCCAGTCGGTTGGCGCACGCCGCCGACACGGCGTGGACCGCCCAGGCCCCATCGGTTGACTCCGTTCACCCCGTGAGATGCCGCTATGAAGGCGGTCTCGCGCGACTCCCTGGAAGGGCGCATCGCCTTGGTCACCGGCGGGTCGCGCGGTGTCGCCCGCGGGCTGGCGCACGCGGGCTGCGCGGTCGCCGTCAGCTACCAACGCGACGCGGCCGCCGCGGACAAAGTCGTTGACGACATCCGCGAGGCGGGGGGTCGGGCGATCGCGGTACAGGCGACAGCAAGCGACGCAGAGTCGTGGAACTCCGCGGTCGACATCGTCGAGGCCAAGCTCGGCCCGGTGGACCTGCTGGTCAGCAACGCCGGATCGGCCAGCACCGGCAGCACCGTGCTCGACACACCGCTTACCGAGTTTGGACGACTGATGGACGTGCACACCTTCGGCCCGCTGGCCCTGATCCAGCGATTACTCCCGGGCATGCGCGCCGCCGACCGGTCAGACATCGTCATGATCTCCAGCGCGATCACCTCAGAGGCACCCGGACGGTCCGCCCCCTACGCGATGGCCAAAGCAGCGATGGAATGCGCCTGCCGCACCCTGGGCCGCGAGGAATGCCAGCACGCCGTTCACGTCAACATTCTCGCCCCCGGTCTAATGAACACCGAGATGGGCGCCCGGCTGGTGCAGGCCAGCACCAACGGAGGCAGTCTCGAGGACACCGCCGCGACCGGCCCGTTCGGCTTTGGGACTGACTTGGAGTGCTACTGGGAACGGATTTGGGAACAAAACACGGTGAAACCGATACGAACAAGCGAGACGCGGCGAGACAGGTTGGACGGCGGAACGCGGTTGACCTGCAATTATGAGACCGAGTGTATCTAGGGAAACTGCGACCGGTTCGCTCATAACCCAGAGGTCGCAGGTTCGAATCCTGTCCCCGCTACTAAGACATTCAGGCTCGGAATCCCTTGGAATCCGAGCCTGAATGCATTCTGCGGCAGCAGGGTGCGCACGCCGGTCGATGGAGAGTGGGCCTGGCTCATGGCCCGCGATAGCGGCTATTTCGCCGTCACTCGCAATCACAGATCCCCGCCTTTCCCGAGTGCGCGCCCGAACCTGTCGGCGGGCTTGCCTACGCTTTGCTTGTGGAATACGCGGCGATCGACGCTTTGCGGGAGCGGCACCCCGCATGGAGACTGCTTCGTGCCGGCAATTCCACGCTTATCCTTTCCTTCCTCGGGGCGTTTTTCGTCGAGGGCAACCGAGGGGCGTGCGCAGCGAGCCAGGTCGCGGCCGCGTTGGACGACCACCTGTACGCGCTGAACACCGAGATCCCTACGGAGAAAGTTCAGGAACGGTTTCCGAAGGATGCTCGGTCCTATTTGGAGGACTGGGCGGCCACCGACGCCGCGTATCTGCGACGGTTTTACCCGGCGGGTGACGACGAAGTCCACTACGAGGTGACACCGGCGTTCGAGAAGGCATACGCGTGGGTTATGAACCTCAAAGGCAGGTCCTTCGTGGGGACCGAGTCCAGGCTCCACACCGTGGTCGAGCTGCTTCGACAGATCGTGCATGGAACCGAAGTCGAACCCGACGTCCGGCTCGCAGAATTACGCCGCCGCCGCGACGAACTCGACGCCGAGATCGCAGCCGTCGAGGCCGGTGTCATCACAGTGCTGGACGCGACCGGGGTCCGCGACCGCTACCAACAGTTATCCGCGACGGCGCGGGAACTGCTCTCGGACTTTCGCGAGGTCGAAGAAAACTTCCGACTCCTCGACCGTGCTGCGCGAGAGAAAATTGCCGCCTGGTATGGCTCCAAGGGCGAACTGCTCGCCTATCTGGTCGGAAGCCGCTCCGAGATCGCGGGCTCGGACCAGGGCCGGAGCTTCCAGTCGTTCTACGATTTCCTTCTCTCCGAGTCCCGCCAAGCCGAGCTGACCGAACTGCTCGCCAAGGTGTCAACCCTGGACACAATCGAAGCCGATCATCGGATTGGCGGTATTCACCACGATTGGTCTGAAGCTGCCGATCGCGCACAGCGCACCGTCCGGCAGATATCCGAACAACTGCGCCGCTTCCTCGACGACCAGATCTGGCTGGAGAACCGGCGCGTCCTCGACCTGGTCCGGGCGGTGGAGAGCGCTGCTCTTGAGCTCCGCGACAACCCGCCAAACATCGGGCTCACGGTTGACCAGCCGGGCATCGACATTGCGCTCCCGTTCGAGCGCCCGATCTACCAACCGCCCGCGGCGGTCGCGGTGGAGAGCCAGATACCACCGGCGACCGAGGATGTCGACACCGACCTCCTCTTCACACAGACCTTCGTCGACCAAGCGCGGCTGGTCGAGATCATCCGCACCGTTCTGCCCGAGAGCTCCTTGGCGCTCTTGTCGGACGTAATTGCGATGCACCCCATCGAGCAGGGTGCGGCAGAGATCGTCGGCTACCTTGCGCTCAACGAAGAGGACGTGACGGTCGACATGGACGGCGCTGATGAGACTCTGCTCGAATACTCCGATCCCACCGACTCGGGCATCGCCAAGCGGGCGAGGTTGCCGAAAGTGACGGTGAGGCGGCGATGAGCAACGAGCACGCAGTCGCGAGCGCGATCATCCGGCTGATGCAAGGTGTCGTTTACCGCGAGACGGACGAGGACACCTGGCTGACACTGGAACGCCTGGGTGCCGGCGTGCGCGACCATTTCGCCGCTATTGGCGTCGACGTGGTCGTCGATGACGCGGAAGGGTACGCCTATCTTCGGTCCCGGCCAGAGGAGGATGGCGATGAGGCGCTGCCGCGCCTGGTGCGTAGGCGGGCGCTGACGTACAACGTCAGCCTGCTACTGGTGTTGCTGCGCAAGCGGCTCGTGGAGTTCGAGACCGCCGGCAGTGACTGTCGGTTGGTCCTCACCACCGAACAGATCGTCGAGATGCTGCGGCTCTTCCAGGCCGAGTCCACCAACGACGCACGGGTCGCAGACCAGGCCGAGACGACGATCAAGAAGGCGGCCGAGCTCGGCTTTCTGCGGCAGCTCCGGGGTCAAAGCGGCCATTGGGAAGTGCGGCGAATCCTGAAGGCCTACGTCGACGCCCAGACCCTGTCGGACTTTGCAGCCAAGCTGCGGGAATACGCCGGAGCGGTGGCCGGTGATGATTGACGGGCCCCTCTCCACGGTCGAACGTGGTGATGTCCGAAGGGCCGGTTACCGGCTCCAGCACGCAGAAGTGTTGAACTGGGGCACTTTCGACACCCAGGTGTGGCGATTCACTCCTGGCACTGAAACCGCGCTGCTTACTGGTGATATCGGCTCCGGTAAGTCGACGATCGTTGACGCGCTCACCACATTGCTGGTGCCGTCTCACAAGGCTGCCTACAACAAGGCCGCCGGCGCCGACGCCAAGGAACGCACCCTGCGCTCCTACGTTGAAGGCCATTACAAGTCCGAGCGAATCGAGACCACGGGACGGTCGCGCGCCAAAGGTCTGCGCGAGAACCGGCGGACCTACTCCGTTGTACTCGGAGTCTTCACCAACCACGGGTACAACGAGACGGTGACCCTGGCCCAGGTCTTCCAGCAACGGGAGAGCACCGGACAGCCCTACCGCTTCTTCGTCACCGCAACCAAAGAGCTCTTGATCGCCACCGACTTTGCCGACTTCGGTTCCGACCTGCGTGAGCTCCGCAAGAGGCTGCGCGCTGCAGGGGCTGAGATATTCGACGAGTTCCCCAAGTACGCAACCTCTATGCGTCGCCTGCTCGGAATCCGATCGGAGCAGGCACTGGAGCTGTTCCACCAGACCGTCTCAATGAAGTCGGTCGGCAACCTCAACGACTTCGTCCGCGACCACATGCTCGAACCGAGCGACTCAACCGAGCGTGTCCGCGACATCATTGCCCATTTCGATGACCTGACCAAGGCGCACGACGCAGTCAAGCGTGCGCGCGAGCAACTCGAAGCACTCGAGCCCATCGTGCAGACCGCTGCAAAGTACGACGCCGCGCTCGCAGAGCGTGAGTCGTTGGAGCGCGAGCGATCCGCCGTCCGGCTCTTTATCGCCGAGCTTCGCTCCAGTCTGCTTGCTGACGAGATGGCTGCGCTGAAGACCGAGGGCTCGCGCTTATGGAAGGAGCAGGACACCGCCAAAGCCAGGCAGCAGGAGCTCAAGAATGAACGCGAATCCCTCATTGAAGAGCGGGCCAGGGAGGGCGGGGACCGCATCGGCGAGCTCGAGCGACTCGCTGGCGAGGCCCGAGCCCAGGCCGAAAAGCGTCGCCACACCCGGACGTTGTTCGATGCCGCCGTCTCCGATGCCGGGCTGGAACCGGTTGCCGGCAGCGGCGACTTCGCAGCCCTGTCCGCGCTGGCTTCCGCCGAGCGGCCGCGGCTTGCCGCCGAGAAGCGAGCCCTTGACTCCGCCACCGCTGACGCGATCGGGCGCGAGCGAGAGTTCCGCCGGAAGTGTGGCCTCATTACAGACGAACTCACGAGCCTGGAGCAACGCACTAGCAACCTGCCCGTCGAGCAGGTCGAGGTGCGCGCGGAACTGTGTGCGGCCCTCGAGCTGACGCCGGAGAGCCTTCCCTATGCCGGCGAACTCCTCGACGTCAGCGATGATTACGCCGATTGGCGGGGCGCTGCAGAACGAGTACTGCGTGGGTTCGCCCTCTCGCTCCTGGTGCCACAGCAGCACTACGACGCCGTCGCCGGGTGGGTGAACAGCCGAAGGCTCACCTTCCATGGTCGCGGCGGCCAGGCAATCGGCGCCAAGCTCGTCTACGAAAGGGTTGCCCGACAACGGGTTCGCCTCCAATCACCGGGGCATGACGGGCTTTTGCTCGCAAACTGCATCGAAGTCAAGGACGGGCCTTTCCGTGAGTACCTCGTCGACGAGCTCACGAAGCGGGCCGATTACCGGTGTGCGTCCAGCCTTGAGGAGTTCCGCAGCCAGCGCCGGGCCGTGACTCGCGAGGGCCAGGTGCGCTCCGGGGAGCGCCACGAGAAGGACGACCGGCACCGCGTCGACGACCCCCGTCGGTGGGTCCTCGGCTGGGCCAACGAACGAAAGATCGCCGCGCTCCGCACCGAGCTCGCCGAGTTGGAGCACGAGCGCGAGCTGGTTACTGCCGAGCTGGCGGGGCTCGATGCGCAGCGGGATGCGGTGCAGGCAAGCCTGGAAGCTCTCGCTCGCCTGGATGGCTTCCACTCCTGGTCTGACCTCGACATTGACGAGGCCGAGTCGCGCGCCAACGACCATGACGCCGAACGTATCCGGCTGTTGGCCGGCTCATCGCGTCTGGAGGAGATCGCGCGGGCCCTTGGCCACAACGCCGAGCACGCCACTGCCGTAACGGAGTTGATCGAGAAGCTCACCGGCAGGCTCGCCACCACGGCCGCAGCGGCGAACCAAGCAGAGCAGGACAAGAAGCGGGACGACGAGTTCGTCGCCGGGCAGCCGGAGCAAGAGCTGACAGTCGCCCGCGCGTCGTACACAGCCCTCGATGAACGCCTTGGGTCGAACCGACCGGTGCGAGCACTGGACTGCGCCGAGACCGAGACGGCACTATCTGACGATCTCCATCGGCGTATCGAGCGACTCACCAGGGAACTCGGCGGCTACGGGCAGAGCCTGGGCCAGTACATGCTCGAGGTCTTACGCCGGTGGCCCGAGCTCCGCGCGGACATGGACGCCAACGTCGACGCCCGCCGCGACTTCCTGGCGTTCCGTGATCGCGTTGCCACTGACGACCTTCCGCGTTTCGAGAGCGAATTCAAGGATCAGCTCAACAAGAACGCGATCCAGGAGCTGGCAGGGTTCAACAACTGGCTCAACCGGCAGGCGTCAGCCATCGACGAGCGCGTCGATCGCATCAACGAGGCGCTCGGTGCGGTGCCCTACAACCCCGGTCGCTACATCAAGCTGGAGAAGGAACCCACCACCAATCAGGATGTGGCGCAGTTCCGTTCGGATCTACGCAACCTGACCAACGACAGCCTTGCCGTCGATGGCGACCAGTACTCCGAGCAGCGCTTCCTCGATGTCAAGCGGATCATCGACCGCTTCCGCGGTCGCGACGGCTACGCCGAATCCGACAAGTCCTGGACGCGACGGGTCACCGACGTGCGCAACTGGTTCGTGTTCTCTGCTTCTGAGCGTGACGCCGAGACCGGTGTCGAATGGGAGCATTACAGCGACTCTGACGGCAAGTCCGGCGGTCAGAAAGAGAAGCTCGCGTACACGATCCTCGCGGCCTCACTTGCTTACCAATTCGGGCTCGAGTGGGGTGTTGAGCAGTCACGAGACTTCCGGTTCGCGGTCATCGACGAGGCGTTTGGGCGCGGCTCGGACGTCTCCACGCGCTACGCGCTGGAACTCTTCGCGACGCTCGGGCTGCAACTTCTCATCGTCACGCCCCTGCAAAAGGTTCACGTCATCGAGCCATACGTGAAGGCGATCGGATTCGTCGACAACCCCACTGGAACTTTCTCTCGCCTACAGACGATGACGATCGAGGAGTACCGGACCCGACGTGACGGACGGCGGGGATGAGTGCAGGGTGGACCACGCCAGAGGACATCGCCGCCAGAGTTAAGCGGCGGTGGGACGACGGATCGCTGCTGCGTTCCCACGCCAACGGTGCGCCCTTTGATCCGATTGAAGTGCCACTTCGTGGCCCCAGACCGTCACAGGTCGGTGACGATATCGCCGCCTCCCGCGAGTGGGTGGCGGCGCTCGACGCGGGCCGTCGCGACGACGGCCGATACACTCTGCAATGGCAAGCAATCGGCGGCAGGCAGATCGGCCGTAACCGGCTGCCCATCCGCGCATTGGTGTCCTCAAACGAGCAGGCGTGGGCGCTTTTGGGTGTGACGACTTTGGTTCGTCGTTTCGATGAGCTCCTCGCGCTGGCACATCAGCATCCGCGGGTTCGGGAGTGGGTCGTCGACCATCCGCTTCGGGCGCTTGAACTGGGGCACGAGATGCCGCAGATGATCGCGGCTTACGTTTGGCTCGACAGTCACCGTCAATCGCATCGATATCTGCGCGAGATCAGTGCACCCGGTGTTGACACCAAGTTCGCCGAGAGGCACCGACCCGTTTTGGCGGCGATGCTTGACGTTTCATCGACGGCCTCGGGATTCCTGGCGGGTCTTGGTCTCCGGTCGAAGCCCGGATTGGTCCGGCTGCGGCCCGCGCCCTCGTTGGGCCTCCCGGCTCCGCTCACCGAGTTGGCGGTGCGCTCCGAGGAGTTGGCACCCCTCAGGGTTCGGCCTCGAGTGGCGATAGTCATCGAGAACGAGATCAGCTATCTGAGTATCGACGTCCCCGAGGACGGTGTCGTGATCTGGGGGAAGGGCTTCGAAGTCGACAGCGTAGGTCGGCTGCGATGGCTGACGGAAGCGGACGTCCTGTATTGGGGAGACATCGATACCCACGGATTCGCCATTCTCGACCGTCTACGGGCGTGGCTCCCACTAGCACGCTCGGTGCTGATGGACCGTGAGACGCTGCTTGCCCATCGCGACCGTTGGGTGATCGAAGACCATCCAGCCAAGTCGGTTCTCACGCGACTGACGTCTGACGAGCGGGACCTCTATTCAGACTTGGTCAGTGAGGGGTTCGGTGAACGAGTGCGCCTCGAACAGGAGCGCATCGGCTGGCAATGGGTCGAGCAACGGCTGTCAGCAGCCAACCGCGTAGAGGGCAGCGATCTTCGTGGACGGCGGTAGAATCTGTGGTCGTCCGAGGATCTGTTAAGGAGGTGCTGGCCGTGGAGCGTCGTCGTGTAGTAAAGAAAGACACTGTGAAGCGGGCCGCCGCCCGATCCACGAAGGCGTCTGCAAAACTCGAGAATCGCGAAGTTCCTGCTGGCTTTGTTCGATCATCCTCTGTGAAACGGTTCCTGGCCGCGCGTCAATCGCGTTCCTGATGCCGCTGACGCCTGGGTATGGCGAAACACCGCTTCCTGACGACGAATTGGCAGCCCTGCTGCCCGATATCGTGCTCATGTTGGGTGAACCCGTGACCAGAGCTGCGGTCTACGACTTGGAGCAGGGCGTCCAGCAGCAGGTGGCCGAGGAGTTCCTGATTGCGGCGCTCGGCGGCGAGCTACAGCCCAGTGAACTGCTGACCGAGTACTTCCTCAAAGACTTGCACGCTCGCCTATACGGCGATGTTTGGACCTGGGCAGGCAAATGGCGGACGCATAATGTCAACATCGGCGTTCCATACGAGCAGATTGCTGTCGACCTCCGCAATTCGTTGGACACGATCCTCTATCGATGGGAAACACCGACGACTGGACGCCACATGAACTGGGTGTTGTCGCCCATGCCGAGACAGTCCGGATCCACCCATTCGTTGACGGAAACGGACGTACCACAAGGTTTCTCGCCGATTTGGTCTTCGCTGCGGCACAGGATGCCGACTCGGTGATGCAATATGACTGGGGTGTCGACAAGGCCACTTACATAAAGCTCCTTCGTCGGTATGACACCAATCGGGACGTTACGGATCTCGCCGAGTTCCTCAAATCCAGACCGTTCGGCGAGTGAGCCAGCTATTTGCGACCCTGCGGACGCACCGTCACCCCGGCAGCTTTCAAGATCTTCTAGACTGTTGTGCGGCCGAGCGCCCACTCCTCGGCGACCTGCCCGCTGGTCTTCCCGGACTCGTATGCCTCGACGACAGCCTTTCGCAGCTGAGCGGTGATCCGCCGTCGTTGTCGGGGCGGGGAAACGAACGACGGCCGCTCAATCACATGCGCATCATCTTGTGCCAGCGTCAACAACGTGTTTGAACAGACACGTTCCAGGGCTACCAGCGGAAATGGCCCCCGGAGAGTCTCCGGGGGCCATTTTTCTGCCGTTTGGGAACAGATTTGGGAACATTAGCTCCACTAATCGTCAGCTGTCTTGTTCGCCGGGATCCCACCCGTCGCCGATCAAGAAGGCGGCCGCCTACTCGGCGGCGTCGCGACCGTCGGTTCGGACCACATGGGCATAGGTCTGTAGGAAGAACCCGACATTGGCGTGACCGATCCGCTCGCTGACCCACCCATTGTGAACAGCAGCGTGGCGCACGAGTGCCGAAGATCATGCACGCGCAGCTGGGGGACGTTCGCCTTCTGGCACAGGGTGTGAAAACTGCGATTTGCGTTCCGCGGTTCGATCACTTGTCCGCCGACGCCTGGCCGCCACCTTGCTGGTCGCGCTCGGCGACAACCCGCACCGCATCACCAGCGACGCCGCGTTCGCCAAACTCTGCGGTGTCGCACCGGTGGAAGCCTCCAGCGGCAAGACCATGCGGCACCGACTCAACCGCGGCCGAAACAGGGACACTAACCGCGCCCTGCATATCATCTGCGTCGTACGGATGCGCCGCCACCAACCCACCCGCGACTACTTCGCCCGCCGCATCGGCGAAGGCAGAACCAAACCCGAAATCATGCGTTGCATATAGAGATACATCGCCCGCGAGGTCTACCGTGCCGTTCTGCCCCCCCGCGCCAAGAAATCCCTGCTGAAACCGTTGCCACGACATAGGCACATCTGGTACCGAGCTCCGCAGGCGTCTAGCGGAAGTCGAACCCCAGCCCAATCTCCCCGCGACTGGAAACCGACGAACGGGGCCGGCAGGGACTCAGGACGAGGCGTCGAGCTCATCGCAAAGAACCCACGTAGGTACCCACAGAGGAAAGTGCAGGAGTCGCCATGCCCGCATGGGTGCGATGTTTCCGATTTCTCCACCCGAAGAATGCACACACCTGGGTATCTCTGTGGAGACTCGCAGTCCAGACATCTGCGCTGGTGAACTACTAGCCTGAACCTCGTGCGGACCGCCTACCACGAACAACTCGCTGCGCTCACCGCGCAGCTCGGCGAGATCTGTGGGCTGACCGGCGTGGCCATGCAACGCGCCACGCAAGCGCTGCTGCAGGCCGACCTGGTACTCGCCGAACAGGTCCTCACCGACCACGAACAGATCGCCGCGATGAGCGCGCATGCCCAAGAGAGCGCGTTCGTGCTGCTGGCGCTGCAAGCACCGGTGGCCGGCGACTTGCGCGCTATCGTCGGCTCCCTGCAGACCGCCGCCGACCTGGACCGAATGGGCGCCCTAGCCCTGCACGTCGCCAAGATCGCACGGCGCCGCCACCCGTTGCATGCGTTGCCCGAGGAAGTCAACGGGTACTTCGCCGAAATGGGCCAACTGGCAGTCGATTTGGGTAACAGCACCCAACAGGTGCTGCTGTCCGGCGACCCGGAGAAGGCCGCCCGGATAGATGAAGAAGACGACGCAATGGATGACCTACACAGTCACCTATTCACAGTGTTAATGGACCGCGAATGGAAACACGGCGTTGCCGCCGCCGTCGACGTGACCCTGCTGGGCAGGTTCTACGAACGCTTCGCCGACCACGCCGTCGAGATAGCCCGCCGAGTCATCTTCCAGGCCACCGGCAAGCGCCCCGACGATGATGGCCTGCGCGCCTCAACATAGCCATTGTTGCTCCTGCGGGCAGGTCCGGGCGGCCTTATCCGCAAACGTTTCGGCGAATAGGCCCCGTCCTGGGTTGTCAGACGCCGCGCGGTCCAGGTGAAGCTGCGCAGCTGGGGCAGCTCGTTGCCGAGCCGATCCGCCACTAGCCGCCCGATGCGGTCAGCCTCGGCGACTCGACTACGCACCCCATACCCAAGGCCCGTGTTCGACGTCACCGATCTCGACATCAATCCGGCCGCGGCCCGCCGAGGCTGAGTTACGGCAGACGCAGTCGTACCTGGAGGAGTGCGACAGCTCCGGGGTGTTCCAGCCCGCCAACGCCCCGATGTAAGGGCTCGCCGAGTTAGCCGGCACGTTGCGCGAGCTCCGGCGCCATCTCATCCCAGTGGATATCGAAATCGACCACCAGCTGCGCCGGCAGCGCCAGCGCCACCGGCGTGAGCCGGCTGTTCGACTCGTCACTGGCGACACCCGTCATCACCTGTCCGCCAAAGCCGTTCGCCCTTGCAGGCACGAAGGCGGTGACGATAACGGCGCCCGATCCCGCACGCGGACGCAGGTAGAGCTCTGCGCCGGGATCGAAGGGGCCGGCCAATTCGACGCCCTCGGCGTTGACAATCGCGCCGTTCGACACCGTCAGTGCCGCGGTGTGCGTGGCGTGCAGCCGGAATGGGCCCACCAGGCCGCCTTCGGTGGTGGCGTCGGCTGATGTCAACCGCGGCGCGACCAGCTGATGACGTGCCGGGCGGGCGCCGGCAAGCAAGTGGTTGTACAGGTGCACGATTCGGTCTGCGTTGCGGTAGTTGCCGGACCCGGTGAGCCAGAACCGGACGTCGCCGAGCTCAATCCGTGCCATCCGATCGGCGACGATGTTCAACCGGTAGTAGCGGTATCCCTTGCCGGGGCGGCCATGACGGCTCTCGGAAAGCGTGGCGCCGACGCCGAGGGTTTTGCGGTGCCGGCCCGCTCCCGCCTCAACGCTCAACAGGGACGCGGCGACGTCGCGCCAGACAATGCCGTCGGCCGACTTCTGCAGCGTCAAGGTCGCTGCGGTCTCCGAACTCAATTCGACGGTGTAGCCGCCGAGTTGCGGCTCGCCGTCGAATTCGAACGTGATCCCGTCGGCGGTGCGCTGCACTGCCGCCGGGACGTTGAGCGGGCGGTCGTCCAGTTCCAAACCATTCGTGAAATGCCAGATCGCGGCCTGGGTGGCAGCGATCGCTTCATGTTCGGCGATATTGGCCGAGCCCAGCTGGCAACCGGCGGCCCGCAGCAGACGGCTCACTTCGGCGGTGCCCAGGGTCGGGAACGAATTGCGCAGGATCCAGTCCACTTCCGACTCGTAGGCACGGGCGCGCGGATTCGGCACCGCCGACCACGTTGCGGCTCGGTAGTGCGACGGCCTGGTCGGTGCCACGCCGGTGAAATCCAGCGAGTACGCCTCGACGCCCGGATTGAGCCTGATGAGGTCGGTGCGTGCCGACGAGCCATCGGTGAAGGCGATGGTGTCAACGGTGTGTGAGTAGGTGCCGCCGCGGTAGCGCGTCATCCGTGCGAGATCGACGGGTCGCGGGCGCACGCGTCCGCGCACGGCCACCGGCACACGGGTTCGGCTGCGCAGAGACATGACGGTCATGCGGGTTGACTTTCTGAAGACTGTGAACAGCGCGCGTCAGCACACCGCCGAAGTGGGCGGGCTGGAACGCAGGAAAGACGGCGTCAGAAAATCAACAACAACAAGAGCGCACGACGAGGCAGCGCGCGGAACCGAAGCGCAGTGGTGCGACCTGTTGCATTCCCCCACCATACGGCACGCGTCCGACGACTCATCTCGGGTTTGCCTCAGCCTGCGCGCTAACGGTGTGCTCGGCCACGGAGGCGACTAGGCTTACCGCGCGCCGCGTGGCGGGCTGACCGATGATGAGGATGCCCGAAACGTCGCTCGCGCCCGCAGATAGCTACAGCCGGAGGTATCCGCATGACGTCGGCCCAGAACGAGTCGCAGGCACTTGGCGATCTCGCCGCACGGCAACTCGCCAATGCCACCAAGACCGTTCCCCAGCTGTCGACCATCACCCCGCGGTGGTTACTGCATCTGCTTAGCTGGGTGCCCGTCGAGGCCGGCATTTACCGGGTCAATCGCGTGGTCAACCCCGAACGGGTAGCCGTCCACGCCGAAGAGGGCGCCGGCACCGAAGAGCCGCTGCCGGAAACCTACGTCGACTACGAGACCAGCCCGCGCGAGTACACGCTGCGGACGATCTCGACACTGCTGGACATCCACACCCGCGTCTCCGACCTGTACTCCAGCCCGCATGACCAGATCGCCCAGCAGCTGCGCCTGACGATCGAGACGATCAAGGAGCGCCAGGAATTTGAGCTGGTCAACAGCCCCGAGTATGGGCTGCTGTCGCAGGTGACCCCCGAGCAGACCATCCAGACGTTGGCCGGTGCGCCCACCCCCGACGACCTGGACGCGCTGATCACCAAGGTGTGGAAGACACCCGGCTTCTTCCTGACCCATCCGCTGGGTGTGGCCGCGTTCGGTCGCGAGGCCACCTACCGGGGTGTGCCGCCGGTGGTGGTCAGCCTGTTCGGCGCGCAATTCATCACCTGGCGCGGCATCCCGATCGTCCCGTCGGACAAGGTGCCGGTGGAGGACGGCAAGACGAAGTTCATTCTGGTGCGCACCGGCGAGGAACGCCAGGGCGTCGTGGGGCTGTTCCAGCCCGGTCTGGTCGGTGAGCAGGCGCCGGGGCTGTCGGTGCGGTTCACCGGAATCAACCGCTCGGCGATCGCGTCGTATCTCGTCACCCTCTACTCATCGCTTGCCGTGCTCACCGACGACGCGCTTGCGGTGCTCGATGACGTGGCGGTGGACCAGTTCCATGAGTACAAGTGAGTACAGGTCGGTAGACGCCGAGAGCGACCTGCCCATCAGCGCCGCTGAGCTCGCCGCGCTGGCCACGCAACTGTTCGCCGCCAGCGTCCGGCCCGGCCCCGACAGCCCGCCCCAGGCGGCCCCGGTTGCGCCGCGTGGCAATGTGCCCGATGCGACGGCGGCGACGTCGGCCGGCACCGCGGCAGCGGGCGCCTCGGATCCGTTCACGCCGCCCGCCCAGTTCGCACCCCTACCAGAGGTTTACGTTCCAGCACCGACTTCGCCTGAGCCCGAAGGCATTCCGCAAACGGTTCCCGTGGCGCCGCGCGGAAATGTGCCGGATGCGACCGCCGCGCCATCGGCCGCATACATCGTCGAGAGTGCGCTCGACCCGTACGCGGTGCCCACCTGGGGCATCGTCCCGACGGTTCCGGGTGTGCTGGCCGGGACGCCGCCCACGGTGCCGGTGGCACCACGCGGCTCGGCACCCGGCTGGCTGCCCGGTGCACCTTCGGTCGGCGACCTCGGCCTCTCGGCCGCCCCGGCGGTCGAACCGTCTGGCGACGAGGCCAACTACTACTTCCTGTCCGGAGTCCCGACGGGCCTACCCGCCGAACCGGTGCCGGAACTTCCCAACGAGCACGAAGTGTTCGACGTCGACGCGGCGCGCGCCGATTTCCCCATCCTGGCTGAAACCGTCAACGGCAAGCCGCTGATCTGGTTCGACAACGCCGCCACCACACAGAAGCCGCAATCGGTCATCGACCGGCTGTCGTACTACTACGCCCACGAGAACTCCAACATCCATCGCGCCGCCCACGAACTGGCCGCCCGTGCCACCGACGCCTACGAGGAGGCCCGCGACACGGTTCGCCGGTTCATCGGCGCATCGAAGAGCGAGGAGATCATCTTCCTGCGCGGCACCACCGAAGCCATCAATCTGGTGGCTTACGCCTGGGGCGGCAAACACCTGGGCCCAGGCGACGAGATCGTCATCACCCACCTGGAACATCACGCCAATATCGTGCCGTGGCAGCTGGTGTCGCAGCAAACCGGTGCGATCCTCAAGGTCGCGCCCGTCGACGACGCCGGCAATCTGCTGTTGTCGGAGTTCGAGGATCTGCTCGGCCCTAAGACGAAACTGGTTGCCGCAACGCATGTCTCCAATGCGCTGGGCACGGTGACGCCGGCCGAGAAGATCGTCGAACTGGGCCACCGCTACGGCGCCCGGGTGCTGATCGACGGCGCCCAGTCGATCCAGCATCGCAGCATCGATGTGCAGGAGCTGGGTGCGGACTTCTTCGTGTTCTCCGGACACAAGATCTACGGCCCCACCGGCATCGGGGTGCTGTACGGACGAGAGGACGCCCTGGAGGAGACACCGCCGTGGCAAGGCGGCGGGAACATGATCGCCGACGTGACCCTGCAGCGGTCGCTCTACCAAGGCCCACCGAACAAGTTCGAGGCCGGCACCGGCAACATCGCCGACGCCGTCGGCCTGGGCGAGGCGCTGCGTTACGTGGAACGGGTCGGCATCGAACGCATCGCGGCCCACGAGCACGCGCTGCTCGACTACGCCACCCCACGGCTGGCCGACATTCCCGGGGTTCGGCTGGTCGGCACCGCGCGGGAGAAGGCCAGCGTGCTGTCATTCGTGCTGGCCGGCCACGAACCGCTGGAGGTCGGCAAGGCGCTCAACGCCGAGGGCATCGCCGTGCGGGCCGGACACCACTGCGCGCAACCGATCCTGCGGCGCCTCGGCCTGGAAGCCACCGTGCGGCCCTCGTTCGCGTTCTACAACACCTTCGACGAGATCGACGTCTTCATCAACGCGGTCCGCCGCATCGCCGAGGGCGGCATCGCCACCTGAACCTGCGCTGCGGCAGCCCTCGGGATCGGCGTGTTTCCATGTCTTGCCGGGCACTCCCCCCACGGCCAGCATGGTGGCGTCGGGAGAAATCGGAGACGCCCATGGGCTATCGCACGGCTGACGACACGTCGCGACGGGCCGAAGCCTTAGCCGTCACGCCACGCCGAATGCCGAACCCGCGGTGCACCGGCCCGATCACCCTGCCCATCGAATTTCGACACCCGACACTGATCGTCCCCCCAACCAACCGCCCTACTGGGCTACTGCTGCGCGGTGACGTCCTCCCGACCGGCAGCTCGCGGTGCCACGGATGACGGCCGTTCATCAAGGTTCCGCATACGGCGATGTTCGAAAGTGTGGGGGTGTAAACAATTCCGCTCGTTTTACTGGCGAAGTGGACGTATTCCCAAGGTGCACATTTTCACGTGAAGGGCGATGTTTATCACCCCAGCCGGTTCGGTCCAAGGTTCCTGGTCGGCGAGAACGACGTGGAAGTTGCGGTGCGCGACTGAGCGTGGCGTAGTGCAATTGCCGACCCGCTGTTTGCGGATCCCGACTAAGCGCCGACAGCCCCCTCGCGCCGCGACTGTCAGTTCAAGTCCTCCGACACCCACTGTGTGAGTTGTCGCGCGTTCCGTCGCGTAAACGACATCAGGTGGCTGTTCTCCTGCGCCAACATCAACCCTCTCTCATCACAGCAGTCACTGGTCCTCAGTCCTGCCGTAGCGTTACGTGCTGACGCCCCAATGGAACACGCGAGAGGTCAGCAGAACGAGACCCAGCGACACCGCCGCGACGACGGCGAGCCCGATGACGGCGACGACCAGGGGGCGCCACCCTGTTCGGGCGAGTTGCCGGAAGTTGGTGGTGAGTCCTACCCCGGCGAAGGTGAGCAGAAAGGCCCATTTCGACAGGTTGGCCAGGTTGGCGAGTTGGCCCTTGCTCAACCAGCCCGCCGTCGCGATGGCCGACACGGCCAGAAAGCCGAGCAGGAACTTGGGGAACTTGTCCCAGATGAACACAGCCTTGGCCCTGGTCCCGGGCGCGATCTGGTCGGCTTGTCCACGCGCGGCCCAGTACAGGGCGAAGCCCAACACCACCAACCCGATCAGCGCGTTGCGCGTCGACTTGACGAGCACCGCAATCTTGCCGGCTTCATCCGAGAACAGGTAGCCCGTCGCGGTGGTCTCGGCGGTGTTGTCCACGGCCAGCCCGGCCCACAGGCCGAACTCGTGGTCGCTGAGCCCGATCGCATGTCCCAGTAGTGGCAACGTGAACAACGCCACCGCTCCCAGCGCCAGGATGGCCGCGATGGCGTAACTGACGTCGGCGTTGCGCGCGCGAATGGCGCCCTTGGCCGCGACGATCGCCGACACCCCGCAGATGGACGTGCCGATCGCCAGGAGTGAGCCAAGCTTGCCGGACAGTCCGAACAGTCGGGCCGCCCCGAGAATGATCGCCCCGGCGACGGCCATGTCGACCAGTATCTGCACCAGGCTGGTGGCGCCCAGCTTGAGGACGTCGCCGAGAACGAACCGGGAGCCCAGCGCCACGATGCCGACCTTGAGCCAGAACTGATAGGTGAGCACGCCAGGGCGAAAGACGCGGTGCAGCCCGACGGTGTTCGCGATGACCAGCCCAATCAGGATCGCCCACAGCACATATTCGATATCGGGTACCGTCCAGCCCTGACGGTGCGCGAGGGCGAGCCACCAGACCTCGGCGTACTTGCCGAGCAGTCCGACCGCGAGCAATAGCAGGAGCCCGGGCACATACTCCAGGGGCCAGGTGCTGGTGAATGTGGCCTCCTCGGCCGCCGTCTCCCCGGACTCGGTGCGGAGCGTACTCATCGGATCACCACGGGATCTTCGGCAGCACATCGGCGACCGCCAGCACGGTAGTCACACCAACCACCCCAACCGCCCACCAGTCGGCGCCGATCCGCGCGATCCAGCCGCCCGAACGCGGGGTGTCTTCGCCCTCGCTGTCGGGCGGTGCGCTGTCAACCACGTAACTGTCCCCTTTTGCTCCGGTGCGCCACCCTGTGCACAACCTGTGATGGGCAATAGTGTCGTCGACACGACCGACTGACCAGACATCGGATCGCAGTGAATCTAGGCGCATGGAGCGGCTCTGCCCGCCACGTGGACACGGCCAGTGGTGATCGTTTCCATCACCACGCTCGCAACCCTGTTCAGCCGGCACCCGGCGCAGGCTAACTATGGCTTGGCCATCCTTGACACATCCGATCGTCAGCGCACGAGGCACTCTAAACCGACCCGATTTAATCGGAATGAGCAGAACCCGAATGCGTTGGGGCAACCAGGCAATTCTCGTAGTTGATGGTCTCGTCTGCGCATCTAGTTGCGTTGACAGCCAACCGATGCCCTCTTAACGTCCTGCCCAACCCGACGACGATAGGAATGCATTTGGGAGCCGTAGACCAATGCTCACGCACCGTGGCGATGAAGCCGCGGTCGTCGTCACGCGTGTATGCCTATCGGCGAAAAGGGTAAGCCGGTGCCGCAAACTCTCGGGCGTCCGACCATGACGGGGGGCGCCTGGTCGAAGCCCGCCATCGCGATGGGCGATTTTGTTGTGCTCGCCGGCGAGACCTTTGCCGCGATGTTTCGCCGACCCTTCGCCTGGCGCGAGGTGATCGAGCAGATCTGGTTCGTGGCAAGGGTGTCGATCGTTCCCACGCTGGTGCTGTCGATTCCGTACACGGTGCTCATCGTCTTCACGCTGAATATCGTGCTGCTGGAGGTCGGCGCCGGCGACCTCTCCGGTGCTGGTGCAGCGCTGGCGTCGGTCACGCAGGTGGGTCCCGTGGTGACCGCGATCGTCGTCTCCGGCGCGGGCGCCACCGCGATGTGCGCCGATCTGGGCGCGCGGACCATTCGCGAGGAGATCGACGCGATGAAGGTCATCGGCGTCAACCCCATTCAGGCTCTGGTGGTGCCCCGGGTTATCGCCGCGACATTCGTTGCGCTGATGCTCTATTCGGTGGTCGCGGTCGTCGGACTCTTTGGAAGCTATTTCTTCGTGGTGTTCGTCCAGCACGTCACGCCGGGGGCCTTCGTCGCCGGGATGACACTGCTGACCGGCCTGCCGCAGGTGGTCGTTTCCCTGGTCAAGGCGCTGCTGTTCGGTCTGTCGGCCGGCCTGATCGCTTGCTACAAGGGGCTGCACGTTGGCGGTGGGCCGACAGCGGTCGGCAACGCCGTCAACGAAACCGTGGTGTTCGCCTTCATGGCCCTGTTCCTCATTAACATTCTGGCCACCGCGTTCGGCGTGAAGGTGGCCCCATGACCACGCAAGAGGTGGACGACTCCGCACGCGGCGGCGAGACCCTGAATCGAGTGGTCAGCAAGACCCGCAGGCTGGGGGAGCAGACGGCCTTCTACGGCCATGCGCTCGGGGCTACCGCCGACGCCGTCCGGCGCTATCCGGCCGAGGTGCTGCGGTTGATCGCAGTCACGGGGATGGGCACGGGGGCGCTGGCCATAATCGGCGGCACGGTGGCCATCATCGGTTTCCTCACGCTGTGCACCGGCGCGTTGATCGCTGCGCAGGGCTACAACACCCTGTCCAACGTCGGTATCGAAGCCCTCACCGGTTTCCTCGGGGCGTTTCTCAATGTCCGGTTCATCGCACCGGCGACCGCAGGCGTGGCGCTGGCCGCGACCATCGGTGCCGGCGCGACCGCCCAGCTCGGAGCCATGCGCATCAACGAGGAGATCGACGCGCTGGAGGTGATTGGCATCCGCGCGATCACCTACCTAGCCTCCACCCGCATCGTGGCGGGGGTGCTGGCGGTCATCCCGATCTACACCATTTCCGTGTTGATGTCGTTTCTGGCTACCAGATTTGGGACGACGATCGTCTACGGGCAGTCGCGGGGCGTCTACGACCACTACTTCTCTACGTTCCTGCACCCGATGGACCTGTTTTGGTCCTTCGTGGAGGCGCTGGCGATGGCAGCCGCCGTGATGGCGGTGCACACCTACTACGGCTACACCGCGACCGGCGGCCCGGCGGGCGTCGGCGAGGCGGTAGGCCGTGCGGTGCGCACCTCGATCACCGCGGGGGTTTTCATTCTGTTGACCATCACGCTGTCGGTGTACGGGCAGTCCGGCAACTTCCACCTGTCGGGGTAACGGTGATGACCAACTCACCCTGGCGGGGGAGGATCGATCCGATCTGGTGGGCACCTGTGCTGTTTCTCGTGATCGCAGCATTGTCAACGCTGACTGCCCTGCTGTTTTCCGGGACGCTGCGGAAAACCGTTCCGCTCACTCTGGTCTCCGACAGGGCCGGTCTGGTCATGGAGAGCGGCGCGAAGGTGAAGTTGCGCGGCGTCCAAGTAGGCGAAGTGGATTCCATGGGTACCGAGACCAGTCCGGGCGGGACGGATCTTTCGAAGCTGAATCTGAAGATCTATCCGGGGCCATTCCAATACCTGCCCAGCAATGTCGAGGCGGAGATCAAGTCGAGCACCGCGTTCGGCGCCAAATACGTCGATCTCATCGTGCCCCCGGAAGGCGCGAGCTCCGAGGCCCTCAAACCGGGCGGTGTGCTGCGCTCCCGCAACGTGACCGTCGAGGTCAACACCGTGTTCGAGAACCTGCAGTCAGTAGTCCACTCCATCGACCCGGCGAAGCTGAACGCGGTGCTGTCGGCGGTGGCTGAATCAGTGCGCGGCAAGGGTGATCGCATCGGTCAGGCGATCACCGATGCGAACAATGTGCTGCTCGCTGTGAACCCGCGAATGCCGACCGTTCGGCAAGACTGGCAGGTGTTCGGTAAGACCGCCCGAGCGTATTCGGATGCGGCGCAAGGCATCCTGTCGATCCTGGATTCGTTTTCGACAACCAGCACAACGATCACCACGCACGCGAAGGCGCTCGACGAGCTGCTCCTCTCTGCGGTCGGGTTCTCGCAATCGGGTATCAACACGATCGGCGGGAATCAGCCGAATCTGGTAGGAGCGATGAACATCCTGGTGCCGACCACCGAGCTCCTGCAGAAGTATTCGCCAACCTACACCTGCCTATTTCGGGGCGCCCAGTGGTTCCTGGAACATGGCGGTCGAGATGCGTTGGGCGGCAACGGCAAATCCGTGATCATGGATGCGGCGCTGCTGTTCGGCGACGATCCGTATCGCTATCCCGACAACCTGCCCAAGGTCAACGCGACGGGCGGGCCCGGCGGCCAGCCGAGTTGCGGCTCGCTACCCGATGTCAGCAAGAACTTCCCGGTGAAATACCTGGTCACCGACACGGGGTTCGGCACCGGCCTCGACATCCGGCCCAATCCCGGTATCGGCTTCCCCGGCTGGGCTGACTACTTCCCGGTCACCCGTGCAGTGCCGGAACCGCCGAGCATCCGCTACCCCGGCGGCCCAGCGCCGGGCCCGTTGCCGCCCTATCCCGGAGCACCTCCGTACGGCGCACCGGAGTACCCGCCGGATGGAACACCGCTCTACCCGCCGCCGCCGGGCGCGCCTGCGCCGCCGCCCGCACCATCGTCACCCTGACCGCCGAGTTAGCAAGGACCAGTTATGAGAGGTAGAACCGGGCGCGCCGTCACGCGGGCGCTGCTGTTCACCGCGATGTGCCTGGTCTTCATGTTCGCTCTGGTGACGGTGTTCGGGCAGTTCCGATTCGACTCGCGTGTCACCTACAGTGCGGTGTTCACGAATGTGTCGGGCCTGAAGGGCGGGAACTTCGTCCGCATTGCCGGTGTCGAGATCGGCAAGGTCAAGGACATGACCCTGCACAAGGACGGAACCGTCACGGTCGACTTCGCCATCGACAAGGAACTGACGCTCACCGAGGGCACCAAGGCGGCGGTGCGCTACGAGAACCTCATTGGTGACCGTTATCTGTCCCTCGAAGAGGGGCCGGGCTCGATGCGGAAGCTGCAGCCGGGGCAGACGATTCCGCTGGCCCGGACTTCCCCTGCGCTCGACGTCGACGCTCTCATCGGCGGCTTCCGGCCCCTGTTTCGTGCGTTGGATCCCTACCAGGTCAACGCGCTATCCGGCGAACTGCTGAAGGTGTTCCAAGGCCAGGGCGGCACCATCGCGTCGGTGCTGGCCCAGACCTCTGCACTGACCACAACGCTGGCGGGCCGCGATCGGCTCATCGGCCAAGTCATCACCAACCTGAACACCGTGCTCCGCACCTTCGCCGCTCGTGACGCTCAGTTCTCAGAAGGTTTGGACAAGCTGTCACAACTCGTACAAGGACTGGCCGACCGCAAGACCGATATCGCAACCGGGACAGCGTACATCAACGCTGCGGCGGCATCCGTTGCCGACCTGTTGACGGTTGCACGCCAACCGATCAGGGACACGGTCGCGCAGACGGACCGGTTCGCGGGACAGGTCATGGCCGATCACGACTACGTCGACGACCTGGTCAAGACCCTTCCCGACGCCTACCAGGTGCTGGCCCGAAACGGCCTCTACGGCGACTACTTCGGCTTCTACCTCTGTGATGCGATTCTCAAAGTCAACGGTAAGGGCGGCCAGCCGGTGTTCGTCAAACTCGCCGGGCAAGACACCGGGCGGTGCACACCGAAATGACGCGACTCAGTATCAAACGGATCAAGTTGAAGCGACCCAGAATCCAACCGCTGGGCGAGCGCAATCGGGTGGCCGTCGGTGCGGTCGGGACCCTCATACTGATCGCCTTGGTAATTGCAGTCTTCTCGTACGACAAGATTCCGTTTATCAAAGGCACCTCCGACTACTCCGCCTACTTCGCTGAGGCCGGTGGCATCAAGCCCGGCAGTGACGTGCGGGTGTCGGGCCTGTCCGTCGGCAAGGTCTCCGACATCCAGTTGGAAGGGACGAAGGTGCTGGTCGACTTCACGGTCCGCGATGGCGTCGAACTGGGTGACCGCACCGAGGCCGCGATCAAGACCGAAACCGTGCTCGGTACCAAGTTCCTCGAAGTGACCCCGCGCGGCGACGGCACTCTCGCCGGCACCATCCCGATCGAGCGGACCACGTCTCCCTACGACCTGCCGACCGCCTTGGGCGACCTGACCACCACCATCAGCGCTCTGGACACCACGCAGCTGTCCTCGGCGCTCACAACATTGGCGGAGACCTTTAAGGACACGCCAGCCGACCTGAAGATCGCGCTGGAGGGGTTGGCACGATTCTCCGACACCCTCAACACCCGCGACGCTGCGCTGCGCAACCTACTGGCCAATGCGAACAAGGTCACCGCGGTGCTGGCGAAGCGCAGCGACCAGATTGCCAGCCTGGTCGTCAACGCCAACGCCCTGCTGGCCGAGCTTCTGTCGCAACGCAATTCGGTCGACGCGTTGATGAACAACCTCACGGCGGTGTCACAGCAGATATCCGGCCTCGTCAACGACAACCGGACGCAACTCAAGCCGGCGGTCGACAAACTCAACGGTGTGCTGGAGATTCTGGACAACCGCAAGAAAGAACTGCAGCGCACCCTGTACCTGCTTCGGCGGTACGCGATGTCGTTCGGCGAAGTGCTGGGATCCGGGCCCTTCTTCAAAGCCTCACTGGTCAACCTTGCGCCGGGCCAGTTCGCCCAGCCGTTCATCGACGCCGCGTTTTCCGATCTGGGTCTGGACCCCAATGTGCTGCTGCCGTCGCAACTGGTCGACCCGGGGGTTGGCCAGCCGGGCACCCCGGCACTGCCGGTGCCGTATCCGCGTACCGGGCAAGGCGGAGAGCCGAATTTGACGCTGCCCGAGGCGATTACGGGTAAGCGAGGCGATCCCCGCTATCCGTACCGGGAGCCCCTGCCTGCGCCCCCGCCCGGTGGGCCGCCACCGGGGCCGCCCGCGGTGTCAGCGCCGGCGCCGACGCCGACCCCCGTGTATGTGCCGGCGCCCGGCGAAGTGCCGCCATCATCCGTCGGGGCGCTGCCGGTCCCGGCGCCGACAAGCGGGGGGCAGTGACCGTGTCTGTCGACTCCGCCGAAGGGAGGGCCCGTCGCACCAAACGTCTGCGCGCAGTGCGAATCGCGACCGCGACCAGCCTGGTCGTTATCCTTGCCGTCGCGATAACGGTGGTGGCCACCCCATGGTGGAAAGGCGTCAGCAGGAATACCTACGTCGCCTACTTCACCAATACCAACGGACTCTATACCGGCGACGAGGTCCGCATCCTGGGTGTCGCTGTAGGAACCGTCGAAGAGATCGACCCGCAGCCGAACGACGCGAAGGTCACTTTATCGGTCGACAGGCAGTACCCGGTGCCCGCCGATGTCCAGGCAGCGATCCTGTCGCCGTCACTCGTCACCGCACGCGCGATCCAGCTCGTCCCGGCTTACTCCGGCGGCCCGAAACTGGCTGCCGGCGCCACGATTCCGCTGGACCGCACCGCGGTTCCCGTCGAGTGGGACGACCTGCGCCAGCAGCTGGAGAAGCTCACCGACTCCTTGCAGCCCGCGATCCCCGGCGGGCCCAGCGCGGTAGGCGAATTCATCAACAGCGCCGCGGCCAACCTGCGCGGTGAGGGTGACACCGCGCGCGATACAGTCATCAAACTCTCCCAGGCGGTTTCGGCACTCGGCGACCACAGCACAGACATCTTCAGCACGGTGCGCAACCTGCAGTTGCTGGTATCCGCATTGTCCTCCAGCAGTGATCTGCTCGCCGCGTTCAACACGAACCTGGCCGACATCACCACTGTTCTATCCAACACGCCGAACGACGTGGCCGATGCGACGCGAGGCCTCGACGGCGCGGTGAACGACCTGCGCGGCTTCGTCGCCGAGAACCGAGACGGCCTCGGCGTCACCTTCGATCACCTCAACGCGATCACCACGGCTCTGAATGACAGCCGTGGTGACGTCAAGCAGGTCTTGCATATCGCGCCGGCGGTGTTCCAGAACTTCATGAACATCTACCAGCCCGCGCAGAGCGCGGTCACGGGCATTCTGGCCCCTGTCAACTTCGCCGACACCGTCCAATTCATCTGCAGCGCAATCCAGGCCGCGTCGCGTGAGAATTGGCAGCAATCGTCGAAGTTGTGTGTTCAGTATCTCGCGCCGATCATCAAGAACCGCCAGTACAACTTCCTGCCGCTCGGTGTCAACCCGTTCGTGGGAGCGTCGGCGCGGCCCAACGAGATCACCTACAGCGAAGACTGGCTGCGACCGGACGCGCCGCCGCCGAATGTCCTGGTTGGGTCGAACGACCCGGTCGGGCCACTTCCCGCAGAAGCGCCGTCGCCCGCTGCTGCACCGCCGGCCGCGACCCCGACCGACCCCAGCCAGGGACTGCCCGGCCTCATGGTTCCTCCCCCCGGTCAAACACCCGGACCACCGGCACCGCCTGCGCCGCCCGGGGGCACGCGATGAGGCGGATGCTGGTCGCGGCGCTCATCGTCGGGTGCCTGTGCGCGATCCCGGGGTGTGAGTGGCGGGGCCTCAATTCGTTGCCTCTGCCGGGAACCGAAGGCACCGGCGACGGTTCGTACACCATCAAGGCGCAGTTGCCCGACGTGGTGGTCATTCAGCAGAACACCCGGGTGCGTGTCGCCGACGTCAACGTCGGCAACGTCACCAAGATCGACGTACAGGACTGGCACGCCCTGGTGACCATGCGCATCAACGGCAACGTCCACCTCCCGGCGAACAGCACCGCCAAAGTCGGGCAGACCAGCCTGCTGGGGTCTATGCACATCGAACTGGCACCGCCCACCGACGAGCCGCCAGAGGGCGAACTCAAGGACGGTTCGGTGATTCCGTTGTCCAGGGCCAGTGCGTATCCGACCACCGAGCAGACATTGGCGTCGGTCTCGATTCTGCTCAACGGCGGGGGGCTGGGCCGGCTCCAGGAGATCACTCAAGCGTTCTCCAAGGCGTTGGCGGGCCGTGAGAACGACATGCGCAGCCTGCTGACCCAACTGGATACCTTCATATCGTCGCTCAACGCCCAGACCGACGACATCATCGCCGCCACCGAGAGTCTCAACTCGTTGGCCGGGCAAGTCGCGGCGAAGGATCAGACCGTCGACAGGGCGCTCACCACGATCCCGCAGGCGCTGGCTGTGCTGTCGGATTCACGCACCAAGCTGGCGGACGCGATCGACGCGTTGGGCAAATTCAGCGCCATCGCCACGTCGACGGTCAATCAGACCAAAGAGTCGCTCGTGGCGAACCTGCGCAACATCGCGCCGGTGCTGAGGGAACTGGCCAACGCCGGGACCGCTCTCACCAGAGGGCTGGACTTCCTGTCCACATATCCCTGGGTGAAAAGCACCGTTGCAAACTGGTTCCGGGGTGACTTCGCCAACATCACTCTTGTCATCGATCTGACCTTGAGCCGGTTGGACAGCAGCCTTTTCACCGGGACGAGGTGGGAAGGCAACCTCACCGAACTCGAACTGCAGTGGGGCCGCACGATCGGCCAGATGCCGAGCCCGTATACCGCCGGCAATCCGCTGATAGTGCCCTATCACTTCGGGGGTTACTAGATGCTGCGCCTGTCCCGAACGGTGTGGATACAGTTGGCGATCCTGGCGGCGGTCACGGTCATCGCCTGCAGTGTGATGGCGTTCGGCTTCGTGCACGTCCCCGCGTTGCTCGGGGTGGGGCGATACATGGTGACGGTTGATCTTCCCGCGTCCGGCGGGTTGTACCCGACGTCGGTGGTGACCTATCGCGGCACCGAGATCGGCCAGGTCAGCTCGGTCGATGTCACCCACGACGGTGTCCGCGCCGTGCTGACGCTCAACTCGGCGAGCCCCGTGCCGTCCGATGTCGCGGCGGCGGTACACAGCCGTTCCGCCGTTGGCGAACAGTTCATCGAACTGACGCCGCAGGGCGGAGCAGGCGACACCGCTCCGAAACTGCGCGACGGCGATGTGATCCCGGTCGGCAGGGTGCAGGTTCCTCCCGATATCGGAAGCCTGCTCGACGCCACGAACAGAGCGCTGCAGGCGATCCCGCAGGACAATCTGCGCACCGTCGTCGACGAATCAGCCAGAGCCGTCGGCGGGCTGGGACCGGAACTTTCACGCATCGTCGACGGATCGACAGCGCTGGCGATCGAGGGTGGTAAGACCATCGATCCGCTGACAACGTTGATCGACGAGTCCCCGCCCGTGCTCAACTCCCAAGTGCAGACAGCGGATTCGATCGCGACCTGGGCGCAGCGGCTGGCCTCGATCACCGGTCAGCTCAAGGCGCAGGACATCGCCTTCGCAGATCTGCTCAACGTGGGTGGGCCGGCACTCGGTGAAGGCAAAGCGCTGTTCGACCGAGTCGCCCCGACCTTGCCGGTGCTGCTGGCCAATCTGGTGAGCCTCGGCGACATCGCCGTCACCTACCGTAACGATCTCGAGCAGCTGCTCGTCCTCTTCCCGCAAGGGACTGCCGTGATGTCGGCGATCGCTGTCGCGGACTCGGACACCAAGCAGGCTTATAGGGGTATCTACCTCGACTTCAACCTCAACCTCAACCTTCCGCCGCCGTGCAATACCGGGTTCCTGCCGGTCCAGCAGCAGCGGTCGCCGTCCGAGCAGGACTATCCGGAGAGGCCCGCCGGTGAGTTGTACTGTCGACTGCCGCAGGACTCGGCCCTCAATGTCCGGGGAGTGCGCAACATTCCGTGCGAGAGCAATCCCGCCAAACGGGCCCCGACGGTCGAGTTGTGCGAAAGCGACGAGTCTTACGCCCCGCTGAACGACGGCTACAACTGGAAGGGCGACCCCAACGCGACGCTGTCCGGTCAGGGTGTTCCGCAGTACCCGCCGGGCACCGATCCGCGGCTGCCGTCGCGGTTGGGCACTGTGCCCCCGGGACCCGGTGCGCCGCAGTCCGTGCCGCCGGTCGCCTTCGTTCCCTACGACCCGGCCACCGGCACCTACCTGGGCCCAGATGGCCACATCTCCACCGAGTCCGACCTGGCTCAAAACACGAAAGGAAAGACATGGCAGGACATGCTGATGCCGCCGAGCAGATAGACGATTCGGCACCCATGAGGGCAGTGAGGTGGACGAGCGCGAAGCCGATGATGACGTCGTGAAGAGCGCTGAAACGCCGGCACGGCAGCTGCTTTCGGGCACACGCTCGGTGATCGCGGTGGGTCTTGTCATCGTCGCGGCCTCGCTCGGTTTGGCTGGCTGGCTGGGATACCGCAACTACCAGGCCCGCGAGGCACAAGCGCAGCGCAACCTGTACGTGCAGGTCGCTCGTCAGGCG
The DNA here is from genome assembly GCA_025965895.1 of Mycobacterium sp. GTDB lineage: Bacteria > Actinomycetota > Actinomycetes > Mycobacteriales > Mycobacteriaceae > Mycobacterium. The sequence goes on from JAOPWC010000210.1 coordinate 91,298, forward strand.
GCGGTCAACCTCACCACGATCAGCTACACCGAGGTCGACGCCGACGTGCGGCGGATCCTGGATTCGGCGACCGGCACCTTTCACGACGATTTCCAGAAGAGATCCCAGCCGTTCGTCGACGTCGTCAAGCAGGCACAGTCGAAATCGGAGGGCACCGTCGCCGAAGCCGGTCTGGAATCCGAAACTGGTGGTCAGGCGCAAGTGCTGGTCGCGGTGTCGGTGAGGACGTCGATTGCGGCTGCGCCGGACCAAGACCCGCGCAGATGGCGGCTGCGGATAAGCGTTCAGAAAACGGCCGATGGCGCCAAGGTGTCGAACGTCGAGTTCGTGCCGTGAGAACCCGAACAACCACCACAGCACTGAATGGAGAGCTCGCCATGCCTGTCGAGACTGACCTCCTCACCGACGCATCGCCGCCCGAACTGCAGGACGAGCACCCGCCTAGCGGTGCGGATCTTGACACCGACGAGCGGATCGATGTGGCCGCCGGAGCCGAAGCGGCCGACGAGGCGGACCTCGTCGATGCGGCTGAGGCAACGGCCGAGTCGGGCGCCCGATTCGGCTGGACGCGCCTTCTGGCCTATGGTGTGCTGCCCGCGTTGGCGCTGATCCTTGCCCTGGGAGCGGGTTACCTGAAATGGCAGGACGGTTCGGCGCGACTATCGCAGGCGGCAGCCAGGCAGTCGGTTCGAGCCGCCACCGACAGCACGATCGCGATCCTGTCGTACCGGCCAGACACGGTGGATACGGATCTGCCCGTGGGCGCTGACCGGCTCACGGGCGCCTTCCGTGACCAATACACACAGCTCATCACCAGTGTCGTCGCTCCCGGCGCCAAGCAGCAGCATATTTCGGCGGTAGCCACGGTGCCCGCCGCGGCGTTGGTATCGGCGACCGCAAACCACGCGGTGGTCTTGGTTTTCATCAATCAGACCACCAGCATCGGCAACGATCCGCCTACCCACACCGCCTCCAGCGTGCGCGTAACCCTCGACAAGGTCCATGATCGATGGCTCATCTCTCAGTTCGACCCGGTGTGAACTACGCCGTCGCCGGTCTCATCGTAGCGTGGACCGGCCTATTCGGTCTGGGGGTAACGGTGGGCCCGCAGGCCCGTGCGGACGCGGTGGCATATCTCGTCAACGTGACCGTGCGGCCGGGATACAACTTCCCCATCGCCGACACCGCGCTCGCCTACGGGCACGGCATCTGCGACAAAGTCGCCGCCGGGCGTGCCTATGCGCAGGTCATGGGCGACGTCAAGGCCGACTTCAGCACCTCCGATGAGTACCGGGCGTCCTATCTGATCACCCAGGCGGTCAACGAGCTGTGTCCCGCCATGATCTGGCAACTGCGCAACTCCGCGGCCGGCTACCGCCCGCCGGCGCCGTGACCGTTAGAAAGGCCGAGTCTGTGGGTCAACTCATGCGGCTCGCGAAACTGGCGACTGGTATCGCGGCCGCGATCACCACCGTTGCGGCACTGGATATTCCCGCCGCCCACGCCGACAACAAGCGGCTCAACGACGGGGTCGTCGCTAACGTCTACACCATCCACCACCAGGCCGGCTGCGCCAACGACGTGACGATCAATCCACAACTACAGCTCGCCGCCGGGTGGCACGCCAGGGATGTGCTCAACAACCGCGGCCTCGACGCTGACATCGGCTCTGACGGGTCCACCCCACAAAGCAGGGCTGACGCCGCGGGATTTCATGGTCGGGCGTCAGAAACGGTGGCGATCAACCCGGCCCTGGCGATCAGCAGCCTTGAGCTACTGAACCAGTGGTACTACAACCCCGCGTACATCGCGATCATGAGCAATTGCGCGAACACCCAAATCGGGGTGTGGTCGGAGAACAGTCTCGATCGCACCGTCGTCGTGGCCGTCTATGGTCAGCCACCGGGACCAACCGATGCCACTCAAAGTGTTTCGGCGCCAGGCGTTCCGCCGCGCGCGCCCATGCCGGCCGAAAATGTTCCGGTCGATCCTGCCCCCGACTACGACGCCAGCGACGAGATCGAGTACGGCATCGATTGGGTTCCCTGGATCTTGCGGGGTGTCTACCCTCCGCCGGCCTATCCGCCTGCATAGTCGAACCCCGGCAAACGACATCGTCAGCGCTCTTGTGCCCCGTTCGGGTATTGGCGCCGCCAACAACTTTGACGTAACCCCACGTGGGTTCGCGTAATCAGCCGTAGTTTCACGTAGTTCTACGCAGGCCAAACCGCATTTCCACATGGTCAAGTTACGGGTTCGAGTCCCGTTAGCTCCACAGCACAAACGGCACGTCGGCACACGCGCGAAAGCACATTTGACGACAATTTATCCAGTTTCGCCGGCGTCGACGTCGTTCGAGGCAAACAGCAATGCTGCAAAGATGCGCGGCGGCATCACCGAGGTTGCGGAGCACCGCATCGCGGTCGCGCCACTGACGGGACCTCAAGCTCCGCGCGGCGCTGTCGGCTTCGGTTAGCCGTGACGGCCGACTCAGAGTGGCCGTGGGGAATCGGCGGATGCTGCCACGGCGACGATGGTGTCGGTGGTAGGGAGCCCGCCGTGAATCTGGTGGGACACCGACGAGTTACCGTTTTGGCCGTCCAACCCCGATGTCGGAAATCTGGAGCTGAGCGCATCTGTGAGCCGGTCGATCTCCGCGAGTTCAGCTTCCTTCACACGAATGATCCGCTGCGAACGCCTGACGCTCGGCGCATCTCCGTTTGTCTCGCGTACCGCTAGTGAAGCGAAATGGTGGGCCAACTCGGCCTTAACCTCTGTCCGGAGTTCGTCGAGCATTTCCTGGTAGTACTCGGCTTGCCGTAGATCAGCATGCGAGGCGGTGGTGGTGGCCAGGGCAGCTAAACTGACGTCCGGGGCGCTTAACGCGCAGCGTTCCTCCCGACGCTCGACGAGGTCTACGACGCTCCTGGCGTATAGATATTGGGTTCGCGGCGACACCGTCATTGACCGAGGGTAAAAGTTCGCGATTGCGTCGAGGCTGCCTCTGATTCACTAGGTTGTCACGATCTGTTCACGCTTCTGCCGATCGCCATGTGAGGATACGCACTCGCGCTTTCACGTGGCCAAGATCCATCAGTACCGCGGTGAAAGTATGGCAACGACAGCCCTGTTAGCGCGGCCGGGACGATCCGGCGGCGGTTCAGCCTTTTGACATCTAGAACCACATACGCGGCAGTCAATATCGCATGAGGCCTACGTTCTCGGGTGCAATCGGCACGCCTCGTCGAGCGGAGGCCCGTGAACAACTGCGCCACAGTGACATCGCCAGGCCGTGTGTCGCCCGCAAGAGCATGTGACAGCCCGGACTACCGTCCGGTCCGGTCGCAGCAGGTGTCCATGGGGACAACGCTCCGGCGCGCCTATGGAGGGCACCAACTGGCCAACCGTGGACATTTCTACATCTTGCCTACATCGGCGCTGCACAGTGCACCGTTAGCGCGTCAGCCGCATTAGGAAATTCTGTCTATTTCCCCAGATGTTTGACCTGTGGCCTGGAAGATGACGCGCCGGCCCACTTCGACGGCGTAAGCGGCGAACCGTTCGTAGTACCTGCCCAGCAGTGTGACGTCCACCGCCGCTGCCACACCGTGCTTCCACCCTCGATCCATCAACACCGTGAACAGGTGCCGATGCAGTTCATCCATCGCATCATCTTCTTGGTGGAGTTGGGCGGCTCTGCGCGGATCACCGGAAAGCACCACTTCCCTGGCACTGTTTCAAAACTGCACCGCCAGTTGCCCCATCTCGGCGAAGTACCCGTTGACTTCCTCCGGTAAAGCGTGCCTCGGGTGACGACGACGAGTCATCCTGGCGACGTGTAGCGCCAGGGCGCTCATCCTCTCGACGTCGGCGACGTTTTGCAGCGAGCTGACGACCGCCCGAAGATCCCCGGCCACCGGAGCCTGAAGCGCAAGCAACAGGAACGCGCTTTCCTCAGCCTTGGTACTCATCGCAGGGGCGCGACGGTTGTCGGAGATGACCTCCTCGGCCAACACCAGGTCGGCCTGAAGCAAAGCCCGCGTGGCACCTTCCATAGCGACACCCGCTAGCCCACACATCTCCCCAGGGTGGGCTATCAGCGCATCCAGACGCTCACGGAAAGCGGTCCTCACCTACGCAGAGTAGAAGACCGCCAAACTCCGGGCGCCCAAGCACACTCAAAACCCAGCGGCGCCGGTGGCGCCGCAACGGGACCTACCCGAACGGATCAAGCCGGTCGATCGCCTACCGCGCTTACCGCCCCCGCCATCGCCGTCGCGGACCAGCCGCAACGGCGGCGGTCATCGCGTGTTACCGAACGCCGCCGCCGTACGGCCCTGAGTCGCTGAGGCGCTGCGCCATGGGTTTGCTGTGTTGGGAACGGATTTGGGAACAGAACGTGGTGAGTTCGGTGCGAACAAGCGCGACGTGGTGAAACAGGCTGGACGGCGGAACGCCATTGACCTGAACATATGAGACGGACCGCTTTGGGGGAGATAGCGACTGGTTAGCTCATAACCCAGAGGTCGCAGGTTCGAATCCTGTCCCCGCTACCAGGTAAAACGGCCCTCGGAGAACCCTCCGGGGGCCGTTTTCATGGGGCTTGTGAACGGATTTGTGAACATTAGCCTTTCTCATCGTCTGATTCCGAGTCCCAGCCGAGCCCAATGAGGAATGACGCTGCCTGGTCCGCAGCGTCGCGGTCGTCGTTCTTGAGGACGTGGGCATACGTCTGCAGGAAGAACCCCACGTCCGCGTGCCCGATCCGCTCGCTGATCACCTTCGGACTCACGCCGGCCTTCAATGCGCCAGTCGCGTAAGAGTGGCGCAGATCATGCTTGTGCCGAGTTCGGCGCAAGCATGATTATGCCGACCTCCGCGTTATGCCGACTTCGGTGCGATCGTCCATGTGGCGCACGGAATCCCGCCTGATGGGGTCGGCATAATCAGAGGGCCTCCAGGAACTTGAGGAGCGAGTCGGGGGG
>JAOPWC010000054.1 GCA_025965895.1 Mycobacterium sp.
CGATCGGCGATGAGGCGGCGACCCAGATCATCGAGCGAGCCAACGAACTCAGCCAACGTGACCCCACCGAGTACTTCGAAGCCGGCCTCAACACCATCCTCGACGGACTCCGGGCCAGCCGCGGTAGCTAGACGGCGCCAGCGCCCCCGAACATCCAGATATGAGCGCCGATGCGCTCATCGTGAATCGACTGTGCGGCAGTGCGATTCCCGCCCATTGGCGCCCGCAGCTTTTTCGGGCGCACATGGGTGTGAGAGTCAGACGTGAGTGTCTCGGTGAGTCGGTTCACCCCAACGTTCCACGGTGGTGGCAACGAATTGGGTGAGTAGCTCGGCAACCATTTCAGGCTGCTCGGCGTGAACTTAGTGCCCGGCGGTGCCCACCGTGTGCAATGTGGCGTTCTTAAAGCGCGGCATCACCGCGGCGTGGATCACTTCGTGGGTGCTCACGGGATCTGTCCCGCCGCTCATGACCAGTACGGGCCCGGAAAAGGTTGACGGTTCTTGTCCCTGCGGCACCCCGAAGTTGAGCCCCGCCCGACCACGCCCATTGTGTTCTGTGACAACACTATTTGAAATGGTTCTCCCAAACATTGCACACCAGCTCTGCGCTGTTTGGACGGAACTCAGCCGGAAACGGGTGCTTAGACCGGCTGATGTCCATCGCTGGTGTCGGCGCATACACCGTCGGCGCGACGATCTTGTGCGCATTGACAACGACGGCGTCCAACGTGCACGCGATGATGGGAATGGTCGGCGAAGCGTTGTGGACCGAGCCGAACTGTCGAACGGTGGGTTGCATCCACGCAACCGCGCACCCCCGGCCGGGAGACGACCCGCGCTGTCCCGATGGAATGTCGCTATGGAAAGAGACGTGGCGCCCCCACCGACCGGGGCGAACTGAGCCATTGCAGCGCAAAGGAATTGATGACAACTCATCTCGAGGAACCTGCCGACCTGCTCGATCTCGTCGGAAGTCCGCTGGGCACCACCAAATGGATGAAGCTCAGCCAGCAGCGGGTCGATTTGTTCGCGGAGTCCACCGGCGACCACCAATGGATCCACACCGATCCGCAGCGCGCTCGCGGCCCTTTCAAAGGCACTGTGGCACACAGCGGCCTGACATTATCGCTCACACCGATGTTCACTTCGGAGGTGCTGGAAATTCGCGAACTCACCATGGCATTTGCCTACGGGCTGGGCAAGGTGAACTTCTGTGCGGCGGTGCCAGTCGGCTCATTGGTGCGAGCCACGGTGTCGGTGATCAGCGCGCGGCAGAAGTCATCTGGTGTCGAATCGGTGTTCGGCCTGAGCTATGACATTGAGGGCAGTGACCGCCCGGCCTGCACGGCCGAAGTGAGTGTGCTGTATCCATGACCCCCGCCCTGCCGGTCACCCCGAAACCGCATCCGACACGATCGCTTCATGCGCGCAAGCTGAGGGACACACCACTGTCGGCTGCGCATGCAACTCGCCCCAGATAGGACTGACATGACCACCACCATCGCCACCGCCCCGGACACCTTCACCTTCGCGTCCCAGGTTGACCAGGCGCCGATCTTCGTCCGCAAATGGCTCCCACCGTGCGGAATCCGCCCCCAAGCCACAGTGCAGATCACTCACGGCATCGCCGAGCACAGCGGACGATATGACCGGTTTGCCCGATTCCTGGCCGCGGAGGGGTACGTCGTCTACGCCCTGGACCTGCGCGGGCATGGCGAAACGGCCGGTCCCGACAACCTCGGACAGGGCGGCCCGACCGCATGGGAGGACATGACCGCCGACATCAAGCAGCTTGCCGATATCGCCAAAACCGACTACCCCACCCTGGCGCTGATCGCGTTCGGGCACAGCATGGGCTCAGCGCTGACCCAGTCTCACATCCAAAACCACGGCAATTTGCTCGCCGGCGCGATCCTGTGCGGCACGATGGGCGCAATGCCCGGGCTCGACGACGCCCACTACCAAACCATCATCGAACAACTGCACTCTCTGGCAACGGGTCCAGAAGCTCGCGCGCCGAGCACAATCTTCGGTTCGCTGCTGGTCGGCTTTAACGCACCCTTCGTCAAGGACAACCCTAACCCCACCGGCTCTGAGTGGCAGACCAGCGACCCCGCGGAAATCCTGCGGTTCCAAACCGACCCGCTGTGCGGAAAACCCTTCTCCAACGCCATGACCTACTCAGTTCTCAAGGGATTCCACAGTCTATGGTTGCCGGAGAACGAATCACGCATCCCGCATGATCTACCGATTCTGCTTATTGCCGGGACCGACGATCCCGTCGGTGCCAAGACCACGACGATTCAAAGCCTCATCACCCGCTACATGGGCCAGGGTCAGCTCCAGCTTGAGTACCGGTTCTACGCCGGCGGACGGCACGAAATCCTCAACGAGTCCGAAAAGGATCAGGTACACCGCGACATCGCACATTGGCTGACCGAGGTTCTAGACAGATAGCCGAGCGCACCACATCGGCTCGGCTCGGGGCTGGTGCCATATGAAGGCATCGTCCACGCACAATTCCGCGGTGTGTGGCGGCGCCGTTCAGCAGCACGCGTAGCCGGCGGCGTCCCCGGTGCAGTCGAGACACCACAGTTTCGACCGGGGTGTGCATGACATCGCTGATGTGCTTGCAGGACAAGTTTTCAACGTCGGCGTAGTACACCGCCATTTGATACCCCGCGAGCAAAGCCCGCAGTGCCGAAATGATTTCGGTGTCGGGCAGGGCTCGGAAAGCCTCGTCCTCGACCGACCGCAAGCCAGTAGAGGTGTGCTCGGCGTGGGCAGCGAACTGCCCGTCGCTGATATTGAACCGTCCCGCGTTTGATGCGTACCTCCTAATCGTTAGTAGGGATGGGTTGCTGGTCGTGGTGACCAGGGTCTGTTTCCTGATGGGTCTGCTGCCAGGTGATGCCTGGTGCTTCCCGACGCGAGACGTCTTGAGAAAGAACGGCGCGCCTGGCAGCAGACCACTTGGTGTGGTGATGGGATGCCGTGGCCCGAGCCCACCGTGGGGTTGACCTCCCGATTGGTTTTCCCGAGCTTTGAGCTCTTCGAGAGAACGAGGTCCTGCGGTGTGCTGAAGTCACGGACGGCTAGTGAGATGACGGACCGTTGAGTCCTGCGATTTGGGCGCCGCGTGACCCCGCCGAGGCTCGGGTTCGACCGAACGATCGAAGGAGTGAGGGAACCTTGCACTTGCATCGCGGAATCGGGTGGGCCACAGCACATCACGACGCGGCGGTGGTCGACGACGATGGGAGCCGGCCAATCATCCGGGGCGAGTAATTCTCCACCGTTAGGTCGGCGACCCGGCCAGCTGTCGAGGTTGGCGAAGTTGGCATAGGGCCCGTCGATGGCGCCGCTGCCGCTGCCGCAAAGAACGACGAGATAATCCCACCGAAACGTTGCGGCCGCCGGCTGGGTCGGCGGGGTTGGTGTAGTCGCCGCCGCACTTCAGCCGATCGGCATCCGGGTGTGCCGGCTTCTTTCCGAGCTTGTATGTCGCTGTTGGCCTTCCAGTTCACGGCAGACCAGTTGATGCACCTGCTTGGTCAGCTCCGTGTTCTGTTCGAGCAACTGTTTAAGCAGTTCCGTGTTTTGCAGCGTATGGTGTGCGTCCTCGCTGGCGATCTGGTCGGCGCGCTTCTGTGAGATGAGGATGATCGCGCCCTGCAGCGCGGCCAGCATCGACAGGAACAGGTTGAGCAGAATGTACGGGTAGGGGTCATGACCGCCGGGACCCCGGAATCTCGCCCACACGGCCATGAACGCGATCGCGATGAACACGAACACCCAAGAGCCCATGCCGTTTCGTAGCCAGTCGGCGGCGCGGTCACCGAACGGTAGGTCTTTTCCGGTGCGAACTCCCGGATGTAGGTGCCAGAGGTTCACGCGACCTCGTCAATCGTGGCCGTCTGCACCTTCAGGATGTTCGAGGAGGTCGAGGTAGCCCACTGCGCCGTCAGCTTCACGAGCGGCGATGAGGCGGTGCTGTTCGCCAGCCAGTCCTGGTCGGTCAGGTTGTCGACCACCTCGTCGAGCGGTGCGCGCATGGTGGCCGATGCAGTCAGCGCTCGGGTGGTCATAGCGTCGTATCCTCGTCGTAGCGATGGGCCAAGATGGTGCCGCGCTGCGGCGACATTGCCACCACCCTATGCAGGTTGCGACGCAGTGACGGTGTTCACGGTGACACCAACAGGCGAGCTACGTTGTCCGGCAGAATCATGCCACCAGCAGCTGACTTGTTTAATCATCGACGTGTCGACGGAAAGTCCATATCGGCAACGGCATCCGTGCACGTCTGATGACAGAAAGTGCACGAGGCTGCAAGAACACCACCTCGGCAACCTAAGCGCCGCTCGGCTTCGATTTGTGTCGTGCCCGTGTCATCGAGCGGCCAGCCGAACGTAGGTTCACAGCACCGACGCGTATTAGTTCACAAATGCAGAGACCGAAAGAGTCATACCGAATGGTCTTGGCGCCGGACGGTGCATCGAAGCCGCAATGGCTACAACGGTGAACTGGGTCTCGAATATCATGGTCAGCCTGGTGTTCTCGAAAGTGGTTAATGCGATAAGGCAGGAACAGACGTTGCGGGAACGCTTGGTGAACAACATCGTCGGGAACCTGTTCAACGGAGTCACTGAACCCGTCGTGCAACGCGTTTTCGAGTATTGCTGCAACGTCGACAAGGACGTCGGCGATCGCGTCGAAAAGGGCGTCCGCGCCGGATCGTTATGAACCGCCGACCTGACGGGAGCTGATCATGCCTGCTGTAACGGCCGACTATTTACGGTTGCCCCGGCTTGACGGGCCGCCGCGGGATGCCTTTGAGCGTCCGGTGCTGAGCGTGACCACGGCGCCGACTGGACTTGAAGGCGAAGGCTTTCCCGTCCACCGGGCTTTTGCCGGGGTGTCACATGCGCTGCTTGATCCGTTCGTGCACATGGACCAGATGGGCGCGGTGCACTACGCGCCCGGTGAGCCCAAAGGCACACCGTGGCATCCACATCGGGGGTTCGAAACCGTGACCTACATGATCGACGGTCGCATGCAGCACCAGGACTCGCATGGGGGTGGTGGGATGATCGAGGACGGCGCCACCCAATGGATGACGGCCGGTTCGGGGATCTTGCATATCGAGACGCCGCCGGAGGACTTGGTGATGTCGGGCGGCCTGTTCCATGGCGTGCAGTTGTGGGTGAATCTGCCCGCGAAGAACAAGATTATCCCGCCGGCCTACCAGGGCATCGACGCCGCCGCGGTGAAGCTGGCGGTGTCCGCCGATGCGGGCGCGTTGGTTCGGGTGATTGCCGGCGAGCTCGGTGGCCACCGAGGCCCGGGGTCGACGCACACGCCCATCACGCTGATCCATGCGACCGTTTCGCCGGGCGCGCGATTGCAATTGCCGTGGGATCGGTCCTTTAATGCGCTCATCTACGTTCTTGCTGCTGGCGCTGGGCGGGTGGGTACCGAGGGGCGACCGGTAGGTGACGGTCAGCTGGTGGTGTTCGGCCGCGGCGACTGGTTCGAGGTCCGCGGTAATGACCACCAAGACTCGCAAAGTCCGTCCTTGGAACTGCTTATTTTGGGTGGTCAGCCCATTGGCGAACCTGTCGCGGCGTATGGGCCCTTTGTGATGAACACCAGAGCCGAACTGGGGCAGGCACTGGAGGACTTCGAGGCCGGGTTGTTCGGTCAGATTCCGGCTGATGCCCTGATGCCCCACGTGCCCGACCCAGCCCCGATACGCACCGAACAAACCGGGATCTGAGGCCTGGACGGCCGCGCGTTGCCGCTTCGGATCGTCAGCCGTCGATGTGTTTCCGAACAGCGTCAGTGGGTTAGTCAGTGTCATCGGGAACATTGCAATGCGTGAATAACGTGGAGTTGCGCCCTGACTCGGACACCTTGCCGCATTCCGGAGAAGATTGATAGGCGTTGGGGTGGGACAGCGCCGTTGGTCACCGGCGCCGCGAAAGGTCACCGGCGTTGTGTACGTCGATGTCGACACAAGGCGGGGCTTCCAGCAGGCTTGAGTTGGCCATGTAGAGCGGAGCGGGAGTGGCGCAACTTATGGGCGGCTATCGGGTTGGCTAAATAATCGGTAGCGTTTCAACCGTGTCAATTAATCGCACGCTTGGCGAACTGTGCGAGGGAACGACATGAACGGCCCGGTGCGGACATACGACTGGCCGTCGCTGATGGTGGACGAATGGACGGCGACCCGCGACACCTTTACCGGCGCGGTTCCGTACCGGGATGCGGTGTTCGACGTGGAGTTCGACTTCGTCAGCCATATGCTTGCGATCCGGCACAGTGACGGTGGTCAGTTGCTGAATTGCGGGCTGTGCTGGATGTAATCAGGCGACCAGAGCCTTTGGGGCCGATTCGGTGTCGATCGCTGACCCCGCACCCTCCTCGAGGAGGCGGTCGAGGGCACGTCGGGTGATGAGCTCGATGGGCTGTTGCACGGTGGTCAGAATGATCTGGCCGTACGGGTTGGCGGTGTCAGCATCGAACCCGGCGATCCGGACGTCAGCGGGGATGCGTAGCCCGCATCCGTGACGGCGCGCATCACCGCAGCAGACTGCCCGTAGGTTCCGATGACCATGTCTTCTGGCGGTCGGGTGCAAGTACGCAGATACTGGCTGACCTCTTCCGGGGAGAAGCCATCCCACAATCGTACTTTCGCTGAGTCGTTGGCGATCGAAACAGTTATCGATCCGCTTTACGGCGCCGCTATCCCGCCAAACCTCGATCGAGTTGGGCGAACGCCACACTGGCTTGGCGGCGTACTTGTCGAACGATCTGCGCCGGCGGCCGGTCGGCGAGCAGCGCGTTGCGAACCTGGCGCACGAGGACACGGTGCACGCCCATCAGGGCGTTGGCAATGACCCAGGGCTGCGGGTCGTCACGATCTGCCCCGGTTTCATCGGCGATCACGGTGGCGAGCAGCTCGGTGTAGCGGGTGTAGATCTGTTGTTCGCGGGCGCGCAGCGTCGCGCTGGCCTCAATGATTTCAGCGATACTGCGCAGCCGAGGCATCGCATCGGGGGCGCTCGATGCGAGCGAGCCGTGCATTGACAGCACGAAGGAGCGAAACGCCTGCGGTAGTGACTCGGTGACCGGTCGGGCACGGATCACCTCGAGCAGTTCGCACTCGAAGCGTTCCAGCCCAGAGAAGATCAGCGCATCTTTGGTCGCGAAGTGGTTGAACACGGTGGCCGAGGAAACGCCCGCCGTCCGCGCGATGTCGGCCATCGTCACGTTGTCATAGCCGCGTTCGGCAAACAGGCCAACCGCAGATTCCTCGATCAGCTGCCGGGTCCGCCGTTTCTTGTCTTCCCGGACCCCGGCGGCCTGGCTCACTGCCTGATCGTAGCCGATTAGCTTGAGTGACTCAAACGAAATTTCCATAATTCCCGCGCCCGAGGCGGACGTGCGGCACTGAAGCGCAGTTAAATTCGTGCTTACCGACGGTTGCGATAAGACGATCGCTGACATATCGTTCTAACCATGAATGATTCACAAGGAGAAGTTACGCGGATGGGCGAGAGCCGTCGTCAGCAGGGCGGCCCGCCGCTGGTGCTTGTCGGCGGGCTGTCGGCGGGCCTGTTCATTGCCGGGTTGGTCATCAGCGCGCTGCTCGGGGGGGTCACGCCGTCGCCGTTCGGCGCTGCAGCGATGGTGGTGCAGTACTACCGCGACCACCCGGCTGCCGTGCGGGCCGGAGCGATCTTTGTGTTCGCGTCCTCGGTCCCACTGCTGCTCTATGCGTCGACGGCGAGCGCGCGGCTGCGTCAACTGGGCGTCACCGCGCCCGGTGCCACCATCGCGCTGGCCGGCGGCATCGCGGCGTCCGCCGCAGTGAGTCTGTCTGGGCTGCTCGCTTGGACACTGTCGCGATCCGACGTCAGTTCCAATACCGCTGTGGTGCGGGGGATCTCGACGCTGAGCTTCCTGCTCGGCGGTCCCGCTCACGTGGTGCCGCTGGGTCTGCTGGTCGCCGGGATCGCCGTGCCGTCACTGATCATCGGGCTGCTGCCCGGGCCGGTCGCCTGGGCGGGCTTGGTTATCGCGGTGGTGTGCGAGCTGAGCACCCTGGCGCTGGTATCTCCGGCACTGGCCATTCTGCTTCCGATCGCGCGTTTCCCCGCCCTGATCTGGCTGGTGGTCGCCGGGGTGCTGCTGCCGCGGCAACGCACTCGAGCGCACACCGCGGGAAACCGGGCCGGCGCCGCGGCCGAGCGGACCCTTCGGTGACCGCCCAGCCGGCACCGGCGGGGGTGCGCGTGAGCGTGAACGTCACCAATTTCTCCTGGCCCAACGGGCCCGGCGCACTGCGCCGGCACCTGAGCTCGCTGGCCCAAGCCCTGGATGGCGCAGGTGTGCACACCTTGTGGGTCAGCGATCACCTCTGGCAGGCCGACCCCTCCGCCAACCCAGCGGAGCCGATGCTCGAGGCATACACCACGCTGGGATTCCTGGCCGCCGCCACCACCCGGCTCCGGCTGGGAACAATGGTCACCGCCGCCACCTTCCGGGCGCCGGCGTTACTGATCAAGGCTGTTACGACCCTCGACGTTCTTTCCGGCGGCCGGGCGTGGCTGGGGGTCGGCGCCGGCTACAACCGCGACGAAGCCGAAAGCATGGGCTTGTTCCTGCCCCCAGTCGCCGAGCGGTTCGCCCGGCTCGCTGAGCTGCTGCAGCTGGCGGGTCAGATGTGGAACGCCGACCAGTCGCCCTTTCACGGTCAGCATTACCGACTCGAGCGCCCCATCTGTAGCCCGCAACCGATCAGTGCCCCGCGGATACCCGTGTTGATCGGAGGTAGCGGCGAGCGTCGCACCCTGCGGCTGGTCGCCGAGTACGGCGACGCCTGCAACCTCTTCGACATCCCCGACGGGGGACAGACCCTCCGGCGCAAGTTCGAGGTCCTCGCCGCGCACTGCGCAACCGTTGGCCGGCGCTACGAGGACATCGAACGCACCGTGACCACCGCGCTACAACCCGACGAGTCCGCCGAGCAGTTGGTCGACCGCTGTCGCGCGCTGAACGCCCTCGGCGCCCGCCATGTCGTCCTCATCGGCCGCGGACGACCATGGCAGCCCACCGACGTCGACACCATCTCCCGCACCATCACGACGCTCACCGCCGCCTAATCGTCGCGAGGACAACAGGTATGGACTAGATGACCACCAACAAGGCGGCCGATCCCGGACCGCCGCAACCCTTCGACCGCCGGTGGCTCGCGCTGGCCGTCATCGCCGTCGCCCAGCTCATGACCGCGCTGGACGCGACGATCGTCAACATCGCGCTGCCCTCGGCGCAACACTCGCTGCGCTTCGACGACAGCGCACGGCAATGGGTAATCACCGCTTACACACTGTGTTTCGCCGGTCTGCTGCTGCTGGGCGGGCGCATCGCTGACGTCGTCGGCCGCCGCCGGACCTTCATGATCGGGCTGACCGGCTTCGCGGGGGCCTCCCTGCTGGCCGGGGTTGCCACCACGCTGCCGGTGTTCATCGCCGGACGGGCGATCCAGGGCGCTGCCGCCGCGCTGGTCTCACCGTCGGCGCTGTCGCTGCTGGCGGTGACGTTCACCGACCGCGGACAGCGGGCAAAGGCGTTCGCTGTGTTCGGTGCGGTGGCCAGCAGCGGGGCGGCCGCCGGCCTGCTGCTCGGCGGGGTGCTCACCAACTATGCCGGATGGCGGTGGTGTCTGTTCATCAACGTCGTGCTGGCAGCGCTGGTCCTGGCCGTGGCGCGCACCGCCCTTCCCGACACCGCGCGAGTCGGCGGTGCCGGCATCGACGTCGCCTCGGCCGCGCTGGCCACCGGCGGACTGGCCGTTGTCGTCTTCGGCTCCAGCCGGGCCGCCCAGCATGGCTGGTCCTCGCCGCTGGTGATCGGCACACTGATCGGCGGGCTGGCGACGCTGGCGCTGTTCGGGGTCCGGCAACACCGCATCCGGGTACCGCTGCTGCCGCTGCGCATCCTGGCCAACCGCAACCGCGCCGGCGCCTATCTGGCCGCCGCGGCCGCGGTGATCGGCTCGTTCGGCATGTTCCTGCTGTTGACGTACTACCTGCAGCTCGTGCTGCACTACTCGCCGATCCGGACCGGACTGGCCGTCTTGCCGCTGACCGTCACCAACGCGGTCAGCGGCTACCAGCTCGGAAACCGGCTGGTCCCGCGCGTCCCGCCAAGCATCCTGCTCGGCGGCGGCCTGATGATCGCCGCCAGCGGATTGGCGCTGCTGGGCAGGCTGACCGAGCACAGCCACTACGTCACCTCGGTGCTCCCCGCGCAGCTGCTGCTCGGAACCGGAATGGGTGCGTTGTTCCCGCCGTCGTTCGCTCTGGCAGTCCGCGGCGTCACCGACCGCGATGCCGGGGTGGCCGCAGCAGTCATCAACACCGCCACCCAGGTGGGCAGCTCGATCGGCACCGCGGTTCTCAACACCGTCGCCGTCACCACGACCGCGGCCTATCTGGTCACTCACCGCAGCTCGACAACGCACGTCGGCGCGCTGGTACACGGATACGCCACCGCCGCCCGCTGGTCTGCGGCCACCCTCGCCGCCGCCGCGGTGATCGTCGCCGTTGTGATCAACGCGCCCAGCCCGAACAGGCAGACCACCCCATGACGTCCGCCGAGCCCGGACACCCCTCAGGGCGCCGATCACCGGGACCACCGCCGACCGGCACCCGTCGCACACACCCTCACCGTGACGATGCAACGCGCCCAACTCCGCGCCGTTCATCTGGTCACGAACCCGCCTCAGTCACCGGTGGAGCCGTTCTGAAAGTCATCGGTACCTGGCTGGTATCGGCCGCGGCGCTCGGCACAGCCACCTACCTTGCGCTCTACCTGGTGGTGCCGGGCTGGCGGGGCACCCAGACGGTCACGCTGCTGTTGGTGGTCGAGTCGTATGTCATGGCGCCGGTGGCCGCCGTCATAGTGTTCGGCGGCGTGCACCGCGCCCTCGAAACGGTGGGCTTCACCCACACCGGCGGCCGCGACCTGCTCACCGCGGTCCCGCTGTGGGCAGGCCTGCTGTGCACGTGGGTAGCGATCTACCTGCTGCACGGCATGCTGATCGGCGATCTGTGGCAACCCCTGATCAGTCTTGTCAGCCACGCCAGCGACATGTCCCGGTTGACTGCCGCGACACCACTGGACTGGACGCTGATCGTGGTGCGCGCCCTGATCACCACCGGCCTGGCCGAAGAACTGATCTTCCGCGGACTCCTGTTCGGCTGGCTGCGCCAACATCAGGGCTTCACCGTGACCGTGTTGATCACCAGCGTTCTCTTCGTGATCGTGCACATCTACCTCATCCTCGCGCCGGCGGTCTTCCTCTTTGCACTGGCGGCCGGCTGGCTTCGCGAACACACCGGCTCAGTGTTGCCCGCGTTGATCCTGCACACTCTGACCGACACCAGTCTGCTGATCGCGGCGGCAATCCTGGTCGTAGACCACGTGCCGCCCTGAGCCGGCCGATATTCGTCGCCAACGGCAATCTTCTTGCGACATATCCGCAAACGGCGCGCACGGCGCTCCCGGCCGGAGCTGTACAGGTAATGGATCCCCGAAATGCCGCACCGTCGAGGCATTGTCGTACCGATTGGAGCGATTATGATCTCCCGAGTTCCTGACACCGACGCAATCAAAGCGATCAATGCACGCGTGGTAGCAGAATTCCGAACCAATGACGGCACGGTGAGCGGAGACCTCGAAGGCGCAGAGTTGCTGCTACTCACCACTAAAGGAGCGAAGTCCGGGCAGCCGCGGTTGGTGCCGTTGGTCTATCTGACGATCAACACCAAGACCATCATCGTCGGCTCCTACGCGGGCGCAGATGTCGAACCTGCGTGGGTCCATAACCTGCGTGCAAACCCCCGGACTCACGTCGAAGTAGGAACCGGGGAGTACGACGCTATCGCTCGCGAGCTGCCGCCCGCCGAGCGGCAATCGTTGTGGGCCAAGATCGTCGCTACGAGACCGGCCTACGCCGAGAGCCAGGCAAAGTCCAGCCGAGCTTTTCCGCTGTTCGAACTGGAGGCGATCTAAGATCAGAGTTCGTCGGTCGAATGGCCAGGTGTCGCGGAACGCGTCGGCGGCCCAAGGGGGACGCTGCGGGGGAGCGGCTCAACACCCGTCGGTGTCAACCAAATTGGGTTGGTGGTCTCTTCGGCGGCGGGGCGGTAGTTGTTGTCTCCGGCGATGCGATGTTTGGCTGCTGCGGCCGTCTGATGTTCGCCACCTTTTGGTACGCGGCTCCAGGCCTGGGCCGCGACGCCTACGACCCTTCAGAACGTTCAGCGAAGACGTCGGTCGCTGCCGCTATGCGGTCATAGGCAACCCGGCGTCGTTGGCCCACGGCACGTGCGTGGCCGTCACCGAATCGAAGAGAGCTCGTTGGGCGCCCGTTAGTGATGGGGGATCAGCCAGGGGCAGGCGTTCGCGAAGATGTTCGGGCCCATCGAAGACCTCCTCGAACAGGGCCGCCCCCCGACGGTCGGCGACCTGGTCGCCGCCGCCGTCGAACCCGTCAGCGGCGAGATCACCCGCGATGCTGCGAACCAACCCGTTTCCGTGGACGAGCTGCTCCGCTGCGCAGTCCAAGCCTGGGGGGATCTGCTGCGCCACGAAGGACTGCGCCACCACGCGGCAGCCGGCTTCGATCACGTAGGCGAGACGATGGCCGCGGCCCTGCGCCGCGGCCAGGAGGCGGCCACCGTGCCCGCCGACCTGGACCCCGCGAGTGGGACCCGGGTGGCGATGGCCCTGTTACACGGGTTCGTCCTGCAGCGCACTGCGTTCGGCCTCGATGACACGCAAGGCTTCGTCCACGACGTGCGCACGATCCTGGACGACCTCGGGGCTTGCCGCCGCGCACGAGAGCCCCCCAGCTCATTCACGCTGGCGAAGCCGTGTCGCGGTCGCAAACATTCGTGACGTGATCATCCAGACAACCCTCGGCGCGGCTGATGACGGGGCCCGACCGGGGTCGTATTCAGCGGCTTTAGTTGCGGGCGGCGGTGTCGCGTCCACCGGCGCCCACTTCGGCCACGCTGGGCGAGAGCCAGCCCAGACACGTGCGCCATCGGCGACCGCGCACAATCGCCTCGGCCGCAGAATCATTGGGGCCTACAAGAACGTTTGACAGCTCCGCCGTTCGAGACTGTCGCATTCTTTGATTGTCATCGTTGTCGCGGCGTTGTTAGTTTGTGGTGGCGGGAATTTCGCGCGGCGCCTTCATGTCGTGGCATGTGCCGACTTCCTTTTCGGCGAGAGGTGGTCGAGATCGCTTGTCTGCCCGGTCCACCAGGCCAGTCTCGCCGACCAGCCACTACGGTCGCTCGATGCTCCCGCCCACGCAACGTAGCCGTCGGGTCGTACCAGGAGGGCGGGTCCGGCGTCTCGACGCTCGGCCTCAAGCAGGCCGACCGAAGAGACGGGGACTGCTCCTCGTTCGCGGATGAGGACGAATCCCGGCGAGCGCTGCAGTTCGGTTAGTCGGCTCTCCAGGAGTGGCACCGCGGTGGCGCGCGTTCCAACCGCACGGTTCTCGCCCCTGGGCCTCGGGTAACGGAGTTCGGTACCGGCGAAGCTGCCCGCGACGGTGTCACGGATCGTCGGTATGCGAAGCAGATTTCGCGCCAACAGGTTTCGCACGCCGCGGGCAAACCTCGGATGCAGGGTCACGCCGCGGGCCATCATCCCTGACTGCAGCAGGACCCGCCTGCCGATCGGGTAGCGTTCGGCATGGTAAGTCTGCAGGACTCGGTCGCCGGCGCCACCGAGAACGGCATCGAGTTTCCAGGCCAGGTTCGCTGCGTCCTGGATGCCCGTGTTCATGCCCTGCCCGCCCATCGGGGAGTGAACATGTGCGGCGTCGCCGGCCAGTAACACTCGTCTGTGGCGATACTGCGTGACTTGCCGCTCATCGCTGTGGAATCGCGACAGCGAGCCGACATCGGCGACGCCGAGATCACGCTTCATCGTCCGGGCCAGTACATCGACGATCTCGGCGGTCGACGCGGGCTCGCTCTCCGACACTTGGTGGTTGCGATCCCAGACCATAGCCCGGTACCACACGCCGTCGTGATCGCGGCGGTTGTAGGGCGCCAGGAAGCCGAACATGTCGCCGGTGCTGCCGAGCGTCAAACCGCCGCCGGCCGGACCGTGCCTGAGCTTGACATCGGCCAGCACGACCGACGACAGGATGGCCTTGCCGGGAAACGGCGCGCCGACGAGGCCGCGAACGGAGCTGTGCGCGCCGTCGGCACCGATCACATAGGCCGCTCGCCATACCGACCAATGGGCGGGATCGTCGTCGTCCTTCGGTCGTGCGGTGACAGTGACCCCGTCGGGGTCCTGCTCGAGGCCGATCACCTCGATGCCGCGGCGCACTTCGGCGCCGTGGACGGCCGCGTAGCGGTCGAGCGCGTTGTCGATGTCGGTTTGCGGAGTGACCATCGCGAACCGGTAGCGCGAGTTCAGATGTCGCAGATCGATCTGCGCGCCGCCGAAGATTGCGACACCGCGCGCCCTCTGGGCATTGTCTATCAAATCCTGGGCGAGGTCGCGAGCGTCGAGAACCTCCAGTGTCCGCGCCATGGTGACGAAGGCCCGGCTCGACGCGTTAACAGTGGGCCAACGTTCCAGCACCGTCACTGAGCGACCCGCCCGGGCCAAGTCGCCTGCTGCGGTCAGCCCGGTCGGTCCTGCACCGACGACAAGGACGTCAACGGTGGAAGTGGTGGTCATGACGTGGGCCTCCTGCGTGTGACTGGTCAGTGCGCCGGGGTCGGATCGGCCGGGTCGGGGTACAGCCGGCGAATGTCGTCAGGCGTTGAAGCGGCCGCGTAGTTGAAGACAAATCGGCAATGCGGCTGCGCAGCGTGGGCAGCGTTGACGATCGACTCGAACAGCAGCGTGTTGCCGGCGACGAGGCGGATCCCCGCGCCGATCAGGACGGCGTCGTAGCGCTTGCCGGCCAGCCAGCGCCGTGCTTTGCCGGCCCCGGCCTCGCCGAAGTCGATGAGGCAGTTGTCGACGACATAGCCGGCTGCACGCAACCCCTCGACGTTGTCGTCGTTGGCCTTGCGCAGCTTGGTTCTCGTCAGTCCGGCGAACTGCGCGAAATCGGGCGCGTCGTAGTCGATGACCTCCGGGTCGAGGCCGATCTGAATGGCGGTGACTGTCATGGGCGCAACCCCCTCAAGGTTGTTCAACAACTGTTGATGAGACACGTTACGACGATTGCCCTCGTGGTGTCAACAGTTGTTGAATAGTCTGGCAGGATGCCCGCACGGACTCACGACCCCGAGGCCAACAGGATCGCGATTCTGGCCGCCGCCCGACTGCAGTTCGGAACGCGCGGATTCGACAGGACGACCATCCGGTCGGTCGCGTCGGAGGCCGGCGTCGACCCGGCGCTGGTCATGCACTACTTCGGCAACAAGGAGGGGCTCTTCGCCGCCTCGTCGCGCCTTGACATCGATTTTCCCAACCTCGCCGGCGTCCCAGCCGACCGCGTCGCCGACGTTTTGCTGCCGATGTTCATCGGGTTGTGGGGTCCAGGCGGTCCGTTCCTGCCGCTGCTGCGTGGCGCGTCGTCGAACCCAGCCGCAGCTGAGGCGTTGCTTGACGTGTTCGCCCGGCAAGTCACGCCGGCTCTTGCCGTCGCCGCCATCAATAGAGCAGATGAGCGGGCCGCGCTGATCGGTGCGCTCTTCCTCGGGATCGCGGTATCGCGCAACATCCTCGGCACCCCGCCGCTGACAAGTATGAACGAGTCGGAGCTTGTTGTCTGGCTGCGCCCAGTTGTCGCGCATTACCTCACCGACCCCGCGCCGACCGATGATCGGCCTGCAGAGGTCGCGCAGCTCGCCACAGGCGACGGGTAGCTACTTTGTGCTGGGCGAAAGTCATTGCGGAAGTAGCTGCTACGTACTTAGCCGCCAGCCCAACCGGATTCGATGCGGCCGCAGCTAAGGGCTTTGACAGGTGCAGTTGGTGCGCGACCTAATGGTCTCGTAAGGCAGTGCAGGGTTCCGTCGCCGCGACGGTTGGGCATGGCAAGGCTGAGACCGACGACCAACCTTTGGATTGCTCGGCTGCGAGTCGCGCGGCGGCAGCATCCATCAACACATCACCACTGTCAGCCGTCGCGCCGATGTCGGTCGGCTCTTTGCGTGGCCTGTTGGCGCGCGGAGCGATGATCACCTGTGGATGAACTTGGGGAGGTGCACGTTCCCGAGGATGATCATCACAGAATGAGGTATCCGGCCCAGACCGGCGTTGGCGCGCTGGTTGGGCAGGTATGCCCATGCCCACGGTGCTTCATGACACTGATTGGTCCAACGGCGGCTGGTGCTCCGCGATGGCTGTCACCAGCAACGGAGGTGCTGACCGCGGCGGGCGCGGTCAGGGTGCGGGCGCCGCGGGTCGTTGACGGCCGTGTCAATCCGGAAACTCCTAAGCGCCTGAGGTTTTCCTCGGCGATCTTGCCGGCGTGGACGGCAAGTCAGCGCAAATGACCGAGGTGTTGGCGCTGCTGTCCCTGCACCGGTTGTCCTCGGGTGACTTCGCGCCGGCGTTGGAGCAGTTCCTGGGCAGCGGGGCCGGGCTCTCGGCAGCGATGCCTTCAACGGACTACCGCACCCGGCGTGGGGGCGTCATTGTTCGCGCTCGAATTGATCGTAGAACGCACGTACTGCGTGTCGAATGTTGCGTGGTCCGTCCCAGGTGGTCCAGGTCGTTTGAGCTTGTTCGGCGATTGTGGCCGCGGTCTCAGCGGCCGACGCCCCGCTGAGCCATAGCCGGCGTGTCTGCTCGGACAGGTATTGGAGGTAGTCGCGGACCGCGGTGACCTGGTCGACGTCGGTGATCTCGCCGTGGCCGGGCACGACGATGTCGGGTGGGTTTGCGATGAGCCGGTCGAGGGTGTCGATCCAGCGCCGACCGTCGAAGTGGGTGTCGAACGGCGGAAAGTAGGGAAGTATGGGGAACATTCGGGTCTCGAAAAGGTCGCCTCCGAACAGGATGCGGTTGCCGATGTGGATGGTTTGGTCGTCGGTGGTGTGGGCCGGTCCCCATTGCCGCAGCACCGCTCGAGTGCCGCCGAGGTCGATGTCTATGCGCCGGTCGTAGGAGATGTCGCAGTCGACCAGTTCGAGCCCTTCCAATCTGGTGGCCACGATGGGGCTGAGGGTTTGGAACGTGTGCACGTAGGATGCGGCGTGGCGGTGCAGTCTGTAGCGCTGCGCGTTGCTGTAGACGATGGTGGCGACGCCTTTGAATGCCTGGGCGCCGAACCCGTGACCCGGATCGAGTTGCGTGATGGCCAGATACAGCTTGCCCTTGCCGGCTAGCCGGCGCGCGTGGTCCAGGACGACCGCTCCATTGCTTGGTCCGATCCCCGTGTCGATGACCAGGGCGGCATGCTCGCCCACCACGATGCCGATGTTGGGCACGAACGGTACGCGGTCATCGCCAATGACGAACACACCTTCCGAGACTTCTACGGGTTCGCCAGACACCATCGGGTCTGCGGATCCCGCGGCGTATTTATCGGCCGGCGTCGTGGTGGTTGCACACCGGATGGCCGCGTGCGGTTCATCAACAGGGTTACTCATCGTGTATCCCTACGCTTTTCCGTGGGGTGGTGGCCCATCCACTGCGTTAAAGCCGGTGACCGTTTCGGTAATCAGAACGCCAGCATGCTTGCTCACGGCTGAGCGGCGACGCGTTCGGTGTGCGCAGTCTGGGGCGCAGGCCAATTGGCAATAGGGGTGGCCTGATCGTTGAGACCGGTGAGCAACGCGCGTACCAAGCGCTCGGCCTCCAGGTCGGCGGCCCGGCGACTTCGGTGGCGGATCAGGCCGTCACCCGAGAGCACCGCCAGCCCGTGTACGGCCGGCCACACCGTGAATTCGGCTCCAGGTCGCGCTCGGGAGTTCAACGCTCCCGTCTCGACAAGCCGATCCAGTACGGCGGCAAGGACGTCGCGCGGATGCGGCGAGATGACAGTGGCGGGGTCGATGCGGCGCGCGGCGGCGAAGGCAAACGCGGCGAGCGCGGGGTTCTCGATCGTCCAGCGCACATACGTCCGCGCGTACGCGATCAGCGGCTGGACGGGGTCGTCGGCGCGGGCATGGGTTGTGCTACGGCGCATCCGTTCTCCCAGCCCCGTGAGCACCCGTTCAGCCAGGGCGCTGACCAGCGCCTCGCGCGATGCGAAGTGGTGATAGGCCGCACTGGCGGCGACGCCGACACCCGCTGACGCCTCCCGCAGCGACCACCCGTCGATGCCATGTTCAGCTACTAACAGCTCAGCGGCGTCCAGCAGGGCGTCGCGCAGCTGTCCGTGGTGGTAGCGATCCTTGGGCACGCCGATATCTTAACACCGATCAGATTCGAATCTGTACAGCGCTCAGATCTGTGCTAACGTTGACTCGTCATTTGAACAGTGATCAGATGGGAGTGGTAGATGTGCAGCGTTGAGTTACATTCAGCCGGGCCGGACGGGGTATCGGAGGTGCACGACGCCGCGGCCCCGATCGTGGCGGGTGCGCCGGTCGAAGTCAGCCCGGGCGTGCATGTGATTCCCGATCACCGGGTGCCGCTGGTGCCCAACGTCGGCATTGTGGTGGGAGAGCGGGCGGCGCTGGTGGTCGATACGGGTATCGGCACGCGCAACGGTGCTCACGTCCTGGAGCAGGCTAGGGAACTGGCTGGGAGACGGCCGCTGTATCTGACCACGACGCACTTTCATCCTGAGCACAGTTTTGGGGCAATGGCATTCAAGGGCGCGGCGACCATCGTCTACAACGCCGCCCAACGCGACGAATTGCACCGCAAGGGGCAGGCATACCTGGGGATGTTCAAAGGCCTCAGTCCCGTGTTCGCGGCCGAGCTCGAAGATGTCGAGCTGGTCGACCCCGATCTCGTCTACCGCGGATCCGCCGAAATCGATCTGGGCGGAACGCGTGTCACGCTGCGCTCGGTCGGCCCTGCGCACAGTGCGGGTGACCAGATCATCATGGTCGACGACCGCGTTCTGTTCACCGGCGATCTGGTGGAGCACCGGATGTTCCCCCTCGCGCCGTACTTCCCGCCGTTCGACATCGACAGTGACGTGACCCGCTGGATCGGGCTATTGGACGAATTGCTGGGCCTTGGGGCAGAGGTCGTCGTTCCCGGACACGGTGAGATCGCCGAGAACGCCATTGTCGATTACCGCGGCTACTTGGACTACGTCCGTGCGGAGGCGACCCGACTGCACACGGTCGGCGTGTCGGCTGACGAGGCGGCCGAGAGGATCGTTCACGCGGTCCGCGACCGGTGGAGTGACTGGGCTAACCCCGATTGGATCCCGTTCGTCGCCAGGGCGTTCTACCGCGCTGCTGAGGCCGCGTGACGCGGCACTCCGATACGAACGAAGGCAGTGATCGGGTGACTGCCACGTCCACCGACGTCCTAGTTGTCGGGGGCGGCCCGGTGGGGTTGACGACCGCGATCGCTTTGCGGCAGAGCGGTGTTGATGTCGTTGTTTTGGAGAAGCGGCCCGTCCGTGACGCGATGACGTCGCGTGCGATGGTGGTCCATGCCCGCTCACTGGAAGTGCTCGGCAGCCTCGGAGTCACCGAGACTCTGGTGGTCGGCGGTCATCGCGGATCGGCGTTCGCGTTCCGGGACGGGGCAGAAACACTGCTGCGCCTGCCGTTCGACGATCTCCCTACCAAGTACCCGTACATTGCTACTGGTGCCGCAGTGGCGCACCGAGCAAATTCTTGAAGAACGCCGCACCGCTGGGCACAAAGGTCCGTTACGGGTGGACTTTCACGGGGCTGCGCCCGCGTGCCCGTTTCCCGTGGTCGCTGACGACGGGCGGCGGTTTGAGCCCGTGCCAGACGTTCACAGACACGCAGATCGTTCACCGTCGCGCATACCGTGTGGTCCCAAAGTGGTCCCCAAGCAGCCGCCGGCATGGCTCCTGTTGCGTCCCAAGGCTCACCGCGGCGATCTCTTTCGCTGGCAGCATCGCAGCCGTGCCTGTCGTGTACATAGTGCATCTGTGGTCAGCGGGCCAAGTACCTAAGCCTCGGGTGGCGGGATGATCGCCGACGCGCGCTCCCGCATGTCGCCGGTCACACTTCTTAGTTGTGACCAGCGTGATAACCCTCGAAGGGGCCATACGCGGTGCGGGGTGTGACGGGCATAGCGTGCAGCGTGGTATATATCTGCACGTTGCCGGCACTTTGGCATTGAGTTGATCCGCCCATATCGGAGCATGGCTGCCTATCCGGGGTCGCCGAGGCACTCGGTGAGGCGGCGATCGCCACCGCGGCGGCCCCGGCCGCCAAAACTGGTGTGACGTAGTTGATTCGGATCCGCATAATTGCCTTCCCTTCGACGTGCTTCGTCATGGCTAGGTTTTTCTAGTTGCGGCCGTTGTGGTAACCCACGAATGGGCCGTAGACGGAGTTGGTTGGAGCCGGCGTGGCTTGCGGCGTGGTGTAGATCTGCACGTTGCCGGTTCTCTGGCATTGGGTTGATCCGCCCATACTGGAGCAAAGGTGGTCATCCGGGGTCGCCGAGGCAGTCGGTGCAGTAGCGATCGCCGCGGCGGCCCCGGCCGCCAAAACTGGTGTGATGAAGTTGATTCTGATCCGCACGATGCTCCCTTCGACATGTTCTGTCATGGGTTTCGTGGAAAGCGTCAAGTCGGCGGCCGCGGCGACCATCAAGTTATCTCCGCGGCAAATCGTCAGGGCCGTCGGTCGGATAATCTCAGCGAATCCACGGCCACAGAATGTCACCGCAGAACAAATCTGTCGTCACCGCTGGCTTGCATCGAGGCCCCCTGCCAGCCGGAATATATCGATAACCGTTGGCTAATCCAACAGAGTCGACCTGAATCCGGAATCGACGAACAGCCCCAACGAAGGCCACCACCTCACGATCAGCGACCAAGTCCGGCAGGATCGGCCGCGTCGACGTTTCCCTTGACCGGGGTCCCAGCTGGCGGCGCCCACGCCGCGCTGACGTTCGCGCGGTCGGCCGCACACGCCCTGCTCAGCCCCGCACCGCCTCACGCCTCTTCGGCAAACCCCTGGCAGGTTGAACTCCTGTCAGCGGTTCAACGAGAACGGCTCGATGTCAATGATCGAATACCCTGTGTCCCTTAATGCCCCGCTTAATGACCGGAAGGCACCTTCCTTCTTGCCGACGTCGATATGACCTCTGACGTCAGCGGCGACGAGATTCACATCTGCCTGGCCCGACTACCGGTCAACGGGGATAGTGATATGCAATGCCGTTGCGGATCCGCGGCGGCTGACAACGTCGATGTGCCCCCCGAGCGTCTCCACTCGGTCTTTGAGCCTGATCAGTCCAGACCCGTTCCTGCCTTCCGCTCCTCCGATGCCATCGTGTTCGATCCGGACATTCAGCCTTTGATCGTCGGCTTGCGCGAACACGCTCACCACGGAGGCTTGGGCGTGCTGGGCGGCGTTGGTCAGGGCTTCGGCAACCACGTGATAGATGGCCAGTTCGACGGCACCGCTCAGCCGTCGGTCGATCGCGAGTTCAAGTTGGACCGGGACAGGGCAGCGCCGGGCCAGCGCATTTATTGCCGGGACGAGTCCACCTATCGACACGATCGCCGGATGAATCCCGCGCTCGATGTCCTGCAGCTCATCCGAGGCAGCGGCCAACCCGGACATGATGCGGGACAGTTGCAGCCTGAGGCTACCGAGTTCGGCCGGTACCGACGTCTGGGCCGCGCGCAGTTCCAGCAACAGTGCAACCAGCCGTTGTTGGGCGCCGTCGTGCAGATCACGTTGCAGGCGACGCCGCGCCTCATCGGCCGCCTCGGCCATCCGCGCGCGCGAGGCGATCAGCTCGGCGCGGGTAGCCGCGTCACAGTCTCGGCGCCCGTTCATACCCCACCCGACCGCGTGCGCCGCCGGTCGCAGCAGCCTGAGTTCTGGCGCCGCATCCGTACCCATGGCTGCCTCCCCTGGATGTCGGTGGCCAAAAACGCCACAATTTTGGTCACGGCCTCCACCGTCGCACTGAACACGGGTCGTCGGACCCGTCGAACACCCTGGGTTCCTCCCGTGTTAGGCAAAACTCCGGGTCACGGCCGCCGGCGACGATCCGGGCATCCTCACCCAATCGGGCCAGCAATCCGATGGCGTGGTCGACACTGGTTGCGAGTTCGTATTCGAAAGGGCCGGGCACCTGCATGTGACCCACCTCACATCACCGGGGAAGGCCCCCAGTGTCGGCCGGTGGCCACTCGCCGGTCAATAGCGAGTTAAGGGATCGCTTAACTCGCTGTCGGCGCCCGTTCACTGCTCGGCGAGCCCGGGGTCATTGCGGGGCAGCGAGATCTCAAGCGTGGTGCCCGCGCCGGGTGGGCTGTGCAGCCCTATGCGCCCGCCGAACGCCACAACGCGGTCGGTGAGTCCGATCAGCCCGGAGCCGCGGTTTAGGTCGACGCCGCCGCACCCGTCGTCGTGGACAGATACGTGTAGGTCCCGGGCCGCTGCGGTAACGACGACATCGACAACGGTGGCTTGAGCGTGCTTGGCGGCGTTGGTCAGGGCCTCGGCTACGACGTAATACGCCGCGAGTTCGAGCGGTTCGGGCATCCGCCCTTCGACCCCAACGTCGATGCGGACTGGAAGGGGGCAGCGGCGGGCGAGCGCCTTGAGTGCAGGTCGTAGTCCGCCCAAGGCGAGAGCCGCGGGGTGGATGCCAAAGGCGAGCTCGCGCAGCTCTTCCAACACACCAGTTAACCCGTCGGTGACCTGACCTAGTTGCCTGGCCAGCTCGGGGGCCTCGGCCGGCAAGGCACCCTGCACGGCGTGCAGTTGCAGCGCCAAGGAGACCAGCCGTTGCTGCGCGCCGTCGTGCAGATCGCGCTCGATGCGCCGGCGGGTGTTGTCGGTGGCAGCCATGATTCGTGCCCGTGACGTCGTCAGGGCGGCTCGGGCCTCGGCGTTGGCGATCGCGGTCGCGACCAGCTCGGTGAAGCCGGCCAGGCGGGCCTCGGTGTCGGCCGGCAGCGGCTCTTTGCGCGACGACAGCGTGCCAATGAAACCCCACAGCCGATCCTCGACCCCGATCGGTGTGCCGACAGCCGAACGCAACCCCCAAGCAGGGGCGATGTCCGCGCCAGAGTCCGACGCCTCGTCGTAGTTGTCGAGTCGCACCGGACGGCCGGTCCGCGACACAAGCGTGTGCAGGTTCCGCCCCCCGGGTTCCAGGCGAACGCCCACGGGAAAGGGGACGGCGGCGCCGGTGGTGGACCAGGAGCCGACGACGGTGACTGTACCGTCGGGGTCATATCGCCCTATGACCGTGAAGTCGGCCTCCAGCAAATGCCCGACGTCCGCGGTGACCGCGGCGAATAACTCCTCCGGTGGGGCACCGCGAGCGACAAGCGTCGCTACCCGCCGCAGCGCAGCCTGCTCCTCGGCGAAGCGCTTCGGCTCGGTCGCATCGTCTCTCAGGACTCCTGCCGAGCTGGCGGTCCCGGACCTCCGCTCGCGAAGTTCGCGCAAAAACTGGTCAGGAGGAACGAAGAATGGGCTTTCCTGAACGAGCCCGCCCATGATCACCACGGGATGGGTCCGCAACGCATCGAGGGCCACGCCGGCGCTGAATTTCGACAGGTCATAGGCGCAAATGACCGCGTCGTCATATTTGGCTGTCGCGTAGTTCACCAGCGTTTCGAACTCGATCAAGTCGCTGACACCTGGCAAGTCGACGAGCGCCCATTCCATATCAGCCAGAAACCGTATCTGCTTGTAGCCTGCAGCGTGTCCGGATTTAAGCCCCGTTTCGAACGACTGAAGCCAGACGTTTTTGTCGAACCGATCGCGGTAGAGCGGCCCCTCGTACCACTCCCAAACTTCGAGCTGGCCGTTGCCCATGGTTTCGGCCACACTGATGCCAGCGTCAGCCAGCCGCCTCAGATGGTCGTCCCGTAGCTTGGGGTTCACGATATGGAGTGCCTTGTCCCCTCGCTCGAAGCCATCCTTGATGAACGGACGCAGCACCCGGTACATCTCGTCGGTGCCATTGAAAAACGCACAAATATGGCCAGCACAAATATGGCCAGCCTGACCGACGGGCGTGCCCTTAGCCTGCGCAGATCCCCCGTTAGCGTCCAAACCTGACCTCCGCGCACAGAGCCCCGTATGGGGAGCTCTCACCCAAGAGACCTGATGGCTTCACAACCACCCGGTTCGGTCGCGTGTATTGCTCAGGCGGACAGGACTCGAGCTTGACGTATGCAAATGAGTCTACGTCTCCGACGGGAGCGGCCAAAGGGGCCAGCTGGGCAGCGCCCGAACCGGGTGCCTTCGTCCCGGAAGCCGCGGCAAACGGCGTCCGACGGCCCCTTGCTGGGCGGCGGCCCGAGGTGGAGACTCGTCGATTATCGTGGGCATGTTCGTCGCTACTGCCTGTGGCCAATCACCTGTCGTGAATTCGGCACTGCCGAACGGTACTGGCCGATGCCCGAGGCGCGGGCGTGGTCGAGCACAGCTCGGCCTGCTTGCGGCGACACGTAGGACGCTCCTACGCGAGAGATCTTGCGTGATCAGAACGCCGAACGACTGAGGGCAATCCAGATGTAGTTGAAGCGCTGGCGGGGGCGGATCCCCGGTTTTCGACAGCCAGCCCCCGGTTTCCGGATCGGCACCCGGCACGACGTTTTGGAAGCCAAGGCGTCTAAAGATCTTGACCGCGTCGTGGAAGACCTGTTCGCCGAGGACTTCGGAGAGCCGCTCGCTGAACTTGGTGTTCTGGTGGCGGAGTCGTTCGTTGTGTGCGCGGAGGTCGGCGGGGTCGGCCAGCAGCGACGTCGGCTGGTGCGGGTTTTCTCCTGTTCAGGGGTGCTCCACGCTCGAGTAGACGGGTCATCTGGTCTTTCGCCTGACGAATAAGTGGATGAAACTAGGTTGTTATGGCTGCAGAAAGCCAGTCGTTCGACGACGAGTTGGTAGGGCTGTTCGAACTTGCGCAGGATGCGTATTGCATCGCGGGGTTCGACGGGTACCTGAAGCGCGCCAATCCGGTTTTCCCACGCAGCCTGGGCTACACCCTTGAGGAGCTGCTGGCTTTACCGTTCGTCGAGAACATCTACCCCGAGGATCGCGAGTCGGTCGGGGCGGTCCTGGGCGAGCTTGCCCGGGCAACCCGGTTGTCGGGTTCGAGTGTCGCCATGTGCGGGCCGACGGCTCGGTGCGCTGGCCGATCACGGTAGCGGGACGCCTGTGGGGAGCGATAAGGGTTTTCGGCAGGGAGTCCGACCCGCTGCCGGATGACACCGCGGCGCGGCTGGCCAGTTTCACGGAACTGCTGGCACCGCGATCGCCAACGCCGAGTCACGCGAAGCACGTGGACGGATCGCCGACGAACAGGCCGCGCTGCGGCGCGTCGCGACGCTGGTGGCGCGCGGAACATCTCCCTCGGAGGTGTTCGCCGCGGTCGCCGAAGAGATGGCCCGATGTCTGGACACCACCGACGCGGAAGTGTTTCGCTACGAGCCGGACGGCGCGGCTGTCGTCGTCGCTTCGTA
This sequence comes from Mycobacterium sp., assembly GCA_025965895.1. Classification (GTDB taxonomy): domain Bacteria; phylum Actinomycetota; class Actinomycetes; order Mycobacteriales; family Mycobacteriaceae; genus Mycobacterium. The sequence continues at coordinate 25,624 of JAOPWC010000054.1, forward strand.
CACCGGGCCGGGGGTGGAAGGGCTCACCGTCGGCGAGTGTCTGACACTGGAGGGCGACAGCGTGTCAGCGCGGGTTTTACGCACGGGCCGCGGGGCGCGGATGGACAGCTACGACAACGCCGAGGGCACCCTCGCCGCCCGGGCCCGCGAGCTGGGTGTGCAGTGCGCGGTGGGCGTGCCGATCGTTGTCAGCGGGCACCTGTGGGGCATGGCCGCTGTGACTTCGCGAGCCGAGCCGTTGCCCACGGATATCGAGACGGGCATAGCCGATTTCGCCGATCTGATCGCGACCGCGCTCGCCAACGCCGCCACCCGCGACGAGCTGATCGCCTCGCGCGTCCGCATCGTCGCGGCCGCCGATGATGCGCGCCGCCGTCTGGAACGCGACCTGCATGACGGCGCCCAACAACGGTTGGTCGCGCTGGGCCTTGGGCTGCGGGCCGCGGAAGCGTGCGTGCCTGACGAACTGCAGCCGCTCAAGGAACAGATCGCTGGGCTGGTGACAACTGTGGCCGGGGTTTCGGCGGAGGTACAGGAGATCTCGCGGGGACTCCATCCGGCGATCCTGTCGAGGGGAGGACTGGGCCCGGCCCTCAAAGCGCTGGCCCGCCGCTCCGCCGTTCCCGTGGACCTCGACCTCCATGTCGACCGAAGATTTGCGTACGCTGTCGAAGTGGGCGCCTACTACGTCGTGGCCGAGGCCCTCACCAACGCGGCCAAACACGCACGGGCATCAGTTGTCGAGGTGTGCGCTCAAGCCACGGGTACCCACCTTCGCCTCGTGATTCGCGATGACGGAATCGGCGGAGCCGCCCGTGGTAAGGGCTCAGGATTGACCGGTCTAATCGACCGCGTCGAGGCGCTCGGCGGCAAGATGACAATCCAAAGTCCCGCCGGCAGCGGAACCTCGCTGCTCGTCAACATCCCCCATTGAAACCGATTAGCCGACGCTGCCTCTATGGTGATACGGCTCGCGTCCAGGACGCGTGGTTGGACCGCTGAGCCGCCGTACCTGGTCGGCCGCGCCGCCATGGTGATGCGGTGTGTTAGCCGCCGCGCAGAGGGGTTTGTGCTCACTCAGGATTTGGACGTGAATCCCACTGGTATGTGCGACATGTCGCAGCCGCTGGCGGTGCGGCAGTCACGTGCGATACCGGTCGATTGACACACGCCAGCCAAGTCGAATACCCGTCAACGGTTGCGCTTCTTCCCCGGACGCGGGGTGCGGGTAGCGGGCGGGTGGAGGGTTTTGGGGAGGGGCCTGTACCCGGTAAATCCAGGCCTAAGCTGGAGCGCATACAGATCCTTCCGGCCTTCAAACCGGCTGATCAGCTCGCGCACGATCTGTGGTCTTCCCCAACGCTGGGCAAGCCGACCCTGTCGATGTCGTCCTGAATCGCGGCCGGCATCGGGCCCCTGGTCATCGTGATCATGGTCGGGTTGATCATCGTCGCCTGGAGTTCGTTTCGCTTGTACGCCTTGTCCATGACCCGGGAGGACTTCGCCATCCGGTAGCGGCTCATCTTGACGGCACCGTTCCTGGCTTTGGTGGGCCGTGGATGGTGCAGCGGCGGCCCCTGGTCGACGTAATCTGTGTCGGATGCGCCCCACGAGCGCTGACCGTGACGGCCACCAGTTCGCGTGTCCGACCACAACCGCCGCCGCCGGCACTGTGACCGTGCGCACCAGGAAGGTGTCGAGGAGCAAGCCGACACCGATGATGAAGCCGACCTGAACCACGCCGGTGATGCTGCTGAACGCCAGGCCGAACATCGAGGCCGCGAAAATGATTCCCGCCGAGGTGATTACGCCCCCGGTGGAGCCGACGGTGCGGATGACCGCCGAACGCATGCCGCGAGCAGATTCGTCGCGCATTCGTGAGATCAGCAGCATGTTGTAGTCGGCGCCGACAGCGACCAGGACGATGAATGCCGTTCCGGGGACGTCCCACTCAAGCGGCCGGCCAAGGATCAGCTGGGAGACGATCACCCCGATACCGAGCGCCGAAAGATACGTGAGCATCACTGAAACGATCAGATACAGCGGCGCCACAACCGCCCTCAACAAAAGGATCAGGATCGCCAGCACAACGATGATCGTCGTCACGACGATTAACCTGAGGTCATGGTTGTAGTAGTTCCGAACCTCGTTGTTGACCGCGGGTAGTCCGACGATCGACATCGACGCATCGGCCAGTGTGGTGTTGGGTTGTGCACTGCGCGCGGCGTCCATGATTTTTCCGACCTGATCCATCGCGTCCGTGCCGAAGGGGTTCAGACCGGTTTGCACCAGATACCGCACGGCGTGTCCGTCTGGCGAGACGAACATGCTTGCGACGGTTTTGAATTCGTTCTGCGAGAGAACTTCCGGCGGAATGTAGAAGCCGGACATCGACGGGGTCCGTGCGTCATCCCTCATAGCCATCAGGAACGAGGAGGCGTCGCGCAGACCCGGGCTCGACTGCCTGACTTGGTTGACGAGCAGCTGCACCCCGTCGGCCAACTGTCGGCTGGAGTCGGCGAGAGAATTAGCGCCCTGCTGCACTTCCGTGATGCGCCCTTTAATGCCGTTGGGATCATCGAGCCCAAGCTGTTGTGCGGCCGCATGTGCGCCGTCGAGTTGGTTCTGCAGACCGGCGACCGTGGACTGCAGTTGGCGCGTGAGGTCGGAGATCTTGTCCAAAGAGCCGCTGTCGTGAGCGGTGACGAAGCGCTGAAGCGTGTCACGCGAACCACGGCAGGCCGTATCCGCATCACAGATTGGACTGGCGTTCAGGGCGTTGAGCATCGGGGCCGCCCCACGGTAGACATCGTCGACTTGGGCGAGATTGACGCCCA
>JAOPWC010000083.1 GCA_025965895.1 Mycobacterium sp.
TCGCACCCTTCAGCTGCTTGCGCAGGTTCGACGGGAACGCCGGCAGGTTCATCGCCAGCTCCGGGCTCGACGGCGTGCCGCCCGGGATCTTGTACCCCTTCACATCCCAACGCTGCACGATGGGATCGCCGCCCGCCCTCCCCGCGATCCACGCCCGTGCCGCCGGCACCAGGTCGTCGCGTCCCGCGACGATCTCATCCACCAGACCGGCGGCCTTGGCCGCCTGGGGCGCGAGCCGTTGCCCCTGCAGCAGGACCTGCGTGAGCGCGTCCGCGATGCCGAGCATGCGGACCGACCGCACGACTCCGCCCGCGCCGGGGAGCAGGCCGAGCGTCACCTCGGGGAACCCGACGACCGCGCGTGGGTCATCGACGATCACGCGATGGTGGGTGGCCAGGCAGATCTCCAAGCCGCCACCGAGCGCGGCGCCGTTGATCGCGGCGACGACCGGCTTGCCGAAGGTCTCCAGCGTCCGCAGCTGTTTCTTCACCGTCTGCACGGTGTCGAAGAACTGCCCGGCGTCCTCGGGCCTGGCCTGCGCCATGCCCTTGAGATCACCGCCGGCGAAGAATGTCTTCTTGCCGCTGGTGATGACCACGCCGATGATCGAATCCTTCTCGGCGACAAGACGATCGACCGCCTTGCCCATCGACTCGATGTAGGCCTCGTTCATCACGTTCGCCGACCCCGACGGATCGTCGAGGGTCAGCGTGACGATGCCGTCGGAATCCTTGTCCCACTTGATCGTGTTCTCGGCCATTGATTCTGGCGCCCTCTTTCTCAGACTCGCTCGATGATGGTCGCGACGCCCATGCCGCCGCCTACACACAGGGTGATCAGTGCCCGACGAGCGCCGCGGCGCTCGAGTTCGTCGATCATCGTGCCCGTGATCATTGCCCCGGTAGCGCCCAGTGGGTGCCCCATCGCGATCGCGCCGCCGTTGACGTTGAGCTTCTCGTCGGCAATGTGGAGGTCCTTCTGGAACTTCAGCACGACGGAGGCAAACGCCTCGTTGAGCTCGAACAGGTCGATGTCGTCGACAGTAAGCCCGGCACGGTCGAGCACCTTGCGGGTCGCCGGGGTCGGGCCGGTCAGCATGATGACCGGGTCGGAGCCGCTGGTGGCGGTGGCAACGATGCGTGCGCGCGGCGTCAGGCCCTGCGAGGCACCCGCCGCCTCCGAGCCGACCAGCACCAGAGCGGCGCCGTCGACGATTCCGGAGCTGTTGCCGCCGGTGTGGACGTGATCGATCTTCTCCACCCAGTGGTACTTCTGCAGAGCCACCTCGTCGAATCCGCCCATCTCGCCGATGGCGGCGAATGCCGGCTTCAGTGTTCCCAGGCCTTCCACCGTGGTGTCGGGCCGCATGTGCTCGTCATGGTCGAGGATGATCAGGCCGTTTTGATCGCGGACCGGGACGACCGACTTGGCAAAGTAACCGCCCGACCACGCCGCCGCCGCCTTCTGCTGCGACCGCATCGCGAAGGCGTCGACGTCCTCGCGCGAGAACCCCTCGATCGTGGCGATCAGGTCCGCACCAATGCCCTGCGGGACAAAGCCGATTGCATAGTTCGTTTCCGGGTCGAGGGCCCACGCGCCGCCGTCAGAACCCATCGGCACCCGCGACATCGACTCGACGCCGCCCGCGAGCACCAGGTCGTCCCAGCCGGAGCGGACCTTCTGCGCGGCCGTGTTGACGGCTTCCAGCCCGGATGCGCAGAAGCGGTTGAGCTGCACGCCGCCCACGGTGTCGGGCAGCCCCGCGGCGAGCACCGCGGTGCGGGCGATGTCGCCGCCCTGATCGCCCACCGGGGAGACCACGCCGAGGATGACGTCGCTGATCATGTTCTCGTCCAGGTCGGGGAACCGCCGACGCAGCTCCTCGATCAAGCCGACGACGAGGCTCAGCGGCTTGACCTCGTGCAACGACCCGTTCTTCTGCTTGCCTCGGGGCGTGCGGATCGCCTCGTAGATGAAGGCTTCTTCGGACATGGCTGTTCCTTCTTGGGTCTTGTTCGTCTGGAAGGCGGTGCTCGACGCAGCCCGTCTCTTGGAGGGTAGACCTCCCGGACTCCAGCCTAACAAAACGTAAACCAACCTGTTGGTTGGGCCGAGGTCACCAGTCCCGCGCGGGACGCCGCCCGGCCCGGTCCATTTACTCGCTCGCCTGCCCTGACGCGTCGGAGTTTCGCAACGCCTCCTGGAGCCGATCGACCGGATCTCCCGCGCCCGGCTCCAGCCGCAGGTCGGGAACCGGTCCGCTCCCGGGCAGCCCGTCCGGGTCGACCGCACCCGCACCGCCCGTCGGGCCAGCCGGACCGGCCACCGGGGGAGGCGGGGGCGGGGGCGGCGGGGCGACCTGCGGTGGCGATGCCGTCGCAGGCTGCGGTGCGTGCAGCGCTCTGATTTTGTCTGCCAGTCGCGCCGCGGCGTCGTTTCTGATGGCCCGGCGGTCCCGGTCCGGATCGTCGTTTCCCTCGAAGCAACGCTTCGGGGCATCGTTGATCACCGCCAGCGCACTCGTGTACCGCTGCTCCGCAGAATCGAGTGAGCCTGCCCGGGCGGCGAGATCGCCCTCTGTTTCGCGAACCAGTTCCAGATTGATCCGCACGGGGCAGGACTGCGAGGCGTCGGTGTGCGACAACACGTCGCTGAACCGGGCATCAGCCTGGCTCACGTTCCCTTCGAGCGCGGCCAGATCACCCTGTGCGAACCGCACTTTTCCGGATTCGACGACGTTGAAAACCTGCAATATCGAAACGTCGCCGCCCAGCGCGCCTGCGTCGCGGCGCGCGAAGTCCGACACCGCCGCATCGCCGGCTATCACGACGGAGATCATTTTGACGGCCGCCACCAGCGCCACGAGCACGGCAGGCGCCGAGAACAGAACCAACCGCCGCCGCAGCCGCAGTCGTGATGGACGGCTGGCCCGGCCCGGATCCCGCCGCAGCATCACAGCTCCACATCCGCTCGTGTCAGCCGATTCCGGCGGAACTGCCGAATCGTCAGGTAGATCTCGATCAGCACCAGCGCGGCCGCCGCCAGGGTGAAGACCCAATACAGTTCGACCGGTTCGCGACCTGAGGCGCTTGCGGCCGTACCGGCGCCGCCCGCCTTGACCGCGGCGATCACCGGGGCGATGCTCTGGCCGTTCTCCCGGTGGAGATACGGGACGCCGAGTTGACGGGCTACCGCTTCCAGTGCCGGTTCGTTCACTGCCGAACTCAGGGCGCCGCCGGTCTGCGCGTCACGTACATAGACCGTGTCGCCGCCGGCGGCTCCCTGCGGTATGGGGCCTCCGGCGGAGGTGCCGTAGCCGAGCACTGCTCCGCCGCCCACCTTGGCCGAGCCGAGATCGAAGCTGCCCTGCGGTGCCCGCGATCCGGCGGCGCCCGCCCCGAAATAGAACACCAGGTTCTGCGAGTGCGGGAATTGGAATTGGGCCTGCGCGAGCTTGTAGCGAAGGGTGTCGGTGGCCGCGGCGGCGTTGACCTGATAGGTCGCGTCGGCAGATCCGGCGACGTATGACGACAGTCCCGCGATCATCGGTTTGAGGCTCCATACGTCGGCCGACAGCGGCCAGTCCAGCGACGCTCGCGAGGCGAACGAGATCATCGCGAAACGTGCGCGCGGATAGTGCTCGATCAGCGTGGTGATGTCATCGCGGATGCCGGTCATTCGAGACTGGCGATCACCGAAGTCTTCGACGCGGGTGTCCACCGACCGGTCAACAACGAAGAACACGTTGACGTTCGAGCCGCCGGGCGCCCCGGATGATTCCGCCATGGACGCGGCGTCACCGCCCTCGACGACCGGACGCGCCGCGGCCAGCGTCAACAGAAGGGCGCCCAGAGTGACGCCGGCCCAACGCGCTACCCGAACGCGGCGCCCGGTGCCGCCGGTCCGCGGCATCCGGCGCAGGGCCACCACCCTCATCACGATGAGGACGACGGCGATCGCGATCAGGATCGCGGGGTGCAGCACCGGTGCGAAGGTCATCGGCGTAGCACCGCCAGAGACAGACACGCCAGGACGGACACGACGACGCCGGCGATCAGCGGCACGTTGGGGTCATCCCGGGACCCGCTGGTGCCCACGGTTTCGCCGGCGACAACGCCTCGGGGCGGATCGGCCCGGATCCGGTCGAGGGTGGCGCCCAGCGTGGCGTCGGTCCCGCCGGACGCGTCGAGACCGGGTCCCCCGTACGTCTCCAATCTGCCGCCGGTGCCGGTGGCGATCGAGTGAAGGTCACCGACGTCGGATCCGGTGATGACGTTGACCTGGATGCCGGCCCTCGCAGCCAGGTCGGTGACCTGTCGGGTGGAGAACAGCGACGGACGCTGTTCGTCGGGGCGACGAATGTCATTGGGGCCGAGATAGATCAATGACCGTCGGTGTGCGGTCTTGTCCTCCGACGAGGGGAAACCCGCGATGCACAGCGAGAGAACGTCCTGCGCGCTGCGCGCATAGTCGACATAGTCCAGCGGTCGGGAGAACCCGTTCATCCCGGTACGCAACTCGAGCGCCTGCCCCTCCGCGATCGGCATGTTGGCGTCCAGGTTCTGCTGCAGCGCGGCAAGTTTTGCGTAGCGGCTGAATTCGTCGCCCGCGTACTGGTAGTCCCGGGTCAGCGGGACCACTCGCAGGCTCGATGAGGTCAGCCCGAGCCGCTGGGTGTCGAAGTTCCCGATCCGCTGCGCGAAGTAGTTCAGAACCCCGGCCGTGCCGGGATCGGTGACCGGCTGACCGACGCAGATCATGATGTCTTCGGGCTTGGCGGCATCGATGTTGCGCGATGCCGGCGAATGGCCGATCGGCCGCGCACCGGCCAGCAGCGCCTCCGCGAACATGATGAGCAGCAACACCACCACCGCCAGCATCGACCAGGTCTGCAGGCGAACGACACGGACGTATTCGGGGAGCCGGGTGAGCCTGTCGGCATGCGCCAGTGGCCGCAACCGCCGGCGGACCTGCGGCATCGGCAGCAGTGTCGCCAGCGCGATACACGTCGCGAGCAACGCCAGGCCGGCGATCGCGACGGGCCACCATCTCAGGTCCACGACGTGATCAGCTCCTCGGCCTCATCGGCAACAGCGTCGAGGTCGACAGCCGACGCGATGTTGAACTGGATGTCGTTGAGCGCGGCGAACACCTGCGCTGCCGGTGCCAGATTGCCTGCGGCCATGTCGCCGACATGCATGTACTGCGCTCTACTCCCGGTCACCAGCGCCAGGAAGCTGCGTAGGGTGCCCCTCATCACCGTGGCGGCCTCCGGTGCCGATAGTTCCCCGCTCCGGTAGCCCTCGATGGCGGTGCGGATCGTGTGGGCGAATCGACGCCGAATCATTAGGGCGTGCACAGGACCGATCAGCGGCATCTGGCGCAACCGCTCTGCCGGTAGCGTCCACACCAGAACCCCGGCGCACCAGGCGATCACGGCCGCCACGACGACCAGCCCGAGGACGAGCCACCACCACGAGTAAGGGCTGGGTCCGCAAACGTACCGCAGCAGATCACCCGGCACGACGGAAAACCTCGGTCATCTCGACGATCTTGGGGCGGATCTCGCTGCTGGCCCCGATCGTGGTGTACGGAATCGCATGGCGGGTCAACAACGCGTCGAGTTGCTGCCCGCGTGCGTGTTCGGCACGGCGATAGGCGGCGGTGACGCGCTCGTCGACGGCGGCGCCGCCCAGAACGAAGCCGCCGGTGCCCACGTCGTAGCCGTCCAAATCGCCCTCCATCGAGCCGACGGCCGGCATGTCGGACACCATCGCCCACATCACGTCATGTCGCCCGGACAGCTGCCGCAACACCGCGTCGAGACGACGGTCGACGTCCGGCTCGTCGGATATCACGATGAGCAACATGCGGTGCCGGTGTCCGGTTGCGGCGTAAGCCAATTGAGTGACGATGTCGCTGGCGCCCGGGTGCGTGCGGGTGTGCCGGTAGAACCGGTCGAGCAAACCTTCGATGTGATTCTCGCCGCGCCGGTTTCGGATGTTCGCCGATCCCCGGGAATCCCCGTAGACCATGCCGATCTCGTCCGAGCGGCCCAGGGTGATCAGCCCGACGGCTCCCATCACCGCAACGGCGAGGTCGCGTTTGACTTCTCCGCTGGGGGCCAGCGCCGACATGTTGCGGCCCGCGTCGGCGACCAACAGGATCTTGTGGTGCTTTTCTGAGACGAACCGCTTGATCAGCACGGTGCCGGAGCGGGCCGAGGCTTTCCAGTCGATGTCGCGCACGTCGTCTCCGGGTACGTACGGCCTCAGCTCATCGAATTCCAGGGTGCGCGTATGCAGCAGCGCGTAGCGCCCGCCCTCCAGCAGCCCCCGAGTGTCGGTGCCGAAGTGCGTCTTCGCGCGGTTGAGGTGCTGACCCACGACCAGCCTCAGGGCACCCGGACGGCTTGCAGCACCGCGTCGACCACCGCGTCCGGTGTCACCTTCGCAGTGGCGGCTTCGAACCCGAGGATCAGCCGGTGGCGCAGCACCCGGTGAGCCAGCTTCCGGATGTCGTCGGGGATGACGTGGTTTCGACCCGACAGCACCGCGAGCGCGCGGGCGGATTTACAGAACGCGATCGTGGCGCGCGGGCTGGCGCCGTATTCGATCAGCCGGGCCATCTGCGCCGGGAGGACATGATCCGGGCTGCGGGTCACGGCGACCAGCTCGCTGGCGTACCGGATGAGCACGGGATCCATGTGCACCTTGCCGACGATCTCCTGGAGGCGCCGCACATGATCCAATCCCACGACGGGACGGCTGCGGTGGTTCTTGTCGTACACCCCCGCGTCGATACGGGCGACCACCTCCACCTCTTCCTGCGCAGAGGGATAGCGCAGGATTTCCTTGAGCATGAAGCGGTCCGTCTGGGCCTCCGACAGCGGATAGGTGCCCTCCTGGTCGACCGGGTTCTGGGTGGCGATCACCAGGAACGGTTCCGGGACCGGATACACCACACCGGCGATTGTGGTCTGGCGCTCCTCCATCGCCTCCAGCATCGCGCTCTGCGTCTTGGCACTGGACCGGTTGATCTCGTCCAGCAACAGAATATTGGTGTGGACCGGACCGAGCTGGGTGGTGAAGGAATGGGTCTCCGCCTCATACACCTGGGTGCCGATGATGTCGCTGGGCAGCAGATCCGGGGTGCACTGGATGCGCCGAAACCCGCCGTGGATCGACTCGGCGATCACGCGGGCCGCGGTGGTCTTGGCCAGGCCGGGGACACTCTCGAGCAGAACGTGGCCGCCGGCCAGCAGCCCGATCAGCAGGGACTCCCGAAGGTTCTCCTGCCCCACCACCTTGGCGGTGAAGGCGTCTGCCACCGCGTCGACGATGCGCCGGGCGTCGTCCAGGTCGGCGCGATTCGGTTGTACTCGTACTGCAGTCATCGATACCTTTTCGTCGTCGGCGCACGAACTGAAACGCTGCGCGGGGCGCGCGCACGCGGCCATACCCGGAAGGAAGGTGGGCGGCCTCGCTCCGTGCCGCCGGGCTGCTCGAGCGGTGACCGGAACCCCAGGTTGCCGGAGAGCGTCCTCGCCAATTGTAAAGGTGCTTGCCGAGTCGAAGTTGAGTCCGCTCAGCTCATGGCGCACGCCGGGCAGCTCGACACGGGTGAGGGGCCGGCACCTAATCTGGAACCGCTATGACGGTTTCGCGGCTCAAGCCGTTCGCGACCACGGTGTTCGCCGAGATGTCCGCGCTTGCCGCGCGGATCGGCGCGGTGAACCTCGGGCAGGGCTTCCCCGACGAGGACGGACCGCCGGCCATGCTGCGGGCCGCCCGGCGGGCCATCGCCGACGGCGTCAACCAGTACCCGCCCGGCATCGGCATCGCCCCGCTGAGGGAAGCCATCGCCGCCCACCGCTTGCGGCACTTCGGGGTCGAGTACGACCCCGACCGCGAGGTGCTGGTGACCGTCGGCGCCACCGAGGCGATCGCCGCCGCGGTCCTCGGGCTTGTCGAGCCGGGCGCGGAAGTGCTGCTGATCGAGCCGTACTACGACTCCTACGCCCCGGTGATTGCGATGGCCGGCGGACATCGCAGGGCGGTGCCGCTGGTATCCGACGGCCGCGGCTTCGTCCTGGACACCGACGCGCTGCGCCGCGCGGTGACACCCAAGACCGCGGCGCTCATCGTCAACTCTCCGCACAACCCGACCGGCACGGTGCTCAGCGACGCCGAGCTCGCGGCGATCGCCGAGATCGCGGTAGAGGGCGATCTGCTGGTGATCACCGACGAGGTCTACGAGCACCTGGTGTTCGACGGCGACCGCCACCTCCCGTTGGCCACGTACCTGGGAATGGCCGACCGCACCGTGACCATCTCCAGTGCGGCCAAGATGTTCAACTGCACCGGCTGGAAGATCGGATGGGCCTGCGGCAACGCCGAACTCATCGCCGGTGTGCGCGCGGCCAAGCAGTTCCTGAGCTATGTGGGCGGCGCGCCGTTTCAGCCCGCCGTGGCGCTCGCGCTGAACACCGAGGAGGACTGGGTGTCAGCGCTGCGAGAGTCGCTGCAACGCAAACGCGACCGACTCGCCGACGGGCTCACCCGGTGCGGCTTCGAGGTGCACCACAGTGGCGGCACCTACTTCCTGTGCGCCGATCCGCGCCCGCTTGGCTATGCCGACAGCACCACGTTCTGCGCGGAGCTTCCGGAGAAAGCCGGTGTCGCGGCGATCCCGATGTCGGCGTTCCGCGAGCCCGGCAGCGACCAGGCCGTCATGTGGAATCACCTGGTGCGCTTCGCGTTCTGCAAGCGTGAACCCGTCCTCGACGAGGCCCTGCGCCGCCTGCAGGCGCTAGGTCGCTGACGCGTCGTCCAGCACCTGCCGCGCGGCGTTGTAGCCGGGGACGAACGTGATGCCGGGACCGCCGTGGCAGCCGGCGCTGGCGAGATACAACCCGCGCAGGCCGATCGGCTGGTCGACGAATCCTCGCGGGCCTGGCCGGTTCATCCCGATCTGGTCCGGGTGCAGCAAGCCGTGACAGTAATCGCCGCCCGGCGCTCCGAACATCGTGCCCATGTGACGGGGCGTGAACGTGGTGTGACGGGTGATCAGCCGCTCGAAGTTGGGCGCCAGGCGGTTGATCTTGTCGATGACGCGTTGTCCCATCTCGGTTTTCAGCCGGCCGTACTCGGCGTGGCTCTCCTCGATCGGAAACCACAGCGAAAACGCCGACGCGGCGTGCTTGCCGTCGGGTGCCAACTCCGGATCGTGGACCGACGGGATCTGCATTCCGACGGCCGGATCGGCGGGGACGATTCCCCGCCGGCAATCCTCCCACTGCTGTTGTAGTTCTTCCGGAGTGCTGAACAGCCCGATGGTCGACTGCATCGCGGGATCATTGAGCAGTTCGTAGGGTGCGGCGAATTCCGGTGTGCCGTCCAGCGCGAAGTGCATCTGCAGGTAGCTGCCGCGGTGATCGATGCGCGAGAACCGCTCGCGGACATCGGCGGGCAGCGCGTTCGGGTCGACGAGCCCGTTCACCGTGACATCGGGTGCGACGGCGGAAACGACGACCGGGGCAGTGATCGTTGAGCCGTCCTCGGTCCGCACACCCACGACTCGGCCGTCGGTGACCAGGACTTCCTGCACCGTGGTGCGCAGGCGCAGCTCCCCGCCGGTGCAGCTCAGCAGCTCCTGAAGATGCGTGGTGAGCGCACCGATGCCGCCCCGCAACTTCTTGGTCAGCACCGCATTCTCATCCGGGACGGCGAACCCGAAGGCCAACGCCGCGGCTGTTCCGGGTGTCGCGGGTCCGCGGTAGGTGGTATTGACCGCGAGGAAGGCCAGCATCCCCCGCAGTGCGCCGTGCTTCTCCTTTTCCGGCAGGTACCTGTCGAGCACATCGCTGACCGACCCGAACAGCATGTCGGTGATGGTTGACCGCTCGAACTCGTTGTGGGCGCACGCATACATCTCGTCCAGCGTCTTCGGCGGCGCGCCGGCGTCGAACCGGCCAAAGGCGCGCGCGGGGGCTTGGCTCCACGCCATCAACCCGGCCATGCCGTTGACCGCCTCGGCGCCGTGCACCTCGTTGAGATGCGTCAGCAGCCTCATGGGCTCGGTGTAGTAGACGACCGGGTCGTCGCCCACCCCACGAAGCGAAACCGACATCACGTCGAGATCGACTGTCGGCAAGGTGTCCAGGCCGAGTTCGGCGCTCACCGTCGCTGAAGTCGAAAGCTGCAGGGAGCCAGCGATTTCGAACCTGTAACCGTCGAAAAGCTCGACCGTCGACGCCATCCCGCCGGCGTAGCGCTTCGCCTCGAGGCAGACGGTGCGCAGCCCGGCCCGCTGCAGCAGCACGGCGGCGGTCAGACCGTTGTGGCCCGCGCCGATGACTATCGCGTCGTAATCCGCCATCGCCTGCGAGGCTGACACGCCGCCGGCAGTTTTGTCAATATTGACGAAACTATCGAAGGATGCCTCCGCGCTCGAGCGAGGCCAGCGCGGCGTGGCTCAGCCGCGCGAGTTCGGCCAGGGATCTGTCCTCGCCGAGCATCCACACCTCCATCGCCCCGAACACCGCCGCCGCGATGCATCTGGCGGTGACGGTGATGTGCAGGCGCTCATCGGGCGTCCCGGCTTCGCGCCGGTGACCGAGGTGCTCGGCCACCGCGTCCGCGAAGTCGGATTCGACCTGACGAATGTGGCGCACGATCCGCACCGGATCGAGTTCCTGGGCGCGCAGCGTCGCGATTTTGGTCACGGCCTCAACGTCATACGGGAACGCGAAGATCGCCGACTGCACCGATGCGATGATCGATTCCTCCGGCGAGCGAGCCCGCAGCGCGGAGCGAAACCAATGCAGTCCGGCGTCGTAGTCTGCGAACAGCAGGTCGTGCTTCGAGGTGAAGTGCCGGTAGAAAGTCCGCAGGGACACACCGGCATCGGCGGCGATCTGCTCGGCCGAGGTGTCTTCGACGCCCTGGGCGAGGAAGCGGACGAGCGCGGCACGACGCAGCGCCTCACGGGTGCGCTCGCTGCGGGCGGTCTGCGCAGGCCGGACCATGCAGGAAACCTACCGCAACGCCGGAATGTCACGATTGACAAAACTTGCGGTTCTCGGCGAAGCTGACGCGATGGTGTCGCTCGTCGTGCACGCGCTCCTGGGCCTGACCGTCATCGGCCTGATCGTTGTTTCGAACCGGGCGATCTTCCGGCACGTTGCCCGCGGCCCACAGTTCTCGGCACTGGAATGCACATACCTCGTCATCGGCGTCGCGTCGGTCATCGTGGGCTGGTACTTCAACATCCGCTTCGTGGCGCAGTATTCGCACGGCTCGACAAACCCGGTCTGGGGGCCGGGCAGCTGGGCCGACTACATCCGCCTGATGTTCGTCAATCCCGCCGCCAGCTCCGCGAGTCAGGATTACACGATCGCCAACGTGATCCTGCTGCCGCTGTTCACGATCGTCGACGGTCGCCGCCGCGGAGTGCACCGCCCGTGGCTGTACTTCCTGTCGAGCCTGCTCACCAGCTTCGCGTTCGGGTGGGCGTTCTATCTCGCGACCGCCGAGCATCAGCGCCGGGTGGCCGCGGCCACAACGCGCGAACCCGCCGCGCTCTAACCCACCGAAACCAGGGCCACGGACCCCCACTGCCCGTGTGATCTTGATTCGCTGCACTCTCATATGTGACATAGATCACAGCAAATCTCTTGACGTTCCCACATGTCCAGGCGTAAAACAACACATAACAAATTAAAACGGGCAGAAATCAACACCAGGCACGACCACCAGACAACGGAGCCAACCGACATGAACTCGATTACGCCGACCCCGCAGGGAATGAACGTCCGGGCCAGGATGCTGGCAGCGACCCTCGGCGCGGGCGTCATCGTGACGATGGGCGCACTCACCGTGGCGCTGGGCGACACCGAAGCCCACGCAACACCGCCGACGACCAGCGGCGCCGGCTCCACGACGATCCAGACCACGGCACCGCCGGCACCGGTCATACCCATCGCCGCGCCCAGCGTGACCGCGAAGAAGTTCGCCGGTAAGGGCTGGCCGGGACCGTAGTCGCGACCTTTTTACGGCATTCGACGATCCGCGGTGTTCAGGCGCCCTGCGCTGAGCACCCGGCGGCGCAGGCCTTCGGTTGCGGCATTGAGCACCGTTTTCTTGGCCCTCTTGATCAGGAATTCCGGCAGCGGCGCCCTGGGCTCCAGGGTGATGTCGAACCGCACCCGGGTCTTGTCGTCCGCCTCCGGGGTCAGGTTGTATTCGACGTGCTGCGCGTGCTGCTGAAACGTCTCGTCGGCATCCCACACCAGCCAGTCGCGGCCCCAGTGGTACTCGAGCACTTCCTCGTCGGTGATTCCGAGGACCCGCACGGTCACCTTCACGTGGCACGGGCGCCCGTCGTCATAGCTGTCGATCACCTCGGCCGCCTTGTGCACCGACGACCACGACGGCACCGACCCGACGTCGGCGAGCGCGTCCAGGATCGCTTCCGGCGCGGCGTCGATCACCACTTCGCGTGACGCTCTGACGGCCACACCTAGAAGCTAGTAACCCGACTGCCGTTGCGGAAGGGCTACCAGCCGATCTCGTCGAGCGAGGTGGTGTCGGTGGGCGGCGGCTGGATCTCGCCGGAGGGCGTGCGGGAGAACCGCGGCGCCGGCGCTGCCTGGTGGAAGCCGTTTCGGTGCACGATCGTCGAACGGGCAGCCAGGTGCTCGTTCTCTGCGGCCTCGGACCACGTCAGCACGGGCGTGACACACGCGTCGGTGCCGGCGAAGATGTCGGTCCACTCGTCGCGGGTCTTGCCGGCGAAGCGTTCGGTGAAGATCTTCCGCATCTGAGGAAAGGAATCGCGGTCCATCTGGTTGGGTACGTCGTCGGCCGACAGCCCCAGCCCGGACAGCAACTGGGCGAAGAACTGCGGCTCGATCGCGCCGACCGCCACGTACTTGCCGTCGGAGGTCTCGTAGCTGCGGTAGAACGGCGCGCCGCCGTCCAGCAGGCTCGACTCGCGTTCGTCGGACAGCGTACCGACGGCCTTCATCGTCCACTGCATCTGCGCCAGCAGGCTGACGCCGTCGACCATCGCCGCGTCGATCACCTGGCCCTTGCCTGACTTCTCCCGCTCATAGAGCGCGGCGACGATGCCCAGCAGCAGCAGCATCGATCCCCCGCCGAAATCGGCGACGAGGTTCATGGGCGGCAGCGGCGGACGGTCGCGGTACCCGATCGCGCCCAGCGCGCCGGTTTGGGAGAGGTAGTTGATGTCGTGGCCGGCGGTCGACGCGAGCGGCCCGTCCTGCCCCCATCCGGTGATGCGGGCGTAGATCAGCCGGGGGTTGACGGCGCCGCAGTCGTCGGGGCCGATGCCCAGACGTTCGCACGTGCCGGGCCGGAACGGATCGAGCAGCACGTCTGCCTTCGCCACCAGGTCGAGCAGCGCCTGGGGCTCGTTCTTCACGTCCAGGTCGACGACTCTCTTACCGCGGTGCATCAGATCCCGGTCTTCGCGCGGCATCGCCAGCCCACCGGGACGCCGCACCCGGACCACGTCGGCACCCAGGTCCGCGAGCACCATCGCCGCGTGCGGCCCGGGCCCGATCCCGCCAAGTTCGATTACCTTCACCCCGGCCAGGGGTCCGCTGTTGGTCACCTGACGAAGACTAGCGACCCTTCTTTTGGCTCAGCACGCGCTTCCGCAATCCGTCGGTGGCGGTGTCCATGACGCCCTTGGTGGCCTTCCTCAGCAGGAACCCGGGCAGCGGCACCAGTGGGTCGATCGTGATGTCGAACTTCACCCGCGTCTTGTCGCCCTCGGGGGTCAGCGTGTAGCGGGCATCCTGGGAACGCTGCTGTTTGGCGCTTTCCAGCGTCCAGCTCACCCCGTCGTCGTGCCAGGTGTAGCCGAGCACCTGCTCGTCGGTGACTCCGACGGTCTTGACTTTCGCCTTGCTGCGCAGTGGACGGCCCTGATCGTCGCGCTCGAGCACCTCGGAGGTCCGGTGGGCGTCGGACCACCCGGGCAGCGTCTCGACGTCGGTGATCACGTTCATGATCTCTTCGGGTGTGGCTTCGATGACGATTTCCCTCGATTCGCTGATGGCCATGGCCGAGACCTTACGGGCCCGGTTTTGGCGACGGAACGCTTTGGCCGGTTCGCGCGGGTACCGTCGGCGCTGTGGGTGTGCCATTTGAGTCGCCCTACACCGTCGGCGACTACCTGCTGGACCGTCTCGCCGAGCTGGGCGTTACCGAGGTGTTCGGGGTTCCGGGCGACTTCAACCTCGAGTTCCTCGACCATGTCGTGGCGCACAACACGATTCGCTGGGTGGGCAACGCCAACGAACTCAACGCGGGATATGCCGCCGACGGCTACGGGCGGCTGCGCGGCATGTCCGCGCTCATCACCACGTTCGGGGTCGGCGAGCTCTCCGCGGCCAACGCGGTTGCCGGCAGCTACGCCGAGCATGTGCCGGTCGTGCACATCGTGGGCGCGCCGTCGAAGGACGCGCAGGGCGCCCGCCGGGTGGTGCATCATTCCCTCGGCGACGGTGACTTCGAGCACTTCCTTCGTATTGCCCGCGAATTCACCTGCGCGCAGGCGAATCTGGTGCCCGCGACCGCGACACGGGAGATCGACCGTGTGTTGTCGGAGGTGAGGGAGCAAAAGCTGCCGGGCTATCTGCTCCTGGCAACCGATGTTGCCCGCTTCCCCACCGAGCCGCCCAGCGCGCCGCTGGCGCGGTACACCGGCGGCACCAGCCCACGGGCGTTGTCGTTGTTCGTCGACGCGGCAACCGAACTCATCGGCGATCACCAGGTGACGGTGCTCGCCGATCTGCTGGTGCACCGCCTGCAGGCGGTTCCCCAACTCGAGGCGCTGCTGGCCGCCGACGTGGTGCCGCACGCCACGCTGATGTGGGGCAAAAGCCTCGTGGACGAGAGCTCACCGACGTATCTGGGCATCTACGCCGGCGCCGCCAGCGACGAGCGGGTGCGCAAGGCCATCGAGGAGGCGCCGGTGCTGGTGCTGGCCGGCGTGCAGTTCACCGACATGGTGAGCGGTTTCTTCAGCCAGCACATCGACCCGGCGCGGACCATCGACATCGGCGCCGATCAGAGCGTCGTCGCCGGCCAGGTGTTCGCGCCGCTGGACATCGAGGCGGCGCTCGACGCGTTGACGTCGATACTGAAACGGCGGGGTATCCGGTCCGAACCTGTGCCCGCGAGTTCGTCGGACCAGCGTTTCGAACCACCGCCGCGTGATCAGCCGCTCAGCCAGGAAGCGCTGTGGGACAGGCTTTCTGCCGCTCTCACGCCGGGCAACATCGTGCTGGCGGACCAGGGCACGTCGTTCTACGGAATGGCCGGACACCGGCTGCCGAGTGGGGTGACCTTCATCGGCCAGCCGCTGTGGGCGTCGATCGGCTACACGCTGCCCGCCGCGCTGGGGGCGGGGCTGGCCCATCCGGACCGGCGCCCGGTGCTGTTGATCGGCGACGGGGCGGCGCAGCTGACCATCCAGGAGCTGGGGTCGTTCGCCCGCGAGGGCGTCGCGCCGGTGGTCGTGGTGGTCAACAACGACGGCTACACGGTGGAGAGGGCCATTCACGGCCGCGAGGCATACTACAACGACATCGTGCGCTGGAACTGGCTCGAGGTCCCCAACGCGCTCGGTGTTCGTGAGCACCTCACGTTCCGCGCCGAGACCTACGGCGAACTCGACGACGCGCTGACCGCCGCCGCGGCCCAGCGCGACCGGATGGTGTTCGTCGAAGCAGTGGTGCCCCGGTCGGATGTGCCGGCACTGTTGACGGAGCTGGCCGAGTCGGCGGCTGCCGCCAACACCAGCCAGGTCACCACGGTGAGAAAGGCACGATGATGAAAGGTCAGGCCATCGACCCGTTGGTCCCGCCGAGCAGTACGGGCTGCGTCGAATGCGACGCGGTCGGCGGGTGGTGGGTTCATCTGCGCCGGTGCGCGGCATGCGGCCACATCGGCTGTTGCGACGACTCGCCGGCGCGCCACGCGTCGGCGCACTGGCGCCAATCCGGGCACCCGGTCATCCGGTCGTTTGAACCAGGCGAGGACTGGTTCTGGAACTTCGAGACCAACGACTACACTGACGGGCCCGATTTGGCTCCGCCGGTGAACCGGCCCGAGGACGAGACCGTGCCGGGCCCGCGGGATCGGGTGCCGCGTGATTGGGTCGATCAGCTGCGTAATTCGCCGCGCTGACCAAACGTGGTCGAGTCGATCCAGTCGAAAACGTTGCGCAGCGCCAGACCGAAGTTGCCCTTCTGGCAATGGTTTTGCGCCTGTTCGGTCTCGGTGTACACGCGAGTGGTGACCGACCGGGCGTTGGTCAGGGCGGCGGCCTGGCGGTACAGCTGGTGCAGCGGTACGTAGTGGTCGTCGGAGCCGGCCAACAGTAGCGCGTCGGCGCTGACCCGTGCGGATATCGAGCGTGTGGAGAGACGCCGCGCGGCCTGCAAGAATTCGTAGGGTTCGCGGCTTCCAGTCACGTGCATGCCCTGCCGAAGCCCCCAGGCGGCCAGTGACTTCCGCGCCGCGGCGACCCTGGCGCCCAGGTTGAGGACCGGCCGGGCGCGCGCGGCCAGCAGCAGGCGCATGAGTCCGGTGATGCCGCCGACTTGTCTGGCAAGACATTCCAGGAAGTCGTCGAGAACATCGCAGGCGACGACTCTTTGCACCCGGGGGTCGAAAGCGGCTGCGCGGATCGCCAGCCCGCCGCCCAGCGAAATTCCCAACAGCGTGACATCGTCGAGGCCGAAATGGTCGAGCACCGCGCGCACGGGGCGTTCCCACTCAGGGGTCATCGGCAGCCCGCTGTCCTCCAGTGCACCACCCTGGCCGGGGCCGTCGAAGCCCACCATCCGGTATCCGGCGGTTGCGCCGGTGAGCAGCAGCGGGAACATCTCCTCGATGTACGAGTCGAACCCACCGAACACCACCACGGTTCCGCGCGGTGGATCAGCGGGCTGCAGGTCGTAGGCGGGCAGCGTGGTGTGGCCGTAGTCCACCGGCACCGGCTGCAGCTGGTAGAGCTCGCGCATGTCGTGCAGAAACCGGGCCCTGGCCGGTTCGCGGCGCGGGTCCTCGGTGGTCATGAAGAAATCGGCCGCGCGGTCGTAGTAGGCGCCGGCCATCACCCGACCCGACGCGCGGGCAGTACCGGCCAGGCCGAGAAACGTGCTGATCCAGTCGTCGTATGACGTGATTCCCGCGGCCGCTGTGCGGACCTCGTCGAGCGCGGAAGGCCCGACCCATTCGGCAAATCGATTGAGCTGGAACTCCATGCCCCGATCCGGGTGCAGCCGGTGATAACCGAAAGGCGGCGCCGTCAGCTGATAGTCGATGGTGGGTGCGTCGAGGTTCACGACGATCGGGTGCCCGTGCCTAATTCCTCATCTGGCGGGCGATTCGCAACGCCGGCAGCAGAATGCTTCGAGGTGTGAACCTGCCCCCGAGGCTCGCGGCTTTGGGCACGAGCCCGGGGATCACGCTGCGCTTGCCGGCGAGCATGCCCTGGACCGCTTCTTCGGCCACCTCGTGCGGGGACACTTGTGCGATCCCGATGCTGAACTGATGGGCGTCGGCGATCTCGGCCCACTCGGTGGGAACAGGGCCGGGACACAGCACCGTGCATGACACGCCCGTGCCGTGGAGTTCCTCGTGCACAGCTTCGGAGAACGTCTGCACGAAGGCTTTGCTCCCCGAATACACCGCCATGTTGGGTAAGGGCTGAAACCCGGCGATCGACGCGATGTTCAGCACTGCCCCCGCGCCTCGCCGGATCATGCCGGGCAGCGCCGCATGGGTGAGTTCGATCAGCGCGATCACGTTGACGACGACTTCCTCGCGTTCGCGCTCAATCGGCAGCTCGTGAAACCGACCGCTGGTGCCGAAGCCGGCGCTGTTGCACACTCCGCCTATCGGCTCGTCGGTGATCCGCTCGGCCAGCTCGCCGCGGGCCGTGCTGTCGGCGAGATCCAGCGGCATGACCTCGACGGGCGCCGGGTGCTTCGAGCGGATCTCCTCCTCCAGCTCGTCGAGGCGGTCACGACGCCGCGCGACAAGCAGCAGCGGGTAGCCGCGGCGGGCCAGCGCGCGCGCCAATTCGGTGCCGATACCCGAGGAGGCCCCGGTGATGACGACGGTGGCGTCCGCTCCTGGCTCAGGAAGGCTCATCGCAGTTCACCAGTGAATGCCTCGGGTGGCCCGCACGAAATTCTCGCTGCGCCTGTCGAATGGCACTTGCTCACTTGCAAATTCCTCTCCTTGGGCGGCATCGGAGTCGTCGAACATCGTGAAGCCGCGGTTGCGGATGAAATCCATCAGCATCGGGCTCAGGGCGTCGGCGAACGAGGCGAACTGGCCGAACGGCGGGCTGACCCGGCGTGGCCGGTGGACGATGGCGTCGGACAGCACCCCGGCTGCCTGATCGGGGGTCAGGGCCGGGAAGTTTTCGTAGACCTTTGTCGGGCTGATCATCGGTGTGCGTACCAGCGCCATGTACACGGTGGTGAATCTGACCCCGTCGCTTACCGTTTCGGCTTGCAGCGAATCGCATAGCGTGTCGAGGGCGGCCTTGCTGGCGATGTAGGCGCCGAACCGCGGCGCCCGCATCTGGACACCGGCCGACGACACGTTGATGATCTGGCCGAAGCCGCGTTCGCGCATGCCGGGGATGAACTTGAGGATCAGCTGGACCGCGCCCAGGTAGTTCAGCTGCATCGTGCGCTGGTAGTCGTGGATCCGGTCGTACGACAACTCCAGTGAGCGCCGGATCGACCGGCCCGCATTGTTGATCAGGATGTCGACGCGGCCCAGATCGGTCAGCACCTGGTCGGCCATCTCCGCGATCGCGTCCATGTCGGACAGATCGCACGTGTACACGTGGGCGCTGCCGCCCGCGCCCCGGATCTCGTCGGCGACCTTCTCGAGTTTTTCCCGGGTGCGGGCGACGAGCACCACCTCGCCGCGGGCGGCGGTGACTTTCTTCGCCGTCGCCGCCCCGATGCCGGACGATCCGCCCGTGATGACGACGGTCTTGCCCTCGACGGCGTCCTCGAGCGTGCGGCCCTGCACCGCGTCGACCAGGTTCTGCAGGTAAAACGGTCGGTATCGGCCGGCCGAGTTAGGGGTGTTGATGAGGTTGGACATCGCCGCGATCGGCTTTTCCACCCAGCTCGTAAGGTCACCCAGATTCATCGTTGCGCTCCTGCGAATGTTCGACGCTGAACCCCGTCACGTAATGATGATTGACCTCTTTACCGCCGCCGTAAACGTCGCCTCAGCTCCGCCGGTCCGCGCGCTGGTAGGCGGTGACCACGGCGGCGCCGCCGAGCCCGATGTTGTGTTGCAGGGCCGCGGTGACGTTGTCGACCTGGCGCTTGTCGGCGGTACCGCGCAGCTGCCAGCTCAATTCGGCGCACTGCGCCAGCCCGGTCGCGCCGAGGGGGTGGCCTTTGGAGATCAGTCCGCCGGACGGGTTGACCACCCAGCGGCCGCCGTAGGTGGTGTCGTTGTCGTCGATGAGTTTGGGGGCCTCCCCCTCGCCGCACAAGCCGAGCGCCTCATACAGCAGCAGCTCGTTGGCCGAAAAGCAGTCGTGCAGCTCGATGACCTGGAAGTCCTCCGGACCGAGCCCCGACTGCTCGTAAACACGCTGCGCCGCTTGGACGTTCATGTCGTAGCCGATCAGACCCTTGGCGGTGCCGTCGAAACTGGTGGCGAAGTCCGTGGTCATTGCCTGCCCGACGATCTCCACCGCCTGCCCGGCCAGCGCGTGCCTGTCAACGAACGCCTCCGACGCGAGGATCGCCGCGCCCGAGCCGTCGCTGGTCGGCGAGCACTGCAACTTGGTCAGCGGGTCGTAGATCATCCGCGAGGCCAGGATGTCGTCGAGCGTGTAGGACTCCTGGAACTGCGCGTACGGGTTGTTGACCGAATGCCTGTGGTTCTTGTAACCGATCTTCGCGAAATGTTCGGCGGTGCTGCCGTATTGCTTCATGTGCTCGCGGCCGGCGGCGCCGAACATCCAGGGTGCGGGCGGCAGCGCCACCTCGGAGATCTCCGCGAGCGCGATGATGTGCTTCTCCATCGGCTGCGAGCGGTCGTCGTAGGTCGACGCAAGCGACCCAGGTTTCATCTTCTCGAAGCCCAGCGCGATGCAGCAGTCGGTCAGCCCGCCGCGGACGGCCTGCGCGGCCAGGTACAGCGCGGTGGAACCCGTGGAGCAGTTGTTGTTGACGTTGACGATCGGGATGCCGGTCATGCCCAGCTCGTAGAGCGCCCGTTGGCCCGACGTGGATTCGCCGTAGACGTAGCCGACATAGCCCTGCTCGACCTGGGCGTAGTCGATCCCGGCGTCCGCGACCGCGTTGGTGCCGGCTTCGCGGGCCATGTCGGGGTAATCCCAGCCCTCCCGCCGCCCCGGCTTCTCGAACTTCGTCATCCCGACACCGACGACATAGACCCTGTTCGGCACCCCGACCTCTTCTCTGCGCTCTCTGCGACCGAGCACAACCCTAGGTTCTGTTCCGGCCCGAACAAAGGGTCGTGCGCGAAGCAGCGCTGAGTACTTTCTGCCACGATGGGGTAAGCCTGTGCCGGATTCTGGAACTAGAGGGGGTACCGGTGAACGAGCTGAAGTTTGTCGAGCTGCACGGCGACCGGATCGCGTACCGCGACGCCGGTGAAGGCGAAGTGCTGCTGCTGATCCACGGCATGGCCGGGAGTTCGGCCACCTGGCGGGCGGTGATGCCTCAGCTGTCCAAGAAGTTCCGGGTGGTGGCACCGGACCTACTGGGCCACGGCGAGTCAGCGAAACCCCGTGGTGACTACTCGTTGGGCGCGTTCGCGGTCTGGCTCCGTGATTTCCTCGACGAACTCGGCATCAGCCAGGCGACCGTCGTGGGTCATTCGCTCGGCGGCGGTGTCGCGATGCAGTTTGTCTATCAGCACCCCGACTACTGCCAGCGGTTGATCCTGATCAGCAGCGGTGGCCTGGGTCCTGATGTCGGCCTGATACTGCGGCTGCTGTCGGCGCCGGGCGCGGAGGCGGTGTTGCCGATCATCGCGCCGCAGCCGGTGCTCACCGTCGGCAACAGGCTGCGCTCGTGGCTGTCCAACGCGGGAATTCAGTCGCCGCGCGGCGCCGAGCTGTGGAGCGCGTATTCGTCGCTGTCCGACCGGCAGACCCGGCAGTCCTTCCTGCGGACGTTGCGATCGGTCGTCGACTACCGCGGGCAGGCCGTCAGCGCACTGAACAGGTTGCAGCTGCGCGCCGATCTGCCGGCGATGGCGATCTGGGGCGAGCGGGACACCATCATTCCCGTCGACCATGCTTACGCGGCGCATGAAGCGCGCGCTGACACAAGGCTCGAGGTGCTGCCCGGTGTCGGTCACTTCGCCCAGGTGGAGGCGCCCACACAGGTGGTGGAGCTGATCGAGGACTTCATGGCGACCGGCGACCGTCCCCACGTGAACACTCCACAGCCGAGCTCCTAGTCCGGCGGTTCACTCTCAGAATCGCCTGCGGTGGCGGCTTGTTCGCGGTCGCTGGGCTTGCCGGGAACACCTTCCGCCTCGCGTTCGCCGGCGACGTTCTCGTCGAGTTGGTCGACGATGTTCTCGAGCTCCTGGTCGCGGTTGGGTCGCTCTTGGTCGGCTTCGGTCATATCGCTTCCATTGACTCCGAATCTTTGTTCCAAAGACTCCCGTCGCTGCGAGCCCGCGCCAACCGCATACCCCGCCGCTAACGGTTGCTAACCCGGCCAAGCATAGGGTTGACCGTCATGAAGGTCGATCTCACCCTAACCGGGCGTCAGGGCGATTGGGATGTCGCGGAGGCAGCGGAGAAGCAGGGGTACGACGGCGCGTGGGTGCCCGAGACGCAGCATGACCCGTTCCCGCTGCTGGCGATCACCGCCAGCCGCACCGAGAAGATCGAGCTGGGCACCGCGATCGTGGTGGCGTTCGCCCGCAACCCGATGTCGCTGGCGATGGTGGCCAATGACCTTCAGCTGTACTCGCAAGGCCGGTTCATGCTGGGCGTCGGCTCACAGGTGAAACCCCATATCACCAAACGTTTTTCGATGCCGTGGTCGGCGCCGGCCGACCGGATGCGGGAGTACCTGCTGGCGGTGCGGGCTATCTGGCACAGCTGGGCGACCGGTGAGCCGTTGCGGTTCGTCGGCGAGTTCTACTCCCACACGCTGATGACGCCGTTCTTCAACCCGGGGCCGAACCCGTACGGCAATCCGCCGATCCTCCTGGCCGCCGTCGGCCCGCGGATGACGGAAGTCGCCGGCGAGACGGCCGACGGGTTCTTCGCGCACGGCTTCACCACGGAGCGATACCTGCGGGAGGTCACGCTGCCTGCGTTGAGGACCGGACGGGCGGCGGCGGGCAAAGACGATCTGGGCGGGTTCGAGATCAGCGGACTGCCGTTCATCGTCACCGGAGCCGATGATGAGCAGATGCGCGCCGCCGACGCCGCGGTGCGGAAGCAGATCGCGTTCTACGGCTCCACGCCGGCGTACAAGCCGGTGTTCGAGCTGCACGGCTGGGCCGATGTGAACGCGGAGCTGAATGCGATGTCCAAGCGCGGCGACTGGGACGCGATGGGCCGCCGCATCACGGACGAGATGCTGCACGAGTTCGCGACCGTCGCTCCTCCGGAGCGGGTGGCTGAGCGGCTGTTGGCGCGGTACGGGGACGTGTTCACCCGCACCGGGTTCTATGCGCCGTATGAGTCGCCGGAGGGCTTCTGGGAGCCGATCATTCGGGAGTTGAAAGCCGCCTGAGCGGCTGGTCACTGGATTTCGCGCGTCACAACCTGCTCGTAGCGCCGCCGCTGGTCCGGTGGCATCGTCGGGGGGAAGACGATCACGATGTCGGCGATCTGGAAAACGTGATGTGTTGTGCCCGCGTACAATTCGGCCTTGCCGCTGTTCGGGAACTTGATGATCGACACCGTGTCGGTGTCGACCTTTTCGACACAGCCGAGCGTCGGGCAGTCCTTGGCCGTGACATTGCGGGGATTCGGCACCGGAAGGTTGCCCTGAGCGATCGCGGTGATGAGGTCGTTGGCGGACCGGTTGTTGAAGATGCCGGCGGCACCTGGATTGGCGCTGGATTGGGTGTTCTGAGGCGCCGTGGTGGGTCCGCAGGCGGCGACCGCGACGACACATAGTGCTGCGATCACCAGACGACCCCGGGCGGGAGTCGTCGGAAGATTCAAGACTTCAGCGGCCATGACTGTGCCAACCCACAGTACCTGCGGCTTAGTCGACGGGGACGTCGAGGATCGGGCGTTCCACACCGGCATCCGGGCCGTCGAAATGCCACCACTCCCCGGAGTACCCGGTCAGCCCGCCGGTGCTCATGGCGTCGTGCAGACGGGCCCGGTTTGCCTGCGCGGTAGCGCTGACGCCGTCGGTGGCGAATGCGTGGGCGCGGGAGGAGAAGTCGTCGAACCCGGTGCCCATGTCGAGCGGGCAGAGCCCGCCCACCTGTTGCTCGGGTATGCACTGCTGTTGGCGGCTTGCGATCGTGACGTCAACCGAGCGGCCCGCCTCGTGGCTGCGTGCGTACGGGCCGGGGCGGGCGACCCAATCGGGGTTGGGGACCAACTGGAACATCCTGACCTGAACGTCGTGCGGGCGGTAGCAGTCCCAGAAGACGAGCACGTCGCCCTGCGGGCGCAGCGCATCCGCGGCGGACGCCAGACCCCCGGCCATGGATTGGTGCGCGAGGCAGCGGGCGTCGGGCGGATACAGCGGCGTGCCGGTGAAATTGTTGGGTGTCGCGTAGCGCAGGTCGATGATCGCGTCCGGGACGACGGTGCGGACGTCGACGAAGCCGGCGGCTTGCGCCGCGGAGCTCAGCGGGGGCACGCCGGCGGTGGGCGACGCGGATGCCGCGCCGGGTCCCCCACAGCTGGTGCTGCAGGCCATCAGCACGGCGGCAAGGAACCACCGCGCCGCCTCAGCGCCCATTCGAGGTGACCCGATAGATCGTCGTCCCTTCGGACAGCACGTTCAGGCGGTGGGCGCCGGGGTTTTCGAAACTGAGGCCCGATCCCGCGGACAGGTCGCAGACTGTGCGGCTGGCCAGTACCTCTTCCCGGCCGGCCACGGCGCTGATCCATCCCGGAGTGAAGAGTACCGCCGTGTCGGCGTCGCCGAAAACCCGATACTCCAAGCAGGTCGATCCGTTGCGTGGGTACTGAATCCGGCCATCTGTCACGCCGTCATCGTGTCATCTCACGCTCGCCCCAGGGTGAAATAACGCTCAAGGCGCGTGCAGCGCGGCGCTCTCCCGGGCCGTCGGCGTCCTCGTCGCGCGGCTCAAGCCACGCTCAGCCGACGGGTTAGCTGCCGAACCGTCGGACACCTTCGAGCAAGACTGAGGCGCTGGAATGGGTCACGTGAGGGTGATGTCAGTACGGTGGGCCATATGAGGTATCTGGACGTCGGCGGACTCGGACAGGTCAGCCGGATCGGCCTGGGCACATGGCAGTTTGGCTCGCGGGAGTGGGGCTACGGCGACAACTACGCCTCCGGCGCCGCCCGCGACATCGTGCGGCGCGCCCTTGACCTGGGCGTCACGCTGTTCGATACGGCCGAGATATACGGATTGGGCAAGAGCGAGCGCATCCTCGGCGAGGCTTTGGGCGAGCAGCGCACCGAAGTTGTGGTGGCGACCAAGATCTTCCCGATCGCACCCTTCCCTCCGGTGGTCAGGCAGCGTGCGCACGCCAGCGCCCGCCGGCTGCAGCTCGACCGCATTCCGCTCTACCAGATACATCAGCCGAACCCGGTGGTGCCCGATTCGGTGATCATGCCCGGGATGCGCAGCCTGCTCGAGGAGGGGCTGATCGGTGCGGTCGGCGTCTCGAACTATTCGCTCGCGCGGTGGCGTAAGGCTGATGCCGCTCTCGGCCGTCCGGTGATCAGCAATCAGGTGCATTTCTCGCTTGCCCATCTCGATCCGCTCGACGACCTCGTGCCGTTTGCCGAGCGCGAGAACCGGATGGTGATCGCCTACAGCCCGCTTGCGCAGGGGCTGCTTGGCGGCAGGTATGGCGTCGACAATCGACCCGGCGGCGTCCGGGCGATTAATCGGCTGTTCGGCACCGAGAATCTGCGCCGTGTCGAACCGCTGTTGCAGACCTTGCGCGACGTCGCGAGCGAGGCCAACGCCAAGCCGGCGCAGGTGGCGCTGGCCTGGCTGATCAGCCTGCCCCAAGTGGTCGCCATTCCTGGCGCGTCCAGCGTGGAGCAACTGGAGTTCAACGTCGCCGCGGCCGACATTGAGCTGAGCGCCGATTCACGGAAGGTGCTGACCGAGGCGGCTCGCGCCTTCAGGCCCGTGCCCATCGGCCGCGTCGTCACTGACACGATCCGCGAGAAGCTCACCCGTCACTGATTGCAAGAGATCCGGACCGGCCGTTGGCGCACACCTATGCCGACTTATTCGACGACGAGCTCGACGACAGTGCCGCCGCGCTTGACTCACTCGGCGACTTTCAAAGCGGCGGCAAGTAAGCGGTACCGGCCGCACCTGTTCGCCACCACCGTCGACTCCCAACCAGCCGCCCGATCGGGTCGCTCCCTTCAGCTGGCGGCTTGAGTTTGGTCATCCGGCAAGCCCGAGGAATACGACAAGTGCACGATCAAGCCGGATGAGATCGGCGTCGGCCAGCCGGCCGAGATGATCGCGTACATTTGCCCGCGGCACCGTGGTGATCTTGTCGACCATGATCTGGCTTCGCTGCTCAATTCCGGTTACCGCCGTCGGCTCGACCGCGACCCGGATCAGCGACGCCTCAACCGGATTCGTTGTCAGCGGACAGACCGTGACCGAGGCCGTCGCATCGAACCGATCATCCTGAACAATGACCACAGGTCTCGGCTTGCCGGAATAGGCAACAGCATCACGAACGCGCTGGAGCATCTGCATCATGTCAGTGCCACGAGGTGCCTCACTCGTCGGACTCCCCCGCACCCTCAGCGGTGGCCCAGTCGACGCAGACCGCATCGACGAATGCTTGGTCGTCAGCCTCATGCTCGCTGGCCGCGATCACAGCCGACTGGCGGTGAGCTTGCGCGACAAATTCCGGCGCCCGCACGTCGGGCACCCAAATCTGGACCGGCCGAAGC
>JAOPWC010000096.1 GCA_025965895.1 Mycobacterium sp.
TGACCTTGATCGACGGCTGCTCCGACCGACGCATCGAAGCTCGATACGGCGAATGGGAAGCCCTCGTTGAGATGTTGACCGCGGCCGACGAGAAGATCGGGAAGGGCGCTTTGTCACCGGTCGAGTATGAGGCCGTGTGGTGGAGTGCCTACGACCGCCTAAAGGTTGCTCGCGACTTGTGATCGCCTGCTAACTGGTCGTCGAGCCCGCGCTCGCGAGCATCCGCTTGAGCTCACGCTGCTCAGCCTTTGTCAGGCCGGAGAGCACCGCTGTCTCGGCTCGGTGCACGACGGCGTCGGTGCGTTCCAGTAGCGCAGCACCGGCGGCGGTCAGTCTCGCCGGAAGCGCGCGCCCGACGGAGACGGAAGCCGGCCGCGACACTGCCCCGATGTCTTCCAGCCCGCGCAGCACCGTGTTCATCGCCTGTGGCGACACATTCAGTGCCCTCGCCAGTTCCGCGCTCGACATGCCGGGATTGACCGACAGCACACGCATGCAGAGGTACTGCGAAAACGTGAGTCCCAGTGGCCCCAAACCGTCGGTCACCTCGGTGCGCAGCCTCGCGCTGGCCCGGGACAGAAGAAAACCCAGTGGCGGGTCACCCTGTTTTTTCATGTCAATCATATTGACATATATCAAGCAGGTTGATATATCTGGGTAATGACTACACCACAGGATTTCCAATTCGAATCCGCGTACCGCGGAGAGGTTGAAGGCTTTGGCGTGGGCACCCGGCCGCCGTGGAGCATCGGCGAACCGCAGCCCGAACTCGCCACGCTGATCGAGCAGGGCAAATTCCACGGCGACGTTCTCGACGCGGGATGCGGTGAGGCGGCCGTTTCACTGCATCTTGCGGAGCGGGGCTACAGCACTGTCGGGCTGGATCTTTCGCCCACGGCGATCGAACTCGCCAGGGCCGAGGCCGCTCGTCGTGGCTTGACGAACGCCACGTTCGAGGTCGCCGACATCAGTTCGTTCACCGGCTACGACGGCAGGTTCGGCACGATCGTCGACAGCACGCTGTTTCATTCCATGCCAGTGGAGGCGCGTGAGGGCTACCAGCAGTCGATCGCGCGCGCGGCGGCGCCCGGTGCCTCCTACTTCGTGCTGGTATTCGACAAGGCGGGGTTGCCCGACGGGCCGCCGAACGCCGTCACTCCCGAGGAGTTGCGCGACGTGGTGTCGAAGTACTGGGTGATCGACGACATCAAGCCTGCCCGCATCCACGGCCATCTCCCCGAGAACTCGCCGCTGTTTCCCGCGGTCGGCGTGAGGGACGAGCCGAACGGACGCAAGTCGGTGGCGGCATGGCTGCTGTCCGCGCAGCTGGCCTGAGGCTCGACACGCACGACCCGGTGGTAGCTCTGCGGGCTCGATGAGGCAGGATTGGGGGTGCCGTCGTGGGCGGGCCGCCTCCGATGGCGCTCCCGTGCGAGGAGCCGAAGGAGTCTGATGGGGGACGAGGAGCCGACCAGTACCAACGGCGCGTCGTCGGTTCCGCACTCCCATCCCAAGCCCAAGTACACCCGCGTGCTGCTCAAGCTCGGTGGTGAGATGTTCGGCGGCGGCCAGGTCGGCCTCGACCCCGATGTGGTGCACCAGGTCGCCAAGCAGATCGCGGAAGTGGTCCGCAGCGGCGTCCAGGTGGCGGTCGTCATCGGCGGCGGCAACTTCTTCCGCGGCGCCCAACTCCAGCAACGCGGCATGGAGCGTACGCGTTCGGACTACATGGGCATGCTCGGCACTGTCATGAACAGCCTTGCACTGCAAGACTTTCTGGAAAAAGAAGGCATCGCCACGCGGGTACAGACCGCGATCACGATGGGTCAGGTCGCCGAGCCCTACATCCCGCTACGAGCCCGAAGGCACCTGGAGAAGGGCCGTGTGGTCATTTTCGGTGCCGGCATGGGGCTGCCGTATTTCTCCACCGACACCACGGCGGCGCAACGCGCGCTGGAGATCGGCGCCGACGTGGTTTTGATGGCCAAGGCCGTGGACGGGGTGTTCAGCGACGACCCGCGGGCCAATCCCGACGCGGAGCTGCTGACCGAGATCACGCACCGCGAGGTCATTGACCGCGGGCTGCAGGTGGCCGACGCGACGGCGTTCAGCCTGTGCATGGACAACGGCATGCCGATTCTGGTTTTCAACCTGTTGACCAACGGCAATATCGCGCGTGCCGTCGCAGGTGAGAAGATCGGAACACTGGTCACCACCTGAGGAGGACGCCGTGATCGACGAAACCCTCTTCGACGCCGAAGAGAAGATGGAGAAGGCTGTCTCGGTAGCGCGCGACGACCTGGCGTCCATCCGCACCGGGCGCGCCAATCCTGGCATGTTCTCCCGCGTCACCGTCGACTACTACGGGGCGTCCACCCCCATCACCCAGCTGTCGAGCATCAACGTTCCCGAGGCGCGGCTGGTGGTCATCAAGCCCTACGAGCAGTCGCAACTCGGCCCGATCGAGACCGCCATCCGCAAGTCCGACCTGGGCGTCAACCCGACCAACGACGGCAACGTCATCCGGGTCGCCATTCCGCAGCTGACCGAGGAGCGCCGCCGCGACATGGTCAGGCAGGCGAAGGCCAAGGGCGAGGACGCCCGGGTGTCGGTGCGTAACATCCGGCGCAGGGCGATGGAGGAGCTGCACCGTATCCGCAAGGACGGTGAAGCAGGCGAGGACGAGGTCGGCCGGGCCGAGAAGGAACTCGACAAGACCACCTCCCAGTACGTCGGCCAGATCGATGAGCTGGTCAAGCACAAAGAAGGCGAGCTGCTGGAGGTCTAGCAGGACCGGCCGGCAACCGACTTCCGTGGCAGAAACCGACACAGGGAGCCCCGACGGGGTGAACGTCCCGAAGAGCTCGCGCGCCGGACGCAATCTGCCCGCGGCGATCGCCGTCGGCGCCGCGCTGGGCGGGATCCTGATAGTGATCCTCCTGTTCGCGCCGCGGCTGTGGCTCGTTGTGCTGGCGCTGGCCATTCCGATCGCCACCCACGAGGTGACCCGCCGGCTGCGTGAAGCCGGCTACACGATCCCGATCGCTCCGCTGTTGCTCGGCGGCCAAGCCACGCTGTGGTTGACCTGGCCGTACGGCACCGGCGGTGCGCTCGGGGGTTTCGCAGGCACCGTCGTGGTCTGCATGATCTGGCGGCTGGTCGGCCAGGGACTCTCCGAGCAGCCCGTCAACTACCTGCGCGACATCTCCGCGACGGTGTTTCTGGCGACGTGGGTGCCACTGTTCGCCAGCTTCGGCGGCCTGCTGATCTATCCGAGCGACGGAGCCGGTCGGGTGTTCTGCCTGATGTTGACGGTGGCGTTCTCCGACATCGGCGGCTACGCCGCGGGCGTGTTGTTCGGCAAGCACCTGATGGTTCCCGCGATCAGCCCGAAGAAGTCCTGGGAGGGCCTCGTGGGATCGGTGCTGTTCGGGATCGCAGCCTCGGTGCTCACCGTGGCCTTCCTGCTGCACAAGCCCGCCTGGGTCGGCGTGCCACTGGGCTTGATGCTGGTGATCACCGGCACGTTGGGCGACCTCGTCGAGTCCCAGGTGAAACGCGACCTCGGCATCAAGGACATGGGCACGCTGCTACCGGGTCACGGTGGCCTGATGGACCGCATCGACGGGATGCTGCCGTCGGCGGTGGCGACGTGGATCGTTCTCACGCTGCTCACCTGACGGGCGACCGAAAACACCGTTCAACCAGCACGCGACCGCGCCGACGGCCAGTCCGACCGCGATGCCGACGTCGGGGCGCTGCCCCAGCATCAGCCACGACAGCAACCCGGCAACCGCGGGGATCACCGCGAACAACATCGCGACGGCGGCTGCGCCGTGGGCGTTGATCGCACGCACGTACAAGCTGACGGCCAGTGTCGCGTTCAGCAGCACGATGCCTGCGATCGCCAGCGCCGCCTTGACGGGTTCGTGCACGGCGAACGGGGTGAGCCCGGCCAGCACCGCGGCGGGAACCAGGGCCACCGCGTTCTGCAGCGCGCTGGTGGCCCGGAAGTCGACCGCAGCGCAGAACCGCTGC
The DNA here is from genome assembly GCA_025965895.1 of Mycobacterium sp. Taxonomy (GTDB): domain Bacteria; phylum Actinomycetota; class Actinomycetes; order Mycobacteriales; family Mycobacteriaceae; genus Mycobacterium. The sequence goes on from JAOPWC010000096.1 coordinate 4,039, forward strand.
TGATAGACGCCACCGGCGGAAAGCCCGAGCAGGGCGATCACCAGCAGCACGATGACCGGATCTAGGCCGTGGGTGGCCATCAGCCTGCTGGCGCAGGCGGCGAGCACGGCGATCACCCCGAGCACCAGGGCCACGATGCGCCACCTGTTCAGCCGCTCGCCGAGGAACGCGGCGCCGAGTATCGCGGTGGTCACCGGGTTCATCGCGATCAGCACCGCACACAGCACCGCAGGCGCGCCGCGCTGCACCGCCTCGTACAGGCAGCAGAACTGCACGGCCTGCATCAGCAGCCCGGTGACCAGGACGTGCCCGAGCTGCCTGCCTCTGGGCCACTGTGCAGTGGACAGTTGCGTCCACGCGCCGAGGATGGTCGCGGCGAGCCCGAAACGCAGTACCAGCGCGGCCATCGGCGTCATGCCGGCCACGGCGAGATTCCCGATGGGGTAGCCCAGTGCGTAGAAGAACGTCACCGAAGACGCCGTGCGCAGCGGCATGCGGGTCAGGGCCATGCTGTCATGCTGACCGCGCTGAACGAACGAGTCCAACAATTATTGGCGATCACGACCGATCACATTTTCTGATCGAACACCTATGCTGACTGCAACGTTGACGCACAATAGTCGCAGGATTGATCGTTTCTGCTGATCGGAATACAGTGTGGGGATGGCTCAGGTGCTTGACATCGGTCCGCTGCGTAGCGTGGTGGCGGTCGCCGATTGTGGCGGATTTCACCGTGCCGCCGCCGCTCTGCACGTCACGCAGTCGGCGGTGAGCCAGCATCTGCGCAAGATTGAGGCCGTGGTCGGCGGGCCGGTGGTTGAGCGGTCGGGGCGCGGCATGGTGTTCACGGAACTGGGCCAGCGGGTGTTGCGGCATGCCCGCACGATCCTGGCGGCCCACGACACCGCCCTCGACGACCTGGGTGCGACGGAAAACCGGGTCTTGGTTATCGGTGCCACCGAGCACGGCGCCGACGTGATGTTGCCGGCCCTTACCGGGGCGCTGCGAGAGCGCCTGCCCGACTGGCGGGTCCGGTTCCGCCTCGATCGCAACGTGTCGCTGGCCGACGCCATCGAGCGCGGATTGGTGGATCTCGCAGTGATGCTCGACGGCTCGGGGTTCGATCGCGCTCACGCGTCGGGGCTCGTTGAGCTGAAATGGATTTCGTCGCGCACCTTCAACGCTCCCGCGGGCGAACCGCTGCCGCTGGCCATCTTCGGGGAGCCCTGCACACTGCGTGAGCCGGCGTTCTCGGCGCTCGACAAGCTCGGCGTGGACTATCAGATCGTCGCCGAATGTGCCGATCTCGCCGGCCTGTACGCCGCCGTACGGTCTGGCCTCGGTGTCGCGCTGCTGCCGGTGATCGGCCGGCTGCCCGACGGCCTCTGCCCGGCCGAGGGCATGCCGGTGGCCAACCGGGCGGCGGTGTTCGTCCGCGGTCGCACCGGCATCGACGAGTCGGTGGTGGCCACGGTCGACGAGGCGGTCCGCGACGTACTGACAGCGGAAAGGTAAGCGCTTCCATGGATTTGGTGTTCACTGCGCCACGCCGTGCGCTGCCGCCACGACACCTGGCCGATCTCGACGACGCCGGCCGGGCCGCCGCGGTGGCCGAGCTTGGTCTGCCGGCGTTTCGCGCCAGCCAACTCGCCCATCAGTATTACGGGCGGTTGATCGCCGATCCGGCGCAGATGACCGATCTGCCGGCAGCGCTGAGGGACAAGGTCGCCGACGCGATCTTCCCGACGCTGCTGACCCCGGTGCGGCAGATCGAGTGTGATGCCGGTGAGACCCGAAAGACGCTGTGGCGGGCCATCGACGGGACCACCTTCGAATCGGTGCTGATGCGCTACCCCCAGCGCAACACGGTGTGCATCTCGTCGCAGGCCGGCTGCGGCATGGCGTGCCCGTTCTGCGCCACCGGACAGGGCGGGCTCACCCGCAACCTGTCCGCGGCGGAGATCGTCGAGCAGGTGCGCTCGGCTGCTGCGCATCTGCGGGACACCGGGTCACGCTTGTCGAATGTCGTGTTCATGGGGATGGGGGAGCCGCTGGCCAATTACAACCGCGTGCTGGCCGCGGTACACCGCATCGTGGACCAGCCGCCGCACGGGTTCGGGATCTCGCAGCGCGCGGTCACCGTTTCCACGGTGGGCCTGGTACCGGCCATCCACCGACTGGCCGATGAAGGACTGAGCGTCACACTGGCGCTGTCACTGCATGCCCCTGACGACGCACTCCGCGACACCCTGGTGCCGGTGAACACCCGGTGGAAGGTCGCCGAATCGCTGGACGGGGCCCGCCATTATGCCGAAACCACCGGCCGGCGGGTGTCGATCGAATACGCGCTGATCCGCGACATCAACGACCAGCCGTGGCGGGCCGACCTGCTCGGCAAGCGCCTGCATGCCGCGCTCGGCCCGCTCGTGCACGTCAACCTCATCCCGCTGAACCCCACGCCCGGCAGCCAGTGGGACGCCAGCCCGAAGCCGGTCGAGCGGGAATTCGTCCGGCGCGTGCGGGCGCAGGGCGTGTCGTGCACCGTGCGCGACACCCGCGGCCGGGAGATCGCCGCCGCCTGCGGGCAGTTAGCTGCGAGCAGTTAGCGGATCAGGCCGCGGCGGCGCAGGTACCAGTCGCGGCCCACGACGAACAGGATCACCGCGGCGATCGCGATGAGGAACCAGTCCTCGACGTGGCCCACCTGGTTCCCCTGCACCATCGCCAGCAAGAACACCGCGATCAGGATGAGGACGACGTGCCACACCCGCGGCGCGGTTCCGCTCCAGCCCCACTGGGCGGACGGCACGTCCTCGACGTCTATCCCGGCGTGTCGTTCGACCTCGGTACCGGCCACGGCGCTCCTGATGACTCGAGATGACTGTTGGCGACATTCTGGCATACCGGCCCCAGGCGATCAGCCCGTAGCGGCGCAGTGCCTCCTCGCACCCGTGCCAGCTCCCGCAGGAAGGCCGCATGCCCATTACGGCGCCGCTCCAGGTCGACCGCCAGCGTCCGCGGATCGATGGTGCCGAACTAAAGAACGGGGTGAACACCTTGTACGGCACACCGTCGTCTTGGTCAGCGGGCGTCTTTGGTCAGCCGGCCCGCGGACACCAGATACGGCGATCCCGTGGCCTCCGGTTCGAGCACGAAACAGGCCAGCACCTCCCCATCGCCGGCAGCGGCGTCGGCATCCCTACCTGCTGCTCAGATTTTACGGCGCGGGAACTCGCGAGTTGGCCTAACTTAAGGAGGTGGGCCGCCCGCTCTCCGTCGCATTGGCGCAGTATCCGCCGGTCACGGCGCAGGACCCCGTCGCCACGCTGCGTCGGCAGGCCCGCGACATCGTCACCGGCATGTCAGATCCGGGCCTGGTTGTCTTCCCCGAAATCCACTTGTTCGGGGAGTGCGACCTCGCCGATGATCCCAACGCCTGGCTGAAGGCCGCGGCCGAGCCGCTGGACGGCGACCGGATCCGCGAGCTGGCAGACATTGCCGGCGAACTGGGCGTCTGGTTGATTCCGGGGTCGGTACCCGAGCTGGGCGACGACAACCGGGTCTACAACACCGCCGTGGTCTTCAGCCCCGGCGGTGAGCTGGTGGCCAGCTACCGCAAGGTATTTCCGTGGCGGCCGTATGAGGCATGGGCGTCCGGCCACGAGTTCGTCGTGTTCGACATGGCGGGCAGCGGTCGCGGGGGATTGTCCATCTGTTACGACGCATGGTTTCCGGAGTCCACCCGCAGCGTCGCGTGGATGGGTGCGGAGTTCGTCGTCAACGTCGTCAAGACCATCGGCGCCGATCGTAAACAGGAGCGGGTCCTCGCCTCTGCCAATGCGATCGTCAACCAGGTCTTCGTGCTCAGCGTCAACGCCGCCGGACCCGTCGCGATGGGCGGCTCGCTGGTCGCCGACCCCGAGGGCAACGTGATCGCCGACCTGCCCACCGCCGAGCCCGGACTGATCCGCGTCGACCTGGATCTCGATGACGTCACCCGGGTGCGCGAGCGCGGCACCGAGGGGCTCAACCGGATGTGGTCGCAGATGGCCCCGGACGATCCCTTCATCGACCTGCCGATCTACCAGGGCCGCATCGATCCCACCCACTGGCAGCCAAGCCCGATGAGAGGAGTCCAGTGACGACCGAACGCCAGGAGCACCACGCCGCCCTGCAGAAGACTCTGCACCTGCGGTCGCTGGTGCTGTTCGGGCTCGCCTACATGACGCCGATCATCGTGCTGGGGATTTTCGGCGTGATCGCCGAGAAGTCGCAGGGCGGCAGCGCGGGATCCTATGTGCTCGCGACCGTCGCGATGTTGTTCACCGCATTGAGTTACGGCGTGATGGCCCGCCACTACCCGGTCGCCGGCTCCGCCTACACCTACGTGCGCAAGTCGCTGGACTCTCGGCTGGGCTTCGTCGTCGGCTGGGCGATCCTGCTGGACTATCTGTTTCTGCCGCTGGTGATCTGGCTCATCGGCGGGGCCTATCTGAAGGGCCAGTTCCCCGGTGTTCCGTTCTGGGTCTGGATCGTTACCTACATCCTGATCACATCGGCCCTCAATGTGATCGGCCTGAAAGTGGCCGACCGGGCCAACTTCGTGCTGATGACGCTTCAGCTGTTGATCCTCGCGCTGTTCGTGGTGCTCTCGATCGTGCACTTGGTCAACGGCTCTCACTCGCTGGTGTCGATCAAGCCGTTCACCGGCGACGACGGGTTCAGCGCGATCGCGGCCGGTGCTGCCGTCGCGGCGTACTCGTTTCTCGGGTTCGACGCGATCAGCACCCTGACGGAGGAGACCTACGACGCGGAACGCAACGTTCCGCGCGCGATCGTGCTCGTTGCGCTGATCGGCGGCGCGATCTTCATCGTGGTGACCTACTTCGTCACGCTCGTCGCGCCGGGAGGCACGTTCGACCATCCGGACTCGCTGGCGTCCGACATAGCCAAGACGATCGGCGGAAGCCTGTTCGGCGCCGTATTTTTGGCGGGGTTGGTCATCGGGCAGTTCACCTCGGGCCTGGCCGCGCAGGCCGCCGTCGCGAGGTTGCTCTACGCGATGGGACGCGACGGTGTACTACCGAACCGGGTTTTCGGGATGGTCTCGGAGCGCTTCCACACCCCGTTGTTCAACATCGCACTGGCCGGCGTCATCGGCCTGGCGGCGATCTTCCTCGACGTCACGACCTCGACGTCGTTCATCAACTTCGGCGCGTTCACCGCGTTCACACTGGTGAACCTCGCCGTGATCGGCTACTTCCTGCGGCACCGCGGCGAGCGTCTCAGCGCATGGCGCTACATCGTGCTTCCGCTCATCGGCGCGGTGGTCGATGTGTATCTGCTGACCCAGCTCGACTCGCGGGCATTGATTCTCGGCTTGTGCTGGCTGGCCCTCGGCGTGATCTATCTGCTGGTGCTGACGCGCGGGCTCACCCGCGAGCCGCCGGACCTGGAGGGTGTCGCCGAAGCGGCGTGATCGAACTCAACCCGTGTAGTTGACGTCACTTCAGGTGTAACGTCAGCAAAGGAGGTGCGGGCCGTGAAAGCCGGACTTTTGCGCACGTGTAGGTCGTTGGCGCTGGCGGTGGTTGCCGCGGTGCTGTCGCTGGGCCTTATCACGTCACCGCTATCGCGCGCCGACGACCGTTTGAACTTCACCGGGAGCACCCTGGGCGGCGGGTCGTTCCCCGGGAGCAGCTTGCAGGGCAAACCCGCTGTGCTCTGGTTCTGGACACCGTGGTGCCCGTTCTGCAACATCGAGGCGCCAGGAGTGAGCCAGGTGTCCGCCGCCAATCCGAAGGTGTCGTTCGTGGGTATCGCCGGACGCTCGGACGTCGGGCAGATGCAGCAATTCGTGTCGAAGTACAACCTGAACTTCACGAACCTCAACGATTCGGACGGCTCGCTGTGGGCGCGTTTCGGTGTGCCGTGGCAACCGGCATACCTTTTCGTCCGTTCCGACGGCAGCTCAAGCTTCGTGAATAACCCGACTGCGGCGATGCCTGAACAGGAGTTGTCGGACCGGGTCAAGGCGCTGAACGCGTAGGCGCCGGAACACAGTGAACCAAGACCTGGCGGGCTTGGCGTTGGGCGCTGGCCTGGTGGCGGCTCTCAATCCGTGCGGATTCGCGATGCTCCCAGCGTATTTGGCGCTGGTGGTGGGAGAAGGCACCGGCCGACCCCCTGCGGTCGGTCGTGCGCTGGCAGCCACCGCGGCGATGACCGTGGGGTTTTTGCTGGTATTCGGCGCGTTTGGGCTCCTGACCGTGGAGGTCGCGTCGAAGGTTCAGCGCTACCTGCCGTATCTCACCGTAGTGATCGGTGTTGTTCTTGTGGTCGTTGGCGTTTGGTTTCTCATCGGGCGGCAGCTCGCCGTGTTTGTGCCAAATCCCTTAGCGGACAGGGGGAGGTGGGTGCCGACGGCGAGGGTCGGTTCGATGCTCGGCTACGGGGTCAGCTACGCGATCGCGTCGCTGTCGTGCACCGTCGGCCCCTTTTTGGCGGTCACCGGTGCGGGCGTTCGCAGCGGCCCGGTGCTCCAGACGGTATGGATCTACCTCGCCTATGCTGCGGGGTTCGCACTGGTGGTCGGTGCGCTGGCCGTCGCCGCGGCATTCGCCAGCTCGGCGCTGACCGACCGTATCCGCGCCATCGTGCCGTTCGTCAACCGGATCAGTGGCGGGTTGCTCGTCGTGGTCGGCGCGTACATCGGCTACTACGGCGTCTACGAGCTTCGGTTACTCGGCCGCAACAGCAACCCCGCCGATCCGGTCATCCTCGCCGCGGGCCGGGTGCAGGGCGCGCTCGCCGGTTGGGTGTATCGGCACGGCGCGTGGCCGTGGTTGGTGGTGCTGGTGCTGCTGATGCTCGGTGCCCTGGCGTGGATCTGGCGGGCCAGAGCCCGCCGAGCAAGCACCAAGTTGACATCCAAAGAAGAGCCGTGCTGATGTCATAATGATGTCATGATGATGTCATGGACTTGCAGCCGTATGTGGACAGGGTGCGGCACGAACTCAACGTCGCCGCCCAGCCGGGCGGGGACGACGCCGCGGCACTGGCCGACCGGCTGAGTGCACCGCTGGAGTCGGCGATCCGGCTGGTCGTGCTCGAGGCACTGTCGGCCGCGACCGAGGAGATAACGCGCGAGTTGGCGCCCGCGTCCGTGCAGGTCCGTCTCCGCGGTCGCGATCCGGAATTCGTCGTCAGCGCTCCGATTCAAGAAGCCGCCGACGAATTCGAGCCCGCCGCGCAGGAGCAGGCCACCGCCGACGACGACGGTGGCACGTGGCGAGTCACGCTGCGCTTGCCGGAAAGCCTTCGGCCGAAGGTGGAAGTGGCAGCCCGCAAAGAGGGCATGTCGGTGAACGGCTGGCTGGTTCGCGCAGCGGCCGCGCGCGTCGAGCCCACCCAACGGAGCAATACCCGCCACCGCATCACCGGCTGGGTCCGCTGACAGCACGAAGACACAAGGAGGAGAACAATGCCCACCTTCGCCACGCCCGATCCGATCACCGCATGCATCGAGGCCAGTGCGGGCTCGATTCGAATCACCGCCAGCGACCGCTCGGACACCGTCGTTGATGTACGGCCCCGCGACGAATCCCGCCCTGCAGACGTCCGATCCGCCGAAGGGGCCCGCGTCGAGTACGCCAACGGCAAGCTAGCCGTGTCACCGGCGAAATTCGGCTTTCTCGGATATCGCATGGGCGCGGTGGAGATCGTGATCGAACTGCCCTCGCGCTCCCGGGTTCAGGTCGCCGTGGCATCAGCGGACGCGCAAGCCGACGGCGAATTCGCCGACTTCCGCTTCGATTCCGCCAGCGGACGGCTCGACGTGCAGTCGATCAGCGGCACCGCGAAAATCGCGACCGCCTCCGGCGACGCGGCGATCGCCGACGTGAACGGGAACATGAAGTTCCAGGCCGCCAGCGGCTCGCTGTCGCTCGATCGGATGCGCGGCCACGTGAAGTCGCAAACCGCGTCAGGTTCCGTCAGCGTCGGCGCAGCTGTCAGAGGCGGCGTCGTCGCCCACACCAGCAGCGGCGACGTCGAGGTGGGCATCCCGGAGGGAACAGCCGCCGAACTCGACATCATGACCGGGTCGGGGTCCGTCACCAACCGGCTGCAGCCCTCCGCCGGCCCCGAACAAGGCGATGACACCGTGGTCGTAGAGGTGCTTAGCGGCTCCGGCGACGTCGACATCCACCGTGCGCTCAACGCGCCCGCCCGATAGACACATCCGAACAGGCCGGCAACCGAAAAAGTTACCCGAGCGCGGCACAATGGACCGGTGACCACGGACCGCAGACGGGTGCTGATCCTCGGCAGCACCGGTTCCATCGGCACGCAGGCGCTGGAGGTCATCGCCGCCAACCCCGACCGCTTCGAGGTCGTGGGGCTGGCTGCGGGCGGCGCGAACGCGCCACTCCTCGCCCGGCAGCGTGACGCGAGCGGTGTGAGCAAGATCGCGATTGCCGATGCGGATGCGGCCGACACCATCGACGCCGTCACCTACCGCGGGCCGGACGCCGTCACCAGGCTGGTCCGGGACACTGAGGCCGACGTCGTCCTCAACGCGCTGGTAGGCGCGCTGGGACTTGAACCGACGCTGGCCGCGCTGAAGAGCGGCGCCCGGTTGGCGCTTGCGAACAAGGAGTCGCTGGTGGCAGGTGGCCCGCTGGTCCTCAAGGCGGCCGCGCCCGGGCAGATCGTGCCGGTCGACTCCGAACACTCCGCGCTCGCGCAGTGTCTGCGGGCAGGCCAGCGGAAAGAGGTCGCCAAGCTGGTGCTCACCGCCTCCGGAGGCCCGTTCCGCGGCTGGTCGGCAGGCGATCTGGAGCACGTCACACCCGAGCAGGCCGGCGCGCATCCCACCTGGAACATGGGCCCGATGAACACGCTGAACTCGGCGTCGCTGGTCAACAAGGGACTCGAGCTGATTGAGACACACCTGTTGTTCGGCGTGCCGTACGAGCAGATAGACGTCGTGGTGCACCCGCAGTCGATCGTGCACTCGATGGTCACGTTCCACGACGGCTCCACGATCGCGCAGGCCAGCCCGCCCGACATGAAGCTGCCGATCGCACTGGCGCTCGGCTGGCCCGACCGGGTGCCGGCAGCCGGCGCAGCCTGCGACTTCTCCGCGGCCGCACACTGGGAATTCGAGCCACTCGACACCGACGTCTTCCCCGCGGTCGACCTCGCCCGCCAGGCCGGTAAGGCGGGTGGCTGCATGGCCGCGGTCTACAACGCCGCCAACGAGGAGGCCGCCGCCGCGTTCCTGGCGGGCCGGATCCCGTTCCCGGGCATCGTCCGCACCATCGCCGACGTGCTGGCCGACGCCGACCAGTGGGCCGCCGAACCCGCTACCGTGGAGGATGTACTCGACGCGCAGCGCTGGGCCCGCGAGAGGGCCGGCAGCGCCGTCACACAGGAGGTCGTCAAAACCACATGATGTTCGTGATCGGCATTGTGCTGTTCGCGCTCGCCATCCTGGTCTCCGTCGCGTTGCACGAGTGCGGCCACATGTGGGCGGCGCGCACGACGGGGATGAAGGTGCGGCGCTACTTCGTCGGCTTCGGGCCGACGCTGTGGTCAACGCGTCGCGGCGAGACCGAGTACGGGGTCAAGGCCATCCCGTTGGGCGGCTTCTGCGACATCGCAGGGATGACGTCGGTCGAGGAGCTGGCGCCCGACGAGGTCGACCGCGCGATGTACAAGCAGAAGGCCTGGAAGCGCGCCGCCGTGCTGCTCGCCGGTCCCGGCATGAATTTCGTGATCGGCCTGGTGCTGATCTACCTCGTGGCCGTGGTCTGGGGATTGCCGAACCTGCACGCCCCAACCACCGCTGTCGTCGGTCAAACAGCCTGTGTCGCACCGGAAGTCACGAAGGGGAAGCTGGGCCCGTGCACCGGCGCCGGGCCCGCGGCCGCTGCGGGCATCCGCCCCGGCGACGTGATCACCAAGGTGGGCAACACCGACGTGCACACGTTCGACCAGCTCGTCACCGCGGTGCAGAAACTCACCGGGCCCACCCCGGTCGTCGTGCAGCGCGACGGCCGCAACATCGCGACGGTGGTGGACGTCACACAGACCCAGCGGTGGACCGCGGGTAAGGACGGCGCCGCCCCAGGCCCTTCCACGGTCGGCGCGATCGGCATCAGCGCCGCGCAGTACGGCCCGGCGCAGTACAACCCGATCACCGCGGTGCCCGCGACGTTCACGTTCAGCGGCGACCTCGCCGTCGAGCTGGGCAAGTCGCTGGCCGCGATCCCGAGCAAGGTCGGCGACCTGGTGCACGCGATCGGGGGCGGCCAGCGCGACCCGAATACGCCGATCAGCGTGGTCGGCGCGTCGATCATCGGCGGGGACACCGTCAACCACGGGTTGTGGGTCGCGTTCTGGTTCTTCCTGGCGCAGCTGAACTTCGTGCTCGGCGCGGTCAACCTGATCCCGCTGCTGCCTTTCGACGGTGGCCACATCGCGATCGCGCTGTTCGAGAAGATCCGCAACATGATCCGCTCGGTGCGCGGCATGGCCGCTGCGGCGCCCGTCAACTACCTCAAGCTCATGCCCGCGACATACGTAGTGTTGGTTGTGGTGGTTGGCTACATGCTGTTGACCGTGACCGCCGACCTGGTCAACCCGATCAGGCTCTTCCAGTAGGAGATATCAGATGACCGTCGGCTTGGGCATGCCTGCACCGCCTGTTCCGACGCTCGCCCCGCGGCGGAAGACCCGCCGGCTGATGGTCGGCGACGTCGGCATCGGAAGCGACTATCCGATCGCCGTGCAGTCGATGACCACCACCAAGACCCACGACGTCAACACGACGCTGCAGCAGATCGCCGAGCTGACGGCGACCGGGTGCGACATTGTGCGGGTGGCGTGTCCTCGTCAGGAGGACGCCGACGCACTGGCCGAGATCGCCCGGCACAGCCAGATCCCGGTGATCGCAGACATCCACTTCCAGCCGAAGTACATCTTCGCGGCGATCGACGCCGGATGCGCGGCCGTGCGCGTGAACCCCGGCAACATCAAGGAGTTCGACGGCCGGGTCAAGGAGGTGGCCAGGGCAGCCGGCGACGCGGGCATCCCGATCCGCATCGGTGTCAACGCCGGCTCGCTGGACAAGCGGTTCATGGCCAAGTACGGCAAGGCGACTCCCGAGGCGCTGGTCGAATCCGCGCTGTGGGAAGCGTCGCTGTTCGAGGAGCACGGGTTCGGCAACATCAAGATCAGCGTCAAGCACCACGATCCGGTGATCATGGTTGCCGCCTACGAGCAGCTCGCGGCCCAGTGCGACTACCCGCTGCACCTCGGCGTCACCGAGGCGGGGCCGGCTTTCCAGGGCACGATCAAATCCGCGGTCGCGTTCGGCGCGCTGCTCTCGCGCGGCATCGGTGACACCATCCGGGTTTCGCTGTCGGCGCCCCCCATCGAAGAGGTCAAGGTGGGCACCCAGATCCTCGAGTCGCTGAATCTGCGGCCGCGGTCGCTGGAAATCGTGTCGTGCCCGTCGTGCGGGCGCGCCCAGGTCGACGTGTACACACTGGCCAACGAAGTCACCGCCGGGCTCGACGGTCTCGACGTGCCGCTGCGCGTGGCCGTGATGGGCTGCGTGGTCAACGGGCCGGGTGAGGCGCGCGAGGCTGACCTCGGCGTCGCGTCCGGAAACGGCAAGGGCCAGATCTTCGTTCGCGGCGAGGTCATCAAGACCGTGCCCGAGTCGCAGATAGTCGAGACGTTGATCGAGGAAGCGATGCGGATCGCCGGCGAAAGAGGCACAGAGCCGGGTCCGGAAGCGTCTGCCAGCGGTTCGCCGGTGGTGACCGTAAGCTGATGAGGTAACGCGCCAGCGGCTCTCACCACCGCAGAAAGAGCTCTCATGTCGGCTCCGCCCATCTTTCGCCTGGTCGACGAGCGGCGGGTCACGACGGCCCGCGACGCCGGCGCGGTGAGACGGGTTCTCGACGCCGACCCCGTCGGCTCCTGCATGGTGGCCGCCCGCGTCGCTGACCACGGCATCGAACCCACCGCGATCGGCGGCGAGTTGTGGACCCGGCGAGGCCCCGAGGAATCCCTGTGCTACGCGGGCGCGAACCTGATTCCGCTGCGAGGCGCGCTGCAGGACCTGCACGCGTTCGCTGACAAAGCGATGGGCTCGGCGCGGCGATGCTCGTCACTTGTCGGGCGCGCCGAATTGGTGCTGCCGATGTGGCGGCGACTCGAGCACACCTGGGGTCCGGCCCGCGATGTGCGTGAGCGCCAGCCGCTGATGGCGCTGGCGTCGGTGCCGTCGTGCCGGGTGGACGCCAGTGTGCGGCGTGTCCGGATCGACCAGCTGGACGCCTACCTGGTCGCCGCCATCGACATGTTCATCGGCGAGGTCGGCGTCGACCCGCGTCTCGGCGACGGTGGCCGCGGGTATCGGCGCAGGGTGGCGGGGCTGATCGCCGCAGGGCGGGCATGGGCGCGCTTCGAGCACGGCGACGTCATCTTCAAGGCCGAGGTCGGGTCACAGTCGCCGGCGGTCGGGCAGATCCAGGGGGTCTGGGTGCATCCCGAACATCGCGGCCGCGGACTCGGTACTGCCGGAACAGCCGCCCTGGCGGCGGCCGTCGTCGGCAGCGGGCGCATAGCGAGCCTGTACGTCAACAACTTCAACACGGTGGCGCGAGCGGCGTACGGCCGCGTCGGCTTCGCTCAGGTGGGCACTTTCGCGACGGTGTTGCTGGACTGAACCGTCATCGCCGGGCGGAATCCCGGGCCTGCGAGAGCAATTCGTCGACCGACCACTGATCGTCGGCGCGCTTGCCGTACCTGGCCGCGACGATCGCTCCGCGGGAGTCGACGAGGAAGTCTGCCGGAAGCCCGAGATGGCCACCGTCTTGTCTGGCCGCGGGGGCGCGGAACCGGCCGAGCAGCGTCAGCGCGGCTCCACGGACGACCGCACCCCGGGCCCGGGATCCGGCGATGCGCGCGCGCCCGCTTCCACACCGAATTCGCGGTAGTAGCGCTTGTCGGGGTCGGCAATCGTGGCGAACCGCAGGTCGGCGGTGTGCCGGCGCAATTCGTCAGCCGCCGAGTGAAAAACCATGACTTCGCGGATCCCGGCCGCGGTGATCTCGTCGTGCCGGCGCTTGCTCCTCCCGCGGTACGTAACGCTTCGGTCTCGGTGCGCCTCCGACGAATTCGGGGTCGTCCTTCTTAACATCAGCCCCAATGGCAACTTCAATCACACCAGTATCACGGACGATGTGCCTGCTGACCGCGGCAACGGTTGTCGGGGCCATCGCCACGGTCAGCGCTTGCACACCGCGTCCCGACGGACCTGCGCCGGCCGCTCAGAAGTTCTTCGCCGCACTGTCCACCGGTGACACGACCGGCGCGGCGGGGTCGACCGACCGCCCCGACGATGTGCGTGCCGCGCTGAACGCCGCGTGGGCCGGCCTGCAGGCGACCCACCTGGACGTCCAGGTGCTCGGCTCGAGCTTCGACCAGGACACGGGCAGCGTCGACTACCGCTATACCTGGCACCTGCCGAAGAACCGGGCCTGGTCCTACGACGGACGACTGAGCATGATCCGCGAGGAGGGCCGCTGGGAGGTGCGCTGGACCCCCGCCGGCCTGCACCCGAGGCTGGGGGAGCATCAGACGTTCGCGCTGCGCGCCGACCCGCCGCGGCGGGCCTCGGTCAACGAACTCGGCGGCACGGACGTGCTGGCGCCCGGCAATGTGTACCACTACCAGCTCGACGCGGCGCGGGCCGGAACCCAGTTGATGCCGACCGCGAAGGCCGTAGCGGACGCGCTGCGACCGTTCGACGACACCATGGACCCGCAGCGGCTGGCAGAGCAGGCCAGTGCGTCGACGGAACCGCTGGACCTGATCACGTTGCGATCCGACGACAACGACCGCGTCCAGCCCGCCATCGGTCAATTGCCGGGGGTCGTGGTCAGCCCGCAGGCCGATTTGCTGCCCACCGACGACCACTTCGCGCCCGCGATCGTCGGTGAGGTCAAGAAGGCGGTCATCGACGAACTCGACGGCGACGCGGGCTGGCGGGTGGTCAGCGTGAACCAGAACGGCGTCGACGTCGAGATCCTCAACGAGGTGCAAGGTGCGCCCGCGCCGTCGGTGTCGATCAGCCTGGACCGCGCCGTTCAGAACGCGGCGCAGCACGCGGTCGACTCGGTCGGCCGGAAAGCGATGATGGTCACGATCAAGCCGTCCACCGGCGAGATCCTCGCCGTCGCGCAGAACGCGGCGGCCGACGCCGACGGCCCGGTGGCCACAACGGGCCTGTACCCGCCGGGGTCGACGTTCAAGATCATCACCGCCGGAGCGGCGATCCAACGGGACCTGGCCACTCCCAACACGCTGCTGGGCTGCCCCGGCCACATCGACATCGGCCAGCGGTCGATTCCGAATTACGGCGGCTTCGACCTCGGCACGGTGCCGATGTCGAAGGCGTTCGCCAATTCGTGCAACACCACGTTCGCCGAGCTGGCCAGCCGGATGCCGCCCACCGGATTGACGGTCGCCGCCGCCCAGTACGGCATCGGCCCGGACTATGAGGTTGCCGGGATCCCGACCGTGTCGGGTTCGGTGCCGCCGACGGTCAACCTCGCCGAGCGCACCGAGGACGGCTTCGGCCAGGGCAAGGTGCTGGTGAGCCCGTTCGGGATGGCGCTGGCAGCCGCCACCGTCGCGGCCGGCAAAACGCCTGTGCCGCAACTCATCGAGGGACGACCGACCGGGATCACCGGCGATCGCACACCGATCTCCCCGCAGATGCTGGACGGCCTGCGGCCGATGATGCGGCTGGTGGTCACCAACGGCACGGCCAAAGACATCGACGGGACCGGCGACATTCACGGCAAGACCGGGGAAGCCGAGTTCCCGGGCGGATCACACTCCTGGTTCGCGGGTTACCGCGGGGACATGGCGTTTGCGGCGCTCATCATCGGTGGTGGCAGTTCGGAATACGCGGTGCGCATGACCAAGCAGATGTTCGATGAGCTGCCCGACGATTATCTCGCTTGACCCGTTGCGAGCGTCACGTTCAGCGGGTACAGCACCGCAACCGAGCCGAGAGCAACGCAGATGGTGGCGGCCAACCACTTCCGCGAAGTGCTTCACGGTTCTGGCCGGTGCCTCCCGCTGAGCCAGACAGGTAACTTAATTTGGAGGGTGCGGTATTCGGGCGGCGGCCCTGGTGCCCCACGCCGACCCGGGAAGGAAACGGTGACCGACCAACCGCACAGCCCAGACCTGCGATTGCCAATGCTCACCGACGAAGTTGACGTTAACGCCGGTGTCGAATGGCGCGCCGACGCGTGCCGCACCGCCGAAACCGCCGCATCAGGCGAACGCGATGGCGGGTGGCTGCGGGCGGCTCGCTGGGCCCGCCGGCTGGCGTGGATCAGTCTGGTGTGGATGTGCATCGAGGGTGCTATCGGGCTGTGGCAGGGCTTCACGTCCGGGTCGATCTCACTGATCGGCTGGGCACTCGGCAGCGTGGTCGAGGGTCTGGCCAGTGTGATCGTGGTGTGGCGCTTCACCGGTGCGCGCACCTTGTCCGAGACGGCGGAGCGGCGCGCGCAGCGCGGTGTGGCCGTGTCGTTTTGGTTGATCGCGCCCTACATCGGCGCGCAGTCGGTGACCGACCTGCTCACCGGCCACCGGGCCGAAGGCAGTCTGATCGGTATCGTGCTGACCGCGGTCGCGCTACTGGAGATGCCGCTGCTGGGCTATACCAAACACAAACTCGGGACGCGGCTACGCTCCGCGGCGACCATCGGGGAGGGCACCCAGAACTACCTGTGCGGTGGGCAGGCTGCGGCGGTGTTGCTCGTGCTCGCCATCACTCCGTTCTGGTCCGGCGGCTGGTGGCTCGACTCGATCATCGGGCTGGGCATCGCCGCCGTCGCCGTTCGCGAAGGTTTCCAAGCCTGGCGCGGCGAGGACTGCGGATGTTGACGATCGATACCCCGGTCAGCCGCAGCCCATCATGTCCGTGATCCCCGACGCGGCCGGGGACACCAACAAGACGAGAATCCCAACGAGCCCTACGAGGCTGTCGCGATCATTGCCGCCCACCCGTGACTGTTCCATCGCGATATCAACTCCTCAAGGCTGCATTCCAATCATTGCGCATCAGTTACGGTGTCGCAGCAAATCCCCCCGCGGGACAGCGGCGACCAAAGGGCTCTTCAGGCGATTTTGACGCCTTGGTCGGTGGTAGGTAGAGCACCGACACCAAGTCACTGAAACTTTCCTCACGCCGCCGTCAGCCCGGTGGCGCGCCTCCTCGTGGCCCGAGCTGGCTGAGCGGGTTGGTGGTCAACCCCGCGCAGGGTTCAAATCCGGGTTGGAACAGCTTCTTTGCGACGCATTCCCCGTCGACGCCAGGGTTGTGCGCGTTGACCGTACTCGCGACGAGGCTGCGAACCTGCCCGTACAGCTCAGTAGTAGCTCTGGTGGCCAGCAGCATCGCGAGGTCGAAATGATTCATGTTCGTGCCGGGAACCGGGACACCACCGCGGCTGGTGGACGGCCCGTCCTTGTTCAAGGCCAGGTGGCACTCCTCAAAACCGGGCGGTGGACCTCCTGGCGGGCAGCCGGTAAGACCGTAGATCAGTTTGAAGAATCCGGTGTGCAGTCCTCCGGGAAGGGCTGCTGGGTTGCATGTGGGGAACAGCGGGGGACCGGGCTGCTCTGGCTGGCCCGCGGCGCTGTTCAGCTCGACCCAGTTGGAGTGGGCGTAGAAGTCGGCGAGTGCGTGAGCCAGGCCACCGAACGCGCTGCGGGCCCCTAGTCCATTCGCCAACACTGTGGAGCCCGGGCCGGCGGGGCGCGCCCCGCTTAACACGATCGGTATGAAGGTATTCCACGCATCGCGCGCACGGACACAGACATCGGCTGGATTCTTCGCGTTGTCGAAATGTCGGAACTCGTCGTTCTGAAATAGGTCGCTTCCTACGGCGCCGGCCCCCGGCAGGGGGCCGTTGAGTATTTGGATCATGGCGATGTTGTCGACGCCGTCTGGCGGCAGCGCATCACGCAAGATGCGCTCGTGGTACTGGGAGTCGAATGCCTGAGCCTTCGGCGCGGGCAAGCCGAAGAATGCGGCAACAGCGGTGGTTGTCACCATCACGGCCAGCAGGCCCAAACGCAGTCGGCGGGATAAGGTCATGAGAATTCCGCACCGGTGAGGACACCTTCGCCCACGCTGACACAGGGGGATTCGGTCCACACGTCGGATAATCGCGCGTAGCGTCCCGCTCATTACACCCCGACCCCGGGTGATGCGCGTACGGCGACCGGTACGGCAACCGGGGCGCACCACGTGGTCGTGTCTTGAGTGCGGTGACACGGTGTACGGGCACAAGGTGAGGGTGCATAACGTTCGGTCATGCCTACCCGACGACTGCCTGACCTGACGCGACAACCGCCACCCCCGGCGCGGGTAGGTTGGGGATGCCATGACGGGGATCAGTGAGGACTCGGCGGCGCTGCGGATTTCGGACGCGGACCGCAACGGCACGCTGCGCCGGCTGCACAACGCCGTCGCGCTCGGGCTGATCGACATCGACGAGTTCGAGGAACGCTCGGCGCGGGTGTCGCAGGTCCGGACGCGCGCCGACCTGGACGCACTCGTCGGAGACCTGCCCGGTCCCGGCGCGATCGCCACGTCGGCGGCCGACCGCGTCCAGTTACGCGGCTGGCTGGGGTCGCTGAAGCGCTCCGGCGAGTGGATGGTCCCGACCCGGCTGGCGCTGGTGCGACGGTTCGGGTCGGTCGAGCTCGACCTCGTCGACGCACGCTTCGCCGGGCCGGTCGTGGTGATCGAACTCGACATGTTCCGCGGCTCCGTGGACATCCGGCTGCCCGACCGCGCCAGCGCCTCGGTGGACGACGTGGAAGTGTTCGGCGGCAGCGCCACCGACCTTCGCAAGAACGCCTCCGCCGAGGGCACGCCGCACGTGGTGCTGACCGGGCGGATGGTGCTGGGCTCGGTGAAGATCCGGGGGCCCCGCCGCCAGCGGTTCTGGCGCGCGAAATTCAACTAGGCTGGCTATATGACTGTTCGTTCCGCGCTGCGCTCCGGCGTGCTGTCGCCGACGCGTCCGGTACCCACGTCGGTCGCGCGCCCCGAGTACGTCGGCAAGCCGACGGCCCGCGAGGGCAGCGAGCCGTGGGTGCAGAGCCCCGAAGTGATCGAGAAGATGCGCCTGGCCGGCCGCATCGCCGCAGGCGCGCTGGCGGAAGCCGGAAAGGCCGTGGCGCCCGGCGTCACCACCGATGAGCTGGACCGCATCGCCCACGACTACATGGTCGACCACGGCGCCTACCCCTCGACGCTGGGCTACAAGGGTTTTCCGAAATCCTGCTGCACCTCGCTGAACGAGATCATCTGCCACGGAATCCCGGATTCCACCGTGGTGGAGGACGGCGACATCGTCAACATCGACGTCACCGCCTACATCGACGGAGTCCACGGCGACACCGACGCGACGTTCCTGGCGGGCAACGTCTTGGAGGAACACCGGCTGCTCGTCGAACGCACCCACGAAGCGATGATGCGCGCGATCAGGGCCGTCAAACCCGGCCGCTCGCTGTCGGTGATCGGCAGGGTCATCGAGTCGTACGCAAACCGGTTCGGCTACAACGTGGTTCGCGACTTCACCGGCCACGGCGTCGGCACCACCTTCCACAACGGGCTGGTGGTGCTGCACTACGACCAGCCCGCTGTCACGACAATCATCGAGCCCGGCATGACGTTCACCATCGAGCCGATGATCAACCTCGGCTCGCTGGACTACGAGATCTGGGATGACGGCTGGACCGTCGCCACCAAGGACCGCAAGTGGACCGCTCAGTTCGAGCACACGCTGGTGGTCACCGACGCAGGCGCCGAGATCCTGACGCTGCCGTGAGCCGGCCGGCGCTGGCCGTGGCGAATTGAGCGGCGCGCTGCTGGTCGCCGGCACCAGCTCCGACGCCGGCAAGTCGATCGTGGTCGCAGGGCTGTGCCGTCTGCTGGCCCGCAAGGGTGTGCGGGTGGCGCCGTTCAAGGCGCAGAACATGTCCAACAACTCGGCGGTCACCGTCGACGGCGGCGAGATCGGCCGGGCGCAGGCGATGCAGGCCCGCGCTGCCGGGCTGGCGCCCAGCATCCGATTCAATCCGGTATTGCTCAAGCCCGGCAGCGACCGTTGCTCGCAGCTGGTGGTTCGCGGCCGCGTCGCCGGCGCCGTGTCGGCGGCCGACTACGTCGCGCACCGGGACCGGCTCGCCGCGCTGGTGGCCGCTGACCTGGCGTCGCTGCGCGCCGAGTTCGACGCGGTGATCTGCGAGGGCGCCGGCTCTCCGGCCGAGATCAACCTTCGTGCAACGGATCTCGCAAATATGGCGCTGGCCCGTGCTGCCCAGCTGCCCGTCGTGCTGGTCGGCGACATCGACCGCGGCGGCCTGCTCGCTCACCTGTTCGGCACGCTTGCGGTGCTCGCGCCCGCAGACCAGGCGCTGATCGCCGGCTTCATCGTGAACAAGTTCCGCGGCGACCCGGCCCTGCTGGCCCCCGGCCTCGACCAGCTGCGCGCCCTCACGGGCCGCCCCACCTACGGCGTGCTGCCCTACGCCGACGAACTGTGGCTCGACACCGAGGATTCGGTGTCCGTCGTGGCGCACCGGGTCGTCGGCACACCGCAGCCGCCGCGGGGCGACGACTGGTTACGGGTCGCCGCGATCCGGCTGCCCCGGATCTCCAACTCCACGGATGTCGAGGCGCTGGCATGCGAACCCGGTGTGCTGGTGCGCTGGATCGCCGACCCCGCGGACCTCGCCGACACCGACGTCGTCGTCATCCCCGGCAGCAAGGCGACCGTGGCCGACCTGACCTGGCTGCGCGCCCGAGGGCTCGCCGACGCCATCGTCGCGCACGCCCGTTCGGGCCGTGCGGTGCTCGGAATCTGCGGCGGTTTCCAGATGCTGTGCCGGCGCATCGACGACGCGGTGGAGTCCGGGGCCGCCGATGTCGCCGGGCTGGGCCTGCTCGACGCCGACATCGTGTTCGCACCCGCCAAGACACTGCGCATCTGGGAGAGGCCGTTGTCTGGCTACGAGATCCACCACGGCAGGCTGGGCCGCTGCACCGAGCGCAACTGGGCGGACGTTGGCATCGCGCGGGATGCGGTGTACGGGACGCATTGGCACGGGCTGCTGGACAACGACGCGTTCCGTCGCCGGTGGCTGACCGACGCGGCGGCCGCTGCCGGCCGGCAGCGGTTCGTCGTCGCGGAGGACGTGGACGTCTCCGCCGTGCGCGATGCCCAGCTCGACCTGATGGCCGACCTGCTGACGGCTCACCTGGACCTCGACGCGATCTGCGGGCTACTGGAAATCGGGCCGCCCGCGCGCCCGACCGTGGTCACCGCCTTGCGTGAGTAGCCTGAGGGGCATGACGTGTCGGCGTGTCGCGACGTGTGCTGGGGTAGCCGTGGCCGCCGTCGGGCTGCTGACCGGATGCTCGACCCTGATCAGCGGGGCGCCCACCTGGCCGGGCGCGAAGCTGGAAAAGGTGGTGCTCAAGACCGGTGACTTCCCGCCCGGCGTCGACTACAGCCGCATCATGGACCAGCCAGGACAGCCCGACAACGCCGGCGGCCCGTCGACGATGCTGTCCAAGCCGGAAGGCTGCTCGAACGGCCTGACCGACGTCATTGCGGCAACCGCCGAACGCGGACCCGGCAGCGGGGCCAAGTACAGCGTCTCCTACGGCGGCGCACGCATCGTGATGACCGTGTTGTCGTGGAAGCTCGATCTCGACCGGCTCGCCGCGACAGCCAGCCGCTGCGAGCATTTCGACGCGTTCTTCGACCCCCAATCGGAGCGCATCCCGATCACCACGACGAAGATCGCCCCGTCCCGCCCAGGCGAGCTGGCGTACCAACAGACGATGCGGCTGCACGGCTTCGAAGACAGCGTGTTCATGTCGTTCGAAAACGTCGACCGAATGGCCGTGTTCGGAATCGCGTTCCCGACTGGGCAATTCGGCGCGCAACAACCCGACGCGCCGAAAGCGACGCTACCGCAGACGTTCCTCGATGTCGTCACCAAGCAGGCCGACCGGATTCAGGCAAGCTGACAGACGGCTGCAAGACGATCAAATCCGGCCCGCGAGAGGGCATTGAGCAGGTAGCGTGCGTGCAATGCCTTCGACGATGGTCACCGTCGACGGGTTTCCGGTAGCGGTCAGTGTGGCAGGTCCCGACAAGGGGCCGGTCGTTGTCGTGCTGGGCGCTGCGCATCACGCGCCCGCCGCCTACGATCCTGTGTGCCAGCGCCTGCACACCGCGCAATTGCGCACCGTGGTGATCGCACCCGACCGGCGCCTGACCGCGAAGTCAGTGGTCGGGATCGTCGACTCGCTGGGGGTGCAGTGGGCGGTTCTCGTCGGTGACCGGGTCGGCGGCGAACTGGCGTGGGAACTGGCGGCGAACAGGCTGGACCGCTTCATCGGGCTGGTGGTGATCGACCGCGGCCATCCGCGGGTGGCGGACACGACCGGTGTGGTGCGTGACGAGCACTGCCCCCCTGTCGAGATGAACACCACCGCGCTGGTCAGCACCCCGGCCGCGCGGGCCGTCGCCCGCGCCAGCCAGCGCTACGTCTACGGCGACTTCCGGCTGGTAGAGCTGCTGGGCCGGCGCAACGCCCAGGATTCGACGGCGCAACTGGCCGCCGAGATCGTGCTGCGGACAAGTAGCTGGTAGACGCCTTACTGCGGCGGCTCTGCGGGGGTCCACGCCTGCGGCAGCCGCGGCTGGCCGGGGAACAGGAAGTCGATGAAGGCCGCGGCGGTGGGCTGCGGCTCGTGATTCGCCAGGCCCGGGCGCTCGTTGGCCTCCACGAAAACGTATTCGTCGGCCGAGACGTCTGGCACGAGAAGGTCGATGCCGGTGACGGGGACGCCGATCGCCTCGGCGGCTGCGACGGCTACCCGGCACAGGTCCGGGTTTACCTCGGCGGTCACGTCGTGGATGGTGCCGCCCTGGTGCAGGTTGGCGGTGCGGCGCACCCGCAGCCGGTGACCTTCCGGCAGCACGTCGTCGAACGACCACCCGGCCTCGCGGATGGTCGCTTCGGTCACCGCGTCCATCGGAATCCGGGATTCACCGCCGGTGGCCGCCGCGCGGCGCCTGCTCTGGGCCTCGATCAGCTCCCGCACCGAGTGCTGCCCGGTGCCGACCACCTCCGCAGGCATCCGCAGCGCGGCGGCGACCACCTTGCCGTCGATCACCACCAGGCGCAGGTCGTCACCGGCTGCCCGCTGTTCGATCAGCACCTCCGGGCAGTGCTCCGCGGCGCGGGCCAGCGCGGCGTCGAGGTCGTCGGGCCCGTCGACGCCCACCGTGATTCCTTTGCCCTGCTCGCCCCGGGTCGGCTTGACCACCACGTCGCCGACATCGGCCAGGAACGCGTGGTCGCCTTCGTCGAACGTGGCCAGCCGCCCCGGCGGTATCGCGATGCCGGCCTCGGCGACAATGCGCCGGGTCAGCCGCTTGTCGTCGCAGCGGCTCATCGCGACGGCCGAGGTGAATTCCGACAGCGACTCGCGGGCGATCACGGTGCGGCCACCGTAGGTCAGGCGCATCTCACCGGTCTCGGCGTCGAGAACTTCGACCTGGATGCCCCGGCGCAGCGCTTCGTCGGCGATGATCCGGGCGTACGGGTTGAGGTCGTCGATCGTTTCCGGCGGCCCCGCGGTGAACAGCGGCTCGTTGATCGCGTTCTTGCGCTTGATCGCCAGCACCGGGACGCGACGGAAGCCCAACTTCTCGTAAAGGCCGATGGCCGCCGCGTTGTCGTGCGCGACCGACAGGTCCATGTACGCGCGGCCCCGCGCCCGGTAGTGCTCGGCCAGCGCCCTGGTGAGCGCCTCGCCGACGCCGGGCAGTCCGGCAGACGGGTCGACGGCGAGCGACCACAGGCTCGAGCCGTGCTCGGGGTCGGAGAACAGCCGCTCGTGGTCGACGCCGGTCACCGTGCCGATGACGGCCCCGTCGTGGTCGCGCACCGCGACCCGGTACGTCACGGCCTCGGCATTGCGGTGGTTGTCCCAGATCACGTCGACGGGCGCGGGCACCATCGCGCAACGAACGTAGACACGATTCATCGCATCGGCGTCGGCCTGGCCCTCCAGTGCCCGCACGGTGATGCCGACAGGGGCGGCGTCGATGGATTCGTCGCCGGAGAACCGCAGCCGGTAGGTGTGGCTGGGGTCGATGAACAGCTCGCTCGGCGACCGGGCGACCACGACGTGGGATTCGCGGGCGTAGATGCAGATGTCGCGACGTCCGGGGCCTTCCCGCCGCAGCACCTCGGCCAGTTTCTCCGGATCGGCGAAGGTCTGCCCGAAGATCAACCGGCCCCAGCCCAGGTCGAGGACCACGTCCTCGGCCATCGCGTCGATCAGATGCGGCGGCGACGCGTCATGCAGGCCGAGGGTGATCGCCTCCGGATGGTCCTCGCCCGGGTCGAGGGCAGTCATGCCGCCGGACCGGTGATGCGGTGGCGTTGAAGCCACAACTCGAGCAGCGCGATCTGCCACAGCTCGTTGCCGCGCAGTGGTGTCAGGCGGGCATTCGGGTCGGTCAGCAGGCGGTCCACCGCCACCGGGCGGAACAGGTCGCGTTCCTTGGCCGCGGGCGAGTACAGCGCGTCGCGGACCATCTCGAGGTACCGACCTTCCAGATGGGTGAGTGCCGGGACGGGGAAGTAACCCTTCGGGCGGTCGATCACCTCGGCGGGGATCACCTGCCGCGCGGCCTGTTTGAGCACACCCTTGCCGCCCTGCGCCGTCTTGAGCTCCGGCGGGCAGCTGGCTGCCAGCTCGACCAGCTCGTGATCGAGGAACGGCACCCTGCCCTCCAGGCCCCAGGCCATCGTCATGTTGTCGACCCGCTTCACCGGGTCGTCGACCAGCATCACGGTGGTGTCGAGCCGCAGCGCCCGGTCCACCCCCGTCGCGGCCCCGGTGCGGGCGAAGTGCTCGGACACGAAGCGCCCGCTGGGATCGCCGGAGCGCGTGAAGCCGTCCGTCACCAACGCATCGACGCCATCGGTGTTGCGGTCGAAGAACGCCCTCCGGTAGCTGGCGAGGGAGCCGTCGAGTGTGGCAGCTTGCCGCTCACCCATCGGCGGGTACCAGTGGTATCCGGCGAACACCTCGTCGGCGCCCTGTCCGGACTGCACGACCTTCACATGCCGTGACACCTCCTCGCTGAGCAGGTAGAAGGCGACGCAGTCGTGGCTGACCATCGGCTCGCTCATCGCCCCGATCGCGCCGTCGAGGGCGGGCAGCATCCGGGCGGTGCCGATTCGCAACTGGTGGTGGTCGGTGCCGAAGCGCCGGGCCACGATGTCCGACCACTTGAACTCGTCGCCGGCGACGCCGCCCACCGACTCGAAACCGATCGAGAAGGTCGACAGGTTCGCCTGACCGGCCTCGGCGAGCAGGCCCACGATCAGGCTGGAGTCCACGCCACCGGAGAGCAGGCAGCCGACCGGCACGTCGGCCACCATCCGGCGCTCGACCGCGACGCGAAGCGCCGCCAGCACGGCGTCCTCCCAGTCGCGTTCCGACCAGTCCGCGCGGTCGGCGTGCCGGCTGAAACTCGGCGTCCAGTACGTGGTGCTGGTGCGACGACCGTCAGGCTCGATCGCGACCAGTGCGGCCGGCGGCACCTTCGTCACACCGCGCAGGATGGTCAGCGGCGGCGGCACCACCGAGTGGAACGTCAGGTAATGGTGCAGGGCGACCGGATCGATGCGGGTGTCGACGCCACCGCCGGCGAGCAGCGCGGGCAGCGACGACGCGAAGCGGATGCGGTGGCTGTCCTCGGTGAGGTAGAGGGGTTTGATGCCGAGCCGGTCCCGGCCCAGCAGCACGCGACCGCTGTCGCGCTCGATTATCGCGAAGGCGAACATGCCGTAGAGGTGCTCGACGAATCGGTCGCCCCAGTGGTGGTAGGCCTTGAGGATCACCTCGGTATCGCTGTGGGAGAAGAACCGGTAGCCCCGGCTGCTCAGCTCGGCGCGCAGTTCCTTGTAGTTGTAGATGCAGCCGTTCCAGCAGACGGTCAGGCCGAGTTCCGCGTCGACCATGGGCTGTGCGGCGGCGTCTGACAGGTCGATGATCTTCAGGCGACGGTGGCCCAGTGCGACGCGACCCTGCGACCACACGCCCGCCCCGTCGGGGCCGCGCGGGGTCATGGCCTCGGTCATGGCCGCAACGGCCGCAACGTCCGGCGTTCGTCCGTCGAGGCGCACCTCGCCGGTCGCTCCACACATCATTTCGACGATACCGAACACCGGAGCGATAGCCAGCGATCCCTCAGCTTTGCCGGCTGCTGAACCGTTCCTCGATCCGCGCGAAACGCCACACCAACAGCGCCACCGCCCACGTCACGACAAACATCGCGACAATGACGAACCCCACCACATTCAGGTCGATGCCGGCGATCCAGCCCCAGAAGCCGCCGGACAGCCCGAGTTGCTGCGCCAGCAACCCGAGCAGCTCGATGCTGCCGATGATCAGCGCGACCGCCACGGAGAGCCCGGTGATCGTGATGTTGTAGTAGAGCTTGCGCACCGGCCGCGAGAACGCCCAGCCGTAGGCGAAGTTCATGAACGTGCCGTCGATGGTGTCGAGCAGGCTCATCCCGGCGGCAAACAGCACGGGCAGGCACAGGATCGCGTACCACGGCAGCCCCGCGACCGCACTGGTGCCGGCCAGGACCAACAGCGCGATCTCGGTCGCGGTATCGAAACCCAGGCCGAACAGCACGCCGAGCGGGTAGGTGTGCCACGACGTGGAGATCGACGTGGTGAACCGCCCGAACAGCCGGTTCATCAGCCCGCGGTTGTTCAGCTGCTCGTCGAGGGCCGCCTCGTCGTAACCGCCTCCCCGCATGCGCCGGAACACCCGCACGATGCCCACCAGGATGACGATGTTGACGGCCGCGATCAGATACAGGAACAACCCGGAGACGCTGGTGCCGATCAGCCCCGTGTAGTGGTGCAGCGCCGACCCACCGTTTTGGAGGGGGCCGACGACCGCCTTGACACCGATCGACAGCAGCAACGCCAGCGCGAACACCACCGTCGAATGGCCGAGCGAGAAGAAGAACCCGACGCCGAGCGGGCGCTGCCCGTCGCCCATCAGCTTTCGGGTGGTGTTGTCGATCGCGGCGATGTGGTCCGCGTCGAACGCGTGCCGCAGTCCCAGTGTGTAGGCGGTGACGCCGATGCCGATGCCGAGTGCCTTGTCGCCGACGCTGAAATGCTGCGGCGCGACCAGCACGATTAGCGTTGCCCAGCCGATCACGTGCAGCGCGGCGATCACGCCGACCATCGATGTCAGGCCGAGCCATTCGCGCGGAGTTAGGGCGGCGCGCACGCGGGGCAGCCACGATGCTGCTCGGTTCGCGGCGTCAGCCACCACCGTTTGACCGTAAGCCCGCCCAACACCGTGTTGCAAGCAATTCGCAAGAACGCTGACCGGGGCTCACAGCAAGCGCATTGGCAGCGCGGGCGGCAGGGGAGACACTGATTCAGTGACCAGCACACCCGCACCGCAGTCGCCGGCGCAACGGATCGGCGAACTGCTGCGGGCACGCGGCCTGCGCCGGACCGCACCCCGGATTGCGGTACTGGCGACGCTGGAGCCCGTGCACGGCCACCTGTCGGCGGCCGAGATCCACCGGCGGCTACTCGACGCGAACCCGGTGGACGGGTCGGCGCCGGATCTCGCCACCGTCTACCGAACAGTGACGACGCTGGTGGAGCTCGGCATGCTGCACGCACTGACCGTGGAGGGCGGTGTGACGACCTACGGCTTGGCGGAGCGCCCGCACCACCACGCCGTGTGCACCCGCTGCGGCGCGATCATCGAGGTGCCCGCCCACCAGCTCAGCTCTGCGCTCGAGCACGCGATCGAAGGCAGCTCGTTCACGCTGTCCGAGCAGGCGGGGTTGACGCTGCACGGCCTGTGCCCCGACTGCCAGAAGTGAGCTATGCGGTCTCGGGCTCCGGCTCTGCCGGGTTGATGTCGATCTGGCGGATGGGCCCCGTGAACCACTTCTTCACCGAGAGGTGCCAGAACATCCAGAGCAGAATGAGCACGGCGCCCACCAGCAGCGGTGTGTAATTCACGTACTTCCATTCGAAGCTCGGATCCCACGGCATGCCACCGAGCGAGGTCGGGAAGATCGCGATAACCGAGGTCCCGATGATTTCGATCAACGCGATCGGCGCCATCCACTTGTAGTGCCCGCGCAGATTCCAGCTCCCCACGACGAACGAGTCGCCGGCTTTCCAGCGGTAGTAGATCGGCACCGCGAACGCCAGATACAGCCCCACCACACCGATCGAGACCACCGCGAAGAAGGCGACCGGAACCGGCGCGCCATTGACGTCGACCGCGACCAGGGCAGGCAACGTGATGGCCGCGGCGATCACCGAGCAGATGATCACCCCGTACATCGGCACCCGCTTCGCGCTGAGGCTCGACCAGAACCGCGAGCCCGGGACCGCCCGGTCACGGCTGAACGCGAACAGCATGCGCGATGCGCTCGTCATGCAGGCGACCGTGCAGAAGAACTGTCCGGCGGTCGAGATCAGCAGCACCAGCCCGGCCCACTTCGAGGTCATCGCCTGGTTGAAGATGACCGAGACCGCGCCGCCACCCTTTGACACCGCATCGGAGTCCTGAACGGCAAAAAGGAACGACAGCAGCAGGATCCAGCCGCCGATGGCGGAATAGAAGATCGACTGCCAGATCCCCCGGGCTGCCGCGTTCCCGGCGCTCTTCGTTTCTTCTGACAAGTGCGCCGAGGCGTCATAGCCGGTGATCGTGTACTGGGTCAGGATCACCGAGATCGGCAGCACGAACAGCAGCCAGCCCCATCCTGACGTCGAGCTGGAGAACATGCCGCTGTTGTTGATCGTCTTGGCGAAGACGTCGTGAAGGCTTGCGTGGTGTTGCGGGACCAGGAACAGGATCAGGATGACCGCGGCCGCGCCGAACACGTGCCACCACACCGAGACATTGTTGATGATCGCGAGCAGGTGGCTGGAGAAGATGTTGATCACCGCCGCGACGGCCAGGATGATGACGAACAGGACGAACACCCGGGTCAGGCTGTAACCCGCCAGCCAGCTGGAGCTGAAGGTGCCCAGCGTCAGATCGAGGAACGTCGCGGAACCATAGGCCACCGACGCGAGGATGGCGATCAACCCGATCAGGTTCAGCCAGCCAGTGTAATAGCCCGCCTTCGGTCCGCCCAGTCTGCTTGCCCACCAATAGATTCCGCCGGACGTGGGGAAGGCCGAGACAAGTTCGGACAGGCAGAGGCCGATGATCAGGATGAACACCGAGACGATCGGCCAGCCCCAGGCGATCGCGGCGGGTCCGCCGTTGTTCCACCCGAGTCCGAACGAGGTGAAGCATCCCGCGAGGATGGAAATGATCGAGAACGAGATCGCAAAGTTGCTGAATCCGGACCAGGAGCGCATCAGTTCCTGGGTGTAGCCGAGATCGGCAAGCGTTTTTTCGTCTTCGTTCAACTCTTCGAGTTGGTCATGACCCTCTGGCACGGCATCTCCTTCCCAGACGAGCGTGCAACGAACCGCCCACTGGTAGGGGACAATAAAGCCTCAAAGGTCTGACGTCCTACCTTTGGCAGTGACAGTTGAGTTAAATCAGGCCCGGAAGGTCGGCAGAAGGAGCACCCAATGGTTGACTTTTCGACATGTTGTCGCTGACCGAACTCGAAGAGCTGATCGCCGCCGGCGACATCGACACGGTGATCGTCGCGTTCGCCGACATGCAGGGCCGGCTGACCGGCAAACGGGTGTCCGCCCGGTTGTTCACTGAAGACGTGGCCGAACACGGCGCCGAATGCTGCAACTACCTGCTGGCCGTGGACGTCGACATGAACACCGTGGACGGCTACGCGATGTCGAGTTGGGAGACCGGCTACGGCGACATGGTGATGACACCGGATTTCACCACGCTGCGCCTCATCCCGTGGCTGCCCGGCACGGCGCTGGTGATGGCAGATCTCAGCTGGACCGAAGGCAGTCCCGTCACCGCCGCCCCGCGCAGCATCCTGAGAAACCAGATCGAGCGGCTGGCCGAGCGCGGCCTGGTGCCCTACACGGGCACCGAGCTGGAGTTCATGGTGTTCGACGACACCTATCGCGAGGCTTGGGCAAAGGGCTACCGCGGCCTTACCCCGGCCACCGACTACAACGTCGATTACGCGATGCTGGCGTCCACCCGGATGGAGCCGCTGCTGCGCGACATCCGCCTGGGCATGACCGGCGCCGGGTTGTACTGCGAGGGCGTCAAAGGCGAGTGCAACCTGGGCCAGCAGGAGATCGCGTTCCGCTACGACCGCGCGCTGATCACCTGTGACAACCACACGATCTACAAGAACGGCGCCAAGGAGATCGCCGACCAGCACGGCAAGAGCCTTACGTTCATGGCGAAGTTCGACGAGCGCGAGGGCAACAGTTGCCACATCCACATCTCGCTGCGCGGGGAGGACGGCAGTGCGGTGTTCGCCGACCCGGACGCCGAGCTCGGCATGTCACCGCTGTTCCGCAGTTTCATCGCCGGCCAGCTCGCGACACTGCGGGAGTTGACGCTGTTCTACGCGCCGAACATCAACTCCTACAAGCGGTTCGTCGAGGGCAGCTTCGCGCCGACCGCCATCGCGTGGGGGATGGACAACAGGACATGCGCGCTGCGGGTCGTCGGTCGCGGTCACGGCATGCGAATGGAGTGCCGCGCACCCGGCGGCGACGTCAACCAGTACCTGGCCGTCGCGGCGCTGATCGCAGGCGGCCTGCACGGCATCGACCAGCACCTCGAACTGCCGGATGCGCTGAGCGGCAATGCGTATGAGAGCGGTGCCGAACGATTGCCGACGACGCTCGCCGAGGCCGCCGGGCTGTTCGCCGAGTCCAAGGTGGCGCGCGAGGCGTTCGGCGAGGACGTCGTCGAGCATTATCTGAACAGTGCGCGCGTCGAGTTGGCGGCGTTCAACTCGGCGGTGACGGACTGGGAAAGGGTGCGCGGATTTGAACGGCTCTGAGATCAGGCCTGTTCTCGGGATGACGACGTATCTCGAGCAGGCGCAGACAGGAATCTGGGACGTGCGTGCCAGCTTCCTTCCGCAGATCTACTTCGAGGGAGCGACGCGGGCAGGGGGGATCGCGGTGCTGCTCCCGCCGCAACCGGTCAACGACGACATCGCCGCGCGGGTGCTCGACGGGCTGGACGGGTTGGTGATCACCGGCGGCAAGGACGTCGACCCGTCACGGTACGGACAGCCTCCCCACCCGATGACCGACGAGCCCAGAACCGACAGGGACGCTTGGGAATTCACATTGTTGGGCGGCGCGCTGCGCCGCGGTATGCCGGTGCTCGGGATCTGCCGGGGGGCCCAGGTACTCAACGTGGCGCTGGGCGGCAGCCTGCATCAGCACCTTCCCGACGTGGTCGGCCACAGCCGTCACCAGGCAGGCAACGCGTTGTTCAGCACCTCGAGCGTGCGGACGGTGCCGGGCACCAGGCTGGCTTCGCTGATCGGGGAGTGGTCCGACGAGCAGTGCTACCACCACCAGGCGATCGCCGGGCTCGGCGACGGCCTGATCGCGAGCGCGCGGGACTCGGACGGCGTGATCGAGGCGGTCGAGCTGCCCGGCGACAACTTCGTCCTGGCGGTGCAATGGCATCCGGAGGAACGGCTCAACGACCTCAGGCTGTTCGCGGGGGTGGTCGAGGCGGGGAGAGCCTTCGCGACCCGGGGGACAGGGGTGCGGTCATGACAACTTCCGACGTCATCAACCCGGCCACCGAGGAGGTGCTCCGCACCGTCGAGCAGACTGACGTCGCCGGGGTCGACGACGCGGTGGCAAGGGCCCGAATTGCGCAGCGGCAGTGGGCCGGCCTGGCGCCAGCCGACCGCGCGGCCGGATTGCGGGGGTTCGCGGCGGCGGTCGATGACCACGTCGACGAGTTGGCGGCGCTGGAGGTGGCGAACTCCGGGCACCCGATCTCCTCGGCCGAGTGGGAGGCCGGCCACGTGCGTGATGTGCTCCAGTACTACGCGGCGAGCCCGGAACGGTTGACGGGCAAGCAGATTCCAGTCGGCGGCGGTCTTGACGTCACATTCAACGAGCCGCTCGGGGTGGTGGGAGTCATCACTCCGTGGAATTTTCCGATGACGATCGCGTCGTGGGGCGTCGCGCCCGCACTGGCCGCGGGCAACGCGGTGCTGGTGAAGCCGGCCGAGTGGACCCCGTTGACCACGATCCGGCTGGGTGAACTGGCGCTCGAGGCGGGCCTGCCCACCGATCTGTTCCAGGTGCTGCCGGGTAAGGGCTCAGTGGTCGGGGAGCGGTTCGTCACGCACCCGGACGTGCGCAAGATCGTGTTCACCGGGTCCACCGAAGTCGGCATGACGGTGATGGCCGGTGCGGCCGCTGCGGTGAAGCGGGTCACCCTCGAACTGGGCGGCAAGAGCGCCAACATCGTGTTCGACGACTGCGACCTGGAGCGCGCCGCCGCGACCGCACCCTACGGGGTCTTCGACAACGCCGGTCAGGACTGCTGCGCGCGCAGCCGGATCCTGGTGCAACACAGCGTCTACGACCGATTCATGGAGCTGCTGGAACCTGCTGTCAAGGGTGTGGTCGTCGGCGATCCGACGTCCCGCGCCACCGAGATGGGACCGTTGGTGTCGCTTGCGCATTGGCATACCGTGTCCTCTTATGTTCCCGATGACGCGCTGGTCGCTTTTCGCGGCGACGCGCCGTCGGGCACGGGGTTCTGGTTCCCGCCGACGGTGTTGACGCCGCAACGCTCCGATCGCACCGTGCGCGAGGAGATCTTCGGGCCGGTGGTCACCGTGCTGCCGTTCGATGACGAAGCCGACGCGATCGCGCTCGCCAACGACACGGCGTACGGGTTGTCGGGGTCGATCTGGACCGAGAACCTTTCGCGTGCCCTGCGGGTGGCGCGGGCGGTGGAATCGGGGAACCTGTCTGTCAATTCGCACTCGTCGGTGCGGTACAGCACGCCGTTCGGCGGCTTCAAGCAGTCCGGACTCGGCCGCGAACTCGGCCCCGACGCACCACTGTCTTTCACGGAAACCAAGAACGTCTTCATCGCGATCGAGGGGGCATGATGGATCTCACCCAACGGCTGGCCGGCCGCGTCGCGGTGATCACCGGCGGGGGCGGCGGCATCGGGCTTGCTGCCGGGCGACGGATGCACGCCGAGGGCGCGACGATCGTGGTCGGTGACATCGACCCGACCGCGGGAAAGGGCGCCGCCGACGAACTCGACGGACTGTTCGTCCCGGTCGACGTGTCGGACGAGGCCGCGGTCAACGCGCTGTTCGACGCCGCGGCCGAGGCCTACGGATCGGTCGACATCGCGTTCAACAACGCCGGGATCTCGCCACCCGATGACGATCTGATCGAGAACACCGAGCTGCCGGCCTGGCAGAAGGTGCAGGACGTCAACCTGAAATCGGTGTATCTGTCGTGCCGGGCAGCGCTGCGGCACATGTCCACGGCCGGAAGGGGCTCGATCATCAACGTCGCGTCCTTCGTGGCGGTGATGGGGTCGGCGACCTCGCAGATCTCCTACACCGCGTCCAAGGGCGGGGTGCTGGCGATGTCGCGGGAACTGGGTGTGCAGTACGCCCGCAGTGGCATTCGTGTCAACGCGCTGTGCCCTGGTCCGGTGAACACGCCGATGCTGCAGGAGCTGTTCGCCAAGGATCCCCAGCGGGCGGCGCGGCGGCTGGTCCACGTGCCGGTCGGCCGATTCGCCGAGCCGGAGGAAATCGCGGCCGCCGTGGCATTTCTGGCCAGTGACGACTCGTCGTTCATCACCGCATCGACGTTTCTCGTCGACGGCGGCATCAGCGCTGCGTACGTCACCCCGCTGTGAGTATTCACCCGCAATTGGTCAGCGACACGCTGCTTCGGCCGGTGCGGCCGGGAAACGCGTTCGAGGACACCGTGGGCCGGCTGTTGCAGACGATCCGGCTGGGCGTCGTCGGGCCGGGAGAGGCGTTGCCGCCCGAACGTGAACTCGCCGCCCGGCTCGGGGTCAGCCGCGACACCGTGCGCGAGGCGATCAAATCGCTGTCCGACGCCGGGTATCTGATATCGCGCCGGGGCCGCTACGGCGGCACGTTCTTGGCTGACGAGTTGCCGATGCCCGCGGTGGAACCCGACGGAACCACGGCGATCAGCCGGGCCGAGATCGACGATGCGCTACGGCTACGGGAGATCCTCGAGGTCGGCGCGGCACGGATGGCCGCGACCCGCACGCTCACCGCCGGCGAACGGGAACTGCTGTGGACACGGATGACCGACGTGCGGGACGCCGACCCGGCCGACTACCGCCGGCTGGACTCACGGCTGCATCTGGCGATCGCCGAGATGGTCGCCTCGCCGTCGCTGGTGCCGCTCGTCGCCGAGAACCGCATGCGGGTGAACCGCTTGCTGGACCGAATTCCGTTGCTGTCGCGCAACATCTCACACTCCGACGAACAGCACGAGGCCATTGTCATTGCGATTCTGGCCGGCGACGCCGAGGGCGCCGGGTCGGCAACGCGTGCACACATCGCCGGATCGGCGGCGCTGCTGCACGGGTTCCTCGACTGACGGCGGGCAACCGACGCCGTTTACTTCGTTCCCTCGGGACGCCTCTGATCCTCGATTTCACTGGCGTCGACTGCGTTGCCGAGGAGGGCCTTCGAGTCTTGTTCGCTTTTGACGACGAATGCGGGCGGCCCGGTGTGGGCTGGGCGCTGGTGACCAGCCCGTCGGTGCGCATGACGCTGCGGGCCGGTGACCGCGACGGCATTCTTCCCAGTGCCGGTTCGGTCGTCGAGGGACTGCAGTGGTTCCGCGACCGCACCCGCCAACGCGGGCTGCTGCAGTTTGTCAGTCACAAAACGCAAGCCGGGAGTGATTCACCGGGTGCGGCGGCCCGGCGAGATCCGCCCCTGTGTGCCGGATCGTTCAGGCGGCGTGGGAGCAGATCGTTGCTCGGGTGGTGCTGATGTGAGTGCCGATTCGTCGCGCGGTTTGTCGTCGGCCCATCGCGACCATGTGACGGCCGCCGCCAGCGCGACCAGGGCCTCCAACACCACGATCGTCAGCACGATCACGCCACCGACTATCACCGCGGTGTGGCTGTAGTGGGGTAGGTGTGCAGGCTGGACGGCCAGCCACGCATCCGGCCGGCCCCTCATCGTGGCTCACATGCCGCGATGTCGATGTCTTCTGTGATCCGCACGGTGGGGCACCTTCGGTTGATATCAGCACTTGATGTTCACCCAGAATCGGTGCCCGGCGAATCGATGTCGCCATGGCTGCCAACCATCAAAGCTCCCCGCCAGCCGGACATCGTGCCCACCTGCCAGCGGTACCTGAGCGGACCGGCGCCACCGCCGGCACCGCTGGACGGCGGGAACGGTGGCGTGCTCTAAGTCGCGCCGATCACGGGATGTCGTGGATGACGCTCCGAATCAGATCCTCATTGGAGCTGTCCGCGACGAACAACAACTCGTCGCCGGCTTGCAGCGTGTCGTGGGGCTGCGGGAGGATCACCCCGCGGCCGCGGAGCACGGTCACGAGTGCCGAATTCTCCGGCAGTGCCAGATCACACACCCGCTGTCCGACGAGCGGGTTGTCCGCGGGCAGCGTGAGTTTTGCCAGGTTGGCCCGGCCGCGCCCGAGGCCCATCAGGCGCACGAGGTGGCCGACGTCGATGGCTCCCTCGATTCCCGCGACAATGGCGCGCGGTGTGGAGACGGCCACGTCGACGCCCCACGCCGCGGTGAACAGCCACTCGTTGGACGTCTCGTTGACCCTCGCCACCACCCTCGGCACCCCGAACTCGGTCTTGGCCAGGAGGGCGGCCGCAAGGTTCACCTTGTCATCGCCGGTGGCGGCGATGATCACATCGCAGGTCTGCAGGGCGGCCTCTTCGAGCGAGGCCATCTCGCACGCGTCGGCGAGTAACCACTCGGCATCGGGAACCGTCGTCGGTTCGTAGTAGCGGGGGTCGCGTTCGATCAGCAGGATCTTGTGGCCGTTGTCGAGCAGTTCACGAGCGACGGACCGGCCGACTGCGCCGGCACCGGCGATCGCGACACGCATCGTCAGCTCCCCTCATTCGGCGCACATCTGGCGTGCTCGTCAATGTCGCGACCTGCCGTCGGGTGCACGCTTCCCAGGTCATACTGACGCATGCAGGGCGCCGCGGAATGACATTCGGGCGGTACGACGGTTCATTCGTGCCGGCGGGTTTGCTGACACATGTTGGCCCTGGTCGCCGCGCTGGCGCAACACACGGGCCGCCCACGGTGGCGGGCCGAACGGGGACGAGATGAGCTTGCAGCAGCTGTACCTGGCGCTGCTGGCCGGTGGCCTGGTACTGCTTGCCAGCATCATCGCGACCCGAATAACGAGCCGGGTGGGCTTGCCCAGTCTGTTGCTGTTCCTGGCGGTCGGCGTCCTTCTCGGCGAAGACGGGCTGGGACTGAAATTCGACGACGTCCAGCTCGCCCGGGACCTCGGAACAGCGGCTCTGGCCATCATCCTCGTCGAGGGTGGCCTGGCCACCCGCTACTCCGATGTCCGAAAGGTGCTGGCACCCGCCGCTGTGCTGGCCACCTTCGGGGTGGGCATCAGTATGGCGATCACGGCGGCCGGCGCGCACCTGCTGCTCGGCATCGACTGGCAACTCGCGCTCCTGCTCGGCGCGATCGTTTCCTCCACTGACGCTGCCGCCGTGTTTTCTGTTCTGCGTACCCTGCCGCTGCCGCGGCGCGTCGCCGGGCTGCTGGAGGCGGAGTCCGGATTCAACGACGCCCCGGCCGTCATCCTTGTCGTCATGTTCAGCGCGACGACCTTCGACATTGCGCCGGGGACCGCCCTCGTCGTGGTGCTCTATGAGTTAATCGCCGGCGCGGCAATCGGATTGGGCTGTGGGCTGCTCGGGGCCGTGGCTTTGCGTCGCATCGCCCTGCCGGCCTCGGGGCTGTACCCGCTGGCGACCTTCGGGCTCGGCATGGTGGCGTTCGCCGCGTCAGGTGTCGCCCACGCAAGCGGATTTCTCGCCGCCTATCTTGCGGGCCTGGTGCTTGCCAACTCCGGGTTGCCGCATCGCTCGGCCACCAGGTCGTTCGCCGAAGGCCTGGGCTGGCTCGCGCAGATTGGCCTGTTCGTCCTCCTCGGGCTGCTGGTGAACCCGAGCGAGCTGCCCCACGAACTGGTACCGGCGATCGTCGTCGGGCTCGTCCTGTTGCTGCTTGGCCGGCCGCTGTCGGTGGTGGCCTCGCTCGCCGGGTTCCGGGCGCCCTGGCGAGAGCAGGTCTTCCTGTCCTGGGCCGGCCTGCGCGGTGCGGTCCCGATCGTGCTTGCGACCTTTCCCATCGTCGCCGGCGTCCCCGACAGCCACCGTCTGCTCAACATCGTCTTCATCCTGGTGGTGGTGTTCACCCTTGTTCAGGGACCCAGCCTGCGCCCTCTCGCTAGCGCGATGGGGTTGATCCCGCCTGATTCCACGCGAGAAATCCAGGTGGAGTCGGCTCCCCTGGACGTCTTGGAGGCGGAGCTGTTGACGATGACCGTGCTGCCGTCGTCTCGGCTGCGCAACGTCTCGATCCTCGAGCTGCGGCTGCCGGAGCCGAGCGTCATCACCCTGATCATCCGGGACCGGCACACGTTCGTCCCCCAACCCGACACGCGTATCGAGGTCGGCGATGAACTGCTCATCGTCACGACCTCCAAGACGCGTACAGCGGCCGAGAGGCGACTTCGCGCGGTAAGTCGCCGCGGCAAACTCGCCTACTGGTTCGACGAATACGGCGAACCAGAATGACCGGCGCCGAAGCCGCATATCGTCCGATCAATCCGATTAAGGGGTACGCACATGACTCAGCCGGCCCGGCTCAGCGGCAAGCGGGCGCTCGTGACCGGCGGCAGCCGGGGTATCGGTGCGGCGATCGCACGGCGGTTGGCGGCCGAAGGCGCCGCGGTCGCCGTGAACTACGTTGCCGACGAGGCGTCCGCCGACGCGCTGGTAGACGAGCTGCGCGACAGCGGGTACCAGGCGGCCGCCTTCCGGGCCGATGTCAGCGACGCCGTACAAGCCAGGGACCTGGTGGGCCGCACGGTGGCGCAGTTCGGCGGCCTGGACGTGCTGGCGAGCAATGCCGGTGTGGAGTTCTTCGGCGCCCTTGAGTCCACCACGCCGGAAGATTTCGACCGGGTCTTTCGGATCAATGTCGCCGGCCAGCTGTTTGTCACCCAGGCCGCGGTCGCGGCCATGAGCTCCGGCGGCAGAATTCTGCTCACCTCCTCGGTAAGCGCCCGCATCGCGGTGTATCACCACACCCTCTATGCGGCGAGCAAGGCGGCCGTTTCCGCGATGGTGCTGAACCTGGCGCCTGAACTGGCTGACCGGTCCATCGCCATCAACGCCATCGCTCCTGGCGGCACGGCGACCGACATGGCCCGAGAGCATGCATCGCACTACACCCCGCCTGCGCTGCGCGACGTACCTCCCGAAGCGGTACTGCGGTCCATGAACGCACTGGGCCGGCTGGCCGAACCCGGCGAAATCGCCGCGGTGGCCGCATTTCTGCTCTCACCGGACGCCGCCTACATCACCGGCGCCACCATCGACGCCGCGGGCGGATGGATGTAACTGCGCCGACAGGTGCCCGGGCCACCGCCGTGTGAGGATCGGCTGTCGAGATCTTCGATGCTTCAAAGCCGGTTCACAGCAATACCTCAGCATCGCTGACGATTCTTGAAGCATGGCGGACATTCGCCGGGACCGCGCAGAGGAGCAGGCAGATGCTCAACCAGGACGACCGGCTCCCGGCCGATCCCGCCACGCCCCATACCCGTCGCTGGACTCCTCGCTCCACACCCTCCTCTTCCTCTCCTCGACTGCCGGTCGCCCTTCTCGCCAAACCCTTTTGCACGCAAGGCGTCCCACAAGACATCACCCCGCCGCCCGGCCCATTCCCAAAGCGCTATCGACTCGAGTTCGATGACGGAACGTCGGTTGCGGTACGTGGCAGGGGCTTCATCGGGCGTGACCCGGGTGCAGGAGCCGACACCGACGTCGAACACCTGATCAGACTGGTCGACGACACACTCTCGGTGTCCAGGACGCATCTGGAATTCGGGGTCGACGAGTCCGGGCTCTGGTTCCGGGACTGCGCCTCGACAAACGGCTCCGAAATCGAGATCGACGGGCACCGAAGCCCGCTCGAGGGGACAGTACCTGTGACGGCGCCGCCGGGCTGCACCGTCCACCTGGGTGCGCGGCACGTCCGCGTGGAGACGACAAGCGGACGCACCGTAATCGGACGCGCAACGCTCGACTGGGGGGTGGCAACCCACATCGGCTCGGCACGCCAACACAATCAGGACGACTACTGTTCAGCGGCACCGGTTTTCGTCGTGGCAGACGGAATGGGCGGTCACGCCGCCGGTGACGTGGCCAGTCGGCAAATGGTCGAGTCACTGCTGGCCGTTGCCGGCCACACGTGCGTGACTCCTGAAATGTTCATGGCTTGTTTGGCGGACGCCCGGGCGCGCCTCGGGCGGATCGCGGTGTCGGGCGGGCCGCCGCCGGGCACCACTGTCAGCGGTGTGATCGTCACTCAACGCGATGACGATGATCCGTGCTGGATGGTGGTCAACGTCGGCGATTCCCGCACCTACCGGTTGGATGCCGACCGATTGAGGCAGCTCACCGTCGACCATTCCGTGGTGCAGGAACTGATCGACGCCGGTGCGGTGACTCCGTCGGAGGCCCGGTCGCTTCCGATCGGCAACCTTCTCACGAGGGCAGTACTGGCCGGGATCGATCATCCGCCCGACGTGTGGCTCCTGCCGATCAGGCCCCGCGACCGCATCCTGGTGTGCTCGGACGGCCTGATCCGTGAACTCGACGACCGGCGCATCGCCGGCGTCTTGCGTGCGGTGGCCGATCCGCAGGAGGCCGCCGGCGAACTGGTCAGCATCGCGGTCGCTGCGGGCTGCCGCGACGACGTCACCGCGTTGGTGATCGACGCCGTCGCAACACGATCTGCTTGATCGGGTCGACCCCGAGCCGGAAATGAATAACTGGTGCCGGCCGATGGGTTCCGTTGTCTTCGGACGGCGACTGTGACATACCTGTCTGCATGATCGAGGTGACCCTGCTCGGCACCGGAAGTCCGATGGTCGACCCCAACCGCGCGGGACCATCCACGTTGGTGCGTGCCGGCTCGGAGCTGCTTCTTCTCGACTGCGGTCGCGGTGTTCTCATGCGCGCGGCCGCGGTCGGCGTCGGGGCCGCCAACCTGACCGCGCTTCTGCTGACCCACCTGCACAGCGATCACATCACCGATCTGGGTGACGTGATCACCACCAGGTGGGTGACCACCTTCGAATCCACGCCGCTACCCATCATCGGGCCGCCCGGAACCGCCGAGGTTGTCGACGCGATCCTGGCGGCGCTCGGCCCGGACATCAGGTACCGCATTGCCCACCACCCGGATATCACCGAGCCGCCCGTTGTCCAGGTGCACGAGCACACCGAGGGGCTGGTGTGGAAATCCGAGGGCGTGCGAATCATCGTCGCGCCGACCGACCACCGCCCCGTCGAACCGACTATCGCTTTCCGGATCAGCTATGAGAAGGCGTCGGTCGTGGTGGCCGGGGATTCGGTGCCCTGCAGCGCGCTCGACGAACTGGCCGACGGTGCTGACGCACTCGTGCACACCGCCATTCGGAAGGATCTCGTCGAGAAACTGCCACAACAGCGATTGAAGGACATCATCGACTACCACTCCTCAGTTGAGGACGCGGCCGCGACCGCGGCGCGGGCCGGGGTGGACACGCTGATCCTCACCCACTACGTGCCCCCCATCGCGCCGGGCCAGGAGAACGACTGGCGTGAGCGCGCAGCGTCAGCATTCGACGGTCGCATCGAACTGGGCAACGATCTGCACCGGGTCGAGGTCGACGCCCGGATCTAGCCCGTCTGGGTTTTCTGCACCGCAGGCGGATGCCGGCGACGGTCGAGGACCTCGTGCCTGGGCGCGTAGAGACGCATGGTCACCCCGAGGGGCCCCAACGGAGCGGGTAACGAGTTGGATTCGTATTGTTGGCCTGGCTGCAGATAGAGATCCGGCGAGCCACCAGCGTTGTACTTCAACGGATCGCGATCGCCAACCGGTGTGGGGGCGCATGCAGTATCACCGGGTGCGGCGCTGAGGTCCAGCCACCCAACCGAGTAGAGGGTGTCGAAACTCGGCCGGACCACACTACCGAAGCCCGCGGTCGGAAACGCCCCGAGGTCATGAAACTCGTTGGAAGGGGCCCAATCCCGGCTTGGCCCCGGCACCGGTGTTGATCGGCTGCAGTCGGGTGACGTTCATCGTCACGAGCGGGTAGAACAGGGCCACTTCATAACTCAGGGTCCGCAAATCGTCTGACAGCGTGCACACAGGTGTCTCCTTCACGCGTCGCCCGTGAGCCCATTTGCTCCAGGCCAGGTATTCGACGCTACCCGCCTCGTACTGGACCGGAACTGTCGTCATCACCTGTTGCAGGTCCAGTCAGGGCGCCGCCGGTGGGACTGGGTTGACGGTAGCGTCGGCAAAGAGCACGCTGATGGACGTGCCCTTGAGACGTGGGCAGTTGCTCTTTGAACAGCTTTCCACCTCCCTTACACGCCGGGGGCAGTCGCCCTATGTGCCGCCGGCGCGATTGGCGCGCGCCGTGGAATCGGTTCGCGCTGGGTTGCGCAAGGTCAGCCTGAAGCTGCTTCCGCCGCCGGCGGGGGTGCTGGATGTGGCATGGGGCTTCGCGGCCGCGCAGACGATCTACGCCGCGGCCCGGCTCGGCATCGCCGACGCACTCGCCGACGGGCCCCTGTCCGCGCCGGAGATCGCCGACCGGATCGGCGCTGATCGGGCCGCCACCCTG
The DNA here is from genome assembly GCA_025965895.1 of Mycobacterium sp. GTDB lineage: Bacteria > Actinomycetota > Actinomycetes > Mycobacteriales > Mycobacteriaceae > Mycobacterium. Next base: position 45,148 of record JAOPWC010000096.1, read on the forward strand.
CGACTGCTGCGCGTGCTTGCCATGCAATCGATCTTTGCCGAACGCGCCGACGGCACCTATGAGATGACGTCGCTGGCAGCGCCATTGCGCAGCGACGGCCCGATGTCGGTGCGTCCGATGCTGCTCATGCTGAGCCACCCGTTCTATTGGGAGCACTATGGGCACCTGACAGATTCTGTCCGGGCCGGACAGACCAGCGTCGAGATGGTCCACGGAATTTCGCTGTTTGAATGCTTCGAAAAGGATCCGGAATCGGCACAGCTGTTCGCCGACGCCATGGCATGCCTGACCAGATTGTCGATTCCGCCCATCCTGGCTGCCTATGATTTCTCACGCGCGAAGACGATTGTCGACGTCGGAGGGGGCAACGGACAACTGCTTGCGGCGATTCTGGGCGCCGTGCCTAAGGCGCGCGGAGTGCTCCTCGAGCAGCAGGCGGTTCAGACCCAGGCTCGCGAGCGGTTCGAGCAGGCCGGGCTGGCACGGCGGGCCGATATCGAGGTCGGCTCGTTCTTCGACACCGTCCCGAGGGTTGGCGACCTGTATCTGCTCAAGCACATCCTGCACGATTGGGACGACGAGCAAGCCAACGCGATCCTTTGCCGCGTTCGAGACGCTATGGCGCCTTCGGCGTCCCTGCTGCTCATCGAGTGCGTCATACCGTCCGGGAACAAGTTTCATTTCGGCAAGTTCTTGGATCTGGACATGATGATCTTCTCCGGCGGCAGGGAACGCACCGCCGACGAGTTCTCCGATCTGCTGGCAAAGACGGGGTTCACGCTACGACGCATCATTCCCACGGTGATGCATCTGTCGATCATCGAAGCCTCGGTGGCCACGGGTTGACCCGGTCATCACCGCTCGTCTCAGGCTGCGAGGATCACCATTGCTCGGGCGCAGCGACCAAGCTGGGCATCAAATCAGCCGTGCCGCGGGCGGTCTCGGTGAGCCGATGACTGTGAGGTCGCCTTGACGTGTTCAGATCTGTTGCGCGGTTAGCCCTTCGATCGCCGGCAGGCGTCGTCGCGTGTGCAGCATTGGTGTTGATTGGTGCGGCCGCGTTCGGAATACCGGTGGCCGGCAAGTTGACCGCCGGAGGCTTCCTCCCTCCAGATTCCGAGTCAGCCTGGGCGTCACGGGTGTTGGCGGAGACATTTCACCGTGGCGACATGCAGCTGTGGGTCACCGTGACCTCGGGTGGCGGGGCCATCGGCAGCGCCGGTGCCGCGGTCGGCACAGACATCGCCGGGCGGCTTGAACAATCGCCCTACGTCACCGATGTCACCTCGCCCTGGACCGCACCGCCGGGGACTGCGCAGGAATTGATCAGCCGCGACGGCAAGACCGGTCTGATCGTCGCCGGTGTGAAGGGTGGCGAGAACAGCGCGCCGAAGTATGCCCGGTCGTTGGTGCACGACTTTGCGCACAGTCGCGACGGCGTAGACGTCCGCGCGGGTGGCATGTCGATGACCTACGCCCAGATCAACTCTCAGACCACCAGCGACCTGCTGCTAATGGAGTCGCTCTCCATCCCACTGAGTTTTTTCGTCCTGGTATGGGTTTTCGGCGGCCTGGTGGCGGCGGCTCTGCCCGTAGCGGTCGGCGTGCTGGCGATCGCGGGCACCATGGCTGTGCTGCGACTGATCGCGTTCTGGACAGACGTCTCGATATTCGCCCTCAACCTGGCCATCGCGATGGGTCTGGCGCTGGCGATCGACTACACGCTGTTGATCATCAGCCGCTACCGCGAGGAACTCGACGGCGGCCACAACGTCAAGGGAGCCCTGCTCAACACGCTTCCGACCGCCGGGCGCACCGTGGTGTTCTCCGCTGTGACGGTGGGGTTGTCGATGGGTGTCATGGCGATCTTTCCCCAGCCCTTTTTGAAGTCATTCGCCTATGCCGGAGTCGCGGTCGTTTTCTTCGCGGCGAGCGCGGCGGTGCTCGTGACCCCTGCGCTCATCGTCGTGCTCGCGGCGAATCGAGGACGTCACCAACTCCCGCACCGCTTCACCGTGCGCGCCGACCGGCTCGATACGCTGAACGTTCGACAGTTGATCCGGCGGTTGCTTCGTCGGCCGGAGCCGTCGAGAACATTGGCGCAGCAATCGTTTTGGTACAACGTCGCGAAAATCGTGATGCGCCACGCGGTCGTGATAACCCTTATCGGCACGGCCTTTCTGGTTTTGCCCGGTGTTCCGTTTCTCGGCATCAGGTGGGGGCTTCCCGATGACCGCGTGTTGCCGCCCTCGACGTCGGCACGCCAGGTGGGCGATGAACTGCGAAACGACTTCGCCAGCGACTTGACAAATGCGGTCACTGTCGTCGTTCCCGATATCGGGGGACTGGCGCCCGACGAGCTGGAGAAGTTCGCGGCGCAGCTGTCTTTGGCCGTCGACGTGTCCGGTGTGTCCGCCCCCGGAGGCACGTATGCGGATGGGACATCGGTCGGCCCAGCGTCGGCGCCCACCGGAGTGGCCGACGACAGCGCGTATCTGACCGTCGCAAGTACGGCACCGTTGTTCAGCGGGCGGTCAACGGCTCAGCTGAACGAGTTACACGCGATCGCCGGTCCGCAAGGCAGACGGTTTGAGCTCACGGGGGCAGCCGAGCAAAACCAAGACGGCGTCCACGCCGTCACCACGCGCCTGCCCCTGGGGCTGTCACTGATCGCGGTCATCACGTTCGTACTTCTGTTCCTGTTGACGGGCAGCGTGGTGTTGCCCGTCAAGGCCCTCATTCTCAACGTATTGTCGCTGACCGCTGCATTCGGCGCGCTGGTGTGGATCTTCCAGGACGGCCACGTGGGCGGGCTGGGGACAACTGCCACCGGAACGCTCAACGTTGCCATGCCAGTGCTGCTGTTCTGCATAGCCTTCGGCCTGTCGATGGACTACGAGGTGTTCCTCATCGCCCGGATTCGCGAATACTGGCTGGCGTCAGAACACACTGCGGCCGCCAATGACGAGAGCGTGGCACTGGGTCTGGCCCGCACCGGCCGCGTCATCACGGCAGCGGCGTTGATCATGTCGATATCGTTTGCCGCGCTGGCCGCCGCACAAGTGGCGTTCATGAGGATGTTCGGCTTCGGGCTCACCCTCGCCGTTCTCGTCGACGCCACACTGGTGCGGATGATCCTGGTGCCTGCGCTGATGCACATCATGGCCCAGTACAACTGGTGGGCGCCGAGGACGCTGGCCGGGTTGCACGCTCGCTTCGGGATCAGCGAGGAGCCACGCACCAGGGAGCCCACAGCGCGTGTTCACCGCGCTGTGGGCTGACGGGCCGTCGGAATTCCCCGCGGGTCGGCGCAACGACGCTCACGTCATGTAACACAATGTCGTTGGAACACGACGATGTCGTTGGAACGCAGTGGGACGGATCGCATGACGTCGCTTGGAATCGGGACGAAACCCCGGGTCGGCTCGACGTGACAGCGTCGTCGACCAGGCTCGCGGCCACGCTGTCGGCGGACGGGGCCGAACCCTTACGCCATCACATCGCGCAGATCTCGCTGATGCATGGCTGGGTACCGTTGGCGGTGCAGGTGATCGCCGCGGTGGTGCTCGCCTGCGGGGTCGGCTGGCGGTCACGCGGCTGGCGCCTTCGGTGGCTGCCGCTGACGGCGCTCGTCGCGGTGGTGCTGGCAGTCGCGGCGCACTCCTACATCGGGTCGCTGGGTGTGGCCGGCGCTCCGGCCCCCCGGGCGTTGTGGACGTGGATCGGGCTGACGGGACTGGCGCTCGGCGTTCTGGTGGTGGGTTGGCGCAGCGCGTCGTGGGGGCGGCGCGGCGTGTCGGTGGTGGCGGTTCCGCTGTGTGCGCTCAGCTGCGCCCTGGCGCTCAACGTGTGGGTCGGCTATTTCCCGACGGTGCACACGGCATGGAGCCAGCTGACCGCGCGCCCGCTGCCCGACCAGATCGACCGCGCCGTGGTTACCACGATGCAGCGCACGCGTGCACAGCCGCCGCGCGGCACCGTGGTGTCGGTGAGTATCAGCGCCGAGGCGTCGAAGTTCAAACACCGCGACGAACTGGTGTACCTGCCGCCCGCGTGGTTCGCCAGCGACCCGCCACCTCGGCTGCCGGTCGTGATGATGGTCGGCGCCGAGTTCAACACTCCCGCCGACTGGCTACGTGCCGGCAACGCGGTGACCGAAGTCGACCGCTTCGCGTCCGCACACGCCGGAAACGCCCCGGTGCTGGTGTTCGTCGACCCCAGCGGCGCGTTCAGCAACGACACCGAATGTGTCAACGGCACCCGGGGCAACGCCGCCGACCATCTGACCAAAGATGTGCCGCCGTACATGATCGAAAACTTCGGTGTCAGCCCGGCCGCGGCCAACTGGGGCGTGGCCGGGTTTTCGTCGGGTGGCACCTGCGCGGTCGATCTGACCGTCATGCATCCGGAGAAGTTCAGCGCCTTCGTCGACATCGCCGGGGATCTGAGCCCCAATGCCGGTACCAGAGCGCAGACCATCGCCCGGCTGTTCGGCGGCAGCGCCCCCGCGTGGGCTGCATACGACCCGGCAACGGTGATCAGCAGACATGGTCGCTATACCGCGGTTTCGGGGTGGTTCGTCGTTTCCGCCGCCCCGCAAAACCCACGCCGCAACGTGCCGGCGGGTGCCGACGGCACTCTCGGCGCCGGCGGCCGCGACCCTGTCGGTACGGCCGAAGCTCTGACCGCCGACTCGCTGTGCGAGCTGGGCAGCGCGCACGGTATCGCATGTGCGGTGGTGGCCGAGCCGGGCAAACACGACTGGCCCTTCGCGGCGCAGGCTTTCGCCGCGGCCCTGCCATGGCTGGCCGGGCACCTGGGCACTCCGGGAGTGGCTGTACTTCCGCTGCCGGCGCCGTCTTCTGCTGTGGTCTCGCCCGCTCAACCACGCCCGGCGCTGCGCACGGAGGCCGCCGGAAAGTAGAGTTCGTCAGCGGCCACGGACGAATCGCCGGAAACCCTCCATCGACGCGCCCGTGTCAGATGACGTTAGTGGGCAACCGGATTGCCAAAAGCGCACCAGCTTTTCAGTGCCGGAATGGATGCGCGCACGCCGCCTAACTCGCCGCCCGGAGCTTGTGCATGCTGTAGTCCACCAGCTCCAGCATCGCCCCCTGAATCGTGTGGTGAAGGGTGTCGACATACCGCTGATGTTCTTCGGCGATGCCGTCGTCGGATCCCGAGAGGACCGCTTCAAACGCCTCGAGTTCATGGTCTGCTGCCGTCATGATCCGACGTACCGGATCGGCGACGTCCTCGTCGTCACTGAGCATCACGACGGCGACGGCGTGACCGTAAATTCGCCGATAGATCACCGAAAGTTCATTCGCCACCAGGGCTTTGCCGCTCATCTCGACGGGGCGTGTCGACGAGGCGGGGTTGGCCATCTTGGCAGCGCGCTCGGTGATCCGACTGATGATGATGTCGCTCCGCGATGGGCGCGCGCTCAGTGCGGTCGTCAGGTCGATGATCTCGGCTCTGAGCTTGTCGGTGTGTGCGGCCGCTCGCCTCTTCTCAAACTCGTTGGCGGCCTGCCGCAAAGTCCTCGTGGTGTACCACATACCCGCAACTACCGCGATCACTGCGAGCACCGCCATCACGAGACTTCCCCATTCAGCCGCGTACTGCCACGCGCCGGCCGTGATGCCCATGGGTGTGGACTCTAGACCCGGCTCGCCGTCGCCCGTCCACCACTCAGCCGCATGCGATCTCGCCCGCTCGCACGGCGGCCCAGTCGGCGCACCGGTAGCATTGACGCAACCCGCCGCGAGCGCTGCTGGATCTGCGAGTTGAGCGCGTTGTGAGCAGCCGACCTCTCTTGTGCGTGGGTAGTCCACGATCATCGTTGCGATGCGGTGGTCACCATGTCTGCGGTGCGCTATGGATCATTCTGTGAACGGGGCCGCTATCTTCGCGCGAGCTGAGCCGCGAGTGGTGGCTGCGGTGACCGAACGACTGCTCTCGGTCGGCTACCGTTCCGGCCAACTCATTTTTGCCGAGGGCCAACCGGGCGACCGGCTGTACATCGTCGCATCGGGAAAGATCGCGATTACCCAGCGGTCACCGAGCGGACAGCAGAACCTGCAGGCCGTGCTCGGCCCGTTGGACATCTTCGGCGAATTGTCCGTGTTTGACCCGGGTCCGCGCACGTCAAGCGCGACTGCCCTGACCCTGGCGCAGGTGATGTCAATGGACCGGTCCGAGCTGCGGCATGTGATAGCCCATTACCCCGAGATCACCCAGCAGCTGTTGCGGATCCTTGCCCGGCGCCTGCGGCGCACCAGTGATCGCCACGCCGATCTGGTCTTCACCGACGTGCCCGGCAGGGTGGCCAAGCAGCTGCTGCAGCTGGCGCAGCAGTTCGGCAGCCAGCAGGACGGCGCGATGCGCGTGTCGCATGATCTGACCCAAGAGGAGATCGCCCAGCTCGTCGGCGCCGGCCGCGAAGCGGTCAATAAGGCGCTGACCGACTTCGCGCGCCGCGGGTGGATACACCTGGAAGCCAAAGCGGTGCTGATCGTCGACTCCACCCGCCTGATGCAGCGGGCGAGCTCGTCGATCCCGGGCCCTGACCGCACGTCAGCATGACGTCACAGCGATCAGCCGTGCTATCGGAGTGTCTACTTCACAGTTGACCGGATCGCCCACTGCCGTGCGCTGATCGGTGGTGGTTGGACGCGAGCGGCGGACCTAACCGCCGGGGCGCGGGACGAACGGCAGCCGGGGTGGAACCGTGACGGTCTGGGTGAGGGTGCTGGTGCTCGGCGCCGCCGGGGTACTGGCATCGGTACTCGGGGCGGTCGGAGTGCCGGTGTCGGTGCTCGGCGCGGCGGGAGTGCCGGTATCGGTCGCCGTCGGCGTATCTGTCACGGTGGACGTTTGCGGACCTTGCGTGATCACCGTGGTTCCGCCGCCACCTCTGCCCGGGTGTGTCGGTGGGGCGGCGGTACTGCTGGCCGGTGTCGTCGCGGTCGATGGTGTCGGCGTCGTCGTGCTGGTGTGTGACAACCCTGTCGCGAGCTTGACAACCCCGAAGATGAGCGCCGCGAGCACCACTGCGCCCAGGGCACCGGCGGCGACCAGCGCCGGCCCGCCGCGATACCACGGCCTGCGTGGCGGCGGTTCGGGTGGTGGTGCGGGAGCGCCTGGGTAATCGTCGGTGTGATCGCGGTACGGGGCCGCCTGCGTGGGCTCCTGCGAGTAGGCCCGGGCGGAATCGGAATAGTAGTCGGGGCGCTCGGGATAGTCGGACATCGCGTTCGCATTACCGCTTCGTCGCCGACCTAAACTTTTCGGTGGTTGGGCCCACGAGCGGTGAACTGCGGGGAGCCGGGACAACGCCGGCCAGCCGGGCGGCAATCCTCGCCAGTGCTGAGGTGAGCAGTGCCGCGCCGATCGTGTCGGTCATGTAGTGGTAACCGCATGCGATCAGGCCGAGCATGCCCGGAAGGCCGACCGCGACCGCCACGGTTCCCGCCCACCGTCGCCCGGCGCTCACCAACACCACCATCCCTATCACGGCTACCACGAGTGTCGTGTGGCCGCACGGATACTCTAGGTAGTAGCCGTTGTGCCGCTGGATATTCGCTTCAGCGCCTCGTCGATCTTGAGCGCCACCCATGGGCTCCCCGCCACGACCGCCGCCGGCCGCCATTGCCGGCGATACAGCTCGACCCCCACACAGGCCGCCAGCACGGGACCGAGCGGCCACAGTCGGTGAAGACCAGAAGCCAACTCGGTCGCTGGCCCAGCGCGTCTCGCGCCTCGTGCACGAAGGCGGCGCCGATCGGCGTCGATCCATTACCCACGGCCAGCCCCAGAAGCAGCATGGCCGACACCCCGACGGGCGGCCACCATCGGATCACCCGCTCCGCGGTCATCTCACCGATTCAGTGAGTTGTGGACAAATTGACGGCGGCATGGGGATTGACCTTGCGTGACCCGGCGATTTGGCCGGTGTGCGCTTGGTCGTCCGATTCGTACGCGATGACCAGGCGCTGTTCGGGGCGTCGGGCTTCGCGCAGGACGGCTTCGGTGTAGTAGGACTTGTCGGCGTCGGTGAGCGGCGGCTGGATGAGGCTTCGGGGCCAGAGGTGTTTAGCCCTGACGGCGTCGGCTTCGAGGGCGTAGACGATGACGGTTGCCTGCAGCGCCAGCCACGCGAGCAGACCCAGCACCACGCCGAACAGGCCCGCGATGGCCTGGGCGTGGCGCAGCTGGTGGGCGACGATGACGCCGGCGGCGATCAACAGCAGCTGCCACGCCACCGCGCTGATCGCGGCGCCGCGCATCATCGAGCGCGTCGGCACCTGCGGGGAGGCGGCGACGCGGAAAAGGGCCAGGAAGAATCCGAACCCCAACGTGATGCCGACCGCGAGATTGACCATGCGGGCAGGCAGGCCGCCGAAGCCCTCCGTGGTGGCGATCCCCGCCGCCGTGCTGGCCGCACCCGTCACCAGGACGATGAGCCCAAGGAGAAGCAGCAGCGCCAAAGTGCGCAGATCCTTGGTCGGGAAGCCGGGGCGGTTGACGCGCGGCACGGCCCAAATGGTGTTCAGCGTGTTCTGCAGCGCGTTGGCGAATCCGCGAGCGCCGAGGAAAGCACCGGCGATGCCGACCGTCAACCCGAGGACGGTGTTGCTGAAGGCTGCCACTTCGAGTTGGTGGTGGATCTGGCCCCCGACGATTGGAAATTCGGCGAAGGCCGACTTGATGAGTTTGTGTTGCAGCTCTGGATATTTGCGCAGCGCGATCCCGACGACGGTGGTGAGCACCAACAACAACGGAAACGTTGCGACGAAGCCGTAATAGGCCAGCAGAGACACCACATTACGAGCCTCGTCGTCGCTGAACTTCTTGGCCACCGCAACCGGAAAAGCGATCGCCGAATGCCGCTGCTGCCAGCGGTCGACACACCGCACGGCGCGTTCGACGGGATTCACATCAGGAGTGTGGCAGCCGTGCCCGTTCCACGTGGCATTTCAGGCGGACGGGCGCGTCGGCGGCCGCATCTCCTCGAGCCGCCGCTGCCGTGTCCTGTGCCACGTAGGTCCACCGATTATGTTGTAGGAGTGTCTGTCTCGCGGCGTTGCCCGACGGACGCGACGTTGACTGGCGCTGACGCCGGCTCAGTCCATGTGTATCGGCATCGCGGCGACGATCGCGTCGGTGCGTGCACGCAGTGCTGTGGCCAGCAGGGGGCCACGTTGGTTGTGCAGGATTCGGTACCGTCGCCGCCTCGGTTCCACGTAGACGAGCAGGACGACGACGAATTGCTTCTCCTCGACTTGGGTTCGGACGAAATCGACCGTGGGTGCCACGAGGCTGCGGTGCGGGCTTGGCAGGACCCGGAGGTCGACCCCGGGGTCCCATTGTTTCCACAGCTCGCGGAGCTGGTGAGTGGCATCGGGGTCGGTGTCGACCGCTATCGCGACGACCTCGCCGCCCATGCGCATTGCGGCCTGCAACGCCAGTGCGGCGATGTTGCTGATCGTGAAGATTGGCACGATGACGATCACGTCGCCCGGGTGCCCCGCAACCGGTTTGGCAGGCAGCTTGCCTAACCCCATCTGTTCGCCGACACGCCGGTAGTAGCGCTCGATCCGATCGAAGAGCAGCATCAGCGAGGGCACGATCAGCAGCAACAGCCAGGCGCCCTGGCTGAATTTGCTTGCGAAAAGCACGACGAGCGCCACAGCGGTGAGCACCGCTCCGGTCCCGTTGAGGGTGGCCTTGGCAACCCAGCCTCGGCCGCGTTGGTGCAGCCAGTGCCGCACCAATCCGGTTTGGCTGATGGTGAATCCGATGAACACCCCGATCGCGAACACAGGCAACAACTTGTGGGTGTCCGCATCGACGATGAGTAGCACAGCGGCGGCCAATAACCCCAAAGCGGCGACGCCGTACCGGAATACGGGTCGCTCGGCCCGGAGCGCGAACAGGTGGGGCAGCCGGTTGTCCTTGGCCAGCAGCTGCATCAGCACCGGCAGACCGCCGAAGCTGGTGTTCGCCGCGAGGCCCAACACCAGCGTGACTGACAGGTTGGTCACATAGAACGGCCATCCCGTCCCGAGCGCTCCCGCGGAGAGCTGCGCCAGCAGTGTGACATCGCGGCGAGGTGTGACCTGGTGCAATCGGATCAACGCGGCCAGGCCCAGCAGCATCGCCGCCAGCAGAACTCCCAGCGCGACCTCCGTGTGTTGGGCCCGCTTGACCGAGGGTGTCCGGAATTCGGGGACCGCGTTGGCGATTGCCTCGACACCTGTCAGCGAGGAGCATCCGGCCGCGAAGGCTTTGAGAATCAGCACCAGCCCCAAGGCCTCGGTCGGACGGAACGGGCCGGGGTCGGCACCGATAACGGCCACCGGATGCGGACGCATCAGCCCGACGACGATGATGGCCAGGATGCTGGCGATGAACACCATGGCCGGCCCCATCAGCACCTTGGCCGACTCGGCGATCCCGATCAGGTTGACGGCGGTGAGCAGGGCAAGCCCGATCATCGTCACGAGCAGCAAGTGGTGGGACAGTGCCGGAAACACGCTGCCCATGCTGGCCGCGCCGGCGGCCAGACTGACGGCAACGGTCAACACGTAGTCGACGACCAGGCTCGCCGCCGCCAGCAGGCTGACGGTTCGGCCGAGGTCCTTTTTGGCCACCGCGTAGGCGCCGCCGCCGTTCGGGTGGACCGCGATCACCTGGCGGTAGGAGACCACCAAAACCAGCAGCAGCACGGTGATCGCCGCCGAGATCGGCAATGTCCACCGGACCGCTGCCGCACCCGCGCTGACCAGGACCAGCACGATCGCTTCGGGACCGTAAGCGACGCTGGACAATGCGTCCAACGACAACGCCGCAAGACCCCCGATCGCCGTCAGGCGATGCGAGTCACCGCTCAGGTGCCGCCGCACCCGGCGATCAGCAATGCGATCGGCCGGTCGTTCCCGCCGCTGAAGGACCACCACTGTCTTATTGAACGCTCACACCCTGAGACGCGGGGCTTCGAGTCGGTCGGCACCCGCAGGTTTCATCCGGGGGCCACCTGTTGGCGGGGCATCCTCGCATGGATCGTTGGGGGCATTAAGCCGACCGGATGCCGCTGACAACGCCTTCGGTGCCGGGTTCGGTCACCGCGGGGGTCGCTGGGCCGGGGTCGTTGCCGTCCGTTAATCCGTCCGTGAATTTACTGTCCGGGCAGGCGGCGCACCGGGCGAGTCTTCGCGCCACCGCAGGTGTGCCCGGGCCTGCCCTACGCGGGCAACGCCTCCACGATTCGGCCGACCACCTGTTCGCTCAGGAGCATCCCGAGGTGGCCGACGCCGCCAACCCTGACGGTCTCCACTTCGGCGTGCGTCGGCACCGACCGCAGACCGGGCACGACCATGTCGAATGTGGCGGTGAACGCGAACCACCGGACGCCGTCCGGCGCAGGCGCGGACGCCAGTCGGCGCAACAGTGGCGAACCCTCCCGCAGGGCCCTGATTATCGCGCCGAACGGCATTAGATGTGCCCATGGCGAACCCCCGAACGGTGACCCGAGGGTGACCACCGTGTCGACTTTTCCCCTGAGGCGACCGCTTGCGAGCGCCTGTGCGATCACGACCCCGCCCAGGCTGTGGCCGACCAGATGCACTTTGTCCGCGCCGGTTCGCGACAACATGTGGTCAACCTCCGCGGCGAGCCGTTCTGCGAGCTGCTCTATCGAGGTTCCGAACGGCGCATAGGTGATCGCGTCGAAGGTCAGGCCCCGGGCTCTGAGGTTTTGCGCGAGGTGAGACCAGCTTGACTTTGTCCCCCCGAAGCCGTGTACAAGCAGCACCGGACGCCCGGTGGCCCCGAGGGCGGCCTGAACCGGCGGCGGCGGCGCACCACAGCCCGGATCAGATCCGGCGCCGAAGAGTTGCAACGGCACCGTCGCGGCTACCGACGCCATCAGCCCCGCTTCGTAGGCCTGCACCATCGCGGCGCGACTGATCCTGCGGACCAGCGCGCAAGCGCCCTTGAGTGGGCCGCGCGGCGGCACTGCGGTCTGTGGCGGGCGCGAACCGTAGGCCGACGCCGACCGCTGCGTCTTGTTCATCAGCGCCTGCGACATGCCTCACCCCTTTGTGAAAAGGTCACCAATTTGAGAATCGCCGCCGGCGCCTGATATGTCGTCGGCGCCAGCCGCCATTTGTTGTTCCGGCCCGCGGTCCTGTGCGCTACCGGTTAGCTGGAAGCCCGCAGCCCCCGGTCCTGTCCGGAATGGAGAACTCGGGGACGAGATGGCCGCGACGCGCAGGCGGCCCCGGTTTCCATGTCCACGTCCGCGAGCCCTGCCCGGTTCACCGCGTCGCTGCGGTAGGTGACGCGGTGGGTGTGACTGGGCGGCAAAGCGGCACCGGAGAAGCACTGCTGACGGCAATGGCCGTTGCGATGCCCTCCGTGAGCTCAGCGGCCCGGGACAGCCCGCTCTCGAGCGCCACCTCAGATGAAATGAGCGCTGCTCGCGTTCGGGCGCGTGCGGCTGCTCGAGGATGTTTGGCTGTGTCCCGTCGGGCACACTTCAACAAGCGGTCGATCGGCGCAGGTGTACATGCTCCGTTCGCCGTGTGGCGATGAGTAGATGAGTATTAGTGCCGCCGCGAGGGCGGCCACGGTGGCTCGCCGCACAGCGCGAGCAACGCGTTCTCGATGACCTCGGGCAGCGCCGGATGAATCCAGTACTGGCCGCGCGCCATGTCGACGGCAGGCAACCCGAAGCTCATCGCCTGCACCACCGGCTGAATCAGCGATGACGCCTGATGGCCCATCAGGTGCGCGCCGAGAATCAGACCGGTGTCGTCGTCGACGATGATCTTCGCGATCCCGGTGGTGTCTTCCATCGCCCATCCGAAGGCCACGTCGCTGTAGTCCTGCACCTTCACTTTGAACTTGTAACCCTGCGCCATCGCCTGGTTTTCGGTAAGCCCGACGCTGGCGATCTGGGGGTCGGTGAACACCGCCGACGGCACGTAACGGTGATCGGAGGTCGCCATAGAGTCCAGGTCGTCCCAGTCCTGCAGCAGGTTGTGACGCACCACGCGGGCCTCGTGGTTGGCGACGTGCTTGAGCTGATAGTCCGAGCTCACGTCGCCGAGCGCGAAGACGCCGCGGGCCGTGGTCCGCTGGTAGTCGTCGACGACTATTCGTCCGTCGGGCCGCACGTCGATGCCGGCCAGCTCAGCATCCAGCCGATCGCCGTTGGAGACCCGCCCGGTGGCGACCAGCAGCGCGTCGCCGCGCACCGTGGACCCGTTGTCACACGTCAACACGATGGACGAGCCGTCGCGCCTGGCCTGCACCACGTTGTGGTGATTGCGGATCTCCCATTTCTTCGCGGCGATGTCGGTAAATCGCATCGTGATCGTGTCGTCGTGCCCTTGCAGCAGCGCACTGCCGCGGATCACCAGCGTGACGTGGGTGCCCAGCGATGAGAAGATGTGCGCGAATTCGGCTGCCACATAACCGCCACCGATGATGAGCAGGTGTTCGGGCAGCTCAGGCAGCCGCATGATCGTGTCGCTGGTGTGAAAGTCCACATCGGACTGGGCGACCGCGGGTGCAACCACCGCGCGCGAGCCCCCGGCGATCACCACCTGGTCAGCGGTGAACTCCTCGGCGCCGTCCGCCCGCAGCGTGTAGCGGCCGTCGGGCCTGACCCGGCCGAAGCGGACATGCCGGTCATACACCGTGACGTTGGGTGATGCCTTGCGGTAGTTCTCGCCGCCGGCCGACAGCGGGTCGATGCGGCCGAAGATCCGCGACACGATGTCGGGCCAGCGGACCGCCTCGATCCGCGTATCGACACCGAATCGTGCTGAATCGCGGGCGCTTTCGGCGACCTCGGCGGCGTAGACGAACATCTTGGTCGGAATGCAGCCGACGTTGAGGCAGGTCCCCCCGAAGATGCCCTGCTCGCAGACCGCAATTTTCTTGTCGCTGTAGCGCTTGTCGAGGATCGAGTTGCCCGAACCGGTGCCGATGATCGCCAGGTCGTAGTGCGTCATGAGCCCCGCCCGGCCCCGGCGGCATCGTGAAGCGACGCGGCGTACCAGTCCAGCCACGCGCCCAGCTCACGGTAGGCCGCTTCACGCGGCCCGGGCATCGACAGGAATACGTCATGTTTCGCGTCGGCGATCGGCACGATCGTGGTGCGGTTGCCCACGCAGCCGGCCCACCGCGCGATGTGTGTGACGTCGAGCACAGCGTCACCGTGCTGGGCGGTCACCGGGTCGCTGTTGCCGGGAATGCTGTGGTCGGAACGCAGGATCAGGTTGGGCGCGCCGACGTCGAGGCCGCGGTGCAACGTGGCGTGCCCGCGACGAATCGCGTTGATCCACCCGAACGTCACCGGAAAGCCGCCGACGGGCTTCCACTGCAGGTTGTAGTCGAAGTCGCCGCCGAAGTCGCGGTGCAGCCCGATCCCGTACGTCGGCTCATAGGGCAACGAAATCACCCGTTTGCCGCCGACCTGGGCCAACGCCAAGATTGCCGCGGTGCCGGCGCTGCGCAGGATCGCCGGCCCCTGCAAGTCGAACCACGGGCTGTTGAGCACAAGGCCGCCGACTCTGCCCGGCTTCGCCACACCCCGGCGCCGTCTGTCCAGCCACAGCGTGACGATCAGCCCGCCCGCCGAATGGCCGTACACCAGGATGGGCGGATCCGCCGTCCCGGCGGCTGTGTCGATCCCCGGTTCCCGCCCGCCGGTCTCTTCGGCGATCGTCGCCAGCGCCCAGTCCAGCTCGGTGTCGTAGCGCTTCAAATCGGTGGTGAAGTGCTGGGTCTGGCCCTCGCGCCACGACCGCCCGCATTTATGCAGGTCGATCGCGTAGACGGCGAAGCCACGAGCGGCAAACTGGTCGGCCAGCTCGGTGTTGAAGAAGTAGTCGGTGAAGCCGTGCACCACCAGGACAGCGGGACGGGCGTGCGCAGAAACCTCTCCGCGGCGAATCAGGGTTGTGACGATCTCACCCTCGCCGTCGGGGTCCCGGCCCAGCGGCATTGTGCGCTGCCAGTAGCCGGCGAGAACGTCGGGCTGCCAGGTTGGCGTCACGCGACATAGATTACGTCCAACGTCGCGGCGGCCGCGGGACGACGTCGACGGCCGAGCACTGCGGGAGCGGGATAATCTGGGGACCGGTAATGCCGTCACCGGTGGGCCGCTTGCGCGAAGAGCATGAATCTAGATGAGCCGGAAGCGCGAGAGCATCAGGTGCACGGCCCGCCCAAGCGCGAAGGACGAACGAAGCGGTGTCAGACCCGAACGTAGAAAAAACCGACGTTGTGCTCGTCGGAGCCGGCATCATGAGCGCCACGCTCGGCGCCTTGCTGCGGCTCGTCGAACCCGACTGGTCCATCACCCTGATCGAACGCCTTGACGGTGCGGCCGCCGAGAGCAGCGATCCATGGAACAACGCCGGCACCGGCCACTCCGCGCTGTGCGAGTTGAACTACACCCCCGAATTGCCCGACGGGTCCATCGACATCACCAAGGCCGTCACCGTCAACGAGCAGTTCCAGGTGTCGCGGCAGTTCTGGGCCCACGCCGTGGAGAACGGGGTGCTCACCGAGGTGCGCAGCTTCCTCAACCCGGTCCCGCATGTCAGCTTCGTGCACGGCGCCGACCGGGTCGACTATCTGCGCCGCTGTCGGGAGGCCCTGGTGCACAACCCGCTGTTCGCGGCGATGGAGTTCATCGACGACCCGGACGAGTTCGCCCGCCGGCTGCCGCTGATGGCCGCCCACCGCGACTTCTCCGTTCCTGTCGCGCTGAACTGGACCCAGGACGGCACCGACGTCGACTTCGGTTCGCTCACCAAGCAGCTGATCAGCTACGGGGTCCGCACCGGCACCGAGGCGTTGTTCGGACACGAGGTTCGCAATCTGAGCCGCGAGTCGGACGGAACCTGGACGGTGAAGGTGCGCAACAACCGCACCGGCCTCAGACGCACGATCAACGCGAATTTCGTGTTCATCGGCGCCGGCGGCGAGGCGTTGCCGTTGCTGCAGAAGTCGGGCATCCCGGAGGTCAAGGGCTTCGGCGGCTTCCCGGTCGGCGGCAAGTTCCTGCGCACGTCGACCCCGGAGCTTTCCGCGGCGCACCGCGCCAAGGTCTACGGCGTCCCGTCGCTCGGCGCGCCGCCGATGTCGGCGCCGCACCTGGACGCGCGCATCATCAACGGCAAGTCGTGGCTGTTGTTCGGCGCGTTCGCCGGGTGGACCCCGAAATTCTTGAAGCAGGGCCATTTCACCGACCTGCCGGCCTCGATCAACCTGAAAAACCTGCCGTCGATGATCACGGTCGGCGTGACCCAGATGAGCCTGGTGAACTATTTGGTCGGACAGCTGCTGATGTCGGAAGCCGACCGCGTAGACGCGCTGCGCGAGTTCGCGCCGTCGGCAAGGGAATCCGACTGGGAGACCATTGAGGCCGGTCAGCGGGTGCAGGTGATCCGGCCGGTCAAGGGCAGGGGCGTGCTCGAGTTCGGCACCACCGTGCTTTCGGCGTCCGACGGCAGCATCGCCGGCCTACTGGGCGCCTCGCCGGGCGCATCGACGGCGGTGCCCGCGATGCTCGACGTGCTCGAGCGGTGTTTCCCCGACCGCTACGAGTCGTGGCGCCCCAAGCTCAAGGAGACGGTGCCGTCGCTGGGCACCAAGCTGTCCGACGAGCCACGGCTGTTCGAGGAAGTGTGGGAGTGGGGCACCAGGGTGCTCGGCCTGGGCGCCCCCGCCGCGATCGGCTACGACGCCGCGCAGGCGGCGGGCGAATCGGACGATTCCGCGACCAGGCCGGCGGATCCGGCTACGGCGGTCACTGCATGACAGTGGCGTTGCGCCGCTCCTGGGCCAAGGACCTGGACACGTCGACGCTCTATGAGCTCCTCAAATTGCGGGTTGAGGTGTTCGTGGTCGAACAGGCCTGCCCGTACCCGGAACTCGACGGGCGCGACCTGCTCACCGAGACCCGCCACTTCTGGCTGGAGGGTCCGGGCGGCGAGGTGATCTCCACGCTGCGGCTGATGGAGGAGCACGCCGGTGGCGAGAAGGCGTTCCGCCTCGGCCGGCTGTGCACCCGCCGGACCGCGCGCGGCCACGGCCACACCACCCGGCTGCTGCAGGCCGCGCTGGCCGACGTCGGCGATTACCCGTGCCGGATCGACGCGCAGACCTACCTGGAGAAGATGTACGCGCGGCACGGCTTCGTGCGGGCAGGCGACGAGTTCGTCGAGGACGGCGTCCCGCACGTGCCCATGGTGCGGTCCGGCTCGAACGTCGCCGGCCGTCCGGCTCTGGCCCGGCGCCCCGACGAGGCACCGTGACGCCCGAATACCCGTTCAGCGCGATCGTCGGCCACGACCAACTGCGGCTGGCATTGGTGCTGTGCGCGGTGCGGCCCGAGATCGGCGGCGTGCTCATCCGCGGCGAGAAGGGCACCGCGAAATCGACCGCGGTGCGCGGGTTGGCCGCAGTGCTGTCGCGTTTCGACGGGGCCGGCCGGCTCGTTGAGCTGCCGATCGGCGCCACCGAGGACAGGGTGATCGGGTCGCTCGACCTGCAGCGTGTCCTGCGCGACGGTGAGCACGTATTCACGCCCGGGTTGTTGGCCCAGGCGCACGGTGGTGTGCTGTACGTCGACGAGGTCAACCTGCTGGGAGATCACCTCGTCGACGTGCTGCTCGACGCGGCGGCGATGGGCCGGGTGCACATCGAACGCGACGGCGTGTCGCACACACACGACGCACAATTCATGCTGGTCGGCACGATGAACCCCGAGGAAGGGGAGCTGCGTCCGCAGCTGCTCGACCGGTTCGGGCTGACCGTCGACGTGCGGGCGTCGCGCGACGTCGACGAGCGTGCCCGGGTGATCCGCCGGCGCATGAACTTCGAGGCCGACCCCGCCGCCTTCGCCGCGCGATACGTGCAGGCCGACGAGGACCTGGCGCGCCGCATCGCGGTCGCCCGCGCGGCGGTGGGCGGGGTCGAGCTTCCCGACACGGAACTACGGCGGATTGCGGCGCTGTGTGCGGCGTTCGGCGTCGACGGGATGCGGGCGGACCTGGTGGTGGCGCGCGCGGCTGCCGCGCACGCCGCGTGGCGGGGAGCCGGCGCCGTCGGGGAGGAGGACATTCGTGTCGCCGCCGAGCTGGCCCTGCCGCACCGGCGCCGCCGCGACCCCTTCGACGAGCCGGGGCTTGACCCGCAGCGACTGGACGAGGCCCTGGCACAAGCCCGTGACAGCGAGCCGGATCCCGAGCCCGATCCGCCCGGCGGCGGTGTGTCAGCGGAAAGCACAGCGCCGCAATCACATTCGGACGGTGTTCCACGACGCAGCGATCCGCCGCTCGCGCCGTTCCGCACCAGAGTGCTGACCGTGCCGGGCGTCGGCGACGGTGCGCCCGGCCGCCGGTCGCGCGCCCGCAACCGCCACGGCAGCCCGATATCGGCGCACCCGACAGACGGATTCGGTGTGCATCTGTTCGGCACGGTGCTGGCCGCGGCGCGGCGAGCCGACCGGCCGGGCCCGCCCCGGGTAGCGGCCGACGATGTCCGCCGCGCGATACGTGAAGGGCGGGAAAGCAATACGGTGATCTTCCTGGTCGACGCGTCGGGCTCGATGGCCGCGCGGGACAGGATGGCCGCCGTCAGCGGCGCGACGGTGTCGCTGCTGCGTGACGCCTACCAGCGACGCGACAAGGTCGCGGTGATCGTGTTCCGTGGCAACAGCGCCCGGGTGCTGCTGCCGCCGACGTCGTCGGTGCACATCGCATCGGCGCGGCTGGCGCAATTCGACATCGGTGGCACGACACCGCTCGCCGAAGGGCTGCTGGCCGCCCGCGACATGGTGACCCGCGAGCGGGTGCGCGACCCGGCGCGCCGCTGCCTGGTCGTCGTGCTGACCGACGGCCGCGCGACCGGCGGCCCGGACCCGCTGGGCCGCGCCCGGGTTGCCGGGCGGCGGCTGGCGGCCGCGCGGACAGCCGCGGTCGTGATCGATTGCGAGACTTCGTGGGTGCGGCTCGGCCTGGCTCAGGAGCTCGCCGGCTATCTGGGCGCCCCGTCCGTGCGGCTGGCGCAGTTGCGCGCCGACAGCCTCACCGGCATCGTTCGCGCCGCCGCCTGAGCAAGGAGGGTCACGATGCCGCAGGGCAGGCCGGTCACCGTACCCGACGACGGGCTCAGCACGCGGGGCCGCCGTCATGCCCCGCTACTGGCCGTGCATACCGGCGCGGGGAAAGGCAAGTCGACGGCCGCGTTCGGGATGGCCCTGAGGGCCTGGAACGCGGGGTTCGACATCGCGGTGTTCCAGTTCGTCAAGAGCGCCAAGTGGAAAGTGGGGGAGGAGGCCGCATTCCGGGAACTGGCCCGGCTTTACGACGACCACGGTATCGGCGGCCCCGTCGAGTGGCACAAGATGGGCGCGGGGTGGTCGTGGGCGCGCAAGGCCGGCAGCGATGACGACCACGCCGCGGCGGCCGCCGACGGCTGGGCCGAGATCGCGCGCCGGCTTGCCGCTGAGCGCCACGATTTCTACGTGCTCGACGAGTTCACATATCCGCTGAACTGGGGATGGGTCGACGTCGACGAAGTCGTCGCCACCCTGACCGGCCGCCAGGGCACCCAGCACGTCGTGATCACCGGCCGCGACGCCCCTGAACCGCTGCTGAATGCCGCCGATCTCGTCACCGAGATGGCCAAGGTCAAACATCCGATGGATGCCGGGCGCAAGGGCCAGAAGGGCGTGGAGTGGTGAACGGAGTGAACGCGACCGAAGGCTGGGAGTGGTGAACGCAGTGAACGCGACCGAAGGCTGGGAGTGGTGAACGGAGTGAACGCGACCGAAGGGGGAGCGTGAACGCGCCGGCCGTGGTGATCGCCGCACCCTCGTCGGGCAGCGGAAAGACCACGGTCGCAACGGGGTTGATCGGTGCATTGCGGCGCGCCGGTCACACGGTGGCGCCGTTCAAGGTCGGGCCCGACTTCATCGATGCCGGATACCACACGCTCGCCGCCGGACGTCCCGGCCGCAACCTCGACTCCGTGCTGGTCGGAGAGCAGCTGATCGGGCCGCTGTACCGGCACGGCTGTGCGGGCGCCGATATCGCGGTGGTCGAGGGTGTGATGGGCCTGTTCGACGGGCGCATCGACCCAGACGCCGTCGGCGTGGCCACCGGTTCAACCGCCCATCTCGCGCGGCTGCTCGGCGCACCGGTGATCCTGGTCGTCGACGCGCGCGGCCAGAGCCACAGCATCGGCGCGCTGCTGCACGGCTTTTCGACGTTCGACACCGGCACTCGCATTGCCGGGGTGATATTGAACCGCGTCGGTTCACCCCGCCATGAGCAGGTGCTGCGCGAGGCGTGCGAGCAGGCGGGAACCGTGGTCCTGGGGGCCATCCCACGGGCCGACGAAGTAACCATCCCGTCACGGCATTTAGGGCTCGTCACCGCGGTTGAGCACGGCCGGCTTGCCTGCGACGCCGTCGAGGCGATGTTTGCGCTGGTCCGCCGGTACGTCGACCTCGCGGCGGTGGTCGCCGCCGCCGGTAGCCACGTGACCGACGCGCCGTGGGAGCCTGCCGTTGCCAAGCCGGGCGGTGGCTCCGTGACCGTGGCGATGGCCGCGGGCAAGGCCTTCAGTTTCGGTTACGCCGAGCACAGCGAACTGCTGCGCGCCGCGGGAGCCGACCTCGTTGCGTTCGACCCGCTCACCGACCCGCTGCCCGAGGATACCGCCGCGGTGGTGCTGCCCGGTGGCTTCCCGGAACAGTTCACCGCCGAGCTGTCCGCAAATGACGCCCTGCGCCAACAACTCCGCAACCTCGCGGCGGCCGGCGCGCCGGTGCAGGCCGAATGCGCCGGGCTGACTTATCTGGTCTCCGACCTCGACGGGCATCCGATGTGCGGCGTGCTCGCGGGATCGGCGCGATTTACCGACCGCCTGACCCTGCGCTACCACGACGCGGTGGCGGTCACCGACTCGTCGCTGCACGCCACCGGTGATCGGATAGTCGGACATGAATTCCACCGCACCGCAGTCATGTTCGCGGACACCTACCCGCCGGCGTGGGTCTACCGCGGCCGCGATGTGCCTGCCGTGCGCGACGGCGCCGTGTATCGCAACGTGCACGCGTCGTACCTGCACACCCATCCCGCCGCCGCGCCGGACGCGGTGGCACGCTTCGTCGCTCATGCCGCTGGATCGAGGCTCGCCCGGTGAGCGAGAACGCCTACCTGGTCGGGCTGCGGCTGGCAGGCAAGAAGGTCGTCGTGATCGGCGGCGGATCGGTCGCACAGCGCCGGCTGCCGCTGCTTGTCGCCAGCGGCGCCGACATCCACCTCATCACCCGCGCCGCCACCCCGGCGGTGGAGGGAATGAGCGGAATCATGTTGTCGCTTCGCGACTATCGCGACGGCGACCTCGACGGTGCCTGGTATGCGATCGCAGCGACCGACGACCCGGAAGTCAACGCGGCGGTCGTTGCCGAGGCGGCGGCCCGCCGCATCTTCTGCGTGCGCGCCGACATCGCCCGCGACGGAACGGCAGTGACCCCGGCGTCATTCGAGTACGAAGGCCTCGCGGTCGGCGTGCTCGCCGGCGGCGAGCACCGCCGTTCCGCGGCGATTCGATCGGCCATCCACGAGGCATTCCAGCAGGGCGTCATCACTGTCGATACACCCGATGTCGTTCGCGGCGGCGTCGCACTCGTCGGGGGCGGGCCGGGCGACCCGGAGCTGATCACCGTGAGGGGTCGTCGGCTGCTCGCGCACGCCGACGTCGTCGTCGCCGACCGGCTGGCCCCACCCGAGTTGCTCGCCGAGCTGCCTCCGCACGTCGAGGTGATCGACGCGGCGAAGATCCCGTACGGCCGCGCGATGGCCCAGGACGCGATCAACGCGGCGATGATCGAGCGGGCCAAGGCGGGCAAGTTCGTCGTCCGGCTCAAAGGCGGTGACCCGTTCGTCTTCGCCCGCGGCTACGAGGAAGTACTGGCCTGCGTCGACGCCGGCGTCCCCGTCACGGTGGTGCCGGGTGTGACAAGTGCCATAGGGGTGCCCGCGCTGGCCGGCGTCCCGGTCACCCACCGCTCGGTGACGCACGAGTTTGTGGTGGTCAGCGGTCATGTTCCGCCCGAGCACCCCGAATCGTTAGTGAATTGGAATGCGTTGGCCGCGATGTCGGGGACGATTGTGCTGCTGATGGCGGTCGAGCGCATTGAGCAGTTCGCGGATGCGCTGCTTCGTGGTGGCCGACCTGCGGATACGCCGGTGCTGGTCGTCCAGAACGGCAGCACGGCAGCAGAACGCTCACTGCGCGCGACGCTTGCTGACGCGCCGCAGCGCATCCGTGAGGAGGGCATTCGACCTCCCGCGATCATCGTGATCGGGACTGTCGCGGGATTCGGCGAGTTAAAGAAACGATAAGAAGGCTGTAAGGTAGCCCCCTATGACTGCTCTTAATGATGCGGAGCGGGCTGCCATCCGTCGCGACCCCGCGATCCACGGCGGCGGCCTTCCCACCACCGAGCGCAGGTACTACCCGAGCTGGCTGCCGTCACGGCGGTTCATCGCCGCGGTCGTGGCGATCGGCGGCATGCAGCTGCTGGCCACGATGGACAGCACCGTCGCCATCGTCGCCCTGCCGAAGATCCAGAACGAGCTCGATCTGTCCGACGCCGGCCGCAGCTGGGTGATCACCGCCTACGTGCTCACGTTCGGCGGCCTGATGCTGCTGGGCGGCCGCCTAGGCGACACGATCGGCCGCAAGCGGACATTCATCGTCGGCGTCGTGCTGTTCACGATCGCCTCGATCCTGTGCGGTGCCGCCTGGAATGAGGCGACGCTGGTGATCGCGCGGCTGCTGCAGGGTGTGGGCGCGGCGATCGCGTCACCGACCGCGCTGGCTCTGATCGCGACCACGTTCCCGAAGGGGCCCGCCCGTAACGCCGCCACGGCGATTTTCGCGGCGATGACCGGCATCGGCTCGGTGATGGGCCTGATCGTCGGCGGTGCGCTCACCGAGGTGTCGTGGCGGATGGCCTTTCTGGTCAACGTGCCGATCGGCCTGCTGATGATCTATCTGGCCTACACGACGCTGGTGGAGACCCACCGCGAGCCGATGAAGCTGGACGCGACGGGCGCGATCCTGGCCACTCTCGGCTGCACTGCGGCCGTGTTCGCGTTCTCCATGGGCCCGGAGAGCGGCTGGCTCTCGCCGGTCACGGTCGGCTCCGGCATCGCCGGGCTGGTCTTCCTCGTCGCGTTCGCGTTCGTCGAGCGCTCCGCGAACAATCCGGTGGTGCCGTTCGACCTGTTCCGGGACCGCAACCGGCTCGCCACGTTCGCGGCGATCTTCCTTGCCGGCGGCGTGATGTTCACGTTAACGGTGCTGATCGCGCTCTACGTGCAGGACATCATGGGCTACAGCGCACTGCGCGCCGGGGTCGGCTTCATCCCGTTCGTGATCGCCCTGGGCATCGGTCTCGGCGTCTCCTCGCATCTGGTGTCGCTGTTCCCGCCGCGCGTGCTGGTCATCGCCGGCGGCGTGCTCGTGCTGGCCGCGATGGTGTACGGGTCGACGCTGAACCGCGGCATCCCGTACTTCCCCGACCTGGTGGTGCCGATCGTCGTCGGCGGCCTCGGAATCGGCATGATCGTCGTTCCGCTGACCGTGTCGGCGATCGCGGGCGTCGGATTCGACCGGATCGGCCCGGTCTCGGCGATCGCGCTGATGCTGCAGAACCTCGGCGGCCCGGTGATTCTGGCGATCATTCAAGCCGTCATCACCTCGCGCACGCTGTATTTGGGCGGCACGACAGGGCCGGTCAAGTTCATGAACAGCCACCAGTTGCACGCCCTGGACCAGGGCTATACCTACGGGCTGCTGTGGGTCGCCGGGGTGGCCGTCATCGTCGGCGGTGCGGCGCTGCTCATCGGCTACTCGGCCGAGGAAGTCGCCCATGCGCAGGAAGTCAAGGACGCGCTGGACGCCGGACAGCTCTAGAGCACACCGCCGGATCCGGGGCCGGGTTACGCCTCGGTAGGGTAGGCACACATGTTGTCGGCGCGGCGTACCCAGCGGGCGTCGAAGCCACTGGCCTCCAGCGTCATCGGTATCGCGATCGTCGCGATCACCGGCATGCAGCTGATGTCCACGCTCGACGGCACCATCGTGATCGTCGCGCTGCCGCACATGCAGGCCGAACTCGACATGTCCGACGCGGCCAAGAGCTGGGTTATCACCGCCTACGTGCTGACCTTCGGCGGGCTGCTGCTGCTCGGCGGTCGGGTGGGCGACGCCATCGGGCACAAGCGGGCGTTCATCTCCGGTGTCGGGTTGTTCACCATCGCTTCGGCGGTGTGCGGGATGGCGACCGACCCGATCACGCTGATCGTGGCCCGCGCCGTGCAGGGTGTGGGAGCCGCCGTCTCCGCACCGACGGGGTTGGCGCTGATCGCCACCACCTATGCCGTCGGACTCGCCCGCAATCGCGCGATGGCGGTCTCGGCCGCCATGCAGGGTGTCGGCTCGGTGCTCGGCCTGGTGCTCGGCGGCGCTCTCACCGTGGTGTCGTGGCGGCTGGCCTTCCTGATCAACGTGCCGATCGGGATCGTGATCACCTGGATCGCCGTAGGCAGGCTGGCCGAGACCCGTCACGAGCGGCTCAAGCTCGACATCACCGGCGCGCTGCTGGCGACCCTGGGCTGCACCGCGGCCGTGCTGGTGTTCACCCAGGGCCCGCCGCGAGGCTGGGTCGACCCGTTTGTGATCGGCGCCGCGGTGGCCGCGGCGGTCTTCTTCGTCGCGTTCCTCATCGTGGAACGCACCGCTCAAAACCCACTGGTGCCGTTCTCGGTGTTCGACAACCGCAACCGGGTGATGACGTTCGTCTCGTTGTTTCTGGCCGGCGGGGTGCTGCTGACGCTGACCGTGATGATCGGGCTGCTCGTCCAGGACGTGCTCGGCTACTCCGCGCTGAGGGCCGGCATCTGCTTCATCCCGTTCGCGATCGCGCTGGGCGCGGGTAACGTCCTGGCCGCCCGGCTGGCGCCGCAGGTCGCGCCGCGCTGGCTGATCATCGGCGGCGGTCTTCTCGTGCTGGGAGCCATGCTCTACGGCTCGACGCTGACCCGGCACATCCCGTACTTCCCGGACCTGTTCGGGCCGATCGTGGTCGGCGGTTTCGGGATCGGGGTGATCTCCGTGATCCTGCCGCTGTGTGCCGTCGCGGAGGTGGGGCCGTTGGAGATCGGTCCGGTGTCGGCGATCACGCTGATGGTGCAGAACCTCGGTGGCCCACTGGTGCTGGTGTTCATTCAGGCCGTGCAGACGTCGCGCACGTTGTATCTCGGCGGGACGACGGGTCCGGTGAAAGACATGAACTCCCGCCAGCTCGACGCGCTGGGGCACGGCTACACTTACTCACTGCTGTGGGTAGCGGCGATCGCGATACTCGTCGGTGTCACCTCGTTCTGGATAGGCTTCTCGGCCCGCCAGATCGCCGCGGCCCAGCAAACCCGTGATGCCGTTGAGGCCGGGGAGCTCTAGGCGTCTGCTGAGTGACCGGTGCCGAGTCCTGAGGGTTCTGATGCTGGGCCTGAAGAGGCGATATCTCATACGGTGTCGTTTTCTCGGCTCGCATCAGGATGCTTGGCGGTGCTGACGTGGCGGGTGTGGCTGCCGGGACGTCGGGTGGTGGCTGGGACGCTCCAGGCCCCGTCGATGTGGTCCAAACCGTATCCTGCCCGGTTGTTCAGCGCCGAGCGTGCGGTTTTGCACGGTCGATAAGCTAGCCCGCTGTGATCACCCGCATGTCCGAGCTGTTCTTGCGCACGTTGCGCGAGGATCCCGCCGACGCCGAAGTCGCCAGCCACAAGCTGCTGATCCGCGCCGGCTACGTCCGCCCAGTCGCGCCGGGGCTGTACACCTGGCTGCCGCTGGGTCTGCGGGTCCTGCGCAGGATCGAGCGCATCATCCGGGAGGAAATGAATGCGATTGGCGGGCAGGAAATCCTGTTTCCGGCGCTGCTGCCGCGTGCCCCGTACGAGACGACCAACCGCTGGACGGAGTACGGCGACGGGGTGTTCCGGCTCAAGGACCGCCGCGGCGCCGACTACCTGCTCGGCCCCACCCACGAAGAGCTGTTCACGCTGACTGTCAAGGGTGAATACAGCTCCTACAAGGATTTCCCGCTGCGGCTGTACCAGATCCAGACGAAATACCGCGACGAGGCCCGGCCGCGGGCGGGCATCCTGCGCGGCCGCGAGTTCATCATGAAGGATTCCTACTCCTTCGACGTCGACGACGAGGGCCTCAAGGCCGCCTACTACGCCCACCGTGAGGCCTACCACCGGATGTTCGACCGCATGGACGTGCGGTATGTGATCGTCTCCGCGGTGTCGGGCGCAATGGGTGGCAGCGCATCCGAGGAGTTTCTGGCTGAGAGTCCCATCGGGGAAGACACTTTCGTGAGGTGCGTGGAGTCGGGCTATGCGGCCAATGTGGAGGCGGTTGTCACTGCACGGCCGGAGTCGCGGCCCTTCGACGGATTGCCCGAACCCGTCGTCCACGACACCGGCGACACCCCCACCATCGCGACGTTGGTCGACTGGGCCAACTCAGTGGATCTCGGCCGCACCATCACCGCCGCCGACACGCTGAAGAACGTGATGCTCAAGGTCCGCCGGCCCGGCTCGGCTGACTGGGAGTTGCTCGCGGTGGGTGTGCCCGGCGACCGCGAGATCGACGACAAACGCCTGGGTGCCGCGCTGGATCCCGCCGAGTACGCGCTGCTCGATGACGACGACTTCGCGAAGTACCCGTTCTTGGTCAAGGGCTACATCGGCCCGAAGGCGTTGAACGCCAACGCAGTACGCTATCTCGTCGATCCTCGTGTGGTGGACGCCACGAGCTGGGTCACCGGTGCCGACGAACCGGGCAGGCATGTGGTGGGCCTGGTCGCCGGGCGCGACTTCACACCCGATGGCCTGATCGAGGCCGCGGAGGTGCGCGACGGCGACATGTCGCCTGATGGAGCCGGACCGCTGGTGTCGGCGCGCGGCATCGAGATCGGCCACATCTTCCAGCTCGGACGCAAATACACGGATGCGTTCGCCGCGGACGTGCTGGGGGAGGACGGCAAGCCGGTCCGGCTCACGATGGGCTCCTACGGTGTGGGTGTGTCGCGGCTGGTCGCGGTGATCGCCGAACAGCACCACGACGAGCTCGGCCTGCGCTGGCCGTCGTCGGTGTCGCCGTTCGACGTTCATGTGGTGATCGCCAACAAGGACGCCGCCGCCCGCGCCGGCGCAGCAGAATTGGCTGGTGACCTCGACCGGATGGGCGTCGAGGTGCTGCTCGATGACCGGCAGGCCTCGCCGGGGGTGAAGTTCAAGGATGCCGAACTGCTCGGCGTGCCGTGGATCGTCGTCGTGGGTCGGGGCTGGGCCGACGGGGTCGTCGAACTGCGCAACCGGTTCTCCGGCGAGACCCGTCAGCTGCCGGTCGACGAAGCGGCCACGCAGATCGCCGCCGCGGTCGGCGGCTGACTACTGCTCGTTGCCGCCGGGGAAGGGCACGGTCAGCGGCCACGCCCGAAGCACGTGCCGCCAGTTGGCGGCGCGCACCGCGCATTGCGTCAACGCGGTGACCGCGAACGTCCGGTCCTGGGATGTCGTCGCGTGTTCGATCACCGCGCGCCACGCCTCGGCGTCGTCGGACTCCATCCGCACCGCGAGGGTCGCGGCGTCGGTGGCGTTGGAGACAGTGATCGGCAGCTGATAGCCGACCGCGGCGGTCGGCGCGGTCACCGATCGTGCGGCCAGCATCGCGATCGCCGCCTCCCGGCGCGCCCGATGCTCGCTGAGGGAGTCCGAGACCAGCTCGTTCATCTCCGCGGTCGAGTGCGCCGACACAAACCCGTACCCATAGATCGTCGCGTGCTCGGCGGCGATCGCGTCGGCCAGCGCCGCGTCGTCCGGCGACTGCGGCCGGGACGTGGTGGTCGGTGTCGGCTCCGCAGAGGTCACTGCGTCGGCTCCTTGATCGCCAGCGGCACGGTGACAGAAGCCGCACACGAGGCGGCGATGGAACCCAGCAGGCCCGCACGGTAGCCGGAGAGCTTCGCGGCCAGCTGGGCGGCGCCGTCGGCGGAAGTGCGCAGCGCCGTGGTGACATCCGACAGTGACGGCGGCGGTGTCGGCGCCGCCGCGGTGGCTGTCGGGCTCGGGCTCGGGGTCGGTGCGGGAGACGGCGACGCGCCTGCCGCCCGGGCGATCTCCTGCGACAACGCTCTCGCATGGGCGGCGCGCTCGCCGGCGACGACGGTCAGCGCGGGCGCATAGGAGTCGGCTCCCGCGGCGGCCGCCTTCGCCATCTCGCTGTCGCGCCGGGCCAGATCCAGCTGGGACTTCAGGTCGTCGACCTTCGGCGGCTCGGGCCGGGACCCACACGTGGAGGCTGCCGCTGAAACGACGGCCAGCGTGGCCGCGCCGAGCAGAACGCGGCGCCGGCTGACGGCGCGGATGGTGCTGGGCATGGCGACATCCTGCCATCCGATTCAGCCCAGGCCGAGCCGCCGATCGCCTCGTCGGAGCGTGCAGCTGGCGTATCGTGGATACCTGGCTCCGCGTTTGCGGGGTAGACAGGCCGCACAATTCAAGATGAGGAGCTCGCCGTGGCCACGGGGCTGCCGTCGCAGGAACAGGTGATCGAGCTACTCGATGACGAGTTCGCGCGCGCAGGCTATGAGATCGAAGACGTCCTGCTCGACGGCGCAGCGCGTCCAGCCCGCATCACCGTGATCGCCGACGGCGACAAACCCCTCGACCTGGACACCATCGCGATGCTGTCGCAGTCGGCATCCAAGTTGCTGGACGAGGCCGACCCCGTCGCGCGGGAGTACGTGCTGGAGGTCAGCTCGCGCGGGGTGGATCGGCCCCTCACCAGGGAAAAGCACTTCCGCCGGGCGCGGGGACGTAAAGCGGAGCTGACCCTGGCCGACGGGTCCCGAATCACCGGACGCATCGGCGAAACCGTCGAGGGGCGGCTTCGGTTCGTGGTCCGCGCCGGCGGGCGCGCGGGCTGGTCGGTGCGGGAGATTCCGCTCGCCGACGTCACTGAAGCCGTTGTGCAGGTTGAATTTTCGTCCCCACCCCCGCGCGAGTTGCAGCTGGCCGGCGTCGGGGACCCGGAGGCCGGCACATGAACATCGACATGGCCGCGCTGCATGCGATCGAAGCCGACAAGGGCATTTCCGTCGACGTGGTCGTCGAGACCATCAAGTCGGCGCTGCTGACCGCGTACCGCCACACCGAGGGCCACCAGGCCGAGGCCCACATCGACATCGACCGCAAGACCGGCATCGTCCGGGTGCTGGCACGCGAGACCGATGAAGACGGCAACGTGATCACCGAATGGGACGACACCCCGGAGGGCTTCGGCCGCATCGCGGCCACCACCGCGCGGCAGGTCATCCTGCAGCGGTTGCGCGACGCTGAGAACGAGAAGAACTACGGCGAGTTCTCGGCCCGCGAGGGCGACATCGTGGCCGGCGTGATCCAGCGCGACACCCGGGCCAACGCGCGGGGCCTGGTGGTCGTTCGGATGGGCAGCGAGACCAAGGGCTCGGAGGGCGTGATCCCTGCCGCCGAGCAAGTTCCCGGCGAACGCTACGAGCACGGCGACCGGCTGCGCTGCTACGTCGTCGGGGTGAGCCGCGGCGCTCGTGAACCGCTGATCACGCTGTCGCGCACACACCCCAACCTGGTGCGCAAGCTGTTCTCGCTGGAGGTTCCCGAGATCGCCGACGGATCCGTGGAGATCGTCGCCGTCGCCCGCGAGGCGGGCCACCGCTCCAAGATCGCCGTGGCGTCCCGCGTCCCGGGGCTGAACGCGAAGGGCGCCTGCATCGGCCCGATGGGCCAACGGGTGCGCAACGTGATGAGCGAGCTGTCCGGCGAGAAGATCGACATCATCGACTACGACCCCGAGCCCGCCCGGTTTGTGGCCCACGCGCTGTCCCCGGCCAAGGTGGTGTCGGTGAACGTGATCGACGAGGCGGCGCGCGCCGCGCGGGTCGTGGTTCCCGATTTCCAGCTGTCGCTGGCCATCGGCAAGGAGGGTCAGAACGCCCGGCTGGCCGCGCGGCTGACGGGGTGGCGGATCGACATCCGCAGCGATGCGGAGCAGCATCAGGGGCAGCCCGGGAGCTGAACCGCACCGGTGGTTCGGAATGGGCGGGCGGTGACGCTAGACTAGGCCGTGATCCAGCGCGAGACTTCGGCTTCTGCGCATCGACGCACTGAGGGACCGGTGCGAACGTGCGTCGGTTGCCGCAAGC
The DNA here is from genome assembly GCA_025965895.1 of Mycobacterium sp. GTDB lineage: Bacteria > Actinomycetota > Actinomycetes > Mycobacteriales > Mycobacteriaceae > Mycobacterium. Next base: position 75,509 of record JAOPWC010000096.1, read on the forward strand.
GAGAGCTGGCCGTCGAACTGCTTCGCGTGGTGGCCGTATCGACCGGGAATGGCGAGCACGCTGTGACCGTTGATACGGCAGGTAATCTGTCGGGGCGGGGTGCCTGGCTGCACCCCAACCAGCAGTGTCTTCGCGCAGCGATTCGGCGGCGAGCTTTCGGCCGAGCGCTGCGCATCACCGGTTCACCGGACACATCCGCGGCCGTCGGGCATATCACTGCGCTCGAGGAGCCCGGCAACAGAACAGGTAGCGAAGAACATGAGCACACCGTGAAGTCCCGATGACCATGCGTCGTAGCTAAACCCGAGGCGAGGGCCGACCACCGTCTTCGTCTCTAGACAGGAGAGGTAGTGGCAGGTAAGGCCCGCGTGCACGAGTTGGCTAAGGAACTCGGTGTCACCAGCAAGGAAGTACTCGCCCGGCTGAGCGAACAGGGCGAATTCGTCAAATCGGCGTCGTCGACCGTGGAAGCGCCCGTGGCGCGGCGGTTGCGCGAGTCGTTCGGCGGCGGAAAGACCGCCGCCGCGGCCGGCAACGGAGCGGCCCGAGCGACCAGGGCGCCTGTCGCGTCGTCCAACGGCGCTGGCGTCGCAACCGCACCGCCGAAGGCTCCGGAACCCACGCCCGCGGCACCGGCCCAGCCGGCGAGATCGGAAGAGCAC